>NZ_FNSQ01000005.1:703794-1407589 GCF_900105205.1 Microbacterium hydrocarbonoxydans | reverse complement strand
CGTTCGAGCCGATCCTGGGTGACGAAGCCGTCATCCTCGGCAAGATCGTGGCCGTGCTGCGCGCCGTCTGACTCCCGCGAAGGCTCCTCCTGCACAGGAGGAGCCTTCGTCATGCGCGGCACCGTCGTCCGCACTCCGCCCGATGCGGGCCGTCGGTCGGCACCATAGGCTCGGAGCATGTCGTCGCCGTTCGGTACCTGGCCCTCTCCCTTCTCCCCCGCCACTGTCGCCACCGCCGCACCACGGATCGACGGCGCCCTATTCGTCGGCGAGGAGATCTGGTGGGGCGAATCCGTCCCCTCCGAGGGCGGGCGCCTGACCGTGCGCAGCTCGACCGGGGCCGACATCCTTCCCGCCCCCTGGAGCGCTCGCTCGCGGGTGCACGAGTACGGCGGCGGGGCATGGACAGCCGACGACGACGGCACTCTCTACTTCGTGGCCGCTTCAGATCAGCGCGTGCATCGGATGCCGCGGGGCGGCACACCGGCCCCGCTGACCCCCGCGGGCCCCGCCCACGGCGGCCTGCGGTTGCAGCAGGGCCGCCTGTTCGCCGTCAGGGAAGACCTGACGCAGGACCCTCACCGCCGGGCGATCATCGAGATCCCCACCGACGGTTCGGCGCACGACGACGCCTCTCGACTGCACGTGGTCGTCGAGGGCGAGTCGTTCTACGCGCATCCCGCCCTCTCCCCCGACGGTACCCGCATCGCCTGGGTCGAGTGGTCGGGACGGCGGATGCCGTGGCAACATGCCGCCCTCAAGCTCTCGGACGGTGCGACCGCCGTCGAGCTGCCCGCCCGCGCGGCTCTGCAGCCCGAATGGCTGGATGACACGGAACTCGTCTACGCCGACGATCCCTCCCGTCGCTGGACGCTGCACCGTCAGCGCATCGAGAATCTCCGAGCGCTCGGGCCGGCGGAGCCCGTGGGTGACGACGACGTCGACGCCGACACCGGATACGGGCTCTGGGTGCTGGGCAACCGCTGGTACCGGCCGCTCGATGACGGGCGTCTCGTCGCCGTGCGGACCGAAGGACGCGACGAGGTCGTCCTCCTCGATCACGACGGTGCCGCCCGGGTGCTCGAGCTCCCCGCCGACGGACATGTCAGCGTCGACGACGTCTCAGGCACCCGGGTGCTGCTCTCCGGGAACAGCTCGACGACATCGCCTGGCGTGTGGTGCGTCGACGTGGACTCGGGTGAGGTCACGGCGATCACCGGTGCCGAGCCCGTCGACCCCGACTGGATGCCCGCAGCCTCCTCACTGGTCGTGAAGGGAGCGCACGGCGACGTGCACGCCTTCGTGTACTCCCCGGCGAACCCGACGACGTCGGCACCCGAGGGCGAGCTCGCGCCCTACATCGTGTGGGTGCACGGCGGTCCCACCGCGCACGTCACGGGAGCCGCATCGGCCGCCATCGCGTTCTGGACGAGCCGGGGCATCGGCGTGCTCGACGTGAACTACGGCGGCTCCACCGGCTACGGACGCGCCTATCGTGAGCGCCTCGACGGGGCATGGGGCGTCGTGGACGTCGACGATGTCATCGCCGCCGCCCGCGGCCTCGCCGAGGCCGGCCTCGCGGATCCTCACCGCATCGCGATCCGCGGCGGATCTGCCGGCGGCTGGACGGTGCTGTCCGCCCTCGTCCGAGGCGGCACGTTCGCGGCGGGCATCAGCCGCTACGGCGTGGCCGACCTGCGGATGCTGACCGCGCACTCCCCCGACTTCGAGGCGCATTACATCGACGGTCTCGTCGGCCCGCTGCCGGAGGCCGAGGATCTCTACGTCGACCGCTCTCCCCTGACCCATGCGGACCGGATCGATGTGCCGGTGCTGCTGATGCAGGGAGCGGATGACCGGGTGGTGCCGCCGTCGCAGTCGGAGGCCATCCGCGACGCACTGGCTGCGCGCGGGATCGATCACGAGTACGTCCTCTACCCGGGTGAGGGACACGGGTTCCGTGCGAAGGAGACGATCGTGGATGCGCTCGAGCGCGAGTACTCGTTCCTCGGCCGCGTCTTCGGGTTCGCTACCGAGAGCTGATCACTCGCCGACGCGGTTGCGCAGGCGCATCGCGCGCTCGGCCTCGCGGGTGTCCTGACGCTCGCGCAGCGTCTGGCGCTTGTCGAACTCGCGCTTGCCCTTGGCGAGAGCGATCTCGACCTTGGCCCGACCGTCGGAGAAGTACAGCTTGAGCGGGATCAGCGTGTAGCCACCGGCCGAGACGGCATGCTGCAGCTTCGCGATCTCCTCGCGGTGCAGCAGCAGCTTGCGGACGCGCTTGGCCGAGTGGTTGGTCCAGTGGCCCTGCGAGTACTCCGGGATGTGCACGGAGTCGAGGAACACCTCGTTGCCCTTGACGAACGCGTAGCCGTCGCTCAGATTCGCGCGCCCCTGGCGCAGCGACTTCACCTCGGTGCCGGTGAGCACCATCCCCGCCTCGTACGACTTCTCGATGTTGTAGTCGTGACGTGCGCGACGATTGGTCGCGATGACCTTCTCCCCGCGTTCCCTGGGCATGATTCTCTCCTGATCCGTGCCGTGCAGTGGCTCCAGAGCCCGGTGGCGGGCGCACGACAGCCTGTCAGTCTATACCGACGGGCGGCTCACGTGCGCAGCCAGCGACGGATCGCGAAGCCTGCCGAGAGCGCGGCGAGCACCACGCCGATGCCGATCAGGACCGGCACCACGATCGCGGCGTCCCTCATCGAGACCCAGGTCGTGATGAACGGGACGCGCCCTCGCAGGTAGCCGTCGACACCGAAGTGCACACCTGCGACCACGGCGGCACTCGCCAGGACGGACCCGAGGAATGCGGCGAAGACGCCCTCCAGCACGAACGGCGTTTGGATGAAGCGGTTCGAGGCGCCGACCAGACGCATGATCCCGATCTCCTTGCGCCGCGCATACGCGGATAGCCGGATGGTCGTGCCGATCAGCAGGATGGCGGCGATGAGCATGAGCACGGCGATCCCAACGGCGATGTACGTCGCGACGGTGAGGGCCGAGAAGAGGGGTTCGAGGTACTGCAGCTGGTCCTGGACCTGCTCGACCCCGGCGACGCCGTTGAACGCCTCCGCGATGACCTGGGATTGCCCAGGGTCCTTCATCGTCACGAAGAACACCTCGAACGCCTGGTCCGGCGTGATCACGCTGGCCTGGTCCTCGCCCAGCTGGTCGACCAGCTTGGCGTAGGTGTCTTCCTTCGAGTCGAAGGTGACTTCGCTGATGAGCGGCGCGAGCGCCTCGCCCTCCAGCTGGTCGCGGACGGCATTCACCTGGTCCTCAGAGGCACCGCCGTCGACACAGGTGTCCTGCTCGGAGATGTCCGAGCACATGTAGACCGCGACCTGCGCCCGCTCGGTCCAGTAACCGCGCATCGTGCCGATCTGCGCCTGCATGAGGATGGCTGCGCCGACGAAGGTCAGCGAGACGAAGGTCACCAGGACGACGGAGATCACCATCGAGATGTTGCGCCGCAGGCCGCCGAGGACCTCGGTGAGGATGAGTCCGATTCTCATGAGGTCGGGCCCACTTCCTCTGCGCCGTCATCAGAGAGGCCGAGTCGATCGGCCACCCCGAGTTCGGCGACGTCGACCTCGGGAAGCACGATCGGGTGCGTGCGCGGACCGGCGGGAGCGACGGGGGTCGTCTCACCGGGCATCCGCGCAGCGACCTGCTCGACGACCGGCTGCTCGACGACCGGCTCCTCGAGCGGTGCGGCCTGCGCCTCGGGAGTCTCGGATGCCGTCGGCACGGCGTCGGACGACGCCGCTGCGGCCTTGCGCTGGGCACTCAGCTCCTCGGCGAGGGCCGCCCGGACGATCGAGAGGTCGGAGGTCTGGCGCTGCACCTCCTGGACCGCGGTGAGGGCTGCGGCGGCCGCCGCGCCTCGCACCTCCTCCGGCACGAGTCGAGGGATGTTGGAGGTGTCGCCGTATCCGCCGTGCACCTCGTCACGCACCATCTCGCCGTCACGGAGCTCGATGACCCGACGCTGCATCTGGTCGACGAACGCCGCCTCGTGAGTGGCCATGAGCACAGTCGTGCCTCCGGCGTTAATGCGCGCGAGCAGCTGCATGATGTCGACCGAGGTGGCGGGGTCGAGGTTTCCGGTCGGCTCGTCGGCGAGCAGCACCTGGGGGCGGTTGACGAGCGCCCTGGCGATCGCGACGCGCTGCTGCTCTCCACCGGAGAGCTCGTGCGGCATCCGCTTCTGCTTGCCGTCGAGTCCGACGAGGGCGAGAGCCTCCGGCACCGCCTGCTGGATGAAGCCGCGGGAGGAGCCGGTCACCTGCAGCGTGAACGCCACGTTCTGGTAGACCGTCTTCGACGGGAGCAGGCGGAAGTCCTGGAAGACGGATCCGATGTGGCGCCGGAAGTACGGCACCTTGCGGTTCGCGAGCGAGCGAAGATCACGTCCGAGCACGGCGACGCGACCTGTCGTCGGCACGTCCTCCCTCAGGATGAGCCGCAGGCAGGACGATTTGCCGGACCCCGAGGCACCGACGAGGAAGACGAACTCCCCGCGCTGCACTTCGAAGTCGACACCGGACAGCGCGGGCCTCGCGGTCCCGCGGTAGCGTTTCGTGACGTTCTCGAACCGAATCATGGCTGTTCGAGCCTAAGCGCGCCGTGTCGTGTGCCCGCGAGCGACACCCCGGGCACTCCCTGAGCGTCTGCCTCCACTGATATACATGGAGATGCCGATCCATGCCGTCTGCGTGGACCACGACTTCGAGGGGAACACCATGACGACGCCTGCAGGCTGGTACGACGACGGATCCGGGCGCCAGCGCTGGTGGGACGGCACGCAGTGGACGGAGCACTTCGCACCCGTCGCGGAGGCCCCGGCAGCAGAGTCCGCCGTCGAGGCGACCGCCGCAGATGCTGCTGCGGAAGCATCCTCCACCGAGGACGATCTGGATGCCACCCACGACCGGGCATCGGCCGAGACGTCGACGGGGTCGGCCGCGGAGGCTGAGACCGCCGATTCGATCCAGTCCGTGGCCGCGGTGGAGAGCCAGTCCTGGAACACCCCGGCACCGACGGATGCCGCAGACGACACGGTCGGGCAGAGCGCGTCGCAGACACCCGCCGAAGACGTCGCAGCCCCCGACGCCGCACCCGCGTGGGCGGCCTCAGAGTCCCCGGCGGCCACGCCTGCCGACTCCGCCGTCGAGTCCGCCCCGCAGCAGGACTTCGTCGCCCCGGGAGGCACCGGTCCGACGGCGCCGCTCGACGGCGACGTGCCGCCCTACGCGAATGCCGCCCCCTCTTACCCCGCCGCAGCGCCCTCCTACCCTGGCGCCGCTCCCTCCTACCCTGGCGCAGCGCCCGCGCAGCCCGGGGCGTACCCGACGGCTCCCGGATATCCGGCAGCCGCTCCCAGCTACCCCGGCGCTGCGGCGTACGCTCCCGCCGGGCAGAACTACGGCGCGCCCGGCGGCTACCCGCCCGCCTACGGCGCTGCGGCACCCGCAGCCCCGGCCGGCATCTCGATCGTCGGCATCGTCGGCCTCGGTCTCGCCGCCCTCGGCACGCTGCTCGCCTGCATCCCGGTCACCTTCGTGTTCGGCTGGATCCTGCTCGCCGCGGGCTTCATCGTGTCGCTGATCTCGCTCTTCCTGAAGGGCAAGAAGTGGCCGGGCATCACCGGGCTCATCCTGTCCGTCGTTGGCACGATCATCGCGGTCATCGTCGCGATCGTGTTCGCGGTCGCGAGCGTCGCCGACGCCGTCGACGACCTGCCGACGGACTCCCCGTCCAGTGGCACCGAAGACGGCACCGACACCCCTGAGGTCGTCGAAGGCGAGCTCGGTGCTCCCGTGACGATCGAGCAGCTCTCGGGCACGAGCGAGGTCACGATCAACTCGGCGAAGTGGGCGACCACCGACGGCTCGAGCATCGAGTCGACCAACGGCGGCTACGTCATCCTCGATGTCACCTTCGAGGGCATCTCCGGCACGAGCTACGTGAACCCCTTCTACTTCTCGATCGAGACCGCCGAGGGCGCAGAGGGCACCTACGACTACTACGTCGACGGGATCGTCGCCGAGGAGCTCGCGGCCGGCGACACCATCACCGGCACCATCACGTTCGATGTCGCGCAGAGCGAGTCGTACGAGATCATCTTCACCGACGAGCTCCTCGAAGAGGTCGCGCGCATCTCGATCACGCCGTCCGCCGGCTGATCCCGAACAGCGGGCAGGAGCGATGACGACCCCGGCGGGGTGGTACGACGACGGCTCGGGCCGTCAACGCTGGTGGGACGGCTCGGGGTGGACGCAGCACACCGTCGAGTCCGCCCCTCCCGCCCCGCAGGCCGAGTCTGCACCGGTGCCGGCCTCTGCCGCGCCGGTGCAGGCCTCGGCAGCACAGGGCGCAGCCGCCTCCGCGCCGGTCGAGCAGCCCTTCGTCGCTCCGCACGTGTGGCAGGCGCCGAGCCCGGCAGCGGATGCCGGCGCCGACCCGTATCCGCGTGCTGACGCCCCGTCGGCGATCGCGCAGAACCCGTATCCATGGTCGGGCCAGCCCGGCGCGTACCCTGGTCAGTTCACTCCCGCGCAGCCGAAGACCCGGGCGTCGATCCTCGGCATCATCGGACTCGCGGTGGTCGTCGTCGGCGTCATCCTGTCGTGCATCCCGGTGATCTCCGTCGTCGGCTGGGTGCTGCTGGGCGCGGGCTTCGTCGCCTCGCTCGTCTCGCTCTTCCTTCCGGGGACGAAGTGGCCGGGCATCACGGGTCTGGCGGTCGGCGTCGTCGGCTCGGTGCTCGCGATCGGCGTCGGGCTGCTCTCGCTCGGCATGACCGGGCTCGCCTCCCCCACTCCGTCGCCGTCGGCCTCCGCCGAGGAGTCCGAGGATCCGGGCGCGGACGGCGGGCTTCCCGAAGGCACCGAGACGGTGCCGATCGGCGACCTCGAGGTCGGGCACTGCCTGCCGCTGATCGAGTGGGATGACGAGATCTACGAGCTCCCGATCGTGCCCTGCGACCAGCCGCACACCGACGAGGTCTACCTCATCTTCGACGCGCCGGACGGCGATTTCCCGGGTGACGACGAACTCCAGAGGCTCGCCACGGAGAAGTGCGACGCGGGCTTTGCGACGTTCATCGGGGTGCCGTACGAGGAGTCCGAGCTCGACAACTACTGGTTCGTGCCGACCGAGGCCTCGTGGAATCGGTGGAACGACCGGGCGATCCAGTGCATCGCGGTGAGCTACGAGGAGATCACCGGCACGCTCGAGGGCGCCGCCCGCTGAGCTGAACGAGGCGCGAACTCGGAACGCGCTCAGAGCGCTGAGGTCAGAGCGCTGAGCTCAGTCCTCTTCCTTGCGCTTGCGCCAGCGGATGCCGGCCGAGATGAACCCGTCGAGGTCGCCGTCGAACACGGCGGCCGGGTTGCCGGACTCGTGTCCGGTGCGCAGGTCCTTGACGAGCTGCTGGCCGTAGAGGAAGTACGAGCGCATCTGGTCGCCCCAGCTCGCGGTGATGTTCCCGGCGAGCTCCTTCTTCTTCGCAGCCTCCTCCTCCTTCTGCAGCAGCAGGAGGCGGGTCTGCAGCACGCGCATCGCGGCAGCACGGTTCTGGATCTGCGACTTCTCGTTCTGCATCGACACGACGATGCCGGTCGGAAGGTGCGTGAGGCGCACGGCGGAGTCGGTGGTGTTGACCGACTGGCCACCGGGGCCGGACGAGCGGAAGACGTCGACGCGGATGTCGCTCTCGGGGATGTCGACCTCGGTCGCCTCCTCCATGAGCGGGATGACCTCGACCGCGGCGAACGAGGTCTGGCGCTTGTCGGCCGAGCCGAAGGGGCTGATCCTGGCCAGACGGTGCGTGCCGGCCTCGACCGACACGGTGCCGAAGGCATAGGGGGCGTCGATCTCGAAGGTCGCGGACTTGATGCCCGCACCCTCGGCGTAGGAGGTGTCGAGCACCTTCACGGGGTACTTGTGACGCTCGGCCCAGCGCAGGTACATGCGCATCAGCATCTCGGCGAAGTCGGTGGCGTCGTCGCCGCCGGCACCGGAGCGGATGGTGATGATCGCGGACCGCTCGTCGTACTCGCCGTCCATCAGCGTCTGCACTTCGAGCTGGTTGATGATCTCGGTGAGCGCGTTGAGCTCGGCGCGGGCCTCGACGGCGGAGTCCTCGTCACCCATCTCGTTCGCGAGGTCGACGAGCACCTCGAGGTCGTCGAGCCGACGACCGATCCCCTCGACCCGGGCGAGCGCCGACTGCCGGTGGCTCAGCGCGCTGGTCACCTTCTGGGCGCGTTCGGGGTCGTCCCAGAGGTCCGGCGCGCCGGCTTCCTCGCTGAGGCGGGCGATGTCGGAGCGGATGGTCTCGACATCGAGCACCTCGCGGATGTCACCGTAGGTGAGTCGCAGGGCCTGGATGTCGGCGGAGAGATCGAGTTCGAGCATGTCGGCTCCAGCGTACCGTGCCGCCTGCGCGGACGGCGACGGCCCGGGAACGGGAGTAGCGTGAAACGAGTGAGCAGCGCATCCACGGTCCTGAGGCGATTCGGACCGATGGTGTATCTCCCCACGGTCCTCTTCTCCCTCGGCGAGGGCGCCGTCATCCCGCTGATCCCGGTGATCGCGTCGGCGATGGGCGCGGATGTCGCATTCGCGGCGCTCGTGGCCTCCGCACTGGTCGTCGGTCAGCTGTGCGGCAACCTGCCGGCGGGCTGGGCGGTAGCCCGCATCGGCGAGCGGGTCACGATGGTGATCGCCGGCGTGATCGCGATCGCTGCCGGCGTCGGGATGGTGCTCGCCCCGTCGTTGGCCGTGCTCGCTGCGTCGGTCTTCCTGCTGGGCTTCTGCGCGGCCGCCTTCGGGCT
Source organism: Microbacterium hydrocarbonoxydans (assembly GCF_900105205.1). Taxonomy (NCBI): domain Bacteria; kingdom Bacillati; phylum Actinomycetota; class Actinomycetes; order Micrococcales; family Microbacteriaceae; genus Microbacterium; species Microbacterium hydrocarbonoxydans. Next base: position 1,398,740 of record NZ_FNSQ01000005.1, on the reverse strand, counting down.
CGCGCGCCACGCCTTCATGACCACTCGGGTGCCGATCGCGTTCCGTGCCAGAGCGCTCTCGCTGCTCGGCGGCAGCTTCCGTCTCGGCATCTTCATCGGCCCGTTCGTGGCGGCCGGACTTCTGCAGCTGTTCGGGTCGGAGTCCGCCGCGATCTGGTTCTTCCTCGGCTGCCTCGTCGTGATGGTGCTGCTGGTGCTGCTCGGCCCGGATCCCGAGAAGACGATCCCGCCGACCACCGCGGTGCGCACTGCCTCTCTCTCCGACGACTCGGGTGAGGTCGTGACCGGGTCGATCCCGACGGTCGAGCGCACCGGCATCTTCCGCACGATGTGGCAGCAGCGCAGTGTGCTCGGCCGCCTCGGGCTCGCGGCAGCATCGCTGTCGGCCGTCCGGTCCGCGCGTCAGGTCGTGCTTCCGCTGTGGGGCCTGTCGCTGGGCCTGGATGCCTCCACGATCGCCCTCGTCGTCGGCATCTCGGGTGCGATCGACTTCGCCCTGTTCTACGCGAGCGGCCAGGTGATGGACCGCTTCGGCAGGCTGTGGGCGGCGATGCCCGCGATGGTGCTGATGGGCGCGGGATTCCTCGCCCTGTCGTTCACCCATGATCTCGATGCGGCCGTGCTGTGGTTCGGCATGTTCGCGGCGGTGCTCGGCGTCGGCAATGGGTTGTCGAGCGGCATCCTGCTCACTCTCGGCGCCGACGTCGCCCCGAAGAGCGAGCCGGCGGCGTTCCTCGGCTCCTGGCGCACGCTGACGGATGCCGGCGGCGCGGTCGCTCCTCTGCTGGTCTCCGGCATCATCGCGATCGCCTCCCTTCCGGTCGCGGCGGCCACGATGGGCGTGGTCGGCCTGGTGGGCGCCCTCGGGTTCATCCGCTGGATCCCCCGGTTCGTGCCGCGCACCACGAAGGATTCCTCGTGACCTCGCTCGGCGCGGACGTGCGCCGACTCGTCGTCGGCGCCGCCGTGACCACCGAGCGTGAGCGCGCGGCCCGTGCTGACTTCTCGACTTTCTTCGCCGACGATCTCGGCCCGGTCTCCCGCGACGACGGCCCGCACCATGCGACGGCGTCGGCGCTCGTGTTCGACCGGTCGCTCACCCGCACGCTCCTCGTCTTCCACGGCAAGGGGCGGTTCTGGGTGCAACCAGGTGGGCATCTCGAGCCCGGCGATGCGTCGATCGCGGATGCGGCTCTGCGCGAGCTGCGGGAGGAGACCGGCGTGGTGGTGCCTGCTCTCACCGAACCGCTCGTGTACGACCTCGATCATCATGCGCTGTCTTCGTCCTTCGGTCGCTGCGCCTCACACCTCGACATCGGAATGGCGGTCGTGGCCGACGAGGATGCCGCACTCGTGGTGAGTGCGGAGTCGGAGGATGTGCGATGGTGGCCCATCGACGCCCTCCCGGCGCAGGTGCCCACGGGGTTCGAGGGGCGGGTCCGGCGGCTGCGGGATCGCCTTACGGTCTGAGAGGCGTCATCGCACGAATGTCAGTGCAACGCGGTGCGGCTCGTGCCCGTCGCGTCGAGTCGCACTCCTTCAGGCACGAACAGGGAGACGAGGGGCGGATGCCAGTCGGCCGAGAGCCGCACCCGTGCCGACGACCCGTCCGGTGATTCCGCGGAGACCAGTACCGCGTCGCCGGGCAGCTGACGCAGCAGCGCCTCCGCCTCCGTGCGCACGGCGTCATCCGTGAGGTCGGCGCGCACTGCGTTCCCCTCGACCACGACCGTGAATCCGTCGGCTCCGGCGAGCGCGGCCGCGTCGGCGAGCGCATCCAGGCGTTTCTGCGCGATGTAGAGGTCCGTGGCGCACACGCTCACGAGGATCAGCGCGATGGCGAGCAGCGCGTACCCCAGGGTGAGCAGGATCACGCTCCCGTCCTCGTCAGGAGGCGTCATCCTGTGCCCCACAGGCGCGAGATCTTCTGGACGGCGGTCCCCTCGACCCCGACCGATGCGGCGTCGTCCCCTCCGAACAGGGCCGGGATCAGCGGCAGCGTGACCCTGGTGGTGACCGTGATGGTGACCACCGCACCTGCTGAGGGGCATTCGACCCCGACGGGCGCGCACGACATCGACACCTCGGTCACGTCGGCGTCGAGGCCGTACTGCTCGGCGATGTCCGCGAGCACTCGATCACCCTGGGCTGCGGCCACCTTCGCGTCCGGCGCCGTGGCCAGCGCCCGTGCGACGTGACGGGCAGCAGCGTCGACGCCGAGGGTCTGCTCCTGGATCGTTCCGAGCGCGATGATGAGGTACACGAGCGGCACGAGCAGGATGACCCCGACCGTGATGAATTCGAGGGCAGCCGAGCCGTCGTCATCCGTCATCGAAGGACTCCTCCGGCGCATGCGCCTCGACCTCGAGCGCGAAGGGGATGCCGAGGAGTCCGATGACCGGCAGCGTCGTGCGCACGCGCACCTCGATCATCGGTCGTCCGAGCGTCGTCGCGCGTCCGACGACCACATCCTGCGCGTACGCCTCGCCCACCGCGCGCGTGATGCTCCGTCGCGTGACGACGGCCCCCTCGGCGAGCTCGGTGTCTGCGAGCGCCGCGTGGTACGCCCCCTCTACAGCGGCGTCATGCACGACGTTACGCACATACACGGCGAGCGCGAGCTGCAGGACGCCCAGGGTCAAGAGCGTCAGCAGAGTGCCGACCATGACGAACTCGACGGGGCTCGATCCTCGGTCATCCGAGATGCCGCGACGTGGGATGACGGCCATTGTCCGGGCCGGTCAGAGACCGGACACGCGCTGGATGGCCTGCTCGAACAGCGTGCTCAGCGCCGGCCCTGCAACAGCCCAGATGAGCACCACGAGTCCGGCCGTCATGAGTGTCACCAGCACCCAGCCAGGTACGTCTCCTCGCTCGTCGCGCAGCATCGAGTCGGGTTCCGGGACCGGGAGGTCTCCGCAGAGCTCTCGAGTCGTGTTCATGTCGGTCGTCCTTTCGGTGGGCGCTCAGCCGATGCCGAGTCGAAGAATGAAGAGCCCGGGGTAGATCGCGAAGAGCACGGACAGCGGCAGGATCAGGAACACGAGCGGGAGGAGCATCAGGATCTCCTTCCGGCCAGCCTGCTCGATCAGGACGCGCTTCGCGTCTTCTCGGGCGTCGCCTGCCTGGGCGTGAAGGACCGAGGCGAGCGGCGCTCCGTGCTCCAGCGCCGCGATCACCTGGTCGATGGCTCGGGTGAGTCCAGGGAGCTCGAGGCGGCGGGACATCTCGGCGAGCGCATCGGCGAGCGACGAGCCGGTACCCGCCGCGAGAACGACTCGGCGGAACTCGGAGGTCATCTCGCCGGATCCGACAGCAGCGACACGTCGGAGCGAATCGAGGAATCCCTCCCCCGCAGACAAGCACAGGGCGAGGAACTCGAGGGTGGTCGGAAGCTCGTCGGTGAGTCGTCGACGTCGAGACCGCACAAGTGCGGTGAGCAGCATGTCGTACCCGACGCCGGCGGCCGCGCCCAGGAGAGCCGGCGCGAGAGCGATCGGTGGACTCATGCGGCCCCAGACGGCAGCTGCGATCAGGACGAGGGCGCCCGCCGCGATCCCGGCGAGCACCCATCCGAGCTGGCGACCGCGGAACGCGCTCTGCTCGATGGCCGACCCGGACTGGGCGAGTCGGAGACGTAGAGCGTCGCTTCCGCCGAGAGCTCGCCCGAACAGCCCTTGAGCTCTCGTCCACAGCCGATGATCACCCGCCGGCAGAATCCCCTGGCGTGGGCGCGCGCCCGCAGGCAGATCCTCCTCCGCCACGACGTCGCGCAGATACGGGGCGATCCTGCGTGCCAGCGGAACGGCCGACCATCGAGGAAGCGCAGCGAGCAACAAGATCAGCCCGCCGCCCATCGTCCCCCCGGTGAGCACCGCGAAGGCGACTGCGGAGGCAGAGTTCATCCGAACCACCGCCCGGGCTCGGGCAGCCGCCCGATGCGGATCATGATCCGATAGGCGACCAGGGAGACCCCGGCCCCCGCGCAGATCACCAACACGCCCTCCGGTGTCCCGTACGCCACCGCCCCCTCCGGACGGAGCACGAGCAGCCCGAGGATCGCCCACGGTGCGATCGACCCGAGCACGGCCGCCCCGCGAATCCACGACTGTCTGGCTTCCACCTCACCACGCAACGCGGCATCCGCGCGTACCGAGACCGACAGCGCTCGCAGGACTCCGCTGAGTTCGGTGCCGCCGACCTGGCGAGCCATGCGCAGGGTCTCGATGATGCGGTCGGCTATGGGATCGGCGAGCGAGCGCTTGAGCCGGTCGAGGCTCGCTTCGAAGCGGCCCGTCACACGCAGGTCCTGGGCGAAAACCGCGAACGCCGGCCGCATCATCGACGGCGCGGATTCAGAGAGACCGGCGACCGCATCCGGAAGGGAGAGTCCGACCCGGATCGACGCGATCAGCAGATCGCAGATGTCGGGCCAGAGCTGCCGACGCAGCCGGCGCAGACGTACGCGCCGCGAGCGGAGAAACACGATGGGCGAAGCGGCCGCCGCCATGGCCGCCAGAACGGCCAGCGCCGGTATCGCGGAGGCGAGCCAGACGACGGATGCCGCGGCGAGCGCGAGCGCAGCCATGACCACGACCAGCACGCGCGGCCGTACAGCCGCGAGTCCCGCCTCGGCCAGCATCCGTGAGAGGAGCCCTGCTCGCCGGGTGGCCTCCCCCTCGGCTCGCGGCGGCCACAGCCACGGCGCTGCGCACAAGAGCAGCCCCGCAGCCAACGTCGCACCCAGCAGAGCGGTCATCGCGACGTCCCGATCCGCCGGAGGTCGCCGCGCCGACCGGGGGTCGCCGCCACCCTGTGCTCGTACACGGATCGGGTCACGATCTGCCCGGCATCGATCTCGCCTGTCGGCGCGATGACCTCGTGGACCCGCCGCACGCCGTCGTCGTCGCGGACGCAGTGCACCACCAGGTCGATGGAAGCCGCGAGAGCAGGCACGATGAAGGAGCGATCGATGTTGCGTCCGGCGAGCAGCGGGAGCAGCGTGAGCTTGTCGAGCGCCTCCACTGCGGAGTTGGCATGCACGGTCGCCGCCCCGGGTACTCCGGTGTTCAGTGCCAGGACGAGGTCGAGTGCCTCTGCGTCGCGCACCTCCCCCACGACGATCCGGTCCGGACGCATCCTGAGCGCCTCCTTGACGAGTCGCCGCAGCGTGATCTCGCCGGTACCCTCGAGACTCGCCTGTCGTCCCTGCAGGGAGACGACGTCTGGACCCTCGACGGCGATCTCGAAGGTCTCCTCGACCGTCACGATGCGCTGACGCTCGGAACACGAGTCGAGCAGTGCTCCGAGCAACGTGGTCTTGCCCGCATGCGTCGCGCCGGAGACGATGACGCTCCGGCCGTCCTCCATCGCGCGCCGCAGCATCGCCGCAAGGTCAGGACTGAGCGCTCCCTGGCCCACCAGCGCATCGAGCGACCGATACCGGGGCAGGAACTTGCGGATGTTGACCGACCACGAGCCGCGCACGACGTCCGCGATCGCCACGTGCAGCCGCGAACCGTCCGGAAGCGACGCATCGACGAAGGGCTGACCGATGTCGACACGGCGACCCGTCGACTGCAGCATCCGCTCGACGAGGTCGCGCAGCATCGACTCGCTCAGCTGCAGACCGATCCGTTCCGACACCCCGGCCCGCGCGACATGGATGCTGGCCGGACCGTTGAGCCAGATCTCCTCGACCTCCGGGTCGTCGAGCAACGGCTGCAGCGCGCCGAAACCCGTCACCGCCGCCAGCACATCGCGCACGCACCCCGGCTCATCATCGATCATCGCCTCGCCGCGCGCGAGAGCGACGTCATTGAACCGCCGCACCTCCCCCACCGCGACGGCTCGCGCGCCCTCCGCATCCAGGGTCGGATCCATCCCCTCCCCTCGGAGTCGCTGCCGCACGCGCTCGGCGACAACGATGGAAGGAGGGATCACCCGAGCATCCTCGCAAGAATGCCGCCGTCGCCGTCGGAGTTATCCACAGCCCCGAACCGCTGCTGCGGGCGGATCCCCAGCAATGCACGATCCCCCGATCAGTAGACTGTTTTTCACCGCGCGGGAGTGGTGAAATTGGCAGACACGCAGGATTTAGGTTCCTGTGCCCTAGGGCGTGTGGGTTCAAGTCCCACCTTCCGCACCGATCAGTCGCATGCCGTGCGGCCGACGACTTGACCGCCGCACTGCGCACTACGACGGGAACTCCATGCATCACGCCGCCCTCATCCCCTGGCTCGACCCCGCCACCATCATCGGATCGGCCGGCCCGTGGGCGCTGCTCGTGGTGTGCTTCATCGTCTTCGCCGAGACCGGACTCCTCGTCGGCTTCCTGCTCCCCGGCGACACACTGCTGGTGATCTCCGGACTTCTGTCGCACCCGATCGCCGGCTCCGAGCACGGTGTCTTCGGCCTCAACGTCTGGATCGTCGCCCTGCTCATCGGACTCTCCGCGTTCGTCGGCGGTGAAGTCGGCTATCTGATCGGCCACAAGGGCGGCCCGGCGGTCTTCGAGCGCAAGGAGTCGGGTCTCTTCAGCAAGAAGAACGTCGAGCGCACGAACGCCTTCTTCGAGCGCTTCGGCGGCATCACCGTCATCCTCGCCCGCTTCGTGCCGATCGTCCGCACCTTCGCCCCGGTCGCCGCCGGCGTCGGTCACATGCCGTGGCGCCGCTACACGCTGTACAACCTGATCGGCGCGATCCTCTGGGGCTTCGGCCTCACGATGTTCGGCTACGCCATCGGCTTCATCCCCCCGGTGGCCGAGTTCGTCGAGAGCTACATCGACCTGATCCTGCTCGCCGCCGTCGGCGGCACCGCGCTCGTCACGCTCTGGCACTACCTCTCCGAGCGCCACAAGGCGAAGAAGGCCGCCGCGGCCGGTGAGGGCGAGACCGACGCGATCGAGGCGCAGGAGCTCACGCTCGACGCCGAGGTGTTCGACCGCGCCCCCGACCTCGACGGCGACGGCAAGCACTGACCGCCGCGCACGCTCAGAGCAGGGCCGGCTGACCTCAGCCGGCCTTCTTCTTGCTCGGAGCCTTCTTCGTGGTCTTCTTCTCGTCCGACGACTCCGACCGCGCGGCCTTCGTGCGCGCGACGCTGGCGCGCAGCGCCTCCATCAGGTCGATGACCTCGCCGCTCTTCGCGTCGCCCTCGCCTTCGCCGAACGTCTCGGAGACGTCGAAGGTGTCGCCGGCGTCGATCTTGGCGTCGATCAGCGTGCGCAGCTCCTTCTGGTACTCGTCGACGAACGACTCGGGGTCGAAGTCGGCCGAATAGCTGTCGACGAGGGATGCCGACAGGTCGAGTTCCTTCTTCGAGATCCGCACGTCCTCATCCAGCGACGGGAACGCCGCCTCGCGCACCTCGTCGGCCCAGAGCAGCGTCTGCAGCACGAGCACCTTGCCGCGCACCCGCAGCGCCGCGAGCCGCGTCTTCTGGCGCAGCGTGAACCGGACGATCGCCGTGCGGTCGGTCTGCTCGAGCGTCTTGCGCAGCAGCACGTACGCCTTCGGCGACTTCGAGTCGGGCTCGAGGTAGTACGGCTTGTCGAGCGTCAGCAGGTCGACCTGGTCGGAGGGCACGAACTCGACCACGTCGATCTCGCGGCTCTTCTCCGACGGGAGCGCCGCGAGGTCGTCCTTCGTGAGCACGACCGTCTGACCTTCGTCGACGTACGCGCGGTCGATGTCGGCATACGCCACGGTCTCGCCGCACACCTCGCAGGTGCGCTGATACCGGATGCGCCCGCCGTCCTTCTCGTGCACCTGGTGCAGCGGGACGTCGTGGTCCTCCGTCGCGGAATACACCTTGACCGGGACGTTCACCAGCCCGAAGGTCAGCGCGCCCTTCCAGATCGTTCTCATGCCCCCAGTGAACACCAGCCGCCCGGTTCACGGCCAGTCCTTGACTACGCTGGGCGTCATGGTTCCGGAGGCGCAGAACGTGCAGATCGACGGCCGCCGGCTGCGCATCACGAACCTCGACAAGGTGGTCTATCCCGAGACCGGCACCACCAAGGGCGAGATCATCGCCTACTACACGGCGATCGCGCCGCATCTGCTTCCCCTGCTCGACGGGCGCCCCGTCACCCGCAAACGCTGGGTCGAGGGAGTGGGGACAGCGGATGCTCCCGCCGACGCGTTCTTCACGAAACAGCTCGAACCGGGAGCGCCGGACTGGATCCCGCGGCAGCCGATCCAGCATTCCGACGGTCCCAAGGAGTATCCGCTCGTCGAGGACGTGCCCACTCTCGTCTGGCTCGCGCAGGTCGCGGCGATCGAGCTCCACGTGCCGCAGTGGCGCTTTGCACCCGACGGCCTTCCCGGCAAGCCGGATCGTCTCGTGCTCGACCTCGACCCCGGCCCCGGGGTGGGACTCGCCCAGTGCGCGGAGGTCGCCCGCATCGCTCGGGGCCTGCTCACCGACATCGGCCTCGACCCTGTGCCGGTCACGAGCGGCAGCAAGGGCATCCACCTGTACGCGGCTCTTCCCGGTCAGCAGACGAGCGCTGAGATCTCGGCCGTGGTGAAGGAGATCGCCCGGCTCATCGAGACCGACCACCCTGACCTGGCGACCAGCACCATGGCGAAGGCCGCTCGCGGCGGCAAGGTCTTCCTCGACTGGAGCCAGAACAACGGCAAGAAGACGACGATCTCGCCGTACTCCCTGCGCGGCCGCGCGCAGCCCTGGGTCGCGGCACCCCGCACGTGGGAGGAGCTCGATGACCCCGACCTGGCTCAACTCGACTTCTCCACCGTGCTGGAGCGCGCGGAATCCGGCGTCGATCCGATCGCGCCGCTCCGCATCGCACCCGCGGAATCGCTCAGCACCGGTCGCGGCACCGCCGAGGTTCAGACGACGGCACAGACCGAAGAGCCGCGCGAACGGGGCAAGCCTGCGCGCCGCCATGCCCGCGGTGCAGGTGGCACCGCCTCGCCCGCATCCGTCACCGCCGCATCCCTCTCTCCGATGCTCGCCGAGAACGGGACCCCGGCGATCGCGCGCGGCCTGAGCACTCCTTCGTGGGTCGAGGTGAAGTGGGACGGCATCAGGGCGATCGGCACCTGGTCGGACGGACGGATGCTCCTGCATGCCCGCAGCGGCACGGACATCACCGCCCGGTACCCCGAGCTCACCGCCGACGGGGCGCCCTTCCTCCCCGTCTCCGATGCGATCCTCGATGGCGAGATCGTCGCCTTCGACGCGCAGGGCAGACCGAGCTTCTCGAGACTGCAGAACCGCATGCACCTCGAGCGCCCCCGCGAGATCGAGCGCGAGGTCGTGCGGACGCCCATCATCTACATGGTCTTCGACCTGCTGCGGCTCGACGGCCACGACCTCACGACGATGCCGCTCTCGCAGCGTCGCACCCTGCTCGACGAGGTGATCTCCGAGCTCGACGCCCCGGTGCAGGTGCCTCCGGTGTTCGACGACGTCGACGCGGCGCTCGCGACGAGTGACGAGTTCGGCCTCGAGGGCGTCGTCGTCAAGGATCCGGGTTCCCGGTATCGCCCGGGTCAGCGGTCTCCCGCCTGGCTCAAGCTCAAGCACACCCGGATGCAGGAAGTGGTGATCGTCGGCATCCGTCCCGGGAAGGGAGATCGCGAGGGCACGTTCGGCTCGCTGCTGCTCGCGGTGCCGGACTCGGGCCGGCTGCGCTACGTCGGCCGCGTCGGCACGGGCTTCACCGACCGGATGCTCCGCGACCTGCTGTCCCGCCTCGCGCCGCTGCGCATCGAGAAGGCGCCCCTCGCGGATGTCCCTGCTCCGGATGCCTCCGACGCATTGTGGGTCGAGCCGGAGCTGGTGGGCGAGGTCGAGTTCGCGAACTGGACGCCCGACGGCATCCTGCGTCATTCCCGGTGGCGGGGTCTGCGGCCCGACAAGGCACCCGACGAGGTCGTCGTCGAGAGCTGAGACCTCAGGCGTGGTGCGGTTCGCAGTCGGACTGCTCGGCCGGCTCGATCTGGAACGTCGAGTGCGCGACGTCGAAGTGATCGGCGAGGCAGGACTGCAGGTCGTTGAGAAGCGTCGCCGATCGACCGTCGGCGAGCAGGGCCGGATCCACACTGACGTGCGCGCTGAACACCGGTGCACCGCGCGTGAGCTGCCAGACGTGCACGTCATGGACGCCGATGACCCCGTCGTAGTCGAGGAGGTGCTGGCGGATGTCGCTCACCGCCGTCCCCTTCGGCGCCGACTCGGAGAGCACCGAGAACACCTCCCGCAGCAGCGCGATCGCTCGCGGGATGATGAGCACGGCGATGAGCATGGACGCGATCGCGTCCGCCGGCATCCACCCGGTCGTCACGATCACGATCGCCGCGATGATCACCATCGCCGAGCCGATCAGATCGCCCATGACCTCGAGGTAGGCGCCTCGCACGTTGATGCTGGTGCGCTGCGCACGGCTCAGAAGCCACATCGAGATCGCGTTGGCGATGAGGCCGACGATCGCGACGACGAGCATCAGCCCGCCGACGACCTCGGTCTCGCCCGGGTTCAGCAGGCGGCCGATCGCCTCGATCGCGACCCAGCCGGCGAGCAGGATCAGGATGATCGCATTGATCAGCGCTCCGAACACCTCGGCACGCTGGTATCCGAATGTACGACGGTCGTCCGCAGGTCGCGCCGCGACCGCCGCGGCGATCAGCGCGATCACGAGGGCCGAGGCATCGGTGAACATGTGCGCGGCATCGGCCAGCAGCGCCAGCGATCCGGTGAGCGCCGCTCCGACGATCTGCACCACCATGACGGTCGCGGTGAGGGTCAGCGAGATCGCCAGAAGTCGACGATGGCCGGCTGAGCGGATGCCGCCGGCGGCGGGCGCGTGATCGTGCATGTCTCCAGGCTAGACCGGCCTCCCCGGTCGCCGGCCGGTATCCGCCCAGTCGGGAATGGTGATGATTCTCAGTAGCCTCGGCTCAGCGCAGGCGGGAGTATTCGAGCACGACGCAGCCGTTGTCGAACGACCGCACCTGCTCCAGGCTGAACTGCGTCGGAGCGAACGAGTGGCTGACCATCGGGATGCCGGACCCGGCGATGACCGGGTACTTCTTGACGATCAGTCGGTCGATTTCGTCGAGGAGGACACCGGCGAGCACCGCCCCACCCGCGAGGTAGATGCCGAGGCCGGGCTCGGCCTTGAGCTCTCTCACCCGAGCGACCGGGTCCGTCCGCACGATCTCGACGTTCGGCTCCCCCGGATCCTCCTGTGTGGTGCTGAACACCACCGTCCGCAACTGCGAGTACGGGTCGGTGATGCCCATCTGCAACGCCGGCTCATACGTGCGGCGCCCCATCAGCACCGTGTCGAAACGGGTGAGCGGCTCGTCGGCTCCTCCGCGATCCGCACGGACGAACGCCGGCTGGATGTCGGCCAGCTCGGTGCCCATCATCTCGGCGAATGCGGGAGTCACCGGATAGAAGTCGACCTCGTCGGCGGGTCCCGCGATGAACCCGTCGAGGGTCACGCCGATGTAATAGGTGAGTTCTATCATGTCACCCAGAGTAACCACTACGAATGAAGTACGTCAAGCGTAGTGGTTAAGAGAACGACCCCTCAGAGTGTCGCGAGCAGCGGTGCCAGCTTCTCGAAGGCACGGGCGCGGTGCGACTGCGCCTGCTTCTCTTCAGCGGTGAACTCCCCCACGGTGCGCTCGACTCCGGCGGGCTGACCGTCGGGGATGAAGATCGGGTCATAGCCGAAGCCGCCGACTCCCGACGGCTCGGTCGCCAGGCGTCCTGGCCAGTCCCCCACGACCACGTGCTCGGCACCCTCCGGGGTCACGATCGCGATGGTTGAGATGAAATGCGCGCTGCGGTGCGGATCCGCGATGTCGCGCAGCTGGTCGAGCAGCAGCTCGAGGTTCGCGGCGGCATCCTTCTTCTGCCCGGCCCAGTAGGCGGAGAAGACGCCGGGCGACCCGCCGAGCACATCGACGCAGATGCCGGAGTCGTCGGCGAGCGCTGCGAGACCCGTGTGCGCCGACGCTGCCCGCGCCTTGATCAGCGCGTTCTCAGCGAAGGTGATCCCGTCTTCGACCGGCTCAGGGCCGTCATAGCCCACGACCTCGAGATCGGGACGCGTCGCCGCGACGATCTGCTGGAACTCCGCGACCTTGTGCGGATTGTGCGTGGCGAGGACGACCTTCATCAGCCTGCGAGAGCCTTCAGCTGCTGATCCTTGAGGTCGGCGCAGCCGGCGACTCCCAGGTCGAGCAGCGCATCGAGTTCGCGCTTGTCGAACGGTGCACCCTCAGCCGTGCCCTGTACCTCGACGAACAGGCCGCGGCCGGTGACGACGACGTTCATGTCGGTCTCCGCCCGGACGTCCTCGACATATGCGAGATCGAGCATGGGTTCGCCGTCGATGATGCCGACCGAGACCGCGGCGACCGAATCGAGCAGCGGCGTTGCGTTCTTGCCGATGAACTTCTTCTCGCGGCCCCACTCGATCGCGTCCGCCAGCGCGACGTAGGCACCGGTGATCGCGGCAGTGCGGGTGCCGCCGTCGGCCTGCAGAACATCGCAGTCGATCACGATCGTGTTCTCGCCCAGGGCCTTGGTGTCGACGACAGCGCGCAGTGCGCGACCGATCAGACGGGAGATCTCATGCGTGCGTCCGCCGATGCGACCCTTCACGCTCTCGCGGTCGTTGCGGCTGTTCGTCGCCCTGGGCAGCATCGAGTACTCGGCGGTCACCCATCCCTTGCCCTTGCCGGTCAGCCAGCGCGGCACGCCGTTGGTGAACGAAGCGGTGCACAGCACCTTGGTGCCGCCGAAGCTGATCAGCGCCGATCCCTCGGCATGGCTGCTCCAGCCTCGTTCGATGGTGATCTCGCGGAGCTGGTCGGTGGAGCGGCCGTCGGCACGGACGATGCTGGTCATGGGCTTCTTTCGGGTGGGGGTGGGTGACGCGGATGCTGCGGGAGGGATCAGGAACCGGGGGCCGGTTCAGGAAGCGTGATGACACCGGTCTGCACGAGCTGGACGTCGCGCACCTCGCGGCCCATCAGACGGTTGGCGAGCGCCGTGAACTCGATCGTGGAGTCGCCGGTCGCCTCGTAGACGTACGACGCGGTGGCGTCCGGCGAGGCGAGCAGGTCGCCGCGCACGAGCTGGCGGTAAACGTCGCCCGCGGTCTCGTCGTCGCTGGAGACGAGGGTGACGCCCTCGCCCATGACGTAGCTGATGGCGCCGCGCAGGAACGGGTAATGCGTGCAGCCGAGCACGAGGGTGTCGACATCGGCGTCGCGCAGCGGTGCCAGGTACTCCTCGGCCGTGGCGAGGACCTCCGGTGTGCCCGTGATGCCTCCCTCGACGAACTCGACGAAGCGAGGGCAGGCGGCCGTGAAGACCTCGAGCCGCTCATTCACCTCGAGCATGTCCTGATAGGCGCGCGACCCGATCGTCCCGACGGTGCCGATCACACCGACCCGTCCGTTGCGGGTCGTCGAGACGGCGCGGCGCACGGCAGGGCCGATGACCTCGACGACCGGGACGTCATAGCGCTCCCTGGCATCGCGCAGCATGGCGGCGGATGCCGTGTTGCAGGCGATCACGAGCATCTTGACGCCCTGGTCGACCAGCGTGTCCAGGACCTCGAGGCTGTAGCGGCGCACATCGGCGATCGGCTTCGGACCGTACGGCGAATGCGCCGTGTCGCCGATGTAGACGAACGATTCCCGCGGCAGCTGGGCTCTGATGGCCCTGGCCACCGTGAGTCCGCCGACACCGGAGTCGAAGATTCCGATCGGGGCGTCGTTCATGACTCCTCAGCCTACCCGCGCACGCCCCGCGTCACGCTCAGCAACCCGAACGGATGTCGTCACTAAGCTGAAGCGCATGACGACGTCCACGGCGCTGCTGACCGACCGTTACGAACTCACGATGCTCGCCGCCGCCCTGCGCGACGGCACCGCATCACGCCCCAGCGTGTTCGAGCTGTTCTCGCGTCGACTCTCCGGCGGGCGCCGTTTCGGCGTCGTCGCCGGCACCGGCCGTCTGCTCACACTGCTGCGCGAGTTCCGCTTCGAAGACGACGAGCTGCGCTTCCTTCGCGACAACGACGTGGTGGATGCCGAGTCCCTGATCTACCTCGAGAACTACCGCTTCACCGGATCCATCCGTGGCTACCGCGAAGGCGAGCTGTACTTCCCCGGCTCCCCCATCCTCACGGTCGAGGGCAGCTTCGCCGACGCCGTCGTACTGGAGACACTGGCGCTCAGCGTCCTCAATCATGACTCCGCTGTCGCCACGGCGGCGTCCAGGATGAGCATCGCCGCCGGTGAGCGCCCCCTGGCCGAGATGGGCTCCCGCCGAGCCGCCGAGCAGTCAGCGGTCGCCGCTGCCCGCGCCGCGTATATCGCCGGGTTCCGGGCGACGAGCAACCTCGAAGCAGGGCGGCGCTGGGGCATCCCGACCATGGGCACCGCCGCCCATTCCTGGACGCTTCTGCACGAGAGCGAGGAGGAGGCGTTCCGATCGCAGATCGACAGCCTCGGCACCGGGACGACGCTCCTCGTCGACACCTACGACATCCGCACGGGCGTCGAGACCGCGATCCGCGTCGCGGGAACGGAGCTGGGAGGCGTGCGCATCGACTCGGGCGACCTCCCGATCGTGGCCGCTGAGGTGCGGGCGCAGCTCGACGAGCTCGGCGCCACCGGCACCAGGATCACCGTGACCAGCGACCTGGACGAATACGCGATCGCCGCTCTGGCCGCGTCACCCGTCGACTCCTACGGCGTCGGCACCTCGGTCGTGACCGGCTCCGGGTACCCCACGGCGAGCATGGTCTACAAGCTGGTCGCGCGACAGGATCCGGACGGCGCCTGGATCGGCGTCGCCAAGGCTTCGACCGACAAGGCGTCGCACGGCGGTCGCAAGGCCGCCTTCCGCACGCTCGTCGACGGCGTGGCCGAAACGGAGACGGTGGTCGTGTCGGACGGCTTCGAGGAGCTCGACACCCCGAGCGAGCACCCGGACGGACGAGCGCTGCAGACGACGTTCGTCGAGCGCGGCGACATCGACACCTCCTTCGAGGGGCCGCAGGGCACGGCATCCGCTCGCGAGCACCACCTGCGCGTGCGCGAGGAGCTGCCCGTGCGAGCGCTGGCGCTCAGCAAGTCGGACCCGGCGATCCCCACCGTCTACGTCGACGCAAGCTGACGCGAGTCCACGAGGGCTGAACTCCTAGCTCAGCCCATCATCGATTCGTAGATCTCCTTGCAGGTGGGGCAGATCGGGAACTTCTCCGGGTCGCGACCCGGCGTCCACTTCTTGCCGCACAGCGCCCGCACCGGCTTGCCGGTGATGGCGGACTCGAGGATCTTGTCCTTCTTGACGTAGTGCGAGAAGCGCTCGTGGTCGCCCGGCTCCAGATTCTCCTCGCGGAGAAGTTCTTCCAGTTCGCGATCGAGCGTTGTCACGCCGCCCTGATCGGGGCTGTCCAGCGGAGTACTCATGCCGAGAGTCTAGCCGCGCAGGAGCCCCGTCGGGCGGGTGTCACGCCGTCTCGACGAACTCCATCAGCCGCTCGCCTTCGCGCTCGAAGATGCGCCCGCCGACGGCGACTCCGGCCGCGAGGACGATGATCCCCGTGGCGAGGCCCGCCCAGAACGTCGCCGGCGCGAACTGCGATCCGTCGACCATCGTGAGCACGAGCAGCCAGATCGTCGGGATGCTCACCGCAATCGCTCCGAGGAACGCCGCGGCCGGGCCGTAGGCACCTCGCGACGTCGGCCGCTGCGGCTGCTGGAAGGGACTGTCGCCTGGGCGTGACACCGCATACGGCGCGATGACCGAGACGATGCTCGAGAAGCCCAGCGCCGACAGCAGCAGGCTCGCGCCGAGGCCGGTGAGCGGCAGCAGCAGACGCCAGTCGTCGATCCACAGCAGGGTCAGCGGCACGGCGATCGCGAGCACGGGCAGGGCAACCAGGATGACGGGCACGAGTCGGCCGAGGCGGTCCGGGATGCCGCGGACGCCACTGGCCACATGGGTCCACAGGGCGGTCGAGTCGTAGGCGACGTCGTTGTGCGGGAGCCAGCCGAAGAACAGCGCCATCACCGGCACGGGCACCAGCGCGGCGATCTCGAGCGGGACGCCGGCGATCAGCAGCGGGAAGACCGTCAGCACACCGGCGATCGGCACGACGATGAGGTTCATGATGTATCGGCGATCACGGAGCCAGTAGACGAGGCTGCGTGCCGCGATCGCCCCGAAGGCGTTCGAGGGCAGCAGTCCGAACCAGCCGAGGCCGGAGCGCTCCCGCGACGCGGCCGGGCGCTCGGTCGTGGTGAGCAGTCGACGCACGAGCCAGGTCCACAGCGCCCAGAGGCCGATGACCGTGAGAAGGGCGATGACGCCGCTCGTCCACGCGCCGGCGACATCATCGGCGGCGAAGGAGAAGAGGAACCTCGACGAGGCTGCGAACGGGGTGAAGCCGACCGATGCCGTCAGCGCGGCGACCGCGGCCGGCACCTGTCCGTCCCACTTCAGCGAGGCGAGGAAGACCGCGACCGGGAAGGCGATGACGATGACGGCGAGCGCGAAGAGGGCGGTCAGCTCGCGGGAGCGGCGCTCCGGCAGGAGCAGCGCGTTCACGGCCATCCCGATGCGCGCGGACAGCACCATGCTGAGGAGTCCGACCAGGCTCGTCAGTACGGCCACCATCCAGGGGGCGCCGAGCCTGATCGCGACGATGCAGACGCTGACGTTGACGGCGATGAGAGCGAGGCTCGGGACGCTGATGAATGACGCGAGCGCGAGGATCCACGGCATCTGCCGCTCGTCGACGCCGAAGACCGCGAAGCGTCGCGGATCGAGCTGGTCGACCGCGCCGACCAGGATCGGCCCCACCAGGAAGCCGAGCAGCAGTGCGGCGCTGCCGAGCACGATGACCGTGCGGGCGACGGCCACCGGGGCGTCATCGAGACTCAGGACGGCGCTGCACACCAGGGCGGTCAGGATGACGACGACAGCGAGCATGACCAGGGTGCGCACCCGACGTTCGCCGCGGAGCGATCCGATCAGGAGCGCCGCCCTCAGTCGGAGAACGTGTGCAGCCACTCGAGCCCCTCCACCTCTCCGATGCCGCCGGAGAGCTCGACGAACCGGGCCTCGAGGGTCTGCCCCGCGCGCACCTCGTCGATGGTCCCCTCCGCGAGCACGTCTCCGCCGACGATGATCGCCACACGAGAGCACACCCGCTCCACCAGATCCATGCCGTGGCTGGAGAGGATGACGGTGCCGCCGTGCGCGACGTACGCGCGCAGGATGTCGAGGATGACCGCGGAGGACACCGGGTCGACCGCCTCGAAGGGCTCATCGAGGACGAGCACCCGCGGCGAATGGATCATCGCCCCGGCGAGCATGATCTTCTTCGTCATGCCGGCCGAGTAGTCCGAGACGACGCGGTTGAGCGCCTCACCGAGGTCGAATGCACGCGCGAGGTCGCCGACGCGCTTCTCGATCACGTCGGACGTGAGGCCGCGCAGCAGACCGTAGTAGTAGAGGAGCTGGCGCCCGGTGAGCCGGTCGAACGTCCGCAGACGATCGGGCAGCACCCCCATCATCCGCTTCGCGGCGAGCGGCTTGGCCGCCTGGTCGATGCCGCAGATGACGACCTCCCCGGCGTCCGCGCGGAGCAGACCGGCGACGATCGAGAGCGTTGTCGTCTTGCCGGCGCCGTTGGGCCCCACGATGCCGTAGAACGACCCCGCCGGAACCGTCAGATCGATGCCGTTGACGGCGACGTGATCGCCGAACGTCTTCACGAGACCCCGGAGGCGGATGGCCTCGGTCGCGGATGCCGCGCCGACGTCGCCGACCGCCTCATCGGAGACGTCTGCATCGGAGACGCCGACCACGTCCGGATCCGAAAGCACGGCCTCATCGGTCGCCTCGTCCGCAGTGGTCTCCTCCACGGGAGCCTCCTCCACGGGAGCCTCCTCCACGGGGCGTTCCTCAGCGATGGTCTCCTCTACTGGGGGCTCCTCGGCGATCCTCTCCTGCGGAGCTGCCGTCTCGGGAGCCGCCTCGGCGATGCCGACCTTCGCGGCCGGAGCCTCGTCCGACTCGGAGGGACCATGGAGCGATGAGTCCGGTGCCGGTTGCGAGTCGATGGCGGCCGTAGCGGACTCCGCCTCGGGGGATGGCGTGTACGTCTGCGCGACTTCAGCATCCGCCGCGGCGGCTTCTGCCTCGTCCGCTTCCGCTGCGGCAGCCTTCGCTGCGGCTGCCTTCGCTGCGGCTGCCTTCGCTGCAGCGGTCTTGGCGGCTGCGCTGCGAGCCGCCGTCGTGCGAGCGGAGGACTTCGCTGCGGCGCTCTTCTCCGCCGCCGCCTTCGCGGCGGCGGTCTTGGAGGCTGTGCTCTTCGCGGTCGCGCTCTTCGCCGCTGTCGCCTTGGGCGTCGTCGCGCGTGCCGCAGTCGACGACTTCGCCGCTGTCGCAGGGTTGCTCTTCGCGGCCGTCGACTTCGCAGCCGTCGTACGTGCCGCGGCGGACTTCGCACCGGTCGAGCGAGCGCCGGAGGCGCGTGCCGAGTTCTTCGCGGCCGCCGTGCGGGCGGCGGTCGACGTGGTCTTCTTCGCCGGCGTCTTCGTCGAGGCGCCGCCGACGGGACGGTCGATCGTCAGCGCCGGCTCCGCCACGACCTCGATGGTCGTCGCCGCCCTGTCGGCAGCGGACTTCGTCGAGGTCCGACCGCCGGTCGTCTTCTTCGCCGGACTCTTCCGCGCCGGCGTCTTCTTCACGGTCGAGGGGGCAGCGTCAGCCACCTGATCGGTGGAATCGTCGGAAGCAGCAGTCACCGTCCTAAGGTATCAACGGGTGCTCCGATTCTTCGGGTCGCCGCAACAATTGGGCGCGGAAAACCTGGATTCACGCGATCGTCGCAGGGATCTGGACGAATCTGAGTGTTCGGTGTGTACTGGGTCACGAATTGGCAACAGGGGCGACCAGCCCCGGGGCTTCCCAGGCTGTATCGCTAGCATGACCCTCGGCACGACGAAGTGTCTGGTCGGTGAACCGACCGTGAACACATACTTCCTTTAGGAGCACTCGTGACTCTTCAGACCGTCATCCTCGCCGCCGGCATGGGCTCACGCCTGGGCCGCGCGCTGCCGAAGCCGCTCACCGAGCTGAGCGACGGCCGCACGATCATGCGTCAGCAGCACGACAACATCCGCGCCGCCTTCGGATCGGACGCACGCATCACCGCCGTCGTCGGCTACCGCGCCGAGACCATCATCGAGGCGTTCCCGAACGTGAACTACGTCCACAACGAGCGCTACGACGAGACGAACACGTCGAAGAGCCTGCTGCGCGCCCTCGGCGCGACCGGCAAGTCTGGCGTGCTCTGGATGAACGGCGACGTCGTCTTCGACCCGATGATCCTCGGACGCGCTGCGGCCTACATCGAGCGCGATCAGTCGTTCGTCACCGTCAACACCTCCAAGGTGAGCGACGAAGAGGTCAAGTACACCGTGACCGCCGAGGGATTCATCAACGAGCTCTCCAAGACGGTCAAGGGCGGTCTCGGAGAGGCCGTCGGCATCAACTACATCTCGTCGGCCAACAAGAAGGCGTTCATGCGCCAGCTGCAGCGGGTCGAGGACCAGGACTACTTCGAGCGCGGCCTCGAGCTCGCGATCGCCGAAGACGGCCTGCTCCTCGAGCCGATGGACGTCTCCGACCTCTACGCGGTGGAGGTCGACTTCGCGGAAGACCTCGAGCGGGCGAACCTGTTCGTCTGAGCTCGTTCCACGAAAGCCCGGCCCCGTCAAGGGTGCCGGGCTTTCGGCGTTTTCGCGGGCTGTCTTCCTAGGATCGTTCCATGGCCCCCAAGGTGCACAAGATCCACTCGCTCCCCGACGACTCCCCGTGGGACAGGGGCGTGCCGCCGGTGGGCTCCACCGAGCATCCGTTCATGGTCCGCGGCCTCGACCGCGTGCTGGCGATCCAGCGGCCTCTCGTGCTCGCGCACATCCGCAGCATCCGTCTGCGCAACCCGCATGCCTCCCCCGAGCAGATCATCCGGATCCTCGAACGTCGCTACCTCACCGCCGTGACCACGGGCGGCGCCGCCGTCGGCGCCACCGCTGTCGTGCCGGGTATCGGCACCGGCATCACCCTCGCCCTCTCCGGTGTCGAGACCGTGGGCTTCGTCGAGTCGACGGCGCTGTTCGCCCAGTCCGTGGCCGAGGTGCACGGCATCGCCGTCTCGAACCCCGACCGAGCCCGAGCCCTCGTCATGACGCTCATGCTGGGCAAGGAGGGCGTCGCACTCGTCGGCCAGCTCGCCGGACAGGCGACCGGACGCGGAGGCACACGCTCCTCCTACTGGGGCGAGATGGTCACGAAGTCGCTCCCCCGCGCGGCCGTCGGTCCGCTCGTCGACCGGCTCAAGAGCATGTTCGTGAGGCAGTTCGCCGCCAAGGGCGGCGCGTCCTTCATCGGCAAGGCGCTGCCGTTCGGCGTCGGCGCGGCCGTCGGCGGTGCCGGGAACCACATCCTGGGACGCCGCGTCCTCACCACGTCGCACCACGCCTTCGGTGCCGCCCCTCTGGATTTCCCGCTCGAACTCGAGCCGGTGGAAGGGGCGGAGAAGCTGGAGCTGCGGATGCTGCACGGCGCGCAGTTCGTCGGGGGTGCCGTCGCGGGTGCTGCGGGGTCCGCCGCACGAGGCGTCGGCTGGGCCGGGCGCCGGATCGCCTCCGTCGGGCGGGGCCGCCGCAAGGATGCCGGTGAGCTCGAGCAGTCGGGCACGCACGACCTCCCCGG
Source organism: Microbacterium hydrocarbonoxydans (assembly GCF_900105205.1). Lineage (NCBI taxonomy): Bacteria > Bacillati > Actinomycetota > Actinomycetes > Micrococcales > Microbacteriaceae > Microbacterium > Microbacterium hydrocarbonoxydans. The sequence goes on along the minus strand of NZ_FNSQ01000005.1, from coordinate 1,377,944 downwards.
CGAGCTCGGCGCCGATCGCCCGGACCCGACACGCTGACCACGGACACGCACCGACCCCGTTGCCTGAGCGTGCACGAGAGACGCCAAAGGATCGGGCGACCCGTTGTGGCGAGCATCCAACGGAGCGGGCCGAGCCGACGATAGGGTGGAATCCGTGACGGACAAGCCCGAACTCTCGACCACCGCCGGCAGGATCGCAGACCTCCGCGCTCGCTACAACGAAGCCGTTGTCGACGCTGAGAAGGTCGCGCACGACAAGCAGCACGCCAAGGGCAAGATGACCGCCCGCGAGCGCATCGAACTGCTCGTCGATCCAGGAAGCTTCGTCGAGTTCGACGAGTACGTGCGCCACCGCACCACTGCATTCGGAATGGACCGGAACCGCCCGTACGGCGACTCGGTCGTCACGGGCGTCGGCACCATCCACGGACGCACGGTCGCCGTGTACTCGCAGGACTTCACCACCTTCGGCGGCTCGCTGGGCGAGGTCTCGGGCGACAAGATCATCAAGATCATGGAGTTCGCTCTCTCCGGAGGCATGCCGATCATCGGCATCCTCGACTCCGGCGGAGCCCGCATCCAGGAAGGCGTGCTCGCCCTCAGCAAGTACGGCGAGATCTTCCGTCTCAACACCCGCTCGTCCGGCGTGATCCCGCAGATCTCGATCATCATGGGGCCGGCCGCCGGCGGGGCCGTGTACGGACCGGCGCTGACGGACTTCGTCATCATGGTCGACAAGACCAGCCAGATGTTCGTCACCGGCCCCGACGTGATCAAGACGGTCACCGGCGAGGACGTCGGCATGGAGGAGCTCGGTGGGGCTCTGACGCACAACACCCGCTCCGGTGTGGCGCACTACCTCGCCGAGGACGAGGACGACGCGATCGACTACGCCCGCACCCTCCTCGGCTTCCTGCCCGACAACAACATGGCGGAGATCCCCGGCTACGAGAGCGGCTTCGAGTGGGAGACCACGGATGCCGATCGCTCGCTGAACACGATCATCCCGGACTCCCCCAACCAGCCGTACGACATCCACACGGTGATCGAGCACGTCGTCGACGCCGGGGACTTCATCGAGGTCCAGCCGCTGTTCGCACCCAACATCGTGATCGGATTCGGTCGCGTCGAGGGCCGCTCGGTCGGCATCATCGCCAACCAGCCGTCGCAGATGGCCGGCACGCTCAACATCGAGGCCGGCGAGAAGGCGAGCAGGTTCGTGCGCTTCTGCGACGCGTTCTCGATCCCGATCGTCACGCTCGTCGACGTACCGGGCTACCTGCCGGGTACCGACCAGGAGTGGACCGGCGTCATCCGCCGCGGCGCGAAGCTCATCTACGCCTACGCCGAGGCCACCGTCCCCCTCGTCACCGTCATCCTGCGCAAGGCCTACGGCGGCGCATACATCGTGATGGGCTCGAAGCAGCTCGGCGCCGACGTGAACCTCGCCTGGCCGACGGCCGAGATCGCCGTCATGGGCGGGCAGGGCGCCGTGAACATCCTCTATCGCAACGAGATCAAGAAGGCGGAGGAGGCCGGCGAGGACGTCGCGGCGGTGCGCACGCGTCTCGCCAACGAATACACGTACAGCGTGACCTCGCCCTTCCTGGCCGCCGAGCGCGGCGAGATCGACGGCATCATCGAACCGGCGAACACCCGGGTCTCGATCGCGAAGGCGCTGCGTGCACTGCGCGGCAAGCGTCAGGACCTGCCGCCGAAGAAGCACGGGAACATCCCGCTGTGAGCGTGCACGCGCCAGAGGAGGGATCGGGCGAGGCTCAGCGTCCCCCGACGATCGAGATCACTCGCGGTTCGGCCAGCGAGGAGGAGCTCGCCGCGCTCATCGCCGTCGTGAGCGATGCGTACGCCCAGGAGGCGGCGGAAGCCGTTGTCGAGGAGCCCGTCGTGTCAGCCTGGACGCGGACGCAGCGTCCGCTGCGTCGGTCGCTGCGACGCGACATCCCTTGGGGCCGATTCTCCGGCTGAGCAGCGAAAGCCCACCGGCTCTGCAGCAGAAAGACGGAAGGTCTGCGAGACCCGCGGAGCCCCCCAGCTCGCGGGCCACGCAGCCGACCCTCCGTCGATCGATGCGGGACCGTCGTCCCGAGCATCACCCCAGTCTGCGCATCGCTCCAATAGTACATCGATTGGAGTTATCACTTCGAAGCTCCTACCGATATACCGGTATGCACTGAAGGAGGATTCAGTCCTCCAGGTACAGATCGGAGGCGCGCGGAGTCAGGACCGCATCCAACACCACGCAGGCGGCACCCACTGCACCGACATCGTCTCCGACCACGGTCCCCTCCACCGGCAGCGTGCGCACAGCCCGCGTCGCGCTTCGGACGTGCAGGAGATCGGGCAGCTCGCGCAGATAGACCCCGCAGAGGCGCTCCCAGAAGGGACCGCCGAGCACGACGCGATCGACGTCGAGGATGTTCGTCAGCGTCGCGATCAGGACGGCGAGGTGATCGGCCGCTGTGCGGACCAGGTCGAGGGCCGGCTGCTCACCGGCATCCGCCCGCGCGCAGAGCTGGGTGAACCGCTCGTCTATCGCCGCCTCGGCGCCGCCTGTCGGTGAATCGCGCCAGAGACCCGCGGCCTCCGCTCGCTCGACGATCGCCTGCGGAGTGCAGACGACCTCCACACAGCCTCTGAGGCCGCATGCGCACGGAGGCCCGTCCGGATCGACGATGATGTGTCCGATCTCCCCGAAATTGTGGGAGCTGCCGGCGATCGCCTCGCCGTCGCGGACGACCGCGGCACCGAGACCCGTCCCGAGGTAGACGAAGACGAACGACCCGTGGCTGGCACTGCCGGTCCACAGCTCGCCGACCGCTGCGGCCGTGGCGTCCTTCTCGAGGGTCACCTCCAGGCTCGTGGCCTCGGCCAGTACGGACCGCAGCGGCACCCGCTCCCATCCCTGGAGCTTCGGCGGATTGATCACGGCGCCGAGCTCGGCATCGAGTGGGCCCGGCGCCGCGACACCGACCCCGGCTACGAGCGCACGGTCGATCCCCGCATGATCGATGAGTTCGGCGATCGTGTGCGCCATGAGATCGACGATCCGCCGCGGGTCCTTGTCGGGGGTGCGCTCAGTCCGCCGTTCCACGACGGCGCCCGACATGTCGAGCAGGACGACGGTGATGACTGCAGGGTCCAGGTGCACGCCCACCGAGTAGCGGCTCTCGGCCACGAGGCGCAGAGTGACGCGGGGCTTGCCAGGGCCGGTGATGGTGCGCCCCGCCTCCATGATGAAGCCCTCGTCGAGGAGCCGCCGCGTGATGTTGGTGACCGTCTGCGCTGAGAGGCCAGTCGCCTCGACCAGCTCGATACGACTGAGCCCCTCGACCGAGCGCCGGATGGCCTCGAGGATCACCGACTGGTTGAAGTCGCCCATCCGGGGGAGGTTGGTTCCACGGCGCATGCCCATGCCTCATCATCTCGCACACCGGCCTGTTCCGTGTCCCCCAAAATACCTACAGACAAGGATGCGAAGACCCGTGAGACTAAGGGAGACGCTTCGCGTTCGGCTGGTCTCTCTGTCCCAGGGTAGATAGACGCAGACCGGCCACCAGCGGACGGTTTTCGGGTAACTGGTCCGCATGGCGAGGGGCTGGCGGATTCGCCGCCCCTCGCCCACTCTTTCGCCTCGACTCTGATCTCCTCCCCCGATCAGAGCCGAGGGCAGGTTCGCGCGACGCGACTGCTTCGCGGAGTCAGCCGCGGTCGCGCGGAATCTCGTGCCAGACGTCGACGGCGTCATCGTCGCTCTGTCCGCCGGCGCCCGCTCGGCCGACGACTGTCACGGCCGTTCGAGGGTCTCTCGCCGCGCGGATGATCCAGCGTTCGGCATCCGCGTTGCGGAGCACCCCAGCGAGTTCGTCCCGGATCTGCGCACGCCGCTCCTCGTCGACCTCGTCCATCCCGCCCTCGTCGAACACCGTGACGACCGCCCCGCGACGACGGGCGTCCTCGATCGCGTCGCGCACTGCATCGTTGAGGAGGTCCGCGCCGCGCAGCTCGTCGCGCAGACGCCCCTCGGCCAACCGTGCCTGCAGTCGTTCCTCGTCGTCCAGCATGCCCTGCGTCGCGACGGCCCTGCTGAGCACGGGTCCCGCGACCGCCAGCGCGAACTGGGTGCGCAGCCGACGCTCCTTCTGCCGCACCTGCTGTGTGGCGTGCCACGCGGACACCGCCTGCTGGATCCCGGCGAGCCGCTCGGTGTCGCGCACCGCACGGTCCCAGAACATGACCAGGAGGTGTGCGACCGCGACCCACATGAGCGAGCCGACGAGTCCGAGGGACAGCGCGACGAAGAAGCCGAGCGCGAGGGAGGATGCGGCGACGAGCACGAGCACGACCAGCCAGCCGATGACGAAACGCCGCCGCACGACGCACACGACGCCGATCAGACCGAGCGCTCCGATGTACCAGGTCGCGAAGGGTGCCGTGCGCGTGAGCGGGTCGAGCGAGAGCGTCACGAGCGCCGGGATCATCGCACTCGCGACGAGCGTCAGGAGCGCGACCCACAGCGGCATCCGGACGTCGATGGCCGAGTCCCAGAGGATCGCGACGTTCACGACGACCAGGTACAGGGCGATCGCCGCCACCATGAGCAGCGGGCCGGTCGGCTGCTCGATCCACCACACTCCCCGCGCCGCGAAGTACATCGCGAAGCCGACGGCGAGCGAGGTCGCGACGCTGCGTACCGTGCGATTCACCGCGCCTCCCACCCCAGCGTCACCGTCGTACCGTACTGGCTCGAGTCGATGTCGGCGGTACCGGCGACGCCCGCCATGCGGGCGAAGATCGACGCACGGATGCCGAGGCGATCGGCCCCGATCGCCTCGATGTCGAACCCGGGCCCCGTATCGGAGATGGTCACGGTGATGCCCTCGTCGCCACGCCCTTCGGCGATGATGTGCAGGCCGCGACCGTGAGCGTGGGTCACAGCGTTGCCGAGCGCCTGCCTCGCGGCGAGGACCAGCGCCCTGGCCGCGCGGCCGGGGATCAGGCCGATGCCGCCGCGCTCCTCGACGATCGCATCCGCACCGAGTTCGGAGAGCGCCCGCCGGAGCTCGATCACGATCTGCGCCGCGCCGACCGGCTCGTCGCTCCCCTCCTGGGCAACGGCCGCCTCGGTGTTGGCGAGGCGGGTGAGCGCCTCCCGTGCCATGCCGACGGCGAGCTCCTGGGCGCGCTCGCCCTCCGCCCGTTCGGCGGCGATCAGCGCGGCGAGGACGCTGTCGTGCATGAGCGCCGACATCGTGGCCCGTTCCTCCTCGGCTGCGGCTGCCGCGGCGGCCGCGGCATAGGAGGCCACTGCGCGTGCACGGGCCTCATCGACGCCCGCCGCCACGGAGCGGAACATCCAGCCCAGCGAGATGATCACGATGCCGAGGATGAGGGTGAATGACACGTCGAACGCCGTGATCACCCAGTAGTCGCGGGAGAACTCCCCCTCGACCAGCCGGACGTACCCGTACACGAAGGGCAGGCACACCGCCCAGGCGAATTGGAGCCAGAGCGGGAAGGCCAGCATCGCCGCGACGACGCCGACGTTCACGAGGAAGAAGATCCACGGCTGATCGGCGGCCTTCACCATCGGGTCGACGAAGGTCGGCCAGGCCGCCAACGCGGCCGTGTAGACGACCGCGAAGACGCCGGAGGCGGTGCGCACCCCACGGCCGATCAGGCAGGCGACCAGCATGACCACGAGCGGGATGAAGACGACGAGCAGCATCGCGATGCGCGCGGCATCCGCCCATGCCATCGTCGTGATGCCCGCGATCAGCGCCTGCGCACCGAGGATGCCGGAGCCGATCGCGACGACGGTCGCGAGGATCCGCTCCATGCGCTTTCCCGTGAAGCGCTCGAACTCGGTCTCCACACTGCCCGGAGAGGGGATCTTGCTCCAGGCCTCGCGGATGCTGAGCGGGTCAGCGGGCACTCGGCGCCCCGTCGGCCGCCACGATGCCGTCCTCCATCGCACGGCGCAGCAGGTCGACCTTCGTCGGTGCGGGGCGACCCACCTCGACGTACTTGACGCGGATTCGGGTGATGTTCTCCTTCGCCGTCGAGTACGCGACACCGAGTCGCTCGGCGACGGCCTTCAGCGGCAGTCCGGTGGCGTACAGGCGCAGGACCTCGCGCTCGCGGGTCGACAGCTGAGCGTCGGCGAAGTCGCGGTCGCCGTCGACCGCGCTCGCCCACTCGACGTTGTTGAGCGCTTCGCCCTGCGCGACCGTGCGGATGGCGTCGAGCACGTCGTCGAGGGCCGAGGATTTGCTCACGACGCCTGCCGCACCGGCGACGAGCGCCTCGCGGACGGCTGCGGGTCGGTCGGCGACGCTGTGGATGACCACGCTCGCGCCGTCTGCCACGAGCGACCTGACGTTCTCGGTCACGGTCGTGCCGTCGCCGAGGGTGAGATCGAGCACCACGACGTCCGCCGGCGGAGACGAGGTCGCCGAACGCCAGTCGAGGTAGGAGACCACCGTGCTGCCGGAGAAGACGACGGTCTGCGCACCGTCACGAGCGCACGCGGCCTCGAGACCGAGGCGGACGGATTCGTGATCGTCGATGAGTGCGACCCTGCTCATCAGCCCAGCCTACTGAGTCCGCGCGAAGACCCGATCATCGCTCACCGTGTGAGCAGCGCCACGACCTCGAAGTGGTGCGAGTGCGGGAACAGATCGAAGCCGCGCATCGTGGTGACGTTCCACCCGTGACCGCGGAAGGTTCCGAGGTCTCGTGCCAGCGCGACGGGGTCGCATGCGACGTAGGCGATGGCTTCGGGGGCCAGCGCGTCGAGAGCGTCGACGACCGCGCGCCCTGCACCCGCGCGCGGCGGGTCCAGGACGACAGCGCCGGCCTTCGTGCTGGCCGGGACGCCGGCGAGATAGCGGTCGACGCGCGCCGTGACGGCGGTGACGTCGAGAGGAGCGAGGTTCCGCTGCGCGTGCGCCGTGGCGCGTCGGCTCGACTCGACGGTGACGATGTCCGTCGCTCCTCGATCGGCGAGGGTCGCTGCGAACAGACCGACGCCTCCGTAGAGGTCGAAGTGCGTCGCATCCGGGTTCACGTGATCGTCGAGCACGCCGTAGACGGCGGCATCCAGTACGGACGCGGCACGAGGATGCACCTGCCAGAAGCCTCCGGCATCCACCTGGAATCGACGGTCGCCGACCTGCTCGTAGACGACCTCGGGCGCGGGGCGACGCGCCTGTCCACGGGCGGGGCGTTGGTCCATCCGCTCCCGGCGGACGACCCGCACCTCTCCGTCCCCCGGTTCGATCAGGTCGACGCTGCCCGCCTCGCCTCCGGTGAGACGGCGCGCTGCCTCGGCGATCGCCGGGCGAGCGAGCGGATGCGTGCCCACCGGGATCACCCGATGGCTGCGAGCGGCGAAGGGACCCACGAGTCCGGCGTCGTCGACGTGCAGCGTGACCCTGGTCCGCCATCCGGTTCCGTCTGTGGAGTCGACGGCCTCGATCTCGGGCGCCTCGAGGCCGGGACCGGCGAAGCGGTCCAGCGCCTCCGTCAGCACCTGCCGCTTGAGCGCGCGCTGGTGCTCGAGGTCGATGTGGCCGAGGTCGGCGCCGCCAGGGCGGTCCTCGGGAGAACGGGAGACGTCGGCCTCGGCCCAGATGTGCGGGCGTCGGTGCGGCGAGGCTTCGAGGACCTCGACGGTCTCGGCACGCCAGAAGCTCTTCGACTCCCCCGTCGAGTCCTCGGTCAGGCGCGCACGCACGCGCTCGCCGGGGACGGCGTCGGAGACGAACACGACGCGTCCTTCGTGGCGGGCGATGAAGGTACCGCCGTGCGCGATGCCGGTGATGTCCAGATCGAGCAGGTTCGGGGAGGAAGTCATCCTTCGAGGATACGGTGGTGAACATGCGCGTCTGCCTCGCCTCCACCTCTCCCGCCCGCCTGATGCTGCTGCGGCAGGCCGGTATCGAGCCGCTGACCCAGTCCCCTGACGTGGATGAGGATGCCGTCGCCGCAGCGGCCGAGGCCGAGCGGGGCTCGGAGCTCGCGCCGGACGAGCTCGTCCTGCTCCTCGCCCGCGCCAAGGCCGCCGACGTCGCCCGACGGCTCGCCGATGAAGGCGCCTTCGACGGGATCGTGATCGGGGGCGACTCGATGTTCGCGCTGGGCGGCCGCGTATACGGCAAGCCGTACACGCCGGAGGAGGCGACGCGGCGCTGGCACGAGATGCGCGGCGCCACCGGCATCCTGCATTCGGGGCATTCGGTCTTCCGCGTCTCCCCGGGAATCGCCCCGGTCGAGGCGACGGCGACGGCTCAGGCGTCTGTGACGTTCGCCGACGACATCGGCGATGCCGAGATCGAGGCGTACGTGGTCTCCGGCGAGCCTCTGCTCGTCGCGGGGGCCTTCACCGTCGACAGCCTCGGCGGTGCGTTCATCACCCGGGTCGACGGTGATCCCTCCACCGTCGTCGGCATGTCGCTGTCGACCGTGCGCCGCCTCGCTGCCGAGCTCGGAGTGACCTGGACCGACCTCTGGTCGTAGAGTCCCGTCGACGTTTCTCCCTCTTTCTTGTGGAGAGTCGTCAAATGGATCGGGAGCCCACTCGCTAGGCTGGCAATCATGCCTGATATCGCCAAGGTGCTCATCGCCAACCGCGGCGAGATCGCCGTCCGCATCATCCGTGCCGCCCGTGACTCGGGGATCGCCTCGGTCGTCGTGTACGCCGACCAGGATCGCGACGCTCTGCACACCCGCCTCGCCGACGAGGCGTATGCCCTCGGCGGAGCCACAAGCGCCGAGACCTACCTGCAGATCGAGAAGATCCTCTCGGTCGCCCGCCGTGCCGGCGCCGACGCCGTGCACCCCGGGTACGGCTTCCTCGCAGAGAACGCCGAGTTCGCCCGCGCCGTCATCGGCGCAGGCATGACCTGGATCGGCCCCTCCCCCGAGGCCATCGAGGCCCTCGGAGACAAGGTCACCGCCCGCCACGTCGCCGAGAAGGTGGGCGCACCGCTCGCCCCCGGAACGCCGGGCCCCGTCTCCGGAGCCGACGAGGTCATCGCCTTCGCGAAGGAGTTCGGCCTGCCCATCGCCATCAAGGCCGCCTACGGCGGCGGCGGCCGCGGACTCAAGGTCGCGCGCGAGCTCGACGAGGTCGCAGAGCTGTTCGAGTCGGCGACCCGCGAGGCCGTCACGGCCTTCGGACGCGGCGAGTGCTTCGTCGAGAAGTACCTCGACAAGCCGCGTCACGTCGAGACGCAGTGCCTGGCGGATGCCGAGGGCAACGTCGTCGTCATCTCCACGCGCGACTGCTCGCTGCAGCGTCGCCACCAGAAGCTCGTCGAAGAGGCCCCGGCGCCCTTCCTCACGGATGAGCAGAACGCCCAGCTCTACTCCGCCTCGAAGGCGATCCTCAAGGAGGTCGGCTACGTCGGAGCTGGCACCTGCGAGTTCCTCATCGGCGCCGACGGCACCGTGTCGTTCCTCGAGGTGAACACCCGTCTGCAGGTCGAGCACCCCGTCTCCGAAGAGGTCACCGGCATCGATCTGGTGCGCGAGCAGTTCCGCATCGCCGCGGGCGGCACGATCGACTACGACGACCCGCAGCCGACCGGGCACTCCATCGAGTTCCGCATCAACGGCGAGGATCCCGGTCGGGGGTTCCTCCCGCAGCCCGGCCCGATCCACGTCTTCAAGACCTTCGGCGGCCCCGGCATCCGACTCGACTCCGGCGTCACCGCCGGCGACTCGGTCTCGGGAGCGTTCGACTCGCTGCTCGCGAAGATCATCGTCACCGGCAAGGACCGCGCCGAGGCCCTGGAGCGCTCGCGCCGCGCCCTCGAGGAGTTCGAGGTCGCAGGTCTGCCCACCGTTCTCCCGTTCCACCGCAAGGTCGTCAACGACCCTGCGTTCACCGCCGAGAACGGCGAGTTCGGCGTCTTCACCCGCTGGATCGAGACCGAGTTCGAGAACGACATCCCGGCATGGGACGGCGAGCTCGAGGCCCCTGGTGCCGGCGAGAACCGGCACACCGTCGTCGTCGAGGTCGGCGGCAAGCGCCTCGAGGTCAGTCTTCCCGACCGCGTGGCCGTCGCCGCCGGCACCACCGGCCGCCCGGCTGCCGTGCCACCGTCCCGCCGCAGTCACGCGACCTCGGTCAGCGCCGGCGCCTCGGGAGACGCCGTCAAGTCGCCGATGCAGGCCACCGTCGTCAAGGTCGCCGTCGAAGAGGGGCAGCAGGTCGTCAAGGGCGATCTGGTCGTCGTCCTCGAGGCGATGAAGATGGAGCAGCCGCTGCAGGCGCACAAGGACGGCACGATCGGCAACATCGGCGCCGTCGCCGGTGCGACGGTCTCGGCCGGACACCAGCTGCTCACGATCAGCTGACCCTGGCACCGACACGACGAAGGCGCCCCGCACGAGCGGGGCGCCTTCGTCGTGTCGGTGCGACCTCGGGTCAGGAGATCTTCGCGTTGACGAGATGCATCGCCCGGCTGGCGTCGGTGATGCTGCTCGACAGCGACGGGTAGGCCGCGAAAACGCGCGAGACCTGGTCGACCGTGAGTCGGCGCTCGACGGCGACGGCGATCGGGTAGATCAGCTCCGAGGCCTTCGGCGCGACGATGACCCCGCCGATCACGGTGCCGGAGCCCTTGCGGGCGATCAGCTTCACGAAGCCGTCCTTGATGCCCATCATCTTCGCGCGCGGGTTGGCGGCCAGCGGCAGCTTGTAGACGAGACCGTCGGCCACGCCGTCCTCGACGTCCTTCTGCGAGTATCCGACCGTCGCGATCTCGGGGGCGGTGAAGATGTTGGAGGTGATCTTGATGAGCTCGAGCGGGATCACGATGTCACCCAGCGCGTGGAAGACCGCGGTGCGGCCCTGCATCGACGCGACCGAGGCGAGCGGGAAGAAGTTCGTGCAGTCCCCCACCGCGTAGACGTTGGGCACCGAGGTGCGCGCGACGCGGTTGACCCTGACGTGCCCGGTCTCGTCGAGCTCGACCCCGGCGTCCTCGAGCCCGATGCCGGCGGTGTTCGGGATCGACCCGACCGCGAGGAGGCAGTGGCTGCCGTCGACCGTACGGCCGTCGGAGAGCGTCGCGGTGACGCCGTCCTTCGTGACCTCGACCTTCTCGGCGCGGGACTTGGAGAGCACCGTCATGCCGCCGCGCTTGAAGACCTTCTCGAGCACGTGGGCGGCGTCCTGGTCCTCGCCGGGGAGCACCTGCTCGCGGCTGGAGATCAGCGTGACCTTGGCACCCAGGTTCATGTAGGCCGAGGCGAACTCGGCACCGGTCACACCCGAGCCGACGACGATGAGGTGCTCGGGCAGCGCCTTCATGTCGTACAGCTGCGTCCAGGTGAGGATGCGCTTGCCGTCGGGCTTCGCCGAATCCAGCTCGCGCGGCGAGGCGCCGACGGCCACGATGATGGTGTCGGCTTCGACCCGGTCGAAGTCGGTGCCGTCCTGACCGGTCGAGACGATGATCGCGTTGGGGCCCTCGAGCCGTCCGTGACCCGACAGGATGCGGACTCCGGCCTCGAGCAGAGTCGTGCGCATGTCTTCGGACTGCTGACCGGCGAGTGCGATAAGGCGCTTGTTCACGGCCGCCAGGTTGATCGCGATCTCGGGCTTCAGCGGCTTGCCGTGCTCACCCTTCGCGTAGAACTGGACACCGAGGTCGGAGGCCTCGGAGATGGCCACGGCGGCATCCGCAGTGGCGATCAGGCTCTTGGACGGCACGACGTCGGTGAGGACAGCCGACCCGCCGACACCCACCCGCTCGACGAGGGTCACCTCCGCTCCGAGCTGAGCGGCCGCGAGGGCCGCCTCGTAACCGCCGGGACCGCCGCCGAGGACGGCGACGCGCTGAGTGCGCTCAAAAGGGGTGGAAGACATGATCTCCATTCTTCCGCAATCCTGGCACCGGAGCCTGCACCTTCCTAGAGTGGAACCCATGTCTGACACACACAGCAACCCCCTCGACGACCCGAACGCGAATCCGTTCGAGATCGCGGCCGAGGCAGCCGCCGACATCGCGCGCCTGACCGGAGTCGAGAAGCACGACATCGCCCTCACCCTCGGCAGCGGCTGGGGCAAGGCCGCCGACATCATCGGCGAGACCACAGCGACGATTCCCGCCACCGAGGTGACCGGCTTCTCGAAGCCCGCTCTCGAGGGGCACGTGGGCACTCTGCGCAGCATCCGCACCCCCGACGGCAAGAACGTCCTCGTCATCGGCGCGCGCACCCACTACTACGAGGGACACGGTGTGCGCCGCGTGGTGCACTCGGTCCGCACCGCCGCGGCGACGGGCGCCAAGATCATGGTGCTCACCAACGGCGCAGGCGGCGTCCGTGAGACCTGGACGCCCGGACAGCCGGTTCTCATCAGCGACCACATCAACCTCACCGCCGACTCTCCGCTCGAAGGCGCGACCTTCATCGACCTCACCGACCTCTACTCGAAGCGCCTGCGCGACATCGCCCGGGGCGTCGACCCCAGCCTCGACGAGGGCGTCTACACGCAGTTCCGCGGTCCGCACTACGAGACGCCAGCCGAGGTGCAGATGGCGAAGCACATCGGAGGCCACATCGTCGGCATGTCGACGGCCCTCGAGGCGATCGCCGCGCGCGAGGCCGGCATGGAGATCCTCGGCTTCTCGCTCATCACGAACCTCGCGGCCGGCATCCAGTCGACCCCGCTCAGCCACGCCGAGGTCATCGAAGCCGGTCGAGAGGCCGAGCCGGTGATCTCCGCTCTGCTGGCACGAGTGGTCGAGGCGCTGTGAACGACGAGCGCCTCGCCCAGGCGCGGGCCTGGATGCGGCAGGATCCCGATCACGAGACCCGTGACGAGCTCGCCGCGGTGATCACTCGCGCGGCAGGCGGCGATGAGGCGGCATCCGCCGACCTCGACGACCGTTTCCACACCAGGCTCGCCTTCGGCACCGCGGGTCTGCGCGGAGCGCTGGGTGCGGGGAGCAACCGCATGAACCGCGTCCTCGTGGCCCAGGCGGCAGCCGGCTTCGCGGCGTACCTGCGCGAACGCGCGCAGGGGTCCACGCCCACCGTCGTGATCGGATACGACGGACGCCGCAACTCCCGGGTCTTCGCCGCCGACTCGGCCGAGCTGTTCGCGGGTGCCGGTCTGCGAGCGATCCTGCTGCCACGGCTGCTGCCCACTCCAGTGCTCGCGTTCGCGGTGCGCCACCTCGGCGCGGACGCCGGCGTGATGGTGACCGCGTCACACAACCCCCCGAACGACAACGGCTACAAGGTCTACCTCGGAGGGGCCCACCAGGGCTCTCAGATCGTGGCTCCTGCGGATGCCGAGATCGCGGCGCACATCCAGCAGGTCGCCGACGCCGGCGACGTGTCTGCGCTCCCCCGCTCCACGCAGTACGAGACCGCGGGCGAGGAGGTCGTCGAGGCCTACATCGCGGCCACCGCCGACGTCGCACCGGCGCCCGCCGGCGCCTCCGACCTCCGCTGGGTCTACACGGCCATGCACGGCGTGGGCTGGGAGACCGTCTCGAAGGTGGTCGCAGCGGCGGGGTATCCGCAGCCGATGGTCGTCGGCGAGCAGCTTCAGCCCGACGCCACCTTCCGCACCGTGTCGTTCCCCAACCCTGAGGAGCCGGGGGCGATGGACCTGGCGTTCGCCCGCGCGCGCCGTGTGCAGGCGGACTTCATCCTCGCGAACGACCCGGATGCCGATCGTCTCGCCGTGGCTGTTCCCGATGCGTCGGCGGAGAGCGGCTGGCGTCGTCTCACCGGAAACGAGGTCGGGCTGCTGCTCGGAGCTCGCGCAGCGCGTGCAGCCGCCGGCACCCCGGGGGCGTCGCTGGCCTGCTCGCTGGTGTCCTCCCCCGGCCTCGGCGCCGTGGCCGCACATCACGGACTCGACTTCCACGAGACGCTCACCGGCTTCAAGTGGATCTCCCGCGCACCCGGCATCGTGTTCGGATTCGAGGAGGCGCTCGGTTACCTCGTGAACCCCGAGACGGTGCGCGACAAGGACGGCATCTCCGCCGCCGTCGCGATCTTGGGTCTCGCGGCGGAGGCCCACGATCGCGGTTCGTCGCTGACGGGCCTGCTCGCCGAGCTGGGCGACACCTACGGCCACTTCGCGAGCGGCCAGGTGTCGGTGCGCGTCGACGACCTCTCGGTGATCGGCAGAGTGATGCTGTCGCTGCGCACCCTCCCTCCGACGCAGTTCGGCGGGCATGCCATCGCCTCGGCTGAGGACCTGCTGCAGGCGGGCGAAGGACAGCCCTCCGGCGACGTCCTGCGCTACCGGCTGACGGACGGCTCCCGCATCATCGTGCGTCCGAGCGGCACGGAGCCGAAGCTCAAGGTGTACATCGACGCCAAGGCCGAGTCCGCTGAGAGAGCCGGCGAGATCGTCGGCGAGCTCGAGGCGGCGATCCGCTCGCTGCTCGACGAGCGCTCCTAGGTGCCGGATGCCGAGGAGACAGGTCGTCATCACCGCGCATAACGGTGTACACGCCCGACCGGTCGCAGAACTCGTGCGGCTCGTGCAGGCGCACCCCCATCCCGTGACCTTGCGCACGTCGTCGGGGGCGGTCGTGGACCTCAGCAGCGTCCTCGCGCTGATGGACCTCGCCCTCGCCCCCGGCGACGCCGTGGTGCTCGAGACGCGGGAGTCGGTCGACGCCGAGTCGCTGCTCGACACGCTGGCCGACGTGCTGGCTCCGCGCGGCTGAGAGGCTCGCGAACTCCCGGCTCCGAAACAGGTCTCAGCCGTCGATGACGGCGACGAGCTCGTCGAGGAACGCCTCGAAGCTGGTGCCCCGACGCACGATACGCTGCACGCTGTCGCGCTCGCTGAAGACCTCGACGAGCTGTTCGAACACGGTTTGGAACGCGGCACGGTCGCTCTCGCTGAATGCGGCGAGGGCGACCACCTGCACCCTTCCCTCGCCCCAGGCGGCTGATCCGTCGGCGACGCCGACCGCGATCGCAGTCCTCGTCGCGGTCATCTGCAGCGCGTGGGGCACGGCGAGCGCATCCGTGAAGGCTGTGGACGACATCCGCTCGCGCACGATGGTGTTCTCCACGTAGTCGTCCCCGATCAGCCCTGCATCGACGAGCAGACCGCCGAGCCGCCGGATGATCGCCTCCTCCCCCTCGTCCGGGAGCGGATAGACGAAGGCGTCGGCGACGAAGTACCGCGCGAGCTCGGCACGGAGGCGCATCAGGCGTCGTCCGCGGCGGACGCGGGCTGCGGCCTGCTGGATGCGGTCGACGTCGGCGTCCGTGAGGAACGGCTGGATCCGAACGAACCGGTCTCCGGTCGCGCCCGGCTCGATCGTGCTGAGCACCAGATCGGTGTCGAAGGAGGTCCACTCCGGGTCGACGTTGGTGACGACGCTCGTGACCTCGATCGCCGACCCCAGCGACCGGTCCACGCTGGAGCGGAGCAGTTCGTGGAGCTCGTAGTACCCGGGGCACACGATGGTCGCCGTGAGGATCGACTCGGCCTTGCGGCTGCGTTCGAGACGCCCGCCGACGTGCATGGCGATGTAGGCGATCTCGTCATCGTGGATGGGAGTGCCCAGACGGTCGTGCAGACCGCTGGCGATCGAGACGGCGACCTCGAAGATCATCGGGTACGTCGTCTTCAGCGACCGCGTCAGCGGATTGCGGGTCAGCGCGCGCTCCTGGGCGCGGCGCAGCAGATTCTGCACGTGCAGGGCGAGGCGGAGCACGAACGGCTCGTCGACGAGATCGACCTGGAAGTCCTCGGCCGCCCTGGTGATCTCGGCGCGGACGGCCGATTCCACCGCGGGATCGACGCCGCTGCGAGCGACGTCGCCCGCCGCGTCAACGCCCGGCGCCACGATGCGTGTGAGCACCAGGGAGGCGAGGTGCCCGCTGTCTCCGTCGCCGAGCGCCACCGAGAAGTGCGACTGGGCGAGTCGGGCGATCACCGCGCCGACGCGCGGGATCTCCTCGCGCGCCCCGGGCGGCGCATCCTCGAGAGCGTGCCCCGCGGCGACCCTGTCGGCCGCGATGGCGATGTGCAGCAGGACGTCGGCGATCGCGAGCTCGTTGACGTAGTAGCCCAGCTCGCCCAACTCCCGCACGAGTTCCGACTTGAACGGTGCGACCGCATGCGCGGTGACGGCGCTCCCCGACAGAGCTCGGCGAAACGTCTCGGGATGGAACGATGCCGCATCCATCTCGTCATGGGCCAGGCGGCTGAGCAGACGGCGCTGCGCCGCCTCGTCGCCGCGCAGACGCACGATCTCCCGGTCCCGCTCCAGCGTGAGGTCCGTGCCGCCGAGGAGTCCTCGCACGCGCGCCAGGTCGGCCTCGAGGGTCGCCTCGCTCACGTGCAGCCTGTCGGCCGACTCGAAGACGTCGACCCCCTCCGGCACGTCGAGCAGGGTGCGCACGAGCGTGTGCAGCCGATCGCGCGGGGCCGATTCCCCGCTCTGCCTGGTGCGCAGCGCGTCGCGCGCCCCTGACCCGGCGCGGTACCCGGCGGGCCCCGACTCGACGGCATCCGACCCTGGCGTGCGCGAGTTCAGCGCTGCGACATACGAGCGGATGCTGCGGGGAGTGACCCCGAGCTGATCGGCGAGGCTGGCAGCCGTCGCCCAGTCGCCCTGACGGAGCAGGGTCGAGAGGAGCTGGTCCTGGCGCTGACGCGACATGATCCTCCCCCTGCTCCGTGCCGACTGCACTGTCCTGACGTGACTTCCATGATGTCAGTACTCCGGTGGCGCCGCTCCGAAACCGATGTTCCGCAGGGGCGGAAAGGAACCTGTTGGCGGCACCACCCCGTCTGTTTTCAGACTGTTCTCAGGAAAGGTGAGCATCGATGAAGATCCTCGTGGTGTGCGGCGCCGGTGCGTCGAGCACGTTCGTCGCACAGCGACTGCGCAGGGCGGCCTCCGAGGCCGGCCTCGAGTGGGATGCCGCCGCAGGGATGGAGCATTCCGTCGCGGGCGGCGATCACGATCTGATCCTCGTCGGACCTCACCTCGCCGACCGTCTCGAGGCGATCCGCCAGGCGGCACCCGCCCCGGTGGCGGTGCTCCCCGACGACGTCTTCGCAGACCGCGACGGCACGCGCACGCTGGCGCTGGCCCGCTCGATCCTCGCCGAGGCGGGGACCCTCCCGAAAGGAACATCATGACCGTCTCCCGCACCGTCCGGATCGGCTCGTCGCACGGACTCCACGCGCGCCCCGCGAAGCTGTTCGCACAGGCGGCGAAGGATTCCGGCATCTCCGTCACGATCGCGAAGGACTCGGGCAAGGCGGTCAACGCGGCCAGCATCCTCGGCGTGATCGCGCTCGCGATCGAGCACGGCGACTACGTCACGCTCACCGCGGACGGTGACGGCGCCGAGGGCGTCCTCGACACCCTCACCGAGCTCCTCACCACCGATCACGACCAGGACGCCTGAGCATGAGCGAGCTGCGCGGAGTCGGCATCGGCCTCGGCGTCGCCCAGGGCATCGTCGTGCGGATGACCGAGGCACTGCCGGCTCCGGACAGCACGCCGAGCACGCAGGGGGCTGATGCCGAGCGCGCAAGAGTCCGCGATGCGGTCGCTGCCGTCGCACAGGAGCTCACGGCGCGCGGCGAGACTGCCGGCGGCTCGGCCCAGGAGGTGCTCGAGGCGCAGGCGATGATCGCCGAGGATCCGACGCTGCAGGACGAGGTCGATGCGCGCATCGACGACGGAGCCACCGCCGAGTGGGCGGTGCACGACGCGTTCGCCGGCTTCCGCGCGACCCTCGAAGCGGTCGGCGGGTACCTCGGCGAGCGCGCAGCCGACCTCGACGACATCGCCCAGCGCGTGCTCGCCCGTCTCCGCGGCGTGGATGCGCCGGGAGTGCCGGATCCGGGGCATCCGTTCGTGCTCGTCGCCCGCGATCTGGCTCCGGCCGACACCGCGCTGCTGAACCTCGACCAGGTGCTCGCGCTGGTCACCTTCGACGGCGGGCCGACCTCGCACACGGCGATCCTCGCCCGCGAGAAGGGCATCGTCGCGATCGTCGGCGCCGCGGCCGCCTCGGAGCTCGTCACCGGCCAGCCCGTGATCGTAGACGCCGCTGCCGGCATCGTCACCCTGGATCCGACGGATGACGAGAAGCAGCGCGCCGAACAGCGCGCCGCCGCCCGTCGCTCCGCGGATTCCGCACCACTCACTCCCGGCGCCCTCGCCGACGGCACGCTGATCCCGCTGCTGGCGAACCTGGGGAAGCCCGCAGACGCATCGGATGCCGTCGAGCGTGGGGCCGAGGGCGTCGGGCTGTTCCGCACGGAGTTCCTGTTCCTCTCGTCGGCCCAGGCGCCGACCGTGCAGCAGCAGCGCGAGTCCTATCAGGAGCTCCTCGCCGCCTTCCCCGGCAAGAAGGTCGTCGTGCGGATGCTGGACGCCGGCGCCGACAAACCTCTGGCCTTCCTCAACGACGCCCACGAGGAGAACCCCGCACTCGGGCTTCGGGGGCTGCGCGCACTGCGGGCGAGCGAGGACATCCTGCGCGAGCAGCTGACCGCGCTGGCCGAGGCGGATGCCGCCACCGACTCCGACCTGTGGGTCATGGCGCCCATGGTCGCAACCGTCGAGGAGACGCAGTACTTCACATCGCTCGCGCGGGAGTACGGCCTCAAGACCGCCGGCGTCATGGTCGAGATTCCGGCCAGCGCCCTGCTCGCCGACCGGATCCTCGCGCATGCGGACTTCGCATCGATCGGCACGAACGACCTCACGCAGTACACGATGGCCGCCGATCGCATGCTGGGTTCCGTCGCGGGATTCCAGGACCCGTGGCACCCCGCAGTGCTCCGACTCGTGCGCGAGGTCGGCGCGGCCGGCGCACGCCTGGGCAAGCCCGTCGGCATCTGCGGCGAGGCCGCCGCAGATCCGATGCTCGCCGTGGTCCTCGTCGGTCTCGGCGCGACGAGCCTCTCGATGGCGCCCTCCGCACTGGCGGATGTGCGCCACACCCTCGCACAGCACACTCTCGACGAGGCTCGCACCCTCGCCGAACGGGCCCTGTCGGCGGACGACGCCGCCGGAGCCCGACTCGCCGTGGCCGATGCCGCGGCACCCCTTCCCCCTCACCAGAAAGAGACGACATCATGACGACGACGTCACCGGCCGCCACGAAGTCAGGCGGCCTCCGAACGGGCGTGCAGCGCTTCGGCACGTTCCTCTCGGGCATGATCATGCCCAACATCGCCGCGTTCATCGCGTGGGGATTCATCACCATGCTCTTCATCCCCGCAGGGTTCTTCGGTGAGGACAGTCCGTTCAAGTGGCACTGGTACCCGGTGGCCGAGCTCATCGGCGGCGGTGGCGACTCCGCGATCGTCGGATGGCAGGGAGCCATGACGGGCCTCGCCGAAGGCGACGGGGGCAACATCTTCGCCTACGTCGGACTGGTGGGACCGATGGTCACCTACCTGCTCCCGCTCCTCATCGCCAACACCGCTGGGCGCATGGTCTACGGCGAGCGAGGCGGTGTCGTCGCGACGATCGCGACGATGGGTGTCATCGTCGGCACGAACATCCCGATGTTCCTCGGTGCGATGATCATGGGCCCGCTCGCGGCCTACATCACCAAGCAGATGGACAGGCTGTGGGACGGCAAGATCCGCCCCGGATTCGAGATGCTGGTCAACAACTTCTCTGCCGGCATCCTGGGAATGCTGCTGGCGATCTTCGGATTCTTCGCGTTCGGACCCGTGATGCTCGGCATCAGCGCTGTCCTCGGCGGTGCCGTCGACTGGCTGGTCGCGCTCAACCTGCTCCCCCTCGTGTCGATCATCGTCGAGCCCGCGAAGGTGCTGTTCCTCAACAACGCCATCAACCACGGCGTCTTCACCCCTCTCGGCATCGAGCAGGCGACAGAGACCGGCAAGTCGATCCTGTTCCTCATCGAGGCGAACCCCGGCCCCGGTCTCGGTCTTCTGCTCGCCTTCACCTTCTTCGGTGTCGGTGCTGCCAAGGCATCCGCACCGGGAGCCGCGATCATCCAGTTCTTCGGTGGCATCCACGAGATCTACTTCCCGTACGCGCTCAGCAAGCCGACCACCATCCTCGCCCTGATCGCGGGTGGAGCCGCCGGCGTCACCACGAACATGCTGCTCGGCGGCGGACTGGCATTCCCCGCAGCGCCGGGAAGCATCATCGCCGTCACCGCGGCAGCCATCGGCCCCGGCGTGCCGAACCTGCTGGTCGTGTACCTGTCGGTCATCATCGCCGCCGTCGTGACGTTCCTCATCACCGGTGTCATCCTGCGGGCATCGCGCAAGCGCGACCTGGAGGCCGAGGGCGACAGCTTCGGCGACGCGATCGCGCAGACCGAGGCGAACAAGGGCAAGTCCTCGGCAGCGATGGATGCTCTCCGCGCCTCCTCCGGCGCAGCCGCAACGACCGCAGTCGCCACCGACCGCCGCATCTCGAACGTCGTGTTCGCGTGCGACGCCGGGATGGGCTCCTCGGCGATGGGCGCGAGCGTGCTGCGCAACAAGTTCAAGAAGGCAGGGGTCGAGGGCGTCACCGTCACGAACCAGGCCATCGCGAACCTCGACGGCAGCGCCGACCTCGTGATCACGCAGCAGCAGCTGACCGATCGCGCCCAGGCGCAGTCGCCGAACTCGATCCACGTGTCCGTCGACAACTTCATGAACTCTCCGAAGTACGAAGAGGTCGTCGAGATGGTGCGCGCGCAGCGCGACTCCGACGCGTGACAGACCGGGCGGGGCGGGTGCTCCGGCATCCGCCCCGCCTCCACATCCTCAGAAAGAAGGAATCACCATGAGCGTTCTCTCCCTCGACCAGGTCCGCATCCACTCCGGAGGCAGCACGCAGGAGGCCGCCCTCCAGGAGGCGACCGACATCCTCGTCGCCGCCGGCGCGGTCACCCCGGCGTATGTCGACGCGATGCGCCAGCGCGAGCAGACGGTCTCGACGTATATGGGCAACGGTCTGGCGATTCCGCACGGCACGAACGACGCGAAGGACGCGATCCTCGGATCCGCCCTGTCGGTCGTCCGCTACGACGGCGGCGTCGACTGGGATGGCGAGCAGGCCACGTTCGTGGTCGGCATCGCCGGACGCGGCGACGAGCACCTCGAGATCCTGTCGCAGATCGCGATCCTGTTCTCCGACGAAGATGACGTCGCGAAGCTCAACGCCGCCCAGACTCCCGAGGATCTCTATGCGCTGCTCTCGGCGGTGAACGACTGATGAAGGCCGTCCATTTCGGTGCGGGCAACATCGGTCGGGGCTTCGTCGGCCTGCTGCTGCATGAGGGCGGCTACGAGGTCGTCTTCTCCGATGTCGCCGATGCGCTGGTCGATGCGATCAACGCCGTCGATTCGTACATCGTCCATGAAGCGGGCCCCGGCGGCACCGATCATGTCGTCACCGGATTCCGGGCCGTCAACAGCAAGACCGACCCGGATGCCGTCGCCGACGAGGTCGCGTCCGCAGACGTGGTGACGACGGCCGTCGGTCCGACCGTGCTGCGGTTCGTGGCCCCGACGATCGTCGCGGGCCTGGAGCGTCGCTCCCCGGACGCCGCGCCCCTGCAGGTCATGGCCTGCGAGAACGCGATCGGCGCCACCGACACCCTGCGCGAGGAGATCGAGAAGGCCGCGGGAGCGGATGCCGAGCGGCTGCTCGCCCGCGCGGTGTTCGCGAACACCGCCGTCGACCGCATCGTCCCCGGGCAGCCCGCCGACGGCGGCGTCGACGTCACGGTGGAGCCCTACTTCGAGTGGGCCATCGAATCCGGAGCGTTCGGCGGAGACCTCCCCCGCATCCCCGGAGCGCACTTCGTCGAAGATCTCGCGCCGTTCATCGAGCGCAAGCTCTTCACGGTCAACACGGGCCACGCCGCGACGGCGTACTTCGGTGCGCGCGCCGGCATCGAGCGCATCTCCGATGCCCTGGCCGACCCGGACATCGCCGCGCGGGTGTCGGCGACCCTCGAGGAGACGTCGGCGGTCCTCGTCGCCGAGCACGGACTCGACCCCGCCGACCTCGCCGAGTACCGCGCGACGATCCTCGATCGGTTCCGCAATCCCGCGCTCGTCGACACCGTGCGGCGGGTGGGGCGCCAGCCGCTGCGCAAGATCTCGCGCCATGAGCGCTTCATCGGACCGGCCGCGATGGCCGCCGAGCGCGGTCTGCCGACCATCGCCCTCGTGGGTGCCGTCACCGCGGCCCTGGAGTTCGAGGACGCCGAGGACGAGCAGGCGGTCGAGCTTCAGTCGCTGCTGCGCACCGAGGATGCGCTCGCCCTCACCGAGCGCGCGACGGGGCTGGATCCGGAGCATCCGCTCTTCCCCGCCGTCCGTGACGCCGTCGAATCGCGGCAGACGGCGCTGCGCTCCGCCTAGCCGTCCGCTCCTCGCCTCCCTGCCGCCCCCGTGCCGATACGATCGGCACGGGGCGCAGAAGCGAGCACAGCGACGTGCGAGGAGCAGCATGAACAGATACGCCGTGATCGGCGCGGGGCCGTCAGGACTCGCCGCAGCCAGGGCGCTGACCCGACGCGGGATCGGCGTCGACGGCTACGAGGCCTCGACCGGCGTCGGCGGCCTGTGGGACATCGACAACCCCCGCAGCACGATGTACGAGTCCGCGCATCTGATCTCGTCTCGCACGACGACCGAGTTCACCGAGTTCCCGATGCGCTCCACCGTCGACTACCCGGGCCATCGAGAGCTGCGCCGGTACTTCGAGGAGTACGCCGAGCACTTCGGTCTGACCGGTCTCTTCCGCTTCCGCACCGGGGTGACCCGCCTCGACCCTCGAGACGGAGGCTGGGACCTCACCAGCACCGGCCCAGACGGCGAGCACACCCGGTGGTACGCAGGGGTCGTCCTCGCGAACGGCACGCTCGCAGAGCCGCGCATCCCCTCGTTCGCGGGCAGCTTCAGCGGCGAGCTCATGCATACGAGTCGGTACCGGTCACCCGCGCAGCTCGCGGGCCGTCGAGTGCTGCTGATCGGCGCGGGCAACTCCGGATGCGACATCGCTGTGGATGCCGTGCACCACGCGGCCTCCGTCGACATGAGCGTGCGCCGCGGCTACCACTTCGTCCCTCGCTATCTCTTCGGCAGGCCGAGCGACACCCTCAACCAGGGCCGCCCGCTGCCCGCGCGTCTCAAGCAGGCGGTCGACAGCCGCGTGCTCAAGGCCTTCACCGGCGACCCGGTGCGATTCGGCTTCCCGAAGCCCGATCACCGGATCTACGAGTCGCATCCGATCGTGAACACGATGATCCTGAACCACCTCGGTCAGGGCGATCTGCGCATCAGGGCCGACGTCGAGCGGTTCGACGGCGAGACGGTCCGGTTCCGCGACGGCACGTCCGACGAGTACGACCTCGTGCTGCTCGCGACCGGGTACCGCCTCGACTACCCGTTCGTGGACCGTCGGCATCTGCCCTGGCAGGGCGCCGCACCGCGGCTGTTCCTGCACGTCTTCCCCGCCTCCTTCAACGGCCTGTTCGTGATGGGGATGATCGAGGCCTCCGGCATCGGCTGGCAGGGTCGGTACGAGCAGGCGGAGCTGCTGGCGGCCTATCTGGATGCTGTGGAGCACGATCCCGAGCGCGCGCACCGTTTCCGCACCCGCGTCGCGGCCCAGCCGTGGCCGGACCTCACCGCGGGCTACCGATACCTCGCTCTCGACCGGATGGCGTACTACGTCAACAAGGACGCTTATCGCGGCGCGGTGCAGCGAGAGAAGCAGGCCCTCGACGCGCACCGGTGATGCGGAGCGGCGTATGCGTCACCGGGCGACCTCACATGCGCTGCTCCTAGGGTGGACACGTGCAGAAGAAGCGTGGCCGTCGTGCCCTCAAGGTGATCATCTGGGGACTCGTCGCAGTCCTCGTCCTCGGAGTCGGCGGCATCGTCGTCTGGAGCCAGGTCGGGGTCATGCCCGCCGAGAAGGCTCCACTGGCGAGCGTGCGCGACAACTCCGCCATCACCGTCGAGGACACCGAGCAGGGCGTCGTTCTGACCCCGGCCGACGGAGAGTCCGAGGTGGGCCTCGTCTTCGTGCCGGGCGCCAAGGTCGACCCGTGGGCGTACGCCCCGATCCTGCAGAGCCTCGCTGAGGACGGCGTGACCGTGGTGATCACCCGCCCCTGGCTGAACCTCGCGTTCTTCGATCTGCGGGGTCTCGACGCATTCACCTCCGCCGCACCCGACATCGACGAGTGGGCCGTCGGCGGGCACTCCCTCGGCGGAGTACGGGCGTGCCGGCTCGCATCGGACGCCGATGCGCTGGTGCTGTTCGGCTCCTACTGCTCGACGGACCTGTCCGCGACCGAGCTGCCCGTGCTGAGCATCTCCGGCAGCGAGGACGGCCTGTCGACGCCGGAGAAGATCGATGCAGCGCGGGATCAGCTTCCGGCCGACGCTGAGATGGTCGAGATCGCGGGAGCATCCCACGCGTCGTTCGGCGACTACGGACCGCAGGCGGGCGACGGGGAGCCGACCCTGTCGAGCGACGAGATGCACGCCGAGGTCTCTGAGGTGCTGATCCCCTTCCTCGCCGACCTCGCGCGGGACTGAAACCGGGCTGGGCGGTGTCAGGCGGGCTGCGGCTCAGCCGAGTATCTCGTCGAGGACCGGATGCAGGTGCCTGGTGCGCAGCACCGATGACGCCGATCGCGCGCCGGCGGTGAGCGCGGTGGGAAGGTCGGAGCCCGCGAGCCGGGCGTCGAGGACTCCGGCCAGGAATGCGTCGCCCGCCCCGTTCGTGTCGACGACGTCGACGGGGATGGCGGCCACCCGATGCTCGGCACCGTCCGCATCCACGGCGACCGCGCCGTCGGCACCGAGTGTGCAGACCGCGAGGGTCGCCCCGGCTCGGATGCAGGACCGCAGGAACGCGACGGGATCGTCGAGGCGATCGGCGTTGCAGAAGACCGCGTCCGCCGCAGCGAGGAAGGGCCGGTGGAACTCGGCGATGCCGTCGTAGTCGTGCACGTCGACCCAGATCGGTCGCCCCACGTTCTGCGCCAACGGCAGCAGTCGCAGCGGCTCGGCGGCGAGGTCGAGGACGATGGCGTCGGCATCCGCCATCGCCGCCGTCAGGGCCTCATCGTCCGCGCCATCGGTCTCCGCGGGGGCCGCGAGGTACAGCGACACCCGCTCGCCCCGACGGGTCATCAGGTTGAGGTGCCGCTCGGTCGCATCGGCCGTGCCCCACCGCGTGCGGACACCTGCGCGCTCCAGCGCCGAGCGCACCAGGGTCCCCGGCTCATCCCGCGCGCTCAGGGCGTACAGGAGGCTCGACCGACCGAGCGCGGTCAGGCTCAGGGCCTTGCCTGCGCTCGTTCCGCCCAGCGTCTCCCAGCTGTCCTCCGCGAACTGCATGTGCGGCACCGGCTCGGGCAGCCGGTCGACCAGCACGATCGAGTTCCACGAGGCGGGCCCCGCGATGAAGACGGATGCGCTCATGCTCGAGGTCCCGTGAGTCGCGCGCTCAGACGTCGAAGCCCTCGGCGATCATCTCGACGAGTTCCTCGCGCTCCTCGACGGGGAGGAATGCGGCCGCTGCGGCGTTGAACTGGAACGTCTCGAGGTCGTCGAGGTCGTACTCGAACGCCTCGACGAGGAGCGACAGCTCCCGCGTGAGGGAGGTCGCGCTCATGGTGCGGTTGTCGACGTTCACGGTCACGGCGAAGCCCAGCTGGTAGAGCAGGTCGAACGGGTGATCCGCCATCGTGTTGCCCCAGGCGGCGATGGCGCCGGTCTGCAGGTTCGACGACGGCGACAGCTCGAGGGGGATCTCCCGGTCGCGCACCCAGCGGGCGAGGTCGCCGAACTGCACCTGGACCTCATCACCCTCCTGAGTGATGACCTGCAGGTCCTCCGCGATCCGCACACCGTGCCCGAGGCGCAGCGCGCGACCGTCGAGGAGGGCGGAGCGGATGGAGGCGGGACCCGCCGCCTCTCCCGCGTGCACGGTCACCGGGAAGAAGTTCTCGGCGAGGAAGTCGAATGCCGCACGATGGCCCGAGGCCGGGAAGCCGTCTTCGGGCCCTGCGATGTCGAAGCCGACGGCGCCGCGCCCGCGGAAGCCCACGGCGAGCTCCGCGATCTCGCGCGAACGATCGGTGTGGCGCATCGCGGTGATCAGCTGGCCGACGCGGATGCTGTGCCCGGCGCGGTCCGCGGCATCCTCGCCCTCTTCGAGGCCCTGCTGCACGGCCTCGACGGTCTGCTCGAGGCTGAGTCCGCCGGCGAGATGCTGCTCGGGTGCCCAGCGCACTTCGCCGTAGATCACACCGTCACGAGCGAGGTCCTGGACGAACTCACGAGCGACGCGCGTCAGGCCCTCCTTCGTCTGCATGACGGCGACCGTGAGATCGAACGTCTTCAGGTACTCGACGAGGGAGCCGGAGTCGCTCTGCGTCGCGAACCACTTGCCGAGCGCCGCGGGCTTCGAGGCGGGGAGCTCGAGGCCGATGGCATCCGCCAGCTCGATGATCGTCGAGGGACGCACCGCGCCGTCGAGGTGGTCGTGCAGCGACACTTTCGGGAGGCTGCGCAGGGATGCCCCCTGGATCGTGACATCGCCGTTCGCGTCGATCGACATGGAATTCCTCTCGGTCGCGGATTCGCTCAGTCCAGGCTAGCGGTCAGCCGGTCAGGCGGTGATGCGCTCCCGCACGATCGGCCCCGCGTCCGGCGCGGAGTCGCCGATCGCCCACGAACCCTCGAGCGCCTCGAGTGCCCGCGGGAAGCGTGCCTCGTCGGCGGCGGAGAGCGTGAACAGCGGCTGACCCGCCACGACCCGGTCGCCGGGCTTGGCGTGCAGGTCGATGCCGGCCTCGAAGATCACCGGATCCTCGGCCCGCGCCCGACCGGCGCCGAGGCGCCAGGCCGCGATTCCGAACGGAAGGGCGTCGAGCTGCGACACCACGCCGTCGGCGGGCGCCGTGACGACATGGGTCTCGCGTGCGGTGGGCAGCGGTGCATCCGGGTCGCCGTCCTGCGCGCGGATCATCGCCTTCCAGCTGTCCATGGCCCGTCCGTCGTCGAGTGCGGCCTCGACATCGGCGTCGGGCTGCCCGGCCAGGGCCAGCATCTCGCGCGCCAGGGCGATCGTCAGCTCGCGCACGTCGGAGGGCCCGCCCCCGGCGAGGACCTCGACGGATTCGCGCACCTCGTTCGCGTTGCCGATGGCGAGGCCGAGGGGCACGTTCATGTCCGTCAGCAGCGCGGTCGTCGCGACGCCGGAGTCCGTGCCGAGCGCGACCATCGTCCGCGCGAGTTCGCGTGCGCGGTCGATGTCCTGCATGAACGCCCCTGAGCCGAACTTGACGTCCAGGACGAGGGCGTCGGTCCCCTCGGCGATCTTCTTCGACATGATGCTCGAGGCGATCAGCGGAATGGCCTCGACCGTCCCGGTGACGTCGCGCAGCGCGTAGAGCTTCTTGTCGGCGGGGGCGAGGCCCGAGCCCGCGGCGCAGATCACCGCGCCCACGTCACCCTGCATCTGCGCGAACATCTCCTCGTTGCTGAGGGCGGCGCGCCAGCCGGGGATCGACTCCAGCTTGTCGAGGGTGCCTCCGGTGTGACCGAGGCCGCGGCCGGAGAGCTGCGGGACCGCCACGCCGAACACGGCGACCAGCGGCGCGAGGGGCAGCGTGATCTTGTCACCGACGCCACCCGTGGAGTGCTTGTCGACGGTCTTCTTGCCGAGCGTGGCGAAGCTCATCCGCTCCCCCGACGCGATCATCGCATCGGTGAGCACCCTGATCTCGTCCCGCTCCATGCCGCGCTGGAACACGGCCATCGCGAACGACGCCATCTGCGCGTCCGAGACGTAGCCACGGGTGTAGGCGTCGACCATCCAGCGCAGCGCCGCCTCCGGCACCACGCCTCCGTCGCGCTTGGCTCGGATCACATCGACGGCGTCGAAGGGTTCAACGCTCATCGGGCGTCCTCCAGGTCTCGGGGGCCGAACGCATCCGGCAGTACTTCATCGATCGTCCGGATGCCGGAGACGGTCTCCAGCAGCATCCCGGGCATCGCGTGCTCGTACAGCAGCTGACGGCAGCGGCCGCAGGGCATGATCGTCTGTCCGTCGTTGTTGACGCACACGAAGGCGACGAGCTGTCCGCCGCCCGACATGTGCAGGTCGCCGACCAGTGCGCACTCCGCGCACAGCGTCACCCCGTACGAGGCGTTCTCGACGTTGCAGCCGGCCACGATGCGGCCGTCGGCCACGAGGGCGGCGGCGCCGACCCGGTAGCGCGAGTACGGCGCGTAGGCCTTGGTCATCGCATCGGTCGCGACCTGACGGAGCTCGTCCCAGTCGATATCGGTCATGTCTCTCCTAGGACTTGATGTACGGCTTGCCGCTGGCCGCAGGCCCGCGGATCTGACCGGCGAACCCGGCGACCGCGAGCAGTGTGACGACGTACGGCAGCATGAGCATGAACTCGCCGGGGATCGGGGTCTTGAGGATCGAGAGCAGGTTCTGCAGGTTCGTCGCGAAGCCGAAGAGCAGCGCCGCAAGCGTGGCCCTGATCGGATCCCACCGCCCGAAGATGACGGCGGCGAGGGCGATGAAGCCGAGGCCCGCTGTCATGTCCTTCCCGAACTGCGGCACCGAGACGAGAGTGAAGTATGCACCGCCCACTCCGGCGATCGCGCCGGCCAGCAGGACGTTCCAGAACCGAGTCGAGTTGACCTTGATGCCGACGGTGTCGGCCGCCTGCGGGTGCTCGCCCACGGCGCGCAGACGCAGTCCCCACTTGGTGCGGTAGAGGCCCCAGGCGACGACGGCGACCGTGACGAACATCAGGTAGACGATGAAGGTCTGGTTGAACAGCACCGGCCCGATGATCGGGAAGTCGCTGAGCAGCGGGATCTCGATGCGGCTGAAGCGCACGGGCGTGTTGAGCGCGGTCTCGTTCGGAGCCAGCAGCGCGCCGTAGAGGAATCCGGTGAGTCCGCTGACGAGCACGTTGAGCACGACACCGACGATCACCTGCTCCACGAGGTACTTGATCGCGAAGGCGGCGAGCACACTGGCCACCAGCACACCGCCGAGCATCGCGCCCAGCAGACCGACGAAGGGGCTGCCCGTGATGCTCGAGAGCAGTGCGGCCGAGAACGCGCCGAGGAGCAGCTGACCCTCGATCGCGACGTTGACGACGCCGGCCCGCTCTCCGATCACGCCGCCGAGCGCACCGAAGACCAGGGGCACGGAGAGCGACACGGCACCGAACAGCAGACTCGTGACCGGGACGAGTCCGCCGGCGCCCGCCCACACCAGGAAGCCGAACACGGCGAGCACGCCGAACACGGCCACGAGCCACAGCGAGGACTTGCGGTAGGTCCAGGCGCGGAAGAAGGCCAGACCGGTCAGCGCGGCCAGGAGCACGACGACGACCCAGCTGGTGGGTCCGGTCGGCAGCGCGATGTCGGGGAGGGCGAACGCGGAGGACTGATCGCTGAGCCGGAACGCGCTCGTGCCGCTGCGCGGCACGAGCAGGAACAGCAGCGCCAGCAGCGCGGTGGCCGCAGCGAGGACGATCGGGCCCTTGAGGTGGCGCTCACGGACGGTCGCGAGCTGCACCGTTCCGTCAGCGGCCTGGCTCTGAACGAGGGAGGTCATGCGGTCACCGCCTTCTTCGCTGCCTTGGCTCTCGCCTTGGCCGCCTTCTCGGCGTCGGACTTCGGGAGGAAGAACACCGTGCGCAGCAGCGGAGGAGCCGCGATGAACAGCACGACGAGCGACTGCACGACGAGCACGATGTCGACGGGGATGTCCTGGGCCTGCATCGAGAACGACCCGGCCTTGAGCGCACCGAACAGGATGCCGGCGGCGAACGTGCCCCAGGCGCGGCTGCGCCCGAGGAGTGCGACGGTGATCGCGTCGAAGCCGATGCCCGCGTCGATGGTCTCGGTGATGCCGGTGGTGACGGCGCCCTGGATCTGATTCATGCCGGCGAGTCCGGCGAGACCACCGGCGAGCAGCATGGCGTAGACGTAGACGCGGGACACGCTGATCCCGGCCGCGCGCGCGGCGTGCGGGTTCTCGCCGACGGCGCGCATCCGCATGCCGAGGGAGGACCGCTCGATCAGCCACCACACGAACAGGGTCGCGATGATGACGATGACGAATCCGAGATCGAGCAGGGGGAACTGCGGTCCGAGGAGCGAGGGGAACTGCGCGCTCTGGGGAGTGGCGTAGCCGAGCGCCTGATTCGTACCGGGCTTCTGCAGCAGACCCGGTGTGCGGATCATCCACAGCAGCAGGTAGTACGCCACGTAGTTGAGCATGATCGTGAGGATCACCTCGTGCGCACCCGTGCGGGCCTTGATGAGCCCGGCGATCGCGCCCCACAGCGCACCGCCCGCGATGCCGGCGATGAGGGTGACCGGGATGTGCAGCCAGAACGGCAGGTCCAGCTGGAACGTGAGGAGGCCGGCGACCGCCACGCCGATCAGCATCTGACCGCGTGCACCGATGTTGAACAGGCCGACACGGAAGGCCAGCGCCACACCGAGGCCGGCGGCGATCAGCGGTGCCGCGAATCCGAGCGTGTTGGTCAGCGGACGGATCTGCGCGGCGAAGTCGGCCCCGCGGGCGTTGAAGATCGCGCCGCGGAAGAGCGCCTCGTAGCCGTTGTAGACGGCGTTCCAGATCGCCGCGAACGTGTCGCTCGGACGCTGGAAGAAGTAGCCGGAGGCCTCCAGCACGTCTTCGTTCGTGAAGGCGATCAGGATGCCGCCGACGACGAGGGCCAGGAAGATGGCGAGGATCGTGGAGACGGCGCTGCCGCGCAGCATCTCCTTCAGGATCACGTTGCCGCGCGGGGGTGGCGGCACGTCACCCGTGTCACGCTGCGTCGTGGTCGTGTTCAGAGAGAGCTGGTCGCCGGAGCCTTCGCCCGCAGCGCTGCTCCCCTGTGGCGTCGTACCGCTCATGCGGCCACCTCTCCTTCGGCGGCGCCCGCCATCATCAGTCCCAGCGTCTCGCGCGGGGTGTCGCCGGGGACGATCCCGACGATCGTGCCTCGGTACATCACGGCGATGCGGTCGGCGAGAGCGGCGACCTCGTCGAGCTCGGTCGAGACGACGACGACGGGAATCCCGGCATCCCTCGTCTCGATGATCCGCTTGTGGATGAACTCGATCGATCCGACATCGACGCCGCGGGTGGGCTGTGCGGCGACGAGCAGCTTGAGCTCGCGGCTCATCTCGCGCGCGATCACGACCTTCTGCTGGTTTCCGCCCGAGAGCGTGCCCGCCGGTGTGTGCGGCCCCTGCGTCCGGATGTCGTACTCGCTGATGCGTGCTCGCGCGAAGTCCTCGAGAGCCGAGCGGCGGAGCGTGCCGCCCCGGCTGAACTCCGGATCGGTCGAACGGTCGAGGATCAGGTTCTCCGCCACCGAGAATCCGGCGACGAGGCCGTCCTCCGTGCGGTCCTCCGGGACGAACCCGACGCCGGCATCGAGGATGGCACGCACGCTCTTGCCGACCAGCTCGGTGCCGTCGAGGGTGATCGATCCCTCGACGCGGGCGGCGAGACCGACGATGGCCTCGACGAGCTCGGTCTGGCCGTTGCCCTGCACTCCGGCGACGGCGAGGACCTCGCCGGGGCGCACGGAGAAGTCGATGCCGTCGACGACGATCGCACCGGTCGGGGTCAGGACGCGCAGCCCCTTGACCTCGAGGCCGCCGTCGCCGAGGCGCGGAGCATCCTTGTGCACGGTGAGCTCGACGGCACGACCCACCATGAGGGATGCGAGTTCGGCGTTCGTCGCGGTGGGAGACGCCTCGCCGACGATGCGGCCGAGACGCACGATCGTGATGGTGTCCGCGACCTCGCGGACCTCACGAAGCTTGTGGGTGATGAAGACGATCGCGGTGCCCTCGTCACGGAGCTGGCGCATGATGCCCATCAGCTCATCCGTCTCCTGCGGGGTGAGCACGGCGGTGGGTTCATCGAAGACGAGCACCTTCGCGTCGCGCGAGAGCGCCTTGATGATCTCGACACGCTGCTGCACGCCCACCGGCAGATCGCCGACGATCGCGTCCGGGTCGATGTCGAAGCCGAACCGCGCGGCGACGGAGCGCACGTGCTCCCTGGCCTTGCCGATGTCGAGGGTGCCGACGCCCTTGGTCTGCTCGTGACCGAGCATGACGTTCTCGGCGACGGTGAAGACCGGGACGAGCATGAAGTGCTGATGCACCATGCCGATGCCCGCGTTCATCGCATCCCCGGGGCCGCGGAACCGCTGGACGACGTCGTCCAGGAGGATCTCGCCCTCGTCTGCCTGATAGAGCCCGTAGAGGACGTTCATCAGCGTGGACTTGCCTGCGCCGTTCTCGCCGAGCAGAGCGTGGATCTGCCCCGGCTCGACGACCAGGTCGATGTGGTCGTTGGCCACCAGGGTTCCGAACCGCTTGGTGATGCCGCGAAGTTCGAGCTTCATATCTGCACCTTATCCAGAAGAGTCCTCCGGCAGTGCCCGGAGGATCTCAGACGCATCGCACGGGGATCGCCCGGATGCGCCGCCAACAGTCGTCAGCGTCCGTCCACGGCACGGGGCGAGTGGCAGCTTTCACCACTCGCCCCGTGCTGGACATCGATGACTCACGGAGAGTTCGGGGACTCCACCGTGATGTCGCCCGCGATGATCTGCTCCTGCAGAGCGGCGATCTCGTCGAGCAGGCCGTCGGGCAGGTCGCCCTCGAACGAGCCGAAGCCCGAGAGCTTCACGCCCTCGTTCTCGAGCGTTCCCACGTACGGCGCCGGGTCGAAGTCGCCCTTGGAGGCGGCGATCGTGGCGTCCTGGACGGCGACGTCGATCGCCTTCATGATCGAGAAGAGGGTGACGTCGGCCACCGTCTCGTCGGCCACCGCGAGGTCGCTGTCGACGCCGACCAGCAGCGTGTCCTTGCCGCTGTCGGCGATGGCCGCTGCAGCGCTCTGGTAGATCGGTCCGCCGACGGGGAGGATGACGTCGACACCCTGGTCGAGGACGCCCTGCGCGGTCTGCTTGGCCGTGTCGTTGGCATCGAAGCCGCCCGTGAACGAGCCCTTCTGCGTCGCGCTGTCCCAGCCGAAGACCTGGACGGCGGCGGACTTGTCCTCGTTGTACTTCTCGACACCGAGCTGGAAGCCGTCCATGAACACGGCGACCGACGGGATCTGCATTCCGCCGAAGGTGCCGACCTTGTTCACGCCGGACTCCGCCGACCATCCGGCCGCGGCGTATCCGCCGAGGTAGGCGGCCTGAGCGGTGTCGAAGACGAGGGGCTTGATGTTCGGAGCATCCGTGGTGCCGTCGAAGTCGGTGTCGGCGTAGTCGTCGATGATCGCGTAGTCGATCTCGGGGTTCGCGAGAGCGGACTCGACCGTGGCGGCCGACAGCTTGAAGCCGACAGACACGATGAGCGAGCATCCCTCGGAGACCGCGGTCTCGAGGTTGGGCGCGTAGTCGTTGTCGTTCGCCGACTCGAACTCGAGCGGCTTGACGTCGAGTTCTTCCGCTGCCTTGTCCATGCCTTCCTTGGCGGACTGGTTGAACGACTTGTCGTTCCATCCGCCGGCGTCGGAGACGAGGCAGGGGAGGAAGTCGGATGCGACGTCGGTGCCGCCGTCGCCGCCCGATTCGGTGGGAGCCTGGCCGCAGCCGGCGAGTGCGAAGACGACGCCAGCGGCGACGGTCGCGCCCAGCAGCTTCTTGGTGGTGGAGATGGTCAACTCATGCCTCCTGAACGGTGCCGCGGCCCTCGCGGATCGCTCAAAGTTACCTACTGTTTCGACATTTGCGCATGCCGGTGGGCTGGCCGTAGACGAATGGTTACAAAGCTGAAATCAAGACAGCCGATGAGCGGCCGTGGGTGCTCATCAGAGCACGTCGCCGCGCCCGGTGAGCTTCAGGGACTCCACGACGCCCTTCACCCGCTGCGCGTGCTCGACCGTGGTCACCAGCAGCGCATCCGGTGTGTCGACGACCACGATGTCCTTCACCCCGATGAGGCTGATCACGCGAGAGGTCTGGCTGACGAGGATGCCGCTTGCCGCATCCGACAGCACGCGGGCCTTCGGCCCGAGGACGGCGAGGTCGTTCTTGCGCCCGTTGTTGATGAGCTTCGTGAGGGAGGCGAAGTCGCCGACGTCGTCCCAGTCGAAGTGACCCGGCACCACGGCGAGGCGCCCCCGGCGGGCGGCCGGCTCGGCGACGGCGTAGTCGATCGCGATCTTCTTGAGCCCCGGCCAGATCCGGTCGACCGCAGGACCGCGTCGTTCACGATCGTCCCAGGCCTCGGCGAGCTCGATCAGTCCGGCGTGCAGGGCGGGCTCGTTCTCGGCCAGCTCCTCCAGGAGCACGCTCGCCTTGGCGATGAACATGCCCGCGTTCCACAGGTAGCCGCGATCGGCGAAGTAGGCCTTCGCGGTCTCGAGGTCGGGCTTCTCGACGAAGCTCTCGACCAGCGCCGCCTCGCGTGCCCCCTCGACGACGAGCTCCGGCCCCTTGCGGATGTAGCCGAACCCGACTGCGGGTTCGGTGGGCGAGATGCCGATGGTGCAGATGTACCCCTCGCGCGCGACCTCGACGGCGTCGCGGACAGCGAACTCGAACACGCGAGTGCTGCGGATGACGTGGTCGGCGCTGAACGAGCCGATGATCACGTCGGGATCACGGCGATGCAGGATCGCGGCCGCCAGCCCGATCGCCGCGGCGGACTCACGCGGCTCCGACTCGAGGAAGACGTTGAGATCGGGGATGCCCGGGAGCTCCGACTCGACGGCTGCCCGGTGCGCGCGCCCGGTCACCACGGCGATCCGGTCGGCACCGGCGAGCGGCTCCAGGCGATCCCAGGTGTCACGGAGCAGGGAATGACCCGACCCCGTGAGGTCGTGCAGGAACTTGGGAGCATCCGCCCGCGAGAGCGGCCACAGCCTACTGCCGATGCCTCCGGCCGGGATCACCGCGTAGAAGTCCTGGATCGGCTCGCTCATGCTGCCCAGCGTAACGGGGTCTTGCGCAGGCTATGCCGACCGCCAGTATGGTCGTCCCATGGCCCCCTCCCCCACACGGCGCCCTGCCCTTCTTCGTCGCGCCACCGCCGCCCTCGTGCTTGTGTTGGCCGCCGCCGCGCTCGTCCCCACCTCCGCATCCGCCGCGAGCGGCACCGCCGGCGAGGTCTTCACCCTCACCAACGCCGAGCGCTACAAGGCGGGCGTGCGGGCGCTGGTCTCCGACCCCGCGCTCGACGCGGCGGCGGCGGAGTGGGCCAGGCATCTCGCGGCCACCTGCACGTTCGAGCACAGCACCTCCCAGTGGCGCAGCTCGCGTGTCGCGGCATACGGGTGGGTCGCCACGGGCGAGAACATCGCGGCAGGGCAGCCGGATGCGCAGTCCGTCATGACGGCGTGGATGAACTCCTCCGGGCATAAGGCGAACATCCTCGACAGCCGGTACACCGGGCTCGGCGTCGGCGTGGCGACCGGATCCTGCTATCGCACCTACTGGGTGCAGATATTCGGCATCGGATCACCGGTCAAGAAGCTGAGCGGTGGCGCCGGTGACCTCACGGGCGACCGCAACGCCGACATCGTGGCGCGCACGACCGCGGGCGAACTGAAGATCTATCCCGGCAACGCGCGCGGAGGCTTCACCACCCCGCTCACGGCGGCACCCGCATGGGGCTCCCGCCCGTTCACCACTCTCGGCGACTTCACCGGCGACGGCATCCCCGATCTCGGACGCGTGGAGACGACCGGTGCGCTGATGCTGTACGCCGGCGACGGCAGAGGCGGACTGCGGGCAGCGGTGCAGATCGGCAAGGGCTGGTCGGGGTTCACGCAGCTCGTCGGTGGCATCGACTACTCCGGAGACCGTCTGCCGGATGTCATCGCTCGCACGGCCACGGGCACCCTCAAGCTCTACAAGGGCAATGGAAAGGGCGGCTGGCTGTCAGGAAACGGCGTGCAGATCGGCAGCGGGTGGTCCGGATACGACTCCCTCTCGCACGTCGGAGACTTCACCGGCGATTCGCGGGGCGACGTGATCGCTCGGAAGATATCGGACGGCACCCTGTGGCTGTACCCGACGACCGGCAAGAGCACATGGGGCAAGCCGGTGCAGATCGGCAGAGGCTGGCAGTCGTTCACCGCGGTCTTCGGCGGCGGGGATCTGACCGGTGACGGCGCGCAGGATGTCGTCGCTCGGACGCCCGACGGCACACTCGTGCTCTACCCCGGCAACGCACGCGGCGGATTCCTCGCGCGCCAGACGATCGGCGGCGGCTGGAACACGATGTCCCAGATCGGCTGATCGGCGGCTCCGCGTCCTCTCGACGTCGAGAGACTTAGGCTCCCCTTCGTCGCCCCCTGCCCTCCCACGGGAATAGGATGGTGTCCGATCGGCCGTGCCTGACGACAGCAGGCTCATGCTTGGAACACGCATCGCACGCGACCGAGTCTCATCGATCCAGGGAGGACGACCGTGTCCACAAGCGCTCGCTTGACACCGTCGATTTCGGAAACCACTTCCAAGACGCCGCGCGGAACCCTCTACCGAGGTCGCGAAGGCATGTGGTCGTGGGTGCTTCACCGCATCACCGGAGTCGCCATCTTCTTCTTCCTGTTGGTGCACGTGCTCGACACGGCACTCATCAGGGTGTCTCCCGAGGCGTACAACGCCGTCATCGGGACCTACAAGAACCCGGTCATGGCGCTCGGCGAGGTCGTGCTGGTGGCCGGGATCGTGTTCCACGCGATGAACGGCCTCCGCATCATCGCCGTGGACTTCTGGTCGAAGGGCGCCAAGTACCAGCGCCAGCTCTTCTGGGGCGTACTGCTGGTGTGGGGAATCATCATGGCCGGCTTCGTGCCGCGACACCTGATGCTCGCGTTCGCCGGCTTCGGAGGAGGACACTGATGACCGCTCAGACCGTCTCAGCGCCCGTGCGTCGTCGGCGCGGATTCAACCTCGAGAAGTGGGGCTGGCTCTTCATGCGCGCCTCCGGGGTCGTGCTCGTCGTGCTCATCTTCGGACACCTGTTCATCAACCTCATGGTCGGCGAGGGCATCCACGCCCTCGACTTCGCGTTCATCGCCGGCAAGTTCGCCACTCCGTTCTGGCAGTGGTGGGACGTCATCATGCTCTGGCTCGCCCTGATCCACGGCGCCAACGGCATGCGCACGATCGTCAACGACTACGTCACGAACAACACCGCTCGCAAGGCGCTGACCTGGGCCCTGGGCCTGGCTGCCGCCCTGCTCATCATCCTCGGCACGCTGGTCGTCTTCACCTTCGACCCGTGCCTCGGCGTGACCGAGTCGAGCACGCTGTGGGAACAGTGCCAGACGCTGGGCAAGTAGAAGAGAAGGCATACGAGAAGTGACTACCGAGACCCAGGATTCCGTCGTGCGCGACGGCGTGCACTACCACCAGTTCGACATCGTCATCGTGGGCGCCGGCGGCGCCGGCATGCGTGCTGCGATCGAGGCAGGACCCGGCGCGAAGACCGCCGTGATCTCCAAGCTCTACCCGACGCGCTCGCACACCGGTGCTGCGCAGGGCGGCATGGCGGCGGCCCTCGCGAACGTCGAGGAAGACAGCTGGGAGTGGCACACCTTCGACACGGTCAAGGGTGGCGACTACCTGGTCGACCAGGATGCCGCGGAGATCCTCGCCAAGGAGGCGATCGACGCGGTCATCGACCTCGAGAACATGGGGCTGCCGTTCAACCGCACCCCCGAGGGCAAGATCGACCAGCGCCGATTCGGCGGTCACACCGCCGAGCACGGCAAGACCCCGGTGCGTCGCGCCTGCTACGCGGCCGACCGCACAGGTCACATGATCCTGCAGACGCTCTTCCAGAACTGCGTCAAGCTCGGCATCAACTTCTTCAACGAGTTCTACGTGCTCGACCTGCTGACGGTGAAGGATGCCGACGGCAAGACGCAGGTGTCAGGCGTCGTCGCCTACGACCTCTCCACCGGTGAGCTGCACGTCTTCCAGGCCAAGGCCGTGATCTTCGCGACCGGCGGATTCGGCAAGATCTTCAAGACGACCTCCAACGCGCACACCCTCACCGGTGACGGCGTCGGGATCGTCTGGCGCAAGGGCCTGCCCCTCGAGGACCTGGAGTTCTTCCAGTTCCATCCGACCGGCCTCGCAGGTCTCGGCATCCTCCTGACCGAGGGAGCACGAGGCGAGGGAGCGATCCTGCGCAACGCCTCGGGTGAGCGCTTCATGGAGCGCTACGCGCCGACCATCAAGGACCTGGCACCGCGTGACATCGTCGCCCGCTGCATGGTCCAGGAGGTGGCCGAGGGCCGAGGAGCCGGCCCGCACAAGGACTACGTGCTGCTGGACTGCACGCACCTCGGCGCAGAGGTCCTCGAGACCAAGCTCCCCGACATCACGGAGTTCGCGCGCACCTACCTGGGCGTCGACCCGGTCGTCGAGCCGGTCCCGGTGATGCCGACCGCGCACTACGCCATGGGCGGCATCCCGACCAACAACAACGGCGAGGTGCTCGCCGACAACGACACCGTGGTGCCGGGCCTGTACGCCGCCGGCGAGTGCGCGTGCGTGTCGGTGCACGGAGCGAACCGTCTGGGCACCAACTCGCTGCTCGACATCAACGTCTTCGGCAAGCGCAGCGGCCGCAACGCGGTCGAGTACGTCAAGACGGCCGAGTTCGTCCCTCTTCCCGAGAACCCCGCCGGCTTCGTCTCCGGGATGCTGGAGGGCCTGCGCAACAACCAGGGCACCGAGCGCATCGCCGTGCTGCGCAAGGCGCTGCAGGACGAGATGGACAAGGGGGCGCAGGTCTTCCGCACGCACGAGTCCCTCGAGCACGTCCTCGGCGTGATCGCCGAGCTGCGCGAGCGGTACAAGAACGTGCACGTCGACGACAAGGGCAAGCGGTTCAACACCGATCTGCTCGAGGCCGTCGAGCTCGGCTTCCTCCTCGACATCGCCGAGGTCGTCGTCTACGCCGCGCAGAACCGTGAAGAGAGCCGCGGCGGTCACATGCGCGACGACTTCCCGACTCGCGATGACGAGAAGTACATGAAGCACACCATGGCCTACCTGACCGGCGACCCGCACTCCTCCACGCCGAGCGACCACATCAAGCTCGACTGGAAGCCTGTCGTCTTCACCAAGAACGAGCAGGGCGAGTTGAACTACCCGCCGATGGAGAGGAAGTACTGAGCATGTCGAACGCCATCGCCGAAGCTCCCGCGGACACGACGGAGGAGAGCGGCATCCAGTCCTTCATCGTCACCTTCAACATCCGTCGGTTCGACCCCGAGATCGACGCCGAGCCGCACTGGGTGGACTACGACGTCGAGCTCTACTCGACCGACCGCGTGCTCGACGCCCTGCACAAGATCAAGTGGGAGGTCGACGGCTCGCTGAGCTTCCGTCGATCCTGCGCCCACGGCATCTGCGGATCCGACGCCATGCGCATCAACGGGCGCAACCGTCTCGCATGCAAGACGCTGATCAAGGACCTCGACATCTCGAAGCCGATCTACGTCGAGGCGATCAAGGGACTCCCGCTCGAGAAGGACCTGATCGTCGACATGGAGCCGTTCTTCGCGTCGTACCGCGACGTGCAGCCGTTCCTGGTCGCGAACTCGGTGCCCGAGAAGGGCAAGGAGCGCGTGCAGTCGATCGTCGACCGCGAGATCTTCGACGACACGACCAAGTGCATCCTCTGCGCCGCGTGCACCTCCTCGTGCCCTGTGTTCTGGACCGACGGACAGTACTTCGGCCCCGCGGCGATCGTGAACGCGCACCGCTTCATCTTCGACTCCCGCGATGACAACGCCGAGGTGCGCCTCGACATCCTGAACGACAAGGAAGGCGTGTGGCGCTGCCGCACGACCTTCAACTGCTCCGAGGCATGCCCTCGCGGCATCGAGGTCACCAAGGCCATCGCCGAGGTCAAGCAGGCCGTACTTCGCGGACGCCCCTGACGCGGTGACTCCGTCGAGAGCGGGCGGGCTCCTCCTGAGGAGCCCGCCCGCTCTCGCTGTGTGGATAGGGTGAGGAAATGTCCGGTTCCGGTGACGAGACGAGCGAGCCCGGCCGGCTGGATGCAGCCGTCGAACGGGCGACCGCGCTGACCCGGCGCACCCTCGGGCTGTTCCCGGTGCGCGTGTGGCGCCACTTCCTGCAGCACAACGGATTCCTGCTCGCGGCGGGCGTGAGCTACCAGGCGCTGTTCGCGATCTTCGCGGCGATCTACCTCGCCTTCGCCATCGCCGGCCTCTGGCTCGGAGGCAGCGCGGAGGCCGTCGACGGGCTGATCGACATCATCAACAGCTACGTCCCCCACCTGATCCAGGACCCCGGAGGCGTCTTCACGCCCGCCCAGGTGCAGGAGATCGCGGCCAACACGACCGGAGTGCTGAGCGTCACGGGACTCATCGCTCTCGGTACCGTCATCTGGACGGCGATCGGGTGGGTGACGTTCTCGCGTCGGGCGACCAGGGACATCTTCGGCCTGCCGCCTGACCTGCGCAGCTACGTCATGCTGAAGGCGAGGGATCTGCTGGCGGCGCTGATCTTCGGCGTCGCGCTGATCGCCGGCTCTCTGCTCAGCTCTGCCAGCGCCGCGGTGCTGCGGTGGCTGCTCAGCCTTCTCGGGTGGGATGCGGGCTCTGCCGGATTGAACCTGGGCATCCGCCTCGGCACCGTCGTCGTCTCGTTCGTCCTGCTCTCCGGAGCTCTTGCCGCGATGGTGCGCTTCCTCACCGGGACCTCGCTCCGCTGGCGCACGATCTGGCCGGGTGCGCTGCTCGGCGGCGGAGCGATGACGATCCTCCAGTACGGTGCGGGCTTCCTGCTCAGCTACACGCCGTCGAACCCGCTGCTGGCCACCTTCGCGATCTTCATCGGGCTGCTGCTGTGGTTCCGGGTCAACGGCGTGGTCATGCTGGTGGCCTCGTCGTGGATCGCCGTGACGGCGAAGGACCGAGACCTTCCGCTGCTGTCGCCGACGGAGGCCGAGCGGCGGATCGCCGAGCACCGGACTCTCGTCGCCGCTGCCCGCATCCGGCTGCGCGACGCCCAGGAGACTCGCGACGCCGCACCCTGGTATGCGGTGTGGTCGGCCGCTCGGGCCGTGCGCGCCGCAGAGGACGATCTCGCCGCGCTCGAGGCATCCGCTCCCCCGCCACCAGAGACCGCTTCGCCCCTCGCGCAGCGGCTCCGCGCCGAGCTGCAGCGCTCGGCTCGGGATGTCGGCGGCGATCGTTAGGCTGGAGACATGCCTCATCTGCGTATCGCCACGGTCAACGTCAACGGGATCAGAGCGGCGGCTCGCAACGGCATGGGAGCCTGGCTCGACGCCGCGGATGTCGACATCCTCACGCTCCAGGAGGTCCGCGGTCAGGACGAGCATCTCGAGGCCGCGCTGCCAGGGTGGACCTTCGTGCACGACGAGGCGACCGCGAAGGGCCGCGCCGGTGTCGCGATCGCCAGCCGGGTGCCTGCCGTGGCGTCGCGCACCGACTTCGGCGCCATCGACTTCGATTCGAAGGGCCGCTGGATCGAGGCCGACTTCGTGATCGGCGACCGCCCGCTCACCGTCGTGAGCGCCTACGTGCACAGCGGGGAGGCCGACACACCCAAGCAGGAGGAGAAGTGGAAGTTCCTCGACGCGTTCGAGGCGCGTCTCGCCGAGCTCGGGCAGGATGACGGAGCCCTCGCGCTCGTCACCGGCGACCTGAACGTCGGCCACCGCGAACTCGACATCAAGAACTGGCGCGGCAACCGCAAGAAGGCCGGGTTCCTGCCGCGCGAACGCGGCTACTTCGACCGCTTCCTCGGGGCAGCCGGCCAGACGGTCGAAGGCGTCGACGGCTCCACCGGCACCGGCCTCGGCTGGGTGGACGTCGGGCGCACCTTCCACGGCGAGGTCGAGGGTCCGTACACGTGGTGGTCGATGCGAGGGCAGGCCTTCGACAACGACTCGGGCTGGCGGATCGACTACCACCTCGCCACTCCCGCTCTCGCCGAGCGCGTGACGGCGTACCATGTGGCCCGTGCGGCCGCATACGACCAGCGCTGGAGTGACCACGCACCGGTCGTCGTCGACTACACGTACTGACGCGGGTCGACCCTCGTCGGGTCCCCCGATGGGCTGAGCGGCGATCAGGCGGTGAGCAGCGCGGCGATCAGGCCCGCCGCCACCACGAGATAGCCCAGCACGCTCCACAGATATGCGCGGCTCCTTCGTCCCGGCGAGAACACGAGCGGCACGGTCACTGCCACCAGGAGACCGAGCCCGAGTGCCAGGACGGTGCCGATGATCAGCCCGTATCCATGCGGATCGGCGGACACCGGCCCGAACCGGCTGCTCAACGCGACCCAGACGAGGAACGCGAACGAGATTCCGATGATCACCG
The DNA here is from genome assembly GCF_900105205.1 of Microbacterium hydrocarbonoxydans. NCBI lineage: Bacteria > Bacillati > Actinomycetota > Actinomycetes > Micrococcales > Microbacteriaceae > Microbacterium > Microbacterium hydrocarbonoxydans. The sequence continues at coordinate 1,335,510 of NZ_FNSQ01000005.1, read as the reverse complement.
TGAGCACGAGTCCGATGATGCGCGACACCCGCCCGCTCCCGGCGAGCATCAGGCCGGCGACCTCGGGCGGTTTCGTCATAGAGCGAGTCTTGCGTGCGGACTCTGCGGTCGCCACCGCCCCCATAGGATTGATACCGTGACGAAACCTCGCCTCTACTCAGGAATGCAGCCCTCCGCCGACTCCCTCCAGATCGGCAACTACATCGGGGCGCTCCTGCAGTGGCGAGAGCTCCAGAGCTCCTACGACGCCTACTTCTCGGTGGTCGACCTGCATGCGCTCACGGTCGCGCAGGACCCGGCCGAACTGCGCGAGAAGACACGTCGCACTGCGGCGCAGTACATCGCCGCGGGGATCGAGCCGTCCCTCTCCACGCTGTACGTGCAGTCGCACGTCCGCGCACACGCCGAGCTCGCCTGGATCCTGTCGACCATCACCGGCTTCGGCGAGGCGGGTCGAATGACACAGTTCAAGGACAAGTCGGCGCGCTACGGCGCCGACGCGACGAGCGTCGGACTGTTCACCTACCCGGTGCTGATGGCTGCCGACATCCTTCTCTACCAGACCGACGTCGTGCCCGTCGGCGACGACCAGAAGCAGCACGTGGAGCTCACGCGCGACCTGGCCGAGAGGTTCAACAGCCGATTCGGCGAGACTTTCGTCGTTCCGCGTCCCGTCATCCAGAAGGACACGGCGCGCATCTACGACCTGCAGAATCCGACCTCGAAGATGTCGAAGTCCGCCGAGAGCGACGCCGGAGTTCTCTGGATGCTCGACGATCCCGCGAAGTCCGCGAAGAAGATCATGCGCGCGGTCACCGACAACGAAGGGTCGGTGCGGTTCGACCGCGAGCAGAAGCCGGGCGTCTCCAACCTGCTGACGATCTACGCCGCTCTCAGCGGTCGCCAGATCGGCGCGATCGAGGACGAGTACGCCCGCCGCGGCTACGGAGACTTCAAGAAGGGCCTCGCGGAGGTCGTCGTGAACGAGTTCGAGCCGGTCCGCGCTCGCGCGCTCGAGCTCCTCGACGACCCGGCCGAGCTCGACCGCATCCTCGCCGCGAACGCGGCCCGTGCAGACGAGGTCGCCGACGCCACACTCGCCGCGGTCTACGACCGCGTCGGGCTGCTGCGTCGCGTCTGAGCGCCCCATAGGATGGGGGCGTGACTGATCCGCAGCTGCCCCCGTCCGGTGCCGTTCCCCCTGTGCCGCCTGCACCCGAGTCCGCAGCAGGGCAGCCGCCGGTACCGCCGCCCGCCCACGCACCCGAGGCTCCTGTCGCTCCGCAGTACGGCTCTCAGCCCACGACCCCTGCCCCGCCCGTGTACTCGGCGGAGCCTCAGGCGGCACCTCCCGCGTATCAGGCGGCACCTCCCGCGTACCAGGCAGCCCCGCCCGCCCCTCCCGCCTACCAGTCCGCACCGCCGGCTGCTCCCGCTGCTCCCGCGTTCCCGGCACCCGGCGGACACGCATCCCCCTCCTATCCCGCCCCGACCGGGGCTCCCGCGTACCCTGCCGCCCCTCCCGGCGCTTACCAGGTGCCCGTCGGAGGATACGCCGCACCCGAGGGACCGTACCGGGCGCCGGATGGCGCACCGAAGAAGTCGAGCCTGCTCGGGATGCTGGCGCTCATCCTCGCGCTCATCGCCGCAGTGGTCACCCCGATCGTGGTGGGCGTCGCCGGCTTCGAGATCGGCCGACGCATCCCCGGCGGGCTGGACACGAGCGACCGGGACTTCCTTTCGGTCCTGGCCCCCGCGCGCGACCAGGTGCTCTGGGCAGAGCTGTCCTTCTGGACCGGGACCGTGCTCGGGATCGCCGCGATCGTGATCGGCATCCTCGCGATCCGCAAGAAGCAGGCTCGCGGTGCCGGCATCGCCGCGCTCGTCGTCGCCGTGCTGGGACCGATCATCTTCTGGGTGGTCCTGCTCGTCTCCGTGTCGACGGGCACCGCCGCAGGCTTCCTGCCCTGACCGTCTCCGCCGACCGGGCCGGCTGTCGGATCAGCGCGGTGCGTGGTGCTTCTGCTGCGCGGCGAGCAGTCCCTCGTCGACGAGCATCTCGACCGCATCCGCCGCATCCGAGACGAGGATCGGCAGGTTGGCGCGTTCTTCTTTGCCGAACGGCGATAGCACCCAGTCCGCGGGGTCCTGGCGGCCCATGGGCCTCCCGATCCCGGCGCGCACCCGAGGGAACTCGGCTGTCGTGAGGGCGCGGGCGATGTCGCGCACGCCGTTGTGGCCGCCGTGCCCGCCGCCGATCTTGAGCTTGACCGTGTCGAACGGGATGTCGAGCTCGTCGTGCACGACCACGACACGCTCCGGCGGCACCGAGTAAAACCGCGCGAGCGCAGCGACGGGCGTGCCGGAGACATTCATGAACGTGTTGGGCTTGGCGAGCACGAGCTTGTCGCCTCCGGGGCGCAGCCAGGTCTCGACGACCCGCGCCCCTCCCTTGTGCTCTCGGAACGTCTCTCCTCGTCGCGCGGCGAGCTCGTCGATCACCATCTGGCCGATGTTGTGCCTAGTCGCCTCGTATCGCGGGCCGGGGTTCCCGAGCCCCACCACGAGCCAGGTGGATGCCATGTCGTCGTCCTCTCGGATGCGGGCTGCGTACAGCGCCCGGGTCAGAATACGACAGAGGGGGCGCGATGCGATCGCGCCCCCTCTGTGATGCAGTCAGCTGTGAGCTGCGCCTGCGGAGATCACTCCGCGGCGGGCTCCTCCTCGGCGGCAGCCTCGTCGGCGCCGGCCTCGTCCTCGCCCAGCGACTCCTCGGCCGGGATCGAGATCGCTACGACGAGGACCTCGGGGTCCGTCAGCAGCGTCGAGCCCTTGGGGAGCGTGACGTCGGCGGCCGTGATGTGCGCGCCCTCCTCGAGTCCCTCGACCGAGACCTCGACGTTCTGCGGCAGGTGCGTGGCCTCTGCCTCGATCGACAGAGTGTTCGCGTCCTGGTTGACGATGGTGCCGGGAGCCGACTCGCCGGTGACGATGACGGGAACGTCGATCGTGACCTTCTCACCCTTGCGGACGACCAGGAGATCGATGTGCTCGATGATCTGGTGCACGGGGTCCTTCTGGACGTCCTTCACCAGGGCGAGCTGAGGCGTGCCCTCGATGTCGAGCTCGAGCAGGGCGTTCGCACGGCGGATGATGAGCGAGACCTGGTGGCCCGGCAGTGCGACGTGCACGGGGTCGGTGCCGTGACCGTAGATGACGGCGGGGATCTTGCCTGCGGCGCGCAGACGACGGGCGAAGCCCTTGCCGAAGCTCTCGCGGAGCTCGGCCTTGACCTTGGTGTCTTCAGACATGGGGTTCTCCTTCGGGGCACGCAGCGACAGCTACGCGGTGGTCTTGGAATTGTTCTCGAACGCAGACACGTGAGGAAAGCCACCGGGCTTGCTTCGCCGCGTCGATAACGGATGCCAGCGCACGCGCAGAAGCATCCCTCGCCGAGGTACTCCTCTCATGGTACCGGATGAGCCGATAGGCTGAGGACACCGATTCCCCTCTGCAGAAACACGGAGTTCACTCATGCTCGACGGCGCCTTCTTCTCCCACGTGATCCTCTGGGTCATCGGCGCGATGACCGTGTGCGCCGCCGGCTTCACCTTCGCCGCGCTCTTCTCGCTCGGCCGCACGGGCTACCGCAAGGACTGACCCCCGCGTCTCCTGGCCGTCCAGCGCGGCCTCGCCCGATCATCGGGCGACACACGGGCGCGCCTCCCCCGGCGCCGCGATAATCTGGACGCATCCCCTTCTTCTCGATCTAGGAGCCATCTGTGCCCGAAGCATCAGCGAACATCGGAGTCGTCGGACTCGCCGTCATGGGTTCGAACCTCGCCCGCAACCTCGCCAGCCGCGAGGGCAACACGGTGGCGATCTTCAACCGCAGCTACGAGAAGACCGAGACGCTCGTCTCCGAGCATCCTGAGGCCGGCTTCATCCCCGCACAGACCTACCGGGAGTTCGCCGACTCGCTGCAGAAGCCGCGCACCGCGATCATCATGGTCAAGGCCGGCGGCCCGACCGACGCCGTGATCGACTCGCTCGTCGAGGTCTTCGAGCCCGGTGACATCATCGTCGACGGCGGAAACGCCTACTTCCCCGACACGATCCGCCGCGAGAAGGCGGTCCGCGAGACGGGCATCAACTTCGTCGGCGCCGGAATCTCGGGCGGCGAGGAGGGCGCGCTCACAGGCCCCTCGATCATGCCGGGTGGCTCGGACGAGTCCTGGATCACCCTCGGCCCGATCCTCAAGTCCATCGCCGCGATCGCCGAGGGCGAGCCGTGCGTGACGCACGTCGGGCACGACGGCGCCGGGCACTTCGTGAAGATGGTGCACAACGGCATCGAGTACGCCGACATGCAGCTCATCGCCGAGGCATACGACCTCATCCGCCGCGGCACGGGCAAGTCCCCCGCCGAGATCGCCGAGATCTTCGCCGAGTGGAACAAGGGCGAGCTCGAGTCCTACCTGATCGAGATCACCGCAGAGGTGCTGCGCCAGGTGGATGCCGAGACCGGCAAGCCGCTCGTCGATGTCATCCTCGACCAGGCCGGCGCCAAGGGCACCGGCGCCTGGACCGTGCAGACGGCCCTCTCACTCGGCGTCCCGGTCTCGGGCATCGCCGAGGCCACGTTCGCCCGCTCGCTGTCGTCGCACCCGGAGCAGCGTGAGGTCGCTCGCGCCCTGCCCGGCCCCGACGAGGAGTTCGTCGTCACCGATGAGGCCGCCTTCATCGAAGACGTCCGTCTCGCGCTGTACGCGTCGAAGATCGTCGCCTACTCGCAGGGCTTCGACGAGATCCGCGCCGGCGCCGCCGAGTACGGCTGGAACATCGACCTCGGCGCGATCAGCAAGATCTGGCGCGGTGGATGCATCATCCGCGCGCAGTTCCTCAACCGCATCGCGGACGCCTACGCCGAGAACCCCGAACTGCCCGTCCTCATGACAGCGCCGTACTTCGCCGAGGCGCTGACCCGCGGCCAGGCGTCCTGGCGTCGAGTCGTCGTGACGGCTGCTCAGGCCGGCATCCCCGCCCCGGCGTTCTCGTCGTCGCTGTCGTACTACGACGGCATCCGCGCCGACCGCCTGCCGGCCGCCCTCGTGCAGGGCCAGCGCGACTTCTTCGGCGCGCACACCTACAAGCGCATCGACAAGCCGGGCACGTTCCACACGCAGTGGTCCGGTGACCGCACCGAGATCGAGGCCGAAGACACGCACTGAGCGCGTCCGCAGCACGACGAAGGCCCCGGCGTCCACGCCGGGGCCTTCGTCATGCGCGGGGTGGTCGACGTCATGTCTCCCAGCAGACGCATAGCGGTCTCCATAGAAAACCCATAGGAGATTCCGCAGAATGGAGTCATGAGCACCGACCTCCCCGACCTGCGCCGCCCCGACGGCTCTCCCCTGCGCATCCTCGCCGTCGATGATGAGCAGATGCTCACCGATCTGCTCGCGATGGCGCTCCGCATGGAGGGCTGGGAGGTGCGCACAGCATCATCGGGTCTCGAGGCGCTGCAGGTCGCGCGCGAGTTCGAGCCGGACGCCCTGGTGCTCGACATCATGATGCCCGACCTCGACGGCATGGCGGTGCTGCGCCGCCTTCGCGAGTCCGGCAGCCTCGTCCCCGTGCTCTTCCTGACGGCGAAGGATGCCGTGGGCGACCGCGTCGCGGGCCTCACCGCGGGCGGCGACGACTACGTCACGAAGCCGTTCAGCCTCGAGGAGGTCATCGCCCGGCTCCGCGCGATCATCCGCCGTACCGGCCACGCGACAGCAGACGACGGCCAGTCGATCCTGCGCGTCGCCGACCTCACCCTCAACGAGGACAGCCATGAGGTCATGCGCGACGGCACCGAGATCGAGCTCACGGCGACCGAGTTCGAGCTCCTCCGCTACCTGATGCGCAACGAGCGCCGTGTGCTGTCGAAGGCGCAGATCCTCGACCGCGTGTGGAGCTACGACTTCGGCGGCAAGTCGTCGGTCGTGGAACTGTACATCTCCTACCTCCGCAAGAAGATCGACGCCGGCCGCACTCCCCTGCTGCACACGGTGCGCGGCGTCGGCTACATGATCAAGGCGCCTCAGTGAGCGATGCGAGGATGACGCGACGGCCGATGAGCCTGCAGACGCGGCTGATGACAGCCGTGATCGGATTCGTCTCGCTCATCCTCGTGATCGTCGCCGTGATCACCAGCGCGACGCTCGGGGCGACGCTCGAGCTCCAGCTGCAGGACCGCCTGAAGATCTACTCCGGGCAGATCACGCAGTTGGTCGGGTCGTATCCAGAGGAGGCCACGACCGTCGACACCATCCGGCCGCGGCTCAACCCGGTGCCGGGACTGCTGTTCGCGGTGTCGAGTGTCGAGGGCGGCACGAGCGGGGCGGTCTTCACCGACGCGGCGCAGAACATCGGGGCGACGGCGGACCTCACCGACGCCGAGCTCGCGCAGATCAACGACTCGCTCGCGGGACGCGCGATCGGGACGGTCTCGCTCAAGGAGTTCGGGTCGTACATGCTGGTCGCGCAGAAAGCCGCCAACGGTGCCAATGTGGTGACGGGCCTCCCCCGCACCGAGATCCAGAATCAACTGACGACGTTGCTCACCGTGATCGCGCTCGCCACCATCGGCGGCCTGATCCTCCTCGCCCTGACGACGGCGATCACGATCAGGGTGGGGCTGCGGCCACTGCGTGCCGTCGCGGCCACGGCGACTCGCGTCGCCAACCAGCCCCTCGATCGAGGTGAGGTCAAGATCACCGAGCGCGTACCGGCGTTCGAGGCGGATCCGCGCACGGAGACCGGGCTCGTCGGCGCCTCCCTCAACACGCTGCTCGACCACGTGAATGACTCCCTGGCCGCGCGGCAGAAGAACGAGGAGCAGATGCGGCGTTTCGTCGCCGACGCGAGCCATGAGCTGCGCACTCCGCTGTCGTCGATCCGCGGATACTCCGAGCTGTCGCTGCGCGCCCTCAAGCAGCAGACGGGACCGGCGGTCATCGAGGGCACGACGACCTCTCTCGAACGCATCCAGGCCCAGTCGCTGCGGATGACCCGCCTCGTGGAGGATCTGCTGCTGCTGGCTCGCCTCGACGAGGGGCGAGAGCTGGTCTACGGCACCGTCGACCTCACGCAGCTCGCGCTCGAGGGGCTGTCGGATGCCCGACCGACCGGACCCGATCATCACTGGAAGATCGAGGTCCCTGACGAGCCGATCGTCGTCATCGGCGACGCGGGACGGATGCATCAGGTCGTCGCGAACCTCCTCGCCAATGCCCGCACCCACACCCCTGCGGGTACATCGATCACGCTCAGCGTGAGCCGTGAGGGCGACGACGCGGTGCTGCGGGTGCACGACGATGGTCCCGGGATCGACCCGGACGTCCGCGACGAGCTCTTCGGCAGATTCGCTCGGGGTGACAGCTCGCGGGCGCGTCAGACCGGTGGCACCGGCCTGGGCCTCGCGATCGTGAAGGCGATCGTCGGGGGCCACGGCGGCCAGATCACGGTCGACAGCGAGCCGGGGGCCACGACCTTCGCCGTCCGCATCCCGATCAGCCCCGCTTCCGCGGACTGATCGCGTCCGCCCGCGGGGCCTCGGTCTGCTCGCCGCGGGGCCGCGGCGCGAGAGCAGGACGACCGTGCGAGATCAGGACGAACGGACAAATTCCGTCCTGATTCCGAGCTGTTCTCCTGCATTCGCGCCAGCGGCCATGACGCTGAGTGCCCGCATCCCATCCCGGCTTCCGCGGATCGACTCCCGGAAGCCGTTTCGGGGCTGCGGCCTGCCGCCGGCGAAGCCGATCGGTGCTTCACGCGGGCCGCCACCTGCTTCCCCTGCGCGGCCTCGGCACGAAAGCAGGACAACCGCGCGAGTTCAGGACGAACGGACAAATTCCGTCCTGATTCCGAGCCGTCCTCCTGCATTCGAGTCAGGGCCGGCGGCTATGACGTTCATGGCCGCACCCCATCCCGGCTCCGCCGACCGACCCGGATGCCGCGGGAGGCGCGGCCTGCTGCCTCCCTGGCCCTGCCGACGACCTGCCCTGCATGCGCGAGGCCACCGCCTGAGTGCAGGACGACCGCGCGAGTGCAGGACGACCGCGCGAGTTCAGGACCGATCGACGGAACTCGTCCTGAATTCGCGCCGTCGTCCTGCACCGGCCGCGGCACCGAAAGGCGCCGCGTCAGTACCCGGCGAAGGCGTCTGTCGTCAGCGAGCGGGCCTTCTGCAACGCGGGAGCGAGGTCGGCGATCAGGCGCGGCGGACCGGAGATGTACGAGTGCCGCTCACCGAGATCCGGCACATAGCGCTCGAGCCCTGCGGCATCCAGTCGTGCGCCCTGCGCCCACGTCCAGTGCGCGGGAAGGTTCTCCGGCTCATCGCGCGTGAACACGACCACCCGTGCACCGGTCGCGGCGAGCTCATCGCGGAACGCCAACTCCGAGCTGTCCGACGCCACATACACGAGCACGACGTCGCGCTGCTGTCCGGTGAGCTGCAGTTGCCGGAGCTGCGACACGAACGGCGTGACACCGATCCCGGCCGCCACCATGAGTACCGGTGTATCCGAACGCGGCAGGAGGAAGTCACCCCAGGTGCCGGTGACGGCGAGCGCGGAGCCGGGTTCTGCAGCCGCGAGAGCACGCTTGTAGCTCGACGGATGCTTCTGATCGCCGTCCTTGTACGCGATGCGCAGCGTCGGCAGATCTGCCGGCGCGGAGACGATGCTGAACTCACGCCTGGTGCCCCTGGCGTCGGCTCGACGATGCGGAACGTCGAGCTCGAGGTACTGACCGGGGAGGAACTTCACCGGCCCCTTCGCCCGGAAAGTCAGCTCCTGTGCGGTCGGCGTGATGAAGCGCCGCTTCTCGAGCACGAGGCGCACCGAGCCGCGCAGCGCGAAGGCGAACGCGAGCAGGTTGCCGATGAGCAGCGCGCGCTCCTGCCCGAGCGTGAACAGGGAGCCGACCGCGATCGGCCACCCGGCGAGCACGCCGACGAGAGCGGCGACCGAGAACTGCTGCCACCGTCGCGGCGGGAGGGTCAGCGGCTCCGACAGCATGAACGCCCCGAGGAAGAGGAAGGGCGACTGCAACACGGCGAACGACAGAGCGGATCCGAGTTCGAAATCGATGTCGAACTGCTGCGCCTGCACCGCCTGCCGAGCCACCGACACCGCGATTGCGACCACGAGGAAGACGACGACGATCCGCACCTTCTCGGTGCGCCAGAGCACCGCGAGGCCGAGCACGGCGACGGGGAGGAAGAGCGAGGGCGTCCCGACCCACCAGGACGAGGAGGTGCCCAGCCACTCGAGTGCCCCGAAGGAGCCGAGAATCGACACGACCGCGGCCCCGAATGCCGCCGGGTTCAGGATATGGCGGCCGCGCCAGGCGATGAGGTACTTCGACAGGCTCGCGATCGCCCCCGCGATGGCGAGCCCCAGCAGCGCGGCCGGCTCGACGCCCGGACGCAGCACGAACAGCAGGATCAGCGCGGTGACGAGTGACGACTCGATGCGCCAGGGCAGCCGCAGGATGCGCTGCGCCGCGGCATCCACGAGCGAGATGACGACCGAGAGCACGACGAAGGAGGCGACGATCTCGAGCGGCGTTGGCGAGACGATCACCCCGAGCGCCGACAGCACGATGGCGATGACGGCGAGCGCGAGCAGCGCGAACAGCACCAGGCGATACATCGAGAGACTGCCGAGCAGCGCGAGGACCCGCTGCCGAAGGGCGGTGATGGAGGTGATCACGGTTCCACTCTTCCCTACTTCGCCGCCCTAGGGGCGCGCGGTGAACAGTTCAGCAGGACAGCCGGGTGAGCGCTCCGCGCGTCCGTCGGTCGTCATGCGCACCCACTCGACGCCCCAGGAGGCTGCGAGCTCCGGACCTCCGTCGAAGAACAGAGCGGTCGCGACGGCATCCGCTCTCATCGCGTCGGGGGCGATCGCCCAGGTGGCGGCCCAGGAGCGCACCGGGACCCCGGTGCGGGCATCCAGGACGTGGTGCAGACCGTCGCCCCAAGCCCTGCGGTTGACGGCCGAGGCGCACAGGGCGGCATCCTGCAGCTCGACGACGCCGATCGCCTTGCGTGTGTCGTACGGATGCTCCAGCCCCACCCGCACGGGCGCTCCACGTGCCGCGAGGTCTCCCCCGGCATCCACCACGAGATCGCCGGGGACGTGCGCGAGCGCTGCGAGGACGAGATCGACCAGGCGTCCCTTGCCGAGGGCTCCGACGTCGAGAAGGGCAGGAGCGGATGCCACGGCCTCCCCCGCCGTCCACTGGAGCCGATCTGTCCAGTCGTCGGGCGCCGCGACCGGTTCGGATGCGGCGAGCGAGTACGACGCGTCGTACCCGAGCGCGTTCAGACTGTCCGCGACGAGCGGGTTGACCGCACCGGCGGTCGCCGAGGAGAGCTCGCGGTAGGCGTCGAGCATCGCGCCGGCATCCGAGGAGACGAGCGACCCGCCGTGGCGGCCGACCCGGGCCACCGACGAATCCGCCCGGAACCGGGACCACTCACGGTCGAAGCGCTCGATCTCGCCGGCGACCCTGTCGCGGTCATCGGCCACGAGCTCCCGCGCCGTCTCGATCTCCCACACCGTGCCGATCGCGTCGAAACGCCAGATCGCCATGCACGTGTCAGGCGCCTCAGGCGGCGGCCTGCTCCTTGATCGACCCGACGGCGTCGTTGAACCCGCCGCTGGTGAGCGACGAACCTGCGACCCGGCTGACCTCGATCTCATCGAGCGACTTGCCCACGACCTCATCGGCGATGCCGTCGATGAACTCGCCCTGGTAGCGCTCGGTCTCGGGAGCCTGCGGGTCGCCTGTCACCTCGACGTCCTCGACGAGCCCGTCGGCGATCGTGAGGGTGACGCTGATCTTCTCGACCGTCTCAGGCGTCTGGTACGAGCCGTCGGCAGTGTAGGTGCCGTCGGTGTAGTCGCCGGCCGACGCACCGGAGTCGGTCGACTCCGTGCTCGAATCGGTGCCGGTGTCGGTGGACTGGTCTTCGGCGTCGGCGGTGCCGGAGCACCCTGCGAGGACGAGAAGCCCTGCGACGCCGGCGAGGGCTGCGCCCTTGCGAACAGAAGTCGGAACAGTCGTGCGGATCATGATGGTCCTTCCGGCCTTGATCGATGTGATGTCTCGACCGTAGGGACGTCTTCTATGCGCGGGCTGTGTCCGATATATGGGCTGTCCGACGCAACGCTTACGCGTCGCCGCCGAACATGCTCGTGACGGATCCGTCCTCGAAGACCTCGTGGATGGCGCGTGCGAGGAGCGGAGCGATCGGCAGGATCGTCAGCTTGTCCCACCGACGGGATTCCGTGAGCGGAATGGTGTCGGTGATGACGACCTCGTCGATCGAGGCGTCCTGCAGGCGCTCGGATGCCGGGTCGCTGAAGATCGCATGGGTCGCAGCGACGATCACGCGGTGCGCGCCGTTCGCCTTGAGCGCCTGCGCGGCCTTCACGATCGTGCCGCCGGTGTCGATCATGTCGTCGACCAGGAGGCAGGTGCGACCCTCGACGGTGCCCACGATCTCGTGCACGGAGACCTGGTTCGCGACCTTCGGGTCGCGACGCTTGTGGATGATGGCGAGCGGGGCGCCGAGGCTGTCCGACCAGGTGTCTGCGACCCTGACCCGGCCCATGTCGGGCGAGACCACGGTGAGGATCTTGCGGTCCTCGGGGCTGAGCGTGCGCTGAAAGTAGTCCATCAGGACGGGCTTCGCGAAGAGGTGGTCGACGGGACCGTCGAAGAAGCCCTGGATCTGAGCGGCGTGCAGGTCGACGCTCATCACGCGGTCGGCACCGGCCGTCTTCAGCAGGTCGGCGACGAGACGGGCGCTGATCGGCTCCCGGCCACGGCCCTTCTTGTCCTGACGCGAATACGGATAGTACGGGGCGACGACCGTGATGCGCTTCGCGGAGGCGCGCTTGGCCGCGTCGATCATGATGAGCGTCTCCATGAGCCACTCGTTGACCGGCTCGCCGAAGGTCTGGATCAGGAACAGATCGCAGCCTCGGATCGACACCTCGAACCGGGCGTAGATCTCTCCGGAGGCGAAGGTCCGGTGCTCCGTCGGCACGACCTCCGTACCCAGTGCGTTCGCGACGGCGGCGGTCAGCTCGGGGTGCGAGCGGCCTCCCGCGACGACGAGCCGCTTCTTGGTCTTGGCGACGAGACCCGGAGCGATGCCGTTGTCCCGGTCCAGATCGACGGTCTTCTTCTTGCGCGCCATCGTTTGCCTACTCCGCCACTCGGGATCGGGCTGCGGCGTCTGCCGCGCCCGTGCCTGCTCTGTTCTTCTCGACCCAACCCTCGATGTTGCGCTGAGGGGCGACGCTCATGGCAAGGGATCCGGCGGGGACGTCCTTGCGGACGACCGCTCCGGCACCTGTCTTGGCGCCGGCTCCCAGCCTAACGGGCGCGACGAGGGTCGTGTGCGAGCCGGTGTGCACCTCGTCCTCGACCACGGTGCGATGCTTGTTCACGTCGTCGTAGTTCGCGGTGATCGTGCTCGCGCCGAGGTTCACGCCGCGTCCGATGGTCGCGTCGCCGACGTACGAGAGGTGCGGGACCTTGCTGCCCTCCCCGATCTCGGCGTTCTTCGTCTCGACGTAGGCGCCGATCTTGCCCCTGGCGCCCAGCACGGTGCCGGGGCGGAGGAACGAGAAGGGTCCGACGGTGGCCTCGGCGCCGATCACGGCGAGAGTGGCGTCCGTGCGGCGGACGATGGCATCCGCCCCGACCTCGCAGTCCACGAGTGTCGTGTCCGGGCCGATGATGGCACCCTCGGCGATCGTGGTGGCCCGCAGGATGTGGGTGTTCGGGAGGACGGTGACGTCGGGCGCGAGAGTGGCGTCGTCGTCGATCCACGTCGTCGCCGGGTCGATCACGGTGACGCCCTCGAGCTGCCAGCGGCGCACGATGCGGCGGTTGAGCAGTCGGCCCACCTCGGCGAGCTGCGCCCGGTCGTTGACGCCGTAGGTGACGGTGACGTCGGAGACGACGGATGCCGCGACACGGCTGCCGTCGCGGCGGAGGAGCCCTGGCACGTCCGTCAAGTACATCTCGCCCTGCGCGTTATCGACGCCGACCGAGGGCAGGTACTTGCGCAGCGTCCCGACGCGGAAGACGTACATGCCGGCGTTGATCTCACGCACCGAAGCCTCATCGGCGCTGGCATCCTTCTGCTCGACGATGCGGTCCACCCCGCCGTCCGCGTCGCGGATGACGCGTCCGTAGCCGGTCGGGTCCTCGACGACCGCGGTCATGAGCGTCGCCTCCGCCTCTGCCGAACGGTGGGCATCGAGGAACGAGCGCAGCGTGTCGGCGTCCGCGAGCGGGCAGTCACCGGAGAGGACGAGCACGTCGCCGTCGAAGTCGTCCGGCAGGGCATCCACCGCGACCTGCACCGCACGACCGGTGCCTGGCACCTCGTCCTGGTCGATGAACACCGCGTCGGGGTAGTCCTTCTCGAGCGCGGCGACGACCTGGTCGCGCTCGTGCCTGACCACGACCTCGACGTGAGATGCCTCCAGCCGACCGGCGGTCGTGAGGACGTGCCCGACGAGCGGCCGTCCGCCGATCGGGTGCAGCACCTTGGGGAGGCGCGAGCGCATACGGGTGCCTTGGCCGGCGGCGAGGATGATGATGGCGAGATTGTTCCCAGTCATGCTCCGCCGCCAGGACTCGAACCTAGACCTAACAGCTCCAAAGGCTGTCGTGCTGCCATTACACCACGGCGGACCGCGACCCCCAGAGGGAGCCGCTGGTCAAGTCTGCCACGTCCGCCCGTGTGCGAACCGCGATAATGGACGGATGACAGAGGCTGATGAGGTTGATCGGATCGTCGGCGCCTGGAACACGCAGCGCCCCGACCTCGACTTCTCGCCTCTCGAGGTGCTGTCGCGGATGGACCGGCTGACGCGGCTGCTCGACCGGGCCCGCCGTGATGTGTTCCGGCGCAGCGACCTCGAGGCCTGGGAGTGGGATGTGCTCTCGGCCCTGCGCCGCGCCGGCGCACCGTTCCAGCTGTCGCCCAAGCAGCTGCTGCAGCAGACCCTGGTCTCCAGTGGCACCATGACGAATCGCATCGACCGGCTCGTCACCCGCCGGTTCGTGCGGCGGGAGGCGGACCCCGCCGACGGACGCAGCGTGCTCGTCACTCTCACCGACGACGGGCGCATCCGGGTCGATGCCGCCATCACCCGCCTCGTCGATGTCGAGGACGACCTGCTGCAGGCGCTCTCGCGCGGTGACCGCGACCGACTGGCCGGCCTGCTGCGCAAGCTCAGCCTGAGCTTCGACGCGTGAGGGGCTGAGCGGATGGGCATGCTCTCCCCCCTTCCGGTGCGCGACGGCGTCGGCGCGACGCGCCTGCACGTGCCGCTGCGCGGCGAGTGGCCGACCGTGGCCGCGTACATGATCGAGCGCTTCTTCCACCTCGATCCTGAGGGGCTGCTGTCGCGCTTCGACCGCGGCGAGATCGTGGCTCGGGACGGTCGTCCGCTGGCGAGGGACACGCCGCTCGGCGCGGAGGAGTTCATCTGGTACTACCGGGATCCCCCCGTCGAGACCCGGATGCCGGTGGAGATCGAGGTCCTGCATCAGGACGAGGACCTGGTCGTCATCGACAAGCCGCACTTCCTGCCGACCATCCCCGGCGGCCGGTTCCTGCAGAACTCGGCGCTGGTGCGGCTGCGCAATCTGCTCGACAATCCCGAGCTCGCGCCGATCCACCGCCTGGACAGGGCGACCGCCGGGATCCTGATGTTCTCGGCTCGCCCAGCCACCAGAGGGCGGTACCAGCTGCTGTTCGAGACGCGGCAGGTGCAGAAGGTCTACGAGGCGGTGTCGGCCCGCCCGACCGACTGGGACGCGTCGCGCTTCCCCCTCGTGTACCGCAACCACATCGTGAAGCTCCGCAACGAGCTGAAGGTGCAGGTCGACGACGAACGCGAGCCCAACGCCGAGACGCTCATCGACGTGATCGACGCAGACGAGCGCGTCGTGCACACGCTGCTGCGTCCGCACAGCGGCAAGATGCATCAGCTGCGGGTGCACCTCGCAGCGCTCGGGCTCGGCATCCTCAACGATCCGTTCTATCCGCAGCTCACCGGCGAGCATCCGGATGACTTCGACCACCCGATGCAGCTGCTCGCGCGCGAACTGCACTTCGTCGATCCGCTCAGCGGCGCGCCGCGGGTCTTCACCACGACGCGCACGCTGCAGGAGGCCCCCCTCAGCGGCGCATGATCCTGCGCGCCAGCCACGTGCCCAGCAGCTGCACGAGGTGCACGAAGACGACGATCAGCACGATCGCGGTCCACATGACGACGGGCTCGAACTGCCGGAAGCCGTAGATCTGGGCGAACGCGCCGAGGCCGCCGCCGCCGATGAGTCCTGCCATCGCCGTCATGTCGATCAGAGCCACGACGATGAACGTGTAGCCGAGGATGAGCGGGCCGAGGGACTCCGGGATCGCCACGGTGAACAGGATGCGGGCTGGCCCCGCTCCCATCGCGCGCGCCGCCTCGATCACGCCGGGCGAGACGGACACGAGGTGCTGCTCGACGATGCGGCCGATCGCGAAGGCTGCGGCGAGACCGATCATGAACGCACCGGCTGTCGTGCCGATACCCGTGCCGACCACCACCCGCGCGAACGGCTGGGCGACCGCGACGAACAGCACGAACGGGATCGGCCGGAAGAAGTTGACGCCCAGGTTCGCGATCACCGCGATGACGCGGTTCTCGGCGAGCCCGCCGGGGCGGGTGACGTACAGGATGACACCGATCGCGAGGCCGAGGATGCCGCCGAGCACGAGGGCGAACGACGTCATGTACAGCGTCTCGAGAGCGGCCTTCCACAGATCGGGCCACAGTTCGTTCAGACGATCCATCAGCGCGCCTCCTCTTCGGCGATCTCGGTCACTTCGACGCGCTGGCCGATCTGTTCGAGGGTCCGGTCGATCACCGCGTCCTCACCGCGGATCGCGAGCGTCAGATGCCCGAAGGCCCGCCCGCGGATGTCGTTGATGCCGCCGTACACGAGCTCGAAGTCGAGCCCGGCACCGGCGAGGTCGAGGAACACCTGAGCCTGCGACGTGTCGCCGTCGCGGAACGAGAAGGTCACGAGACGTCCCTGGTGGCGCTCGCGCAGCACCGCCCGCTCGGACGGCGTCGGCACGCCCTTCACGACCGTGCCGACGAAGCGCTGGGATGCCGGGTTCTGCGGCGCCGAGAAGACGTCGAACACGTCGCCCTGCTCGATCACCCGACCGTTCTCCATCACCGCGACCTTGGTGGCGATGGTCTGGATGACGTCCATCTCGTGCGTGATCACCACGATCGTCACGCCCTGCTCCTGGTTGACCCGCTTGAGCAGGTCGAGCACTTCGTGGGTGGTCTGCGGGTCCAGTGCGCTGGTCGCCTCGTCGGCGAGCAGGATCGCCGGCCCCGTGGCGAGCGCGCGTGCGATGCCGACGCGCTGCTTCTGCCCACCGGACAGCTGTTCGGGGAAGGCCTTGGCTTTGTCGGCGAGGCCGACGAAGCTGAGCAGCTCAGTCACCCGCGCATCGATGTCGGCCTTCGACCAGCCGGCCAGCTTCAGCGGGTAGGCGATGTTGGCCTTGACGCTGCGCGAGGCGAACAGGTTGAACTGCTGGAAGATCATCCCGATGCCGCCGCGGACCTTGCGCAGCTCGCTCTCCCTGAGCGCGGTGATGTCGACGTCGTCGACCGTGATGGTGCCGCTCGTCGCCGGCTCGAGGGCGTTGATGAGACGCACAAGCGTCGACTTGCCGGCACCGGAGTATCCGATGATGCCGAACACGTCGCCCTTCTCGATCGAGAGGGTGACGTCGTCGACGGCCACGACCTCGGACTCGTCACGGGTGCGCGGCGGATAGGACTTGGAGACGTTCGTCAGGGTGACGATCGGCATGGGCTGCTCCGGTCTGCTTCGGGAACGAAGAATCGGGTGACGCACGAAGCGCCACCCGATTCTCCCTCATCGACGGGGTGTGGTTCTCCCCGGCTCGACTTACTTGTTGGCCTCGGTGTCTTCCTGAACCTTCTTCAGCGAGGCGACCAGATCCTCGACCGGGGTCTGCAGCGGCACCGCGGTGTTGCCGGAGGACTCGAGGAGACCGGCCTGGACGTCCTCGTTCGTCTGGAAGATCTCCACGAGCTTGAGGTACGTCTCGTTGTCGGCGTCCTCGGCGCGAGCGGCGAAGATGTTCGCGTACGGCAGCGCGTTCGGGTCCTCCGGGTCGTCCTGGGCGATCGCGTCCTCGAACGTCAGGCCGGCATCCTCGACGAAGTCGTTGTTGATGATCGCCGCGGCGACGTCCGGCAGCGAGGTCGGGATCAGTGCGGCCTCGAGCGCGGTGACCTTGACCTTGGACTTGTCGGTGTCGACGTCGGAGAGGTCGGAGAAGATGGTTCCGCCGCTCTTGAGCTCGATCAGGCCGGCCGACTGCAGCACGAGCAGGGCGCGGGCCTGGTTCGACGCGTCATCCGGAACCGCGACGGTCTCTCCCTCGGGGATGTCGTCGACGTCGTCGAACTTCTGCGAGTACAGACCGAGCGGGTAGATCGCGGTCGAGCCGATCGGGGTCAGGTCGGACCCGGACGCGGTGTTGTACTCGGCGAGGTACACGATGTGCTGGAACTGGTTGAGGTCGATCTCGCCCTCGGTGAGCGCCGGGTTGGGCTGCTCGTACGAGCCGAAGTCGACAAGCTCGACCGTGATGCCCTCGTCAGCGGCTGCCTCGACGAAAGGAGCCCACTGTGCGTCTCCCTTGCCGACGACGCCGATCTTGACCGTCTCGTCCTCGGAGGCGCCGGAGCCGCCGGAGCCGGCGTCGGAGGATGCGGTGGCGCAGCCTGCGAGGGCGACGAAGAGCGGGACCGCGGCGAGCGCGGCGATGACGGATGTGGTCCGACGGGATGCGGTGATGGACATGAGTGTTCGGGTTCCTCTCTTGGGGGACTCGAATACGTTAGGCAGGGCGACGTCGTCGACGACAATCGAGCGTCACAGAGCGTCACAGCTCTCAGTCGTACTCCTCGATGCCCTGCAGACGCACCTGTTCGAGGTCGAGCCGCGCCGAGATCCGGCGCACGACGAGGTCGTCGACCGTGCCGTCCCTGCGCAGTCCGAGCAGCACCTCCCGCTTGCGGTCGATGAGCGCGAGCTTGAGCCGCGTGTGCTCCTCGTGGCGCAGCAGCGGCGAGCGCTGCATCACGTCGACGTCCGCCGAGGTGGCGAGCATCTGCAGGGTCCTGACCTCGCCCTCGGTGCCGTCCCCGTCTCCCCCGATGACGGCGATCTCCGGCTGCCGCAGCACCTGCGCGGCATCCGGGCCCTCGCTTCCTGGGCCGCCTTCTGATGAGCCGTCGTCTGCGGAGTCCGCGTCCGCTCCCCCGCCGATCTGCTGCCCGCGTCCGAGCGGGTCCGGCTCGTCGAGCAGCACGTCGAGGGCCTGCGCCTCGGCATCGATGATCGCCTGCTCCCGTGCGAGGGCGCGGGCGTTCGAGAACTCGAGCATCTGATAGCCCTCGGCGCGCACCTTGTCGCGGATCTCCTGCCCGACACCGTGCTCGACGGCGAGGTCGTCGAGGGCCGCGAGTGCCGCACCCGAGATCGTCCGCTCCGCGAGTTCGTACTCCTCGTCCTCGATGTGGTCCACCGGGAACCGTGCCCACCGCACCACGGCGGGCAGCAGCGGGCCCTGCACGAGCAGGCTGAGCAGGATCACACCGGCTGTCACGAACACGATCTCGTCACGTCCGGCGATCTCGCCCTCGGTCGCGCTGGCCACCGGCACGGACAGCGCGATGGCGAGGGAGACGGCGCCTCTCATGCCGGCGACCGTCGACACCGCCATGGACCGTGCCCGGAGGCCCGGCGACGGTCGGGTCCCCGCCCGCCGCTGGAACGGGACGTTCATCACCTGGAACAGGTAGCGCACGACGAGCAAGGTCACCCAGACTGCGAGCGTGATCAGCACCAGGCGTCCGATGGCGGCGGCCGAGATCTCGTGCGCGACGAACTGCACCTCGAGGCCGATCAGCACGAAGAGCGCGCCGTTGAGCAGGAAGACGCCGAACGGCCAGGCGGCATCCGCCTGACGTCGGGACGATGCTGTCGTGACACGGGGCGACACGTACGCGACGATGAGACCGGCGACGACCACCGCGAGCACACCGGATGCGTGCACGATCTCGGCGAGGAGGAACGCGGAGAACGGGATGAGCAGGAGGGCGACGTTGATGACGATGGTCGACGAGGTCCGCCGCATCAGCAGGTAGCCGAGCGCGGCGATCACGACGCCGGCGGCGATGCCCCCGACATACGAGGTGAGCACCGACATGGTGACCGACAGCGGAGTGATGTTGCCGCCGAGGGCGAGCGAGACCGCGATCGCGTACAGCACGAGCGCCGTGCCGTCATTGGTCAGGCTCTCGGCCTTGAGCTTCATGAACATGCGTCGAGGCAGCAGCCTGCCGAGGGCGGCGACCGCCGTCGCATCCGGGGGCGCCACGGCGGCACCGAGGATGAGGGCGGTCTCCCACGGCATCCCGAACAGCACTCCGACGCCGGCGACGGCGAAGGCGGATCCCACGACCAGCAGGGTGCTCATCGGAAGGATGTAGCGGAAGTCGCGCCTGATCGAGCGCAACGACGTGGTCAGGCTCTCCCAGAAGAGCATCACCGGCAGGAACAGCAGAAGCACCGTCTCCGGCGGCAGCTGGATCTCACGCAGCTCAGGGACGAAGCCGAGCAGCAGGCCGAAGATGACCAGCACCAGCGGCAGCGCGAGCCGAATCCGTGGCGCCAACAGCGTGCCGATGAGGATCGTGAGTCCGATCAGGACGGTGACCTCGAGTCCTTCCATCCGAACCTCCCGGGTACCGCAGGATCAGGCTGTGCGATCCCGGATCGGATCGAATCCCGCCCAGAGCACAGCGCATTCGACTGCCACCGTATTCCCGCGGCGGCAGAATCGCGAGCGTTCGCGTCAGTCGAGCTCTTCGGTCAGCTCGAACCAGCGGAGCTCGAGCTCCTCGATCTCGGCCTGCTGATCGCTGATCGCCTTCATCTTGTCGCCGAGGCCCGCGAAGTCCGACTGATCATGGTCGGCCAGTGCGGTCTTCGCCTTGTCGACCTGCTGCGTGAGCTTCTGGATGCGGCGCTCCAGAGCCGAGACCTCCTTCTGCGCAGCGCGGAGGGCTGCGCCGTCGAGGCTGGGGGCCTTCTTCTCGGTGTTGACGGCCGTCTGCGACCGGCCGGGCGCCGAGGTCTGCAGCTGGCGCAGTCGCAGGTACTCGTCGACCCCGCCTGGCAGGTGCCGCAGGTGCCCGTCGAGGATCGCGAACTGCTGGTCGGTCACGCGCTCGAGGAAGTAGCGGTCATGGCTGACGACCAGCAGGGTGCCCGACCAGGAGTCGAGCAGGTCCTCGATCGCCGCGAGCATGTCGGTGTCGAGGTCGTTGGTGGGCTCATCGAGGATCAGCACGTTGGGCTGGTCGAGGAGCACGAGCAGCAGCTGCAGGCGGCGCTGCTGACCACCGGAGAGGTCCTTCACCGGGGTGGAGAGCTGCGCGGAGTCGAAGCCGAGCCGTTCGAGCAGCTGCCCCGGGGTGAGCTCCTGCGCCTTCGATCCTGACCCCATCGTGTACGAGGTGCGCAGCCGCGAGATCACGACGCGGACAGGCTCGCGCCGCAGGTCCTCGAGCTCGTCCAGGCGCTGGGTCAGCGTCTTCACCTTGACCGTCGTGCCGCGCTTCACGCGGCCCACGGTGGGATCGACGGTGCCGGAGATGAGTCCGAGCAGGGTCGACTTCCCTGCGCCGTTGACACCGAGGATGCCGGTGCGCTCCCCCGGCGCGATGCGCCACTCGACGTCGCGCAGCACTTCCCGCGTGCCGCCGTCGACGGTCGGATAGGTCACCCCGACGTCCAGGAGGTCGACGACGTCCTTGCCGAGGCGCGAGACGGCCAGCGACTGCAGCGACACCTTGTCGCGGATCTCGGGGACGTCGGCGATCAGCTCGTTCGCCGCGTCGATGCGGAACTTGGGCTTCGCCGTGCGCGCCGGCGCTCCTCGGCGAAGCCAGGCGAGCTCCTTCTTGGCCAGATTCTGGCGCTTGGCCTCGGTGGCGGCCGCCATGCGGTCGCGCTCCACGCGCTGCAGGATGTAGGCCGCGTACCCGCCCTCGAAGGGCTCGACGATGCGGTCGTGCACCTCCCAGGTCTCGGTGCAGATCTCGTCGAGGAACCACCGGTCGTGCGTCACGACCAGGAGCGCTCCGGAGTTCGGGCTCCACCGCTTCTTGAGGTGTCCGGCGAGCCAGGTGATCGCCTCGACGTCGAGGTGGTTGGTGGGCTCGTCGAGGGCGATGACGTCCCAGTCGCCGGTCAGCAGCTTGGCGAGGGACACACGGCGCCGCTGGCCACCGCTGAGAGAGCCGATCTCGGCATCCCACGGCAGGTCCTTCAGCAGCCCTTCGATCACGTCGCGGACGCGGGGGTCGCCCGCCCACTCGTACTCAGGGGTGTCGCCGACGACTGCCGCGCTGATCGTCAGGTCGTCGCTGAGCGTGTCGGCCTGCGAGAGGACGCCGATCGTGGTGCCGCCGCGCACGGTGACACGTCCGGAGTTCGGCTCCTTGATGCCGGCGAGCATCCCGAGCAGGCTCGACTTGCCGTCGCCGTTGCGGCCGACGATGCCGATGCGGTCACCTTCTTCGATGCCGAGGGTCACGGAGTCGAAGACGACCCTCGTCGGATATTCGAGATGAAGGGCCTCTGCCCCGAGAAGATGTGCCATGTCACCTCTCAGGGTAGTCGGGTGCGCTGTACGGCTCGCTCAGTCGGGCTCTGCTCTTATGGACGCCGCTGGGTTCTCTGCTGATGTGGTTCTCGCGTGCGGGAGCGAACAGCTCGGGGAGCGCGGCGGTGAACTCGTCGAAGTGGCTGTACCAGATCGTGTGTGCGACTTCGGGGATGCGTCGCACCTCGACGCCGTTCGCCTCGAACCGCCGCACGTCGTCGTCGCTCACCCAGTCGCTCGGGTCGGCTCGGACGACGATGGAACCGGCGGCGGGAAGCCACGAGTGATCGGGTCCGCAGGAGATCGACGCCATGGTCGCCGGATCGAACCGGGAGGCGGCTCTGGCTTCGACCTCGGCATCCTGGGCGGAGTAGAAGGGCCGGGAGCGCCGCAGCCATTCGGACGAGAGGCGGGCCGCTCTGTCGCGCTCATAGCGGGCCGTCAGTGTGGCGCGATCCTGGCCGCCGGGGAGCGCGAGACCCGCGTCGACGTAGACCGCGAGGGCAGGCTGCAATCGCCGCGCCGCCTCGGCGAGGACGGTCGCGCCGTAAGAGTGGCCGACGGCGACGACGGGATGCTCGGGGGCGAGCCTTCTGATGGTCTCCGCGACGGAGGACCCCGCCCGCTCGATCGTCAGGTGCGGGTCGCGAGGCGAGAGGCCGTGACCGGGGAGATCGAGGGCGAGCACACGCCATCTCTGTTCGACGAGCAGCGGGATGACGCGCCACCAGCTCTCCGATGAGCCCATCATCCCGTGCAGCAGAACGGCGGTGTGGGGGCCGGTTCCGACGTCGACGGCGTGAAGGAGCATCGAGTCAGTGTCGCACAGGTCGTTACCCGTTCGAGATCATATCCGTTTCGGAATACCTCGAATCTTTCTTCTAATGTCGGTGGTCCGTGATCTACTCGAATCATGACAGCACTGCTCGATGCGACCGACACACAGATGGCGACTCTCGCCGGTCTCGTGGCGTCGCTCGAGGCTGCCGAATCCACCCTCAGCAGCATGACCGCAGCGCGTGACGGGCTGCTCGCGATCGCCGGTCGCCTCGCGATCGACATCGCGAAGCAGGGCGACCATCCCGACAAGGGCGACCACTCGATCCGGACCATCGCTGCCGAGATCGCCGCCGTCCAGCACGTCAGCGACCGCACCGTCGAGCGGCGGATGATGTCAGCGGGGATGCTGGTCGACCTGTTCCCGAGCGTGTGGGCCGCGCAGGGTGCCGGACGCATCAGTGCCGCGCATTCCCGCGTCATCGTCGACGCCGGGGCGCACCTCGTGTCGGAGAGCGATCGTGCGGCGTATGCGGCGGTCGTACTCCGGCTGGCCGAGGCCGAGTCTCCCATCCGCTTGCGCGCGCTGGCCCGGCGCGTCGCGCAGCGGCTCGCCCCGTCGACGATGACGGCGCGCCACCGCACGGCGCGAGCGCAGCGGCGGATCTGGATCACCGACGGCGAAGACGGCATGGCGGCGCTGCACGCCCATGTGCCCGCAGCGCTCATCCACGGCATGTTCGACCGGCTGTCGCAGATGGCGCACGCGCTGCGGACGGAGAACCTCCGCGCTCAGCGGGACGCGGCGCGCGAGGGTCGCGAGTTCATCACCGATGACCGCACCGTCGATGAGATCCGCGCCGACCTGCTCGTCGATCTCGTGCTGACCGGAGCTCCCGCGGGACATGACACCGAAGACGGCCTGCTCGGCGAGATCGACGCGCGCATCGAGGTCACGGTCCCCGTGACGACGCTGATGGACGTCGGAGGGGGCGCTGATGATGCGCCCGGTGACGGGCCGGTGCCCGGGTCTGAGGGCCGTGACGGCTCGACTACGGGGCGTGCGCCTGCGGCAGAGCTCGACGGCGTGGTGCCGATCGACGCCGCGACCGCACGCATATTGGCCGGCGCGGCTTCGGGATGGGACAGGGTGCTGACGCATCCCATCGACGGTCGGGTCCTCGCCGTCGATCGCTACCGACCGAGTCGGCGGCTGCGCCGACATCTGAGGGCGCGGGATCAGCGATGTCGATTCCCCGGATGCGGGGTGACAGCCCGCAAGTGCGATCTCGACCACAATCATGCGGCGTCGAGCGGAGGCGAGACCTGCGAGTCGAATCTGGCGTCGTTCTGTCGACGCCACCATGTGCTCAAACACCACTCCCCCTGGCACGTCGCTCAGGGTCCGGGCGGAGTCCTCGAGTGGACCAGTCCGACCGGTCGCACCTACATCGACGCGCCACCCGTGCCGAACACGGTCACATTCACGAGCTCAGACGGGGTGCGAGCGCCATTCTGACCGCCGCGCGGTGCTGCTGCGCTTCGTCACGCTCGGTCGCCTCGAGCTGTCGCCTCATGCTGTCACCCTGAGCTGTCGCCCCGTGCTGTGGATAACTCACCCGCGGACTACCTCGCTTGACCTACGGTGGCGCGGTGACTTCTCCTCGTTTCCGCTTTGCGTCCGCCCGTTCCCGGCAGCTCCTCGTTCTCGGTATCTGCATCGCGGCGTGCGCTTCCACCGGCTGCGCACCGGCGTCGGCTCCAGGCCCCTCTCCTGAGCCGAACCCCGCAGAGGAGCGATCACCGGCTACCGCCGAGGAGGTTTACCAGTCCTATATCGACGCCACGAACGCGATTGACCTCTCCGACCCCGAGACGTTCACAGCCGTAGCCGAGTTCACGAGTGCAGGTCTCTACGCCGGTCTCTTGGAATCGTGGACCGACGGTCACGAGAACCAGCGTGTCATCGGCGGAAAGGCAGTCGTCGCCTACTTCCGCGTGATGGAAGTGGGCTTCAATCATGCTGTCTCGGCTGCGGCGTGCCTCGACATGTCCGACATCACCTACGTCGATCGCAACGGTGTGTCACTGATCGCGGAAGGCTCGTCGCGCTTCTTGGCGAGCGCTGTCGACTTCATCTGGCTCGACGGCGAACTGCTCCTCAACAGTCAGAAGGTCGATCCGATCGATCATTGTCCCGCCGCGTACCGCACGGCCACGCCAGTCGCCCCTGCGCCAGGCGCCCCTGATACGCCGATGCCCGACGCCCCCTCGCGAGAACAGGGCGAGATCTGCCTCTCGTCTCCGGACGACCACACGATATGTGGAGGATGGTGATGCAGAAATCAGCGAAGTGCCGACGCAGGATCGCCGTGATCAACGGGCTGGTCGCACTCGTGGCGTGCTTACTCCTGGCGTGCGCTCCTGCCCCGGCGCCGACGCCCTCTCCGACACCGGCGTTCGCCAGCGAGGAAGCGGCGTTCGAGGCGGCTGAGGAGGTGTACCGGGCATACAACGATGCACTGAATGCGCGGTCGGCAGGAACCTCAGGCGCCGATCCGCACCAGTACTTGACGGGTCTCGCGCTAGAAGGCGACATAGACACCCAAACCCTCTTGTTATCGAGCGGTATGCGGGTGACAGGAGCCGCGATGGTTGAGAGCTTTGTTGGAGAGTCGGCCGACATGGGCGGAAGCGCATCTAGAGTCATCGGTGTCGCCTGCATCGATGTCTCATCCGTAGTCCTGCTGGATGAGTCGGGCGCGAACGTGACCCCGCCCGAGAGGGGAGACAAGATCGCGCAGCGCATCGTCTTCACAGGCTCCGCTGAATCGATGCTGATCGCAGATGAATCTGTTGCGGATGTCTCGGCATGTTGATTCAAGGTGCCGCCGCATGCGTCGGATTGCTTATGCTGCTGGGTTCAGCGGTGACGAGTGTTCCCGCCGCGAGTACCTGCCCATCTGGATCCGCGCGAGTCGGTGTGTGCGGCTCGAACAACGGCACCTCCCTCACGGTCACGGCGACGCAGCAGCAGCCGGGGACAGACTCGAACTCCGACCCCGGTCCGCGCAGCGGCGGCGGTCCTGGTCCTGGCACGCAGACCGAGCCGCAGGGGCCGAGCGACGAGGCGATCGAGCTCGCCGCGTGCATGGATGACTCCGGAACCACACGGTGTGCTCGGCGGGCGAATCAGCCGGCACCTCCGGCATCCACTCCGACTGCACCGGCGAAGCCCGTCATCACGATCACCGACCTCGCACGGTTCGCGCCGTACTCCGCCCTCGCTGCCACCGAGCCGGGCAACGTGGGCATCGCAGGCATGCCGGCGAACTTCGTGGCGGCAGCATCCGTCCAGGTGCAGAGCGGGACGCTGTTCGGAGCGCCGTTGCGCGTGCGGTTCACGCCCGCGGGCTATGACTACACGTACGGTGACGGCAGCTCGGCGAGCCTCGCCGAAGCCGGACAGACCTGGGCGGCGCTGGGTCAGGCGCAGTTCACTCCCACGGCGACGAGTCACATCTACCGGACGTCCGGCACCTTTCTCGCCGACGTCGACGTCCGCTACACGGCGGAGATCGACCTCGGCGGCGGGTGGGAGCCCATCGCGGGTCAGCTCACGACCGACGGTCAGCCGCAGGAGATCCGGATCTACGACGCCCGCACCGCGCTCGTCGCACACACGTGCGAGGAGGATCCGGCCGGAATCGGCTGCTAGACGCGGACGAGCCGCCCGGAACCCGAAGGTCCGGACGGCTCGTTCGCTGTTCGAGCGGAATCGCTTACTGGTACGACTTCACGATCTCGAGGAGGCTCGGCACGTTGGCGTACGCCTCAGCGGCGTTCTCCTTCGTGACGATGATCGGGTCGAGCAGGTACGCCGGAACGACCTTGGCGCCGTTGTCGTACGATTCCTCGTCGTTGACGTCGACGTCCTCGCCCTTCTGCAGCTGGCCGACCATCTTGATCGACTGCTCGACGAGCAGGGTGGTGTCCTTGTTGATCGTGGAGTACTGGATGCCCTCCATGATCGACTTCACCGACTCGACCTCGGAGTCCTGACCCGTGACGACCGGAACCGGCTTGCCGGCCTGCTGCACCGAGGTGATGATGGCGCGAGCAAGGGTGTCGTTCGGGGACAGCACGCCGTCGACCACGGTGTCACCGCTGTACGACGAGGTGAGCAGCGTGTCCATACGGTTCTGCGCGTTCTCCGGCAGCCAGCCCTCGGTCGCGGTCTGCGCGATCTCGGTCTGACCCGACACGACGATCAGGTTGCCGTTGTCGATCTCCGGCTGCAGCACGTCCATGGCGCCGTCGAAGAAGACCTTCGAGTTGGCGTCATCGGGCGAACCGGAGAACAGCTCGATGTTGTACGGGGCGTCGTGACCGGCACGCTCGGCGAGACCGTCGAGCAGAGCCTGGCCCTGAAGCTGGCCGACGCGGAAGTTGTCGAACGCCACGTAGTAGTCAACAGCCTCGGTGTTCTCGATCAGACGGTCGTACGCGATCACGTAGGCGCCGGCATCCTTGGCCGCCTGCACCTGCGTGGCCAGCTGCTTGCCGTCCTTCGCACCGATGATGATGACCTTGGCGCCGTTCTGCACCATTGCCTGGATCTGGTTCTGCTGCTCGGCGACCGTGTTGCTCGCGGGAGCGTACTGGACGTCGGCCTTGAAACCGGCCTCCTTCAGCCCATCCGTGAACAGCTGGCCGGCGAGGACCCAGTTCTCACTGGTCTTGTCGGGCAGTGCGACGCCGATGGAGGAGTCCGCGGCGAAGCCCTCTGCGGCCTCTTCGCCGGATCCCGTGTCGGTTCCGCCGCCGCGCTCACCGGAGCAGCCCGTGAGTGCGAAGGCAGCCGTCGCGACGAGCGCTGTCGCTGTGACGATGATCTTCTTCATGTGATCTCTTTCTGTGTGATGTGACGGATTCTGCGTGCGAGCACTGCGCGAAGAGTCCGCTTACTCGGCCCTCGTCTTGTCGACGGGTGGGGCTTGGTAAGTCCTGTTGGGTTCGAACGTCGGAGTCGCCTCCGGGTCTCCCCTGCGGCCGGAGCGACGCGTGAGGAGGCCGATCAGCGACGGGCGTCCCTGCTGCTTGTTCCAGACGTCGATGCCGACCGCGAGCAGCAGCACGAGGCCCTTGATCATCGAGACGACATCGGATCCCTGACCGAGCAGAGCCAGGCCGTTGTTGAGGAAGGCCATGACGAGACCACCGATGATCGATCCGATGACGGTACCGATGCCGCCGGCGACGGCGGCGCCACCGATGAAGACCGAGGCGATGGCATCCAGCTCCCAGCCGGTGCCGTCGTTCGGGCCGGAGGCCTGCGAACGGGCGACGAAGATCATGCCGGCCAGTGCGGCCATCATCGACATGTTCATCATGACGAAGAAGTCGACCCAGCGGTCCTTCACACCCGACAGGCGAGCGGCCTGACGGTTGCCACCCACGGCGTAGATGTGACGGCCGAAAACCGTGTTGCGGGTGAGGAAGGAGTAGATGATGACCAGTGCGAGCAGGATGAGGCCGGGGACCGGGAAGCTGGTGCCGGGGCGGCCGGTGGCGAACATCCACGCCGCGGCGAGGACGACCACCGAGAGCAGCACGACCTTGACCACGCTCACCCACAGAGGTGCACTGTCGGAGCCCATCTTGTGCTGCTGGCGACGGGTGCGGATCTCCCAGAACACCAGCCAGGCGACCGCGACGAGCGCGAGGAGCATCGTCGGCACGTTGAAGTCGAGCGGAAGGGCGACCTCCGGCAGGTATCCCGTGCCGATCACCTGGAAGCCCTTGGGCACCGGGATGGTCTGCGCGTCACCGATCCACTGCTGCGCACCACGGAAGAACAGCATGCCGGCGAGCGTCACGATGAACGCCGGCACCCCGACGTAGGCGACCCAGAAGCCCTGCCAGGCACCGACGAGGGCGCCGACTCCGAGTCCGAGGAGGATCGCGAGCGGCCAAGGGAGGTTCCAGTCGGCCATCGACTTCGCCACCACGATGCCGGTGAACGCGGCCACGGAGCCGACCGACAGGTCGATGTGCCCCATGATGATCACCATCACCATGCCGATCGCAAGGATCAGGATGAACGAGTACTGGTTGATGACGTTGATCAGGTTGCCCGACGTCAGCGTCGCACCGTTCGGACCGTTGCGCAGCAGCGTCAGGATCTCGAACAGGACGATGATGACGATGAGACTGCCCAGGATGCCGAACTGGCGCAGTGACGAGGTGCCGTTGCTTCCGAACATCTTGCGGATGTCGCCGAAGTGGAAGCCACGCTTCGTTGTCGTGAGGTCGGTGGTCATGCGGATGCTTTCTGAGTCGCGGAGGTCATGCTGCGCATGAGAGCCTCGGGTGTCGCCTGGTCGGCCGGGATGCAGTCGGTGACCCGACCTTCGAAGACGGTGTAGATGCGGTCGGAGATGCCGAGGAGCTCTGGCAGCTCACTGGAGATGACGATCACGCCCTTGCCCTGCGAGGCGAGTTCGTTGATGATCGCGTAGATCTCGTACTTGGCGCCGACGTCGATGCCGCGGGTGGGCTCGTCGAGGATCAGCAGGTCAGGGTCTGTGAACATCCACTTCGCCAGGACGACCTTCTGCTGGTTGCCTCCGGAGAGCTTGCCGACGCCCTCTTCGACGCTGGGGGTCTTGATGCGCAGCGCCTTGCGGTAGCGCTCGGCGACCGAGTACTCCTCGCGCTCGTCGACGACGCCGCGCTTCGAGATCTTCGACAGCTTCGCCGCCACGACCGACCGCTTGATGGTGTCGAGCAGATTGAGCCCCAGCACCTTGCGATCCTCGCTGACGTACGCGAGTCCGTGCTTGATCGCCGACGAGACGTCGGGGATCGCGATCTCCCGACCGTCCTTGATGATCGTGCCCGACTGGAAGTTGCCGTACGAGCGACCGAAGATGCTCATCATGAACTCGGTGCGCCCTGCGCCCATGAGCCCGGCGATGCCGACGACCTCGCCGCGGCGGACGTTGAGGTTGGAGCCCTTCACGACCATGCGCTCGGACACCGTAGGGTGCTGCACCCACCAGTCCTTGACCTCGAAGAACACCTCGCCGATCTCGGGGGTGCGGTCGGGGTAGCGGCTCTCGAGCGAGCGGCCGACCATGCCGCGGATGATCCGGTCCTCGTTGATCTCGCCGCGCGAGATGTCGAGGGTCTCGACGGTGCGTCCGTCGCGGATGATCGTGATCTCGTCGGCGATCTGCTCGATCTCGTTGAGCTTGTGGCTGATCATGATCGACGCGATGCCCTTGGCCTTCAGCCCGAGGATCAGGTCGAGCAGGTGCTGCGAGTCGTTCTCGTTCAGCGCGGCGGTCGGCTCGTCGAGGATGAGGAGCCGGACGTCCTTGTTGAGCGCCTTGGCGATCTCGATCAGCTGCTGCTTGCCGACACCGAGCGTCTTGATCGCGACGTCGGGGTCCTCCCGCAGACCGACGCGAGCCAGCAGCTCGACCGTGCGCTGGCGCTGGGCCTGCCAGTCGATCTTGCCGAAGCGGCGGATCTCGTTGCCCAGGAAGATGTTCTCGGTGATCGAGA
The DNA here is from genome assembly GCF_900105205.1 of Microbacterium hydrocarbonoxydans. Lineage (NCBI taxonomy): Bacteria > Bacillati > Actinomycetota > Actinomycetes > Micrococcales > Microbacteriaceae > Microbacterium > Microbacterium hydrocarbonoxydans. Next base: position 1,305,284 of record NZ_FNSQ01000005.1, on the reverse strand, counting down.
GCTCAGGGATCAGCGCGAGCTCCTGATGGATGATCGCGATGCCCGCCTGCTCGCTGGCCGCGATGTCGCGGTAGCGCTGCTCCTGGCCGTAGAGGAGGATGTCCCCCTCGTACGTGCCGTAGGGGTACACACCGGAGAGGACCTTCATGAGGGTCGACTTCCCGGCGCCGTTCTCCCCGCAGATCGCGTGGATCTCTCCTGCGCGGACGGTGATGGAGACGTCTGACAGTGCCTTGACGCCCGGGAACTCCTTGGTGATGCTGCGCATCTCCAGGATCGGGCCTGACACGACCGGCAACGTTGCTGTGGTGCTCACGGATCTTCCTCGCGACGGGCGGTCACCTTCGATGTGACCGTTCACATTGGATTACATAGTCTACGCTCGCCGAGGCGGTGTCAAGACCACGGGCGAAATTGTGGCCCTATCGGGGCGCGGACGATTCCCTGGTGCGCAGGGTGGTCTGCAGGGGTCCGAACTGCGGAACCTGCTCCCCTCGGATCTGCGCGAGCAGGAGGCGCACGGCGCGACGCCCGAGCTCCGGGAAGTCCTGGTGCACCGTGCTCAGGGTCGGCGCGACGTGCGCCGCCACGGGGATGTCGTCGAAGCCGACGACGCTCACGTCCTCGGGGACGCGGATGCCGGCGTCGCGGAATCCGTGCATCAGCCCGATCGCCATCTGGTCGTTCGCGACGAACACCGCCGTGAAATCGCGGCGCCTGGCGAGCTCCTGCCCGGCGAAGTATCCGAAGTCGGCCGTCCAGTCACCGCGGATCGGCGGGAAGGTGGGCAGATCGGCCTCGCGCAGGGCATCCAGATACCCGCGCATGCGCGACTCCGCCTCGATCCAGTCCTGGGGACCGGCGATGTGGATGATGTCGCTGTGCCCGAGTCCGATCAGGTGCTCGGTCGCGGTGCGCGCCCCGGCGACCTGATCGGCCGACAGGCTCACCCCGTCCGACCCCGAGGCGGTCTGCAGCGAGACGAACGGGATCTCGACCGCCATGCCGCGCAGGACATGGAAGGCCCGCACCTGCGGCGCGAGCACCACGATGCCGTCGACCTGCTCGCGGGCGAGCTGGCGCAGCGCGCTGCCGATCGCCTCGGGCGTCGTGGCCGACAGGTTCAGCGTCGAGACCGAGTACCCCTCCTCGCGCGCGGCATCCTCGATGCCCACGATCGACGAGGTGGGGCCGAACTCACCGACGGTCGCCGCGAGGATGCCGAGCATGTTCGACTTGCTCGTGACCAGCGCGCGGGCGGCGAGATTGGGCCGGTAGTCGAGGACGGCGATCGCGTCGAGGACCTTGGCCTTGGTCTCGGGGCGGATGCTCGGATGATCGTTCAGCACCCGCGAGACCGTCTGATGCGACACCCCGGCGAGCCGCGCGACATCGCGGATGCTCGGCATCCGCGCGCGTTCGGAGGCGGTCGACATCACAGACCTCCTCGTATGTGCACGGTCACATCGTCACTACATTATGTACGCAAGGTGGATCAAGCGCACCTCGCACGCATGCGGCGCGCGTCAGCCGTGCCTGGTGCGCGCGTCAGCCGATGATGCGCGCGCCCTGGACGGGGCCATGCACGTGCAGGGAGTGGATGCCCTGCTCCCGCAGCATCGACTGCACCTGCTGAGCGCCCTCTGGGCTCGGACAGAGCAGCGCGACCGTGGGCCCAGACCCCGACACGATCCCCTGCAGTGCACCGGCGTGGATGCCGCGCAGGATCGTCGTCTCCAGCTCGGGACGCTCGTAGAGAGCGGCCTCCTGGAGGTCGTTGTAGATGCTCTCCGAGAGCAGCACGGGGTCGCCGGAGCGGAGCGCCTGCAGCACCGGCACCGGCACGTCGAGGGACACCGCAGGCTCATCGGCGAGAGCACCCTCCGCCTCGCGCAGCGCATCGAGCCTGGCATAGACGAGCGGGGTCGACAGTCCGTCGTCACTCGGCACCAGCAGCCAGTCGAATCGTCCACGGGCGAGCGCGGGGTTCAGCTGGTCGCCGCGCCCGGTGCCGACGGCCGTGCCGCCGTGCAGAGCGAACGGGACATCGGCGCCGAGGCGCGCGCCAAGCTCGTGCAGTCGCGCGGTCGAGAATCCGGTGCCCCACAGCGCGTCGCAGGCCACGAGGGCGGCCGCGGCGTCGGCCGAACCGCCGCCCATGCCGCCGGCGACCGGCACGCTCTTGCGGATCTCGAGCGCCACTCCCCCGTCGTACTCGGCCGCGGTCGCGAGCAGCTTCGCCGCACGCATCGCCAGGTTGCGGTCGTCCAGCGGCACCGAATCCGGGTCGTCGACACCCGACACCGTGATCGAGAAGTCGTCGGCATGCCGCGCGATCACGTCCTCGTACAGCGACACCGCCTGGAAGACCGTGGCCAGCGCGTGGTATCCGTCGTCATGGCGCCCGCCCACCCCGAGGTAGACGTTGATCTTGCCCGGCGCGCGCACGTGCACGGCGTCGGAGGGGGTGGCGAACGTCATGTCGGGGGTCCCGTCACAGCTCCGTGGACGTCGCCCACAGATCGACGTCGATCGAGCCGGAGAGCTCGTCGATGCGCGCCAGCTCCTCAGTCGTCAAGGCGGGCCCGTTCACGGCCGCGATGTTCTCGTCGAGCTGCTCGGGCCGCGAGGCGCCGATCAGCGCGGAGGCCACGACCGGATTGCGCAGCGTCCACTGCAGCGCCAGCTGCGCGAGCGACTGGCCGCGCTCACGGGCGATGTCGTTCAGCGACCTGAGCGTCTGCACCGCGGCATCCGACAGCGGAGCGTCCGGCAGCGAGCCGCGCTTCTGTGCGCGCGCCGCCGTGCCGTCGCCGAGGTACTTGTCGGTCAGCAGTCCCTGGGCGAGCGGGGTGAAGGCGATGGCTCCGAGACCGGACTGCTCGAGGGTGTCGGTGAGTCCGTCTTCGACCCACCGGTTCAGGATCGAGTACGCGGGCTGGTGGATGACGAGCGGCGTCCCGAGCTCTGTCGCCACCGCGACCGCCTCGGCCGTGCGCTCCGCGCTGTACGACGAGATGCCGACGTACAGCGCCTTGCCCTGACGCACCAGCGTGTCGAGCGCCCCGACCGTCTCCGCGACCGGGGTCACCGGGTCCGCACGGTGCGAGTAGAAGATGTCGACGTAGTCGAGGCCCATGCGGGTCAGCGACTGCTCGGCGCTGGCGAGGATGTACTTGCGGCTCGCGAAGTCTCCGTAGGGCCCCGGCCACATGTCCCACCCGGCCTTGGACGAGATGATCAGCTCGTCGCGGTAGGGGCGGAAGTCCTCGGCGAAGATCCGGCCGAAGTTCTTCTCGGCCGAGCCATAGGGCGGTCCGTAGTTGTTCGCCAGGTCGAAGTGCGTGATACCGCGATCGAACGCGTGACGCAGCAGGGCGCGCTGGTTGTCGAGCGGGATGTTGTCGCCGAAGTTCCACCACAGTCCGAGGGAGATCGGGGGCAGGTACAGACCTGAGGTGCCGACCTGACGGTACTCGAACTGCTGGTAGCGGCTCTCGTCGGCCGCGTACGGCCGGTGCAGCTCGGGGACGTTCGGACGGAAGCGGGGAGAGTCGGTCACGGTGCCAGATTAGTCGCTGACGACGGCGTCTTCGATCAAGGCGACCTGCTGCGCAACACGCTGATAGTCGTCGACCGTGAGGTCCTCGCCGCGGGCCGTCGGCGCGACGCCGGCCGCGATCAGGACCTCGGATGCCGCGGCCGAGCTGCCGAAGAGACCGGACAGCGCCTGGCGCAGCATCTTGCGTCGCTGGTTGAAGGCGGCATCCACGATCCGGAAGGTGCGACGACGCTCCTCCTCGCTGCCGCGCTCGCCGACCGAGCGGTCGAAGCCGACGAGCAGGCTGTCGACGTTCGGCACCGGCCAGAACACCTGGCGGGAGACGGTGCCCGAGAGCTTCCACTCCCCGTACCAGGCCGCCTTGACGCTCGGCGAGCCGTAGATCTTCGACCCTGGCTTCGCGGCCAGCCGTTCCGCGACCTCGGCCTGCACCATGACCACCCCGCGCTGCAGGTACGAGAAACTCTCCAGGAAGTGCAGCAGCACCGGCACCGAGACGTTGTACGGCAGGTTGGCGACCAGCACCGTCGGCTCGCCGGGGAGCTCGGTGATGCGCAGCGCATCCGCATCCACCACCGTGAGCATGTCGGCGGCGACGCCGTGCTCTGCGACGGTCTGCGGCAGGCGCGCGGCTAGGCGATGGTCGATCTCGACCGCGGTCACCGCGGCCCCCGCCTCGAGGATCGCGAGCGTGAGGGATCCGAGCCCCGGCCCGACCTCGACGACCCGCTCCCCCGGCTGCACCTTGGCGGCGGTGACGATCTTGCGCACGGTGTTCGCGTCGACGACGAAGTTCTGCCCGAGCTTCTTGGTCGGGGTGACATCGAGCTCGGTGGCGAGGCGGCGGATCTCGGTGGCGCCGAGCAGGGTGACTGTCATTGGTCCATTGTCCCCTACGGCCCCTCCCTCGAAGCGCCGCCGCTGTCCGACCCTCCCACTAGTCTGCTGTGATGCCCTCTCTCGGTGAACTGATCGCACCTCGACGGATGGGCAGGGATTTCCGCTGGCTGCTCGCGTCATCGTGGACGAGCAACATCGGAGACGGCGTCGCTCTCGCCGCCGCTCCCCTGCTCATCGCGTCGATGACCTCGTCGCCGATCCTCGTCGCCTCCGGAGCGATCCTGCAGTTCCTCCCGTGGCTCCTCTTCGGTCTGCACGCGGGTGCGATCGCCGACCGCTTCGACCGCCGGCGGCTCGTGATGTTCGCGAACGCGGCTCGCGCCGTCGTGCTCGCCGGTCTGTGCGTGTTCCTGATCACCGGCACCGCGAACATCTGGATCGTGCTGGCCGTCGCCTTCCTGTACGGCACGGCAGAGGTGTTCGTCGACACCGCGGGGAGCACGCTGCTGCCGATGCTGGTGAAGCCGGCCGACCTCGGCATCGGCAATGCGCGCCTGCAGGCCGGATACCTCGTCGCGAACCAGTTCGCGGGCCCGCCGCTGGGCGCCTTCCTGTTCGCCGCGGGTTCGGCCTGGCCCTTCCTGGTCGAGGTCCTCTGCGTGCTGCTCGCCGTCGTGCTGATCTCGCGCATGGCGCGCACCCCTGTACCACCGCGCTCGGCGGTGGAGGGCGAGCGGGCCCACGTGCACACCGACATCGCCGAAGGACTCCGCTGGCTGTGGCAGAACCCGCCGGTGCGGATGCTGGTGCTGATCATCCTGGTCTTCAACGTCACGTGGGCGGCGCCCTGGGGCGTGCTCGTCCTCTACGCCACCGAGTATCTGAACATGGGTGCGGTCGGCTACGGAGCGCTCACGACGGCGTCGGCAGCCGGCGGCATCCTCGCGACGCTGTGCTTCGGCTGGCTCGAGCGGCATGTGTCGTTCGCCACCCTGATGCGCGTGGTGCTGTCGCTCGAGGTGCTGATGCATCTGGCGTTCGCGCTCACCACCACCGGATGGGTGGCGCTGGTGATCATGTTCGTCTTCGGCGCCTACGCGTTCATCTGGGGCACCATCTCGACCACCGTCCGTCAGCGCCTCGTGCCCGCGGAGCTGCAGGGACGCGTCGCCTCGGTCAACATGGTCGGCGTGTTCGGCGGCATGGTGATCGGCCAGGCGCTGGGCGGCGTGATCGCCCAGGTGTGGGGCCTCACGGGGCCGTGGTGGTTCGCCTTCGTCGGGGCGGCGCTCACCCTGCTGCTGGTCTGGAAGCCGATCTCGCAGATCGTCAGTGCCGCACCGGTGGATCAGTCGGTGAACGAGCCTCAGTCGAACGAGCCGTAGACCCGCAGGGTGTTCGCGGCGAGCTGGGCGCACAGCTCGTCGACCTCGATGCCGAGTTCCGCCGCCATGAACCGCACCGTGATCGGCACCAGGTACGGGGCATTCGGCCGTCCGCGCAGGGGCGTCGGGGTGAGGAACGGCGCGTCGGTCTCGACGAGGATCCGGTCGAGCGGCGTCACCGCGAGCGCGTCCCGGAGGTTCTGCGCGTTCTTGAAGGTGACGTTGCCGGCGAAGGACAGGTGATACCCGGCATCCGCGCAGATCCGCGCCATCGCGTCGTCACCCGAGAAGCAGTGGAAGACGGTTCGCTCCGGCGCGCCGACGCGGTCGAGCATCTCGAGCACCGCGTCATGCGCGTCTCGATCGTGGATCTGCATCGCGATGCCGTGCTTCTTCGCGAGCGCGATGTGCGCCTCGAAGGAGTCGAACTGCGGGCCCCGGCGGTCCGGCTCGGTGCGGAAGAAATCGAGCCCCGTCTCGCCGATCGCGCGGGTGCGAGGATGCGCGGCAAGCTCGTCGATGATCGCGATCGCCTCATCGAGGCGGCCCTCCTCGGCGTATGCGGGCGCATCGTTCGGATGGATCGCGACGGCCGCGAGCACTCGACGATCGGATGCCGCGGCCTCGACCGCCCACCGCGACGATTCGATGTCTCCCGACGCCTGCACCACCCCGGCGATCCCGACCGCGGCAGCACGATCGAGCTGTTCGGTCAGCGACAGCGGCTCATCGCCGTCGAGGATCTCGAGGTGCGCGTGGTTGTCGTACACCGGCACGGCGAGGGGCTCGGGGGTCGCCGGGTACCGGAGGTCCTTGCGCCCGTCGCCGCCTCGCTGCTGCACGTACGTCATGCTCAGGCGGTCTGCTCCACGCGCGGGAACAGCGGCGCGAGAGCGGTGACTGTGCTTCCGGGGCGCAGCACGCCCCATGCCCCTGCCTCGCGGATCGGCTGGTCCTGCAGAGCACCCAGCTCCGCGGCGGCGCCGAGCGCGACCCAGAGCTTCTCGGTCGACTGCGGCATGATCGGCGAGAGCAGCACCGCGAGCGCCCGCAGGCCCTCGGCACACGTGTAGAGCACGGTGCCGAGGCGCCCGCGCTGAGCCTCGTCTCCGCTGTTCGACTGCTTGGCCAGCGCCCACGGCTCGTTTGCCGTGATGTAGCCGTTCAGAGCGTCGACGATCGTCCAGATCGACGAGATGGCCTCGTCGATGCGGAACTGCTCGATCGAGGCATCCGCCTTCGACGCCGCATCCGCGACGATCTGCTGGATCTCGAGGTCCTTCTCGGTGTAGTCGGCCGGCTCGGGCACGACGCCGTCGAAGTACTTCTGGATCATCGCCGTGGTGCGCGAGGCGAGGTTGCCGAACCCGTTGGCGAGCTCCGCCTGGTAGCGCGCGGACAGGTCCTCCCACGAGAAGGAGCCGTCCTGCCCGAACGCGATCGCGGAGAGGAAGTAGTACCGGTACGCGTCGGAGCCGAACACGTCGGTGATCTCCGTCGGAGCGATGCCGGTGAGCTTCGACTTCGACATCTTCTCGCCGCCGACGAGCAGCCAGCCGTGGGCGAAGACACCCTGGGGCACCTCGAGCCCCGCAGCCATGAGCAGTGCGGGCCAGATCACGGCGTGGAAGCGCAGGATGTCCTTGCCCACCACGTGATACGCGGGCCAGCGGCGGTCGAACGTCTCCTGATCGGAGCCGTAGCCGACGGCTGTCGCGTAGTTGAGCAGGGCGTCGACCCACACGTAGATGACGTGCGACTCGTCCCACGGGAGCGGGATGCCCCAGTCGAACGTCGAGCGCGAGATCGAGAGGTCCTTGAGGCCCTGGCTCACGAAGGAGACAACCTCGTTGCGCGCGGAATCGGGACGCACGAAGTCGGGCCTGGTCCTGTACAGCTCGAGCAGGCGGTCCTGGAACTCGCTGAGCTTGAAGAAGTAGTTCTTCTCCTGCAGCAGCTCGAGCGGCTTGGAGTGGATCGCACACACCTTCAGACCCTCGAAGGGCCCGGTGCCGTCGACGATCTCGGACTCGGGCTTGAACTCCTCACAGCCCACGCAGTACAGCGCCTCGTACTCACCCGCGTAGATGTAACCACGGTCGTAGAGACGCTGGAAGAACGTCTGCACGTTCTTCTCGTGGCGTTCCTGCGTGGTGCGGATGAAGTCGTCGTTGGCGACGTCGAGCGTCTCCAGCAGCGGGAACCACGACTCGGTGACGAGCTTGTCGACCCATTCCTGGGGGGTGACGTTGTTCGCCGCCGCGGCGCGCAGCATCTTCTGCCCGTGCTCGTCTGTACCTGTCAGCATCCACGTGTCATCGCCGCCCTGACGGTGCCAGCGCGCGAGCGCGTCGACAGCCACCGAGGTGTACCCGTGGCCGATGTGCGGCACATCGGAGGGGTAGTAGATGGGCGTGGTGATGTAGAACGATTCGCCTGCGGGCATGGGGACAATTCTAGGTGGGATGCCGGGGGTGGTTACGCTCAGGAGACCGACACCTCGACGCGGTGCCACCCCTGGGCGCCGTCGGGCACGACGTCGGCCGGATCCGAGGTCTGCGTCTCGCCGTCGGCGCTGAGCGCGCGGCACTCGATCGTGTGCGATCCACTCTCCGCCGACCAGTCCAGACGCCACTGCACCCAGGTGTCGACGGAGATCGGCGTGGCGAGCTCCGCACGGCGCCATGCACCGCCGTCGATCCGCACCTCGACCCCCTCGACACCCACGTGCTGCTGCCACGCCATGCCGGCGATCACCGCATCCCCTGCGTCGATCCGAGTCCCCCGACGGGGCACGTCGATGCGCGACTGCAGCTTCACCGGTCCGCGCTCCGACCAGCCGCGGTCGGTCCAGTAGGCGGATGCGCGGTCGAAGCGCGTGACCTCCAGCTGCGTGACCCACTTCGTCGCCGACACGTAGCCGTAGAGGCCCGGCACCACCATGCGCACCGGGAACCCGTGCTCGAGGGGCAGCGGGTCGCCGTTCATCCCGACGGCGAGCAGGGCGTCGCGGTCATCTGTCAGCGCCTCGATCGGAGTGGAGGCCGTGAAGCCGTCCGACGAGGTCGACAGCACCATGTCGGCGTCGGGGTCGACTCCCGCTCTCGCGAGCAGCTCGCGCACCGGATATCCGAGCCAGAGAGCGTTGCCGATCAGATCGCCGCCGACCTGGTTCGACACGCAGGCGAGGGTCACGTGGGCCTCCTGCATCGGCAGGGCGAGGAGCTCGTCCCAGGTGATCACGACCTCGCGCTCGACCATCCCGTGGATGCGCAGCGACCAGTCTGCGGGGTCGATGCGCGGCACGATGAGCGCGGTGTCGATGCGGTAGAACGCGGAGTTCGGGGTGACGACTCCGGCGAGGCCCTGGATGTCGAGCTCAGCGCAGACCGGCACGGCCGGAGCGCCCACGACCGGCTTCGGCAGTCGCAGCAGCGCTCGCACCGACTCGATCGATCTGGTGGCCCCGCGAGCCGCGGTGCCGACCAGCAGCGCCACGACTCCGACGGCCGCGGTGCCGGTGGTCCAGAGCAGGAACCTGCGCCGCTCCTCGTGCTCGGCGCGCAGATACGGGACCGGATGCACCGTGCGCATGAGCAGGCGGAGCGCGACGACTGCGGCGACTCCCGCCACGAGCCCCGGCAGCCAGGCGAAGGGGCCGGCCCCCGGACGGATCAGGGCCGCGACGAGTGCGAGCGCACCGAGTGCGCCGAGGATCGCGGATCCGACACCCGCGCGCCGCGACTCGAGGATGCCGGCGAGGGCGGCGACGGCCACGAGCACGACCGCGATGCCGGTGATCAGCGCGATCTTGTCGCCGGTGCCGAACAGCGCGATCGCGGCATCCTTCGCCCAGCTCGGCGCCAGGTCGATGAGCTGCCCGCCGATGACGGCGAACGGACTCGCGCTCGGTTCGACGACCGCGGCCACGAGCTCCGCCAGGCCGACCGCGACGACGGTCGCGCTCAGCCCGGCTGCGGCCGATCGCAGCCGGTCGCCGCTGGTCGTCGTGGCTGCAGTGGTCATGAACCGAGAGTAGCCCCGGCATCTGGTGCCGGGGCCGCTCCCGCCTCAGAGACCGTTGCGCCGTGCGACCTCGCCGAGCCAGGCGAGCGACGGCTTCGGCGAGCGCTCGAACGTCTCGTGGTCGAAGCCGATGAGCCCGAAGGTCGGACGGAATCCGCTGGCCCACTCGTAGTTGTCCAGTGCGCTCCAGTGCTGGTACGCCTTGACCTCGATACCGTCGGAGATCGCGCGGTGCAGACCCTCGAGGGCGCCCTGCGTGTACGCGATCCGCCGGGTGTCGTCGGCGGTCGCGATGCCGTTCTCGGTCACGAGCACCGGCACCCCGCCGCTGCGCTCCCAGGCGCTGCGGACGCCGAGCTCGAGCGCCTCGGGGAAGAACTCCCAGCCGGTCAGCGTGGTCTCGACGTCGTCGGCGACCGGGCGGGGCCCTTCGGGGCCGATGAACGTGCGGGTGTAGGCCTGCACGCCGACGAAGTCGTCACCGGCGGACTGGTCGAGGTACCAGTGGTCGCGAGGATCGCCGTACTCGGCCAGCATCTCGTCCGCGCCCGGCTCTCCCGTGGAGTGGAAGGCCTGCGTCGCGATCGTCCACCCGGCCTGCACACCCGAGACGGAGTGCAGGATCTCGGAGGCGCGGTGATGCGCGTCCAGCAGCGTGTCGGCGACCGCGAGGTCGGGGTTCGGCAGACCGTACGCGACGAGGTTCGAGGCTTCCTCTCCCCCGGCGAGCATCGCCGCGATGTTCGGCTCGTTGATCGTGCAGACGTACGTGACGCCCTCCAGGATCGGGAGCACAGTCTCGACGTAGCGGGAGAACAGATCGACGGCGTCGTCCGCGCGCCAGAACCCGTCCTTCTGGAACCACTGCGGCACCGTGAAGTGCATCAGGGTCACCGTCGGGTCGAGCCCGTTCTCGCGTGCGGTGTCGATCATGCGGCGGTAGTGATCGAGCATCGCGCGCGAGACGAACCCGCGCTCCGGCTCGATGCGGGCCCACTCCATCGAGAAGCGGTAGGAGTTGAGGCCGGCATCCGCCAGCAGCCTCATGTCCTCCGGGTACCGGTGGAAGTGATCGGCGGCGTCGCCCGACGGCTCCACCATGGGAGACCCGGGAGCATGCTCCATGGCCCACCAGTTGCTGGTCGTGTTGTTCCCCTCCACCTGATGGGCTGCGGTCGCAGCACCCCAGAGAAAGCCGTCAGGGAATGTGAGCACGAGTGCTCCTCTCTATCGCGAGATTCGGGATGGATTCGGCACGGCATCCAGGAGCTGGACCGTGTACGGGTCCTCCGGATGCTGCAGGACCTGGGAGGTCTCGCCGCGTTCGACGACGCGGCCGCTGTTGAGCACGAGGATGTTCTCGGTCACGAGGCGGGCGCTCAAGAGGTCGTGCGTGATGTAGAGCATGCTGATGCCCCACCTCTCGCGCAGGTCCTCGAGCAGCGCGAGCACGCCGGCTCGCAGCGAGACATCGAGCATCGACACCGGCTCGTCGGCGATCAGCACCTGCGGATCGCTCGCCAGGGCCCTGGCGATGACCACGCGCTGACGCTGTCCGCCCGAGAGCTGGTGCGGCAGCTTCGCGGCGAACTGCTCGACCGGAGTCAGGCCCACGGTCTCGAGGAGCTCGAGCACGCGGGCTCTGGCCTCGTCACCGCGCAGCGGCGTGTAGTTGCGGATCGGCCGACTCAGCGCGTACTCGACTGTGTGCAGCGGGTTCAGCGCCGCATACGGATCCTGGAACACCATCTGCACGTCCTTGCGGAGCTCACGGAGTCCCTTGCGCCGCAGGGTCGCGACGTCTACGTCGCCGAAGCGCACGGTGCCCTCGGTCGGCTTCTCGACTCCGGTGATGAGCTTCGCGAGCGTGGACTTGCCCGACCCCGAAGCGCCGACGAGTGCCAGCGCCTCCCCCGGTTCCAGTCGGAACGACACGTCGTCGACCGCCGTGACCGGCTGCTCGCCGCGACGAGGTGCGGGGTAGCGCTTGGACACGCCCTCGACGACGATCGCAGCATCCGCCCGCCGGGTGTCGCGCTGCGACACCGTCGGCAGGGTCTCGGTCAAGTCGGTACGGGACTGCCCCTCACGGCGCCGGGTGCCGAGGTCGACGAACCCGGGGATCGAGATCGACTCGGCCCGTGGATCGGCGTAGTGGCTCAGCAGCATCCGCGTGTACTCGTCCTGAGGACGCTGCAGGATGTCGAGGCTCGGTGCGTCTTCGACGATCCGCCCCTCGTGCATCACCATCACCCGATCGGTCGCCTCGAGCACGATGCCCAGGTCGTGGCTGATGAGGATCGCGGTGAAGTGCTCGGTGCGCTGGAGATCCTTGATGGTGTCCATGACGGCGTGCTGCACGAGCACGTCGAGCGCCGTGGTCGGCTCATCGAACACCATCAGCTGCGGTTCGAGCGAGAGGGCCAGCGCGATCGAGGTGCGCTGGCGCATGCCGCCGGAGAGCTCGCTCGGGTACCTGGCCAGCACTGCAGGGTCGAGACCGACCTTGCCGATCAGCTCGCGCGCCCTCGCATCCCGATGGTCGCGGGCCACGTGCCCGTGCGCGGCGAAGATGTCGCGGAAGTGGTTGCCGATCGTACGCACCGGGTTCAGCGCGTTCATGCCCGACTGCAGCACCATCGCGAACCCGCCCTGGCGCTGACGTCGCAGCTCCTCGGCGTCGAGCTCTCGGATGTCGCGACCGTCGAACAGGATGCGCCCGCCGCTGATGCGAGCCGGCGGCTTCTGCAGGCGGGTGAGCGCGAAGCCGAGGGTCGACTTGCCTGAGCCGGACTCGCCCACGAGACCGACGAACTCGCCTCGGCGCAGCGTGAACGAGACGTCCTCGACGGCGGTGACCGGCGTGGTGCCGGGCGAGGCGTACTCGACCGACAGGCCCTGGACATCCAGGAGGACATCGTCCGTGACGGCGGTGTTCGCTTCCATGGCGCTCATCGGCCCTTCCCCTCTCGCAGGCGCGGATTGGAGATCCCATCCACGCCGAAGTTGATCAGCGTCAGGCTCAGGGCGAGCAGGGCGATGCAGAGACCGGGGGCGAACAGCAGCAGCCACTGCCCGGTGAGCAGCGAGTTGGAGTTCTGCGCCCAGTAGAGCATGGTGCCCCAGCTGACGATGCTCGAGTCGCCGAGCCCGAGGAACTCCAGCCCCGCTTCGGCCAGGATCGCCGCAGTGGCGGCACCGAAGAGGGTTCCGGCGATGATCGAGGTCATGTTCGGCAGGATCTCGCGGAACACGATGCGCGCCCGGCTGTCACCCGAGAACTGCGCCGAGGTGACGAAGTCGTTGCCTCGCAGCGACTGCGTCTGGCTGCGCAGCACGCGCGCACCCCAGGCCCAGCCGGTGACGACGATCACCGCGATGATCATCAGGATGCCGCCGTTCTGCAGGTACGCGGCGATCACGATCATGAGCGGCAGCCCGGGGATCACGAGGAAGAGGTTGACGATGAAGCCGACCACCTCGCCCAGGAAACCGCGCATATAGCCCCAGCTGAGCCCGATCAGCACCGCGACGATCGTCGAGAGGAGGCCGGCGGCCATGCCGACCAGGAGGCTGATCTGCGAGCCGTAGATCAGCTGGCTCAGGACGTCTTCGCCTGCGGCGGTGGTGCCCAGCCAGTGCGCGGCCGACGCGTCGGCGTTGCGCTCGAAGGTGTTCTCCTTCGGTCCGTACGGGGCGAGGAGCGGAGCGAACACCGCGACCACCACGAACAGACCGAGGATGATGAGGCCCAGCCGGGCCTTGCCGTTGGACCAGAGGGTGCCCACCATCCGGGCGAACGAGCGCCACGGGCTGGGAGCCGCGATCCGGTCGGAGGGAACCTTGACATTCATGGTGGAGGTCATCGGCGGGTCCTTGGATCCAGCACGCCGTACAGGATGTCGACGAGGAAGTTGGCGACGAGCACGCTGACGGTGATCATCAGGAAGAGCGCCTGCATGAGCGGGTAGTCCTGCCCGATCACGGCGTTGAAGAGCAGATATCCGATGCCGGGATAGCCGAACACCTGCTCCACGAGGATGGATCCGCCGACCACGCCTCCGAGCGTGAGCCCGAAGCCGGTGAGGTTCGGCAGGATCGCGTTTCGTGCGGCATAGCGGAGCGCGATCGTGCGACCGTGCAGGCCGTTCGCCTCGGCGAAGGTCACGTAGTCGTCACCCAGCGTGTTGATCATCGCGTTGCGCATACCGATGATCCAGCCGCCGAGCGACGTCAACAGGATCGTCACCGCCGGGAGGATCGCATGCTGCACGAGATCGACGATGAAGTCCCAGGTGAAGCCCGGCGTGGTCGTCGCCGAATAGGCGCCCGTGGTCGGGAACCAGTGCAGCACGTACCCGAAGAAGAACAGCAGCAGCAGCGCTGTCCAGAAGTAGGGGAAGGTGCTGAGGAAGGAGCCGGTCAGCGTCGGCAGCGAGTCCAGCCACGTGCCGCGACGCCAGGCGGCGGCGGTGCCGATCAGGGTGCCGATCACGAACGCGAGGATCGTGACGATGCCGACGAGGCCGATCGTGTACGGCAGCGCGGTCGAGACCATGCTCGACACGGTCTGCGGGTAGAACGTGTACGAGACGCCGAAGTCGAGTCGTGCGACCTGACCGAGGTAGGCGACGTACTGATCCCAGATCGAGCCGGTCGGCACACCGAGCTGGGCCTCGATCGCGGCGCGCGTCGCATCGGACACCGGGCCGTTCTGCGAGAGCTTGGCGATCGCGGCATCCGCGGGCGAACCGGGCATCAGCCGCGGAAGGAAGAAGTTCAGGGTGATCGCCGCCCACAGCGTGAGCACGAACAAGCCGACCTTCTGCAGGACGTACTTCATCGGTCGTCCTCCTTCACGCGCTCGAGCCGGGTGAAGATACCCAGCGGCGCCGAGTCGTAGTTCTGCGGGATCATGTACGGGTCCTCCTCCGACGGCCAGCCGGTGAACTTGGCGTCGCTGAACAGGCCCCAGATACCGCCGTAGTACAGCCCGATGACCGGCATCTCCTCGTAGACGATGCCCTGCAGCTCCTGCACGATCTCGCTCTGACGGGCGGGGTCGACCGTCTCGCGGTACTCGGCGAGCAGCGCGTCGGCCTCATCCGAGCGGTACCGCTGGAAGTTGTTCGCGGTCGTCTCGCCGGACGGCACGTAGAACTGGCTGGAGAGCAGGTTGTTGTATGCCTGGTACACGTCGCCGTTGCCCATGCCGCCGATGGCCATCTCGAAGTCGCCGTTGCTGATGGCGCTCTGGTAGCCGGCCGGCTGCGGGAGCTTGAGCGTCACCTTGACGCCGACCTTCGACAGCTGGCTCTGCACGGTCTGCGCGGCGCGGGTCCAGTCCGAGAACCCGTTGGCCGTCGTCAGCGCGAACTCGAGCTGCTCGCCGTCGGCGCCCACGAGCCGGTCGCCGTCGAGCGTGTACCCCGCCTCGGCGAAGGCGTCGAGCGCGGCATCCGTGTCCTGCGTGATCATGCCCTGGTCGGGGATGCTCGGATCCAGGTACTCCTCCTGGTTGGGGAGGATGAGCCCGGTCTGGCCCGCGGGCTTCATGTAGCCCTCGGACGCGGTCTCGGCGATCTCCTCGCGGTCGAGCGAGAGGGCGATGCCTCGGCGCACGTTCACGTCGTCGAACGGCGCGACCTCGAGGTTCGGCATCAGCGCGATCACGCCGCCGGGCGGGAACCACCAGGCGTTGTGCTCGCTGGCCGCACCCCAGGTGCCCTCGACGTCGGAGATGAACGAGTACGCCCAGTCGTAGCCGCGGGTGACGGTGTCGAGCTGCGAGTTGGTCGACGGCAGGATGATGTGCTCGATCTCGATCTTGTCGGCCTGCCAGTAGTCGGGGTTCTTGTCCATCGAGTACTGCTGGTCGTTGTAGTTGCCCAGCACGAACGGACCGGTGCCGACCGGGTTCTCGTTGCGGAAGGTGCCGGGGTCCTTCACGTCGGACCACAGATGCTCCGGCACGATCATGGTCTGGCCGAGGATCGGAAGCGAGGGGGCATCGTCGGTCTGCAGGTGCATGATGACGTCATTCCCGTCGGTCTCGACGGTCTCGAGGTGCTGCCAGGCGCCCTTGATGTCGAGCGAGGGGTTGTCCTTCAGCAGCTGGAAGGTGAACGCCACGTCATCGGGCGTCAGCTTCTCGCCGTCGCTCCACTCGACGTCGTCGCGGATCGTCATCACGATCGTGCGGGCGTCCGGCTGCGACCACTCCGTCGCGAGCCAGGGGTTCTGGGTTCCGTCGAGCGGGTTCACCAGGATCAGCGGCTCGTAGATCCACCGCGACGCCGTACGCGTGTTCGTCAGGTACGGGTTGAAGTTTCGCGTGAAGAACGGGTTCCCCTTGTCCGCATTGATGAGCATCGTGTCGTCGCCGATCGATGGATCGGGCTGCGAACTGATCTGGATGCTGCAACCGCTGAGGACCACGGCTGCTGCCGCCAGTCCCACGATCGCGGCTCTCCGCCAGCGCCGGAGCATGTGCGTCTTCGCCACACTGCCACCTCATGTCGTCTGTGTCATGAAGGGTGTCCCGCGGGTCGGGGCGCCCCGCGGCCGAAGCCGCTCCTGCAATTGTAAGCGCATACATTTTGCGACCGCAACCCCCTCTCGGCCGCGTTATCACGCCCGGCGCCCGCTCAGCGCGCGGGGCGTAGGGCCCGGACCATGCTGCGCAGCGCGCGACGGGCGGCGTCCTGCTCAGCGAGGGTCATGCCCTCCAACATCCGCCGCTCCACTCCTCGGACAGCGGCGGTGGCGGCCGCGAGCTCCCGTCGCCCCTTCGCCGTGAGGCTGGTCGGAAGCACCTTGCCCAGGGGCGGCTCGGCGGGCCTGGAGACGAACCCGTTCCGCTCCAGTGCCTGCAGCAGCACGTTCATCGACTGCCTCGTGACGAACGCACCCCGTGCGAGCTCCGAATTGGAGAGCCCCGGCCGCTGGGCCAGCAGCTCGAGGCAGGAATAGTGCGTGATGGTCATCCCGAGCGGACGCAGGACCTCCTCCATCGCCGACCGCAGCGCGCTGGAGGCCTCCTTGACGAGGTACCCCAGCGACGTGTCCAGATCGATGCCGTCTTGACTCATGTCAGTATTCTGACATACGATCCCAGCATGTCAGATAACTGACATCGAACAGGAAAGAGCATCATGCCCGTCACCGGCCCCGACTTCGTCTCCCTCCAGGTCCGCGATCTGCCCTCCGCCCAGTCGTTCTACGAGCAGTACCTCGGACTCGTGCGCTCTCCCGCCGGCCCGCCGCACGCCGTGGTCTTCGAGACCACACCGATCGCCTTCGCGCTCCGCGACCTCGCGCCCGGCACCGAGATCGACGCCGTGGAGCAGCCGGGGATCGGTGCGGCGATCTGGCTGCATGCGACAGACGTCCAGGCGATCCACGACGCGCTTGCGGCCGACGGCCACACGATCGTCGCCGAGCCGATCGACGGCCCGTTCGGCCGCACGTTCACCTTCGCCGACCCCGACAGCTACCGCATCACGCTGCACGACCGCGTCTGAACGTCAGTCTCCGGCGGGGCGCTGCGAGCTCTCGCGCACGAGGATCTGCAGCGGCAGTCGCACGGTCATCGGCGCGGCATCCGGTCGCTCCAGGCGACGCGCGAGGAGCTGGACCGCCGCACGGCCAAGGTCGATCATCGGCTGACGCACCGTGGTGAGGGCCGGACGCGACAGCGCCCCCGCCTCGATCCCGTCGAAGCCGGTGACGCGCACATCATCCGGGACGCGGATGCCGGCCGAGCGGAACGCGTCGATCGCCCCGAGCGCCATCTGGTCGTTGGCCGCGACCAGCGCCGTCGGGACACCGCGCTCGATCAGCTCCTCGGCGGCGCGTCGCCCCGACGCCCGGGTGAAGTCACCGCGCAGCACCGTCACATCCTCGATCGCGACGCCGGCATCCGCGATGGCCGCAGCGAACCCGTCCCAGCGCTGCGCGCCGTCCGGCGAGTCCTCTGGACCTGCGATGAAGGCCAGTGTTCCCTCGTCCGCCTGCGCGAGCACCAGCCGGGTCAGCTCCGCCATCGCCTCCGCGTTGCTGACGGTCACGTGATCGTATGTGTCGCCGCGGGCGGGACCGGACAGGACCACGACCGGGATCCGCCGGGCGAGGCGGGCGAGCACGTCATCCGGCACACTCTGGGCGAGCACCATGAGCCCGTCGACACGACCCGCGATGTCGCGCGCGGTCTCGCGGCCGGGATCATCGCGGCCGACGCCGATCATCAGGACGAAGCCCTGCTTCCAGGCCTCGAGCTCGGCGCCGCGCAGCACCTCGTCGAGGAACAGCATGGTCGGATGCGGAGCACCGGCGTCCGATGACGCCTGCTCGATCGTGAACGGCGGCCGCTCGGCCCGCCCGTCTGCCAGCACGTCGAGGTCGGGCGCATCCTCCGAGGCGTCGAATCCGGGGAAGTAGAGTCCGAGCACGCCGGTGCGGCGCTCGGCGAGTCCTCGGGCGCTGCCGCTGGGAACGTAGCCGAGGGCGGTCACCGAGTCGAGCACGCGCTCCCGGGTGGCCGGGCGCACCGCATCCGGCTGCCGCAGCACTCGCGAGACCGTCGCGATCGACACCCCGGCGCGCTCAGCGACGTCGTAGACGGTCGCCTTCTTGCTCACGCTCGGTCCTCCTCCGGTTGCGTGTGCACCAGGCTACCCGTCGGCGCGGCACCGCCCGTGCGCCCCACACGTCCATGTGCGCCTGCGAAGTCAGGATGCCGCCAGTGCGGACTTGTGAAGCGCAATCGGACTTGCGAGGCGCTCGGGTTCGAGGCGGGTTGCTCGGGGGCGAGGCGAGTTCAGCGGCGCGCGACCACGGAACCATGCCGTCGGGTGCTGATCTCGCCGGGTTCGCGGCCACGGGTCTCGGTCGACACGACCTCGAAGCCGGCGTCCACCAGGAGTGCGGCGAGCGCCTCGGCGGACCAGAAGTACGCAGGGGCGACCGCATGGGCGAAGGGCGTGCGCGGCTCACCGTCGAAGAAGCCGATCAGGAGCGTGCCACCGGGAGCGAGCACACGGGCGAACTCGCGCAGGACCTCCGGCAGATCGGCCGGCGGCGTGTGGATGAGCGAGTACCACGCGAGGATGCCGCCGACGGAGCCGTCCTCGAGCGGCAGCCGGCGGAACGTGCCCACGTCGAATGGCAGGCCGGGATGCCGCTGCCGCGCGTTCGCGATGAACTCGGCCGACAGATCGATGCCCCGAGCCTGGCGTCCGCCGCGGCTGAGGAACTCGGTCCACAGGCCCGGCCCGCACCCGGCATCCAGCAGCTGTCCGTCCGTGGCATCGCGCCACGCCGCGATGACCTCGGCATCCCGCGGGTCGAGCTGCTCGATCGTGCCGGCCAGCGCGATGTACTCGGCCGCCCTCGCGTCGTACGCGGCGCCGATGCCGTCGTCGGAGTGGCTCGACATCAGCGGCGAGCCGCGAGCGCCGCCTGATACAGGTCGCGCGAAGACAGTCCCGTGGCCGCGGCGACCTCGGCGCAGGCGTCCTTCAGGCGCAGACCGGATGCCACCAGGTGCTGCACCTGCGCCAGCGCGTCCTCCGCCGACGCCTCCCGTCGGGGCGCGCCCTCGACGACGACGACGATCTCGCCCTTGACCCCCGCGGACGCCCACTCGACCAGCTCGGCGGCCGTCCCCCGGCGGACCTCCTCGTAGAACTTCGTCAGCTCGCGGCACACGGCGATCCGCCGATCCTCTCCGAAGGCCGCACCCATGTCAGCCAGCGACGACGCCAGCCGCGCCGGCGACTCGAAGAAGACCATGGTCCGCGGTTCCGCGGCGAGCGCGCGCAGCGTCGAACGCCGGTCCCCCGGCTTGCGCGGCAGGAAGCCCTCGAACGTGAAGCGATCGGTCGGCAGCCCCGAGATCGACAGCGCCATCAGGACGGCGCTGGGTCCGGGGATCGCCGTCACCGTCACACCCTGGGCGACGGCCTCGGCGACGAGCCCGTACCCGGGGTCGCTGATCGCAGGCATCCCCGCATCGCTCACGACGACGACGTCGGTCTCGACGGCGAGGGCCGCGAGCTCCGCTGCCTTCTGCTTCTCGTTGTGGTCGTGCAGCGCGATCAGCCGCGGGCGGTTCGCGATCTGCAGCGCCTGCAGCAGCCGCTGCGTGGTGCGGGTGTCCTCGGCGACGACCACCTCGGCGTTCTCCAGCACTTCGACGAGACGGCGCGAGACGTCCCCGAGATTTCCGATCGGGGTCGCAGCGAGGATGATCACCCGCCCAGCTTAGGCGGACGCCCAAGGCGGGTCGGGTTGCCTGGTTGTCTAGGCTGGACCGGTGACCGCGCCCCTGCCTCTGCTCCCGCCCCCTGAGGAGCGGTCGACGCGCTTCGGGCAGCTGTACGAGGGGATGCTGTCCGACGCCCGAACACATCGGATGCTGCGCTGGGTGGCACCGCTGCTCGTGACCGTGCTCGCGGCGGTGCTGCGGCTGGTGAACCTCGGCCACCCGCACCAGCTCGCGTTCGACGAGACCTACTACGTCAAGGACGCATGGTCGCTGTGGACCCTGGGGTACGAGGGCACTTGGGGCAAGAACGCCAACGAGGCGTTCATCACCCTCCAGCAGCTGCCGCTCTCGGAGACGGGCTCGTTCATCGTCCACCCGCCACTGGGCAAATGGCTGATCGCGCTGGGCATGGCGATCGGCGGCCCGGACGACACGGTCGGCTGGAGGATCTCGGTGGCGGTGCTCGGTACGGCGACCGTCCTGCTGGTCTACCTGGTCGCACGTCGACTGACCCGCTCCATCGCCGTGGCGACGGTGGCCGCTCTGCTGCTCGCCATCGACGGACTCGGCATCGTGATGAGCCGCATCGCCCTGCTCGACGGCCCGTTGACGTTCTTCCTGCTGCTGGGCGCGCTGTTCATCCTGTACGACCGCGATCGCACGATCCCGGTCCTCGAGCGCCCCGACCCCGACTCCCCCGACCCGATGTGGGGACCGGTGCTGTGGCGGCGGCCCTGGCTGATCGCCGCGGGCGTCGCGCTCGGCGCCGCCTCCGCCGTGAAGTGGTCGGGGCTGTACGCGCTGGCGGCGTTCGGGCTCTATGTCGTCGTGACGGACGCGCTGGCCAGACGTCGCGCGGGGATCGTCCTGTGGCCCAGCGCCGCGGCGTTCCTGCAGGGACCCGTGTCGTTCGTGCTGCTCGTGTTCCCCGCGCTCGCCACGTACCTCGTCAGCTGGACCGGCTGGCTGGTGACCTCAGGCGGATACGCCCGTCAGGCGGATCCGAACCCGCTGGTCGCCCTGTGGAACTACCACCAGGCGATCCTGAACTTCCATGTCGGACTCAGCAAAGGCCACCCCTATGCGAGCCCGGCCTGGGAGTGGCCGCTGCTGCTGCGGCCGACGGCGGTGTGGGTCGGCACCGATCCCGCACCCTGCGGGGTCGACCACTGCATCGCCGTGATCTCGACGATCCCCAATCCGCTCATCTGGTACGCGGGTGTCGCCGCGGCCGTCTACCTGCTCTACCGCCTGGTGCGCAGCTGGATCGAACGGCGGCCGATCGGTCCGGCCCTCACGTTCCCCCTGGTGGGCCTCGCCGCCACGTACGTGCCGTGGCTGCTGTTCCCCGAGCGGACGATCTTCCAGTTCTACACGATGGCGATGGCGCCGTTCCTCGTGATCGGTCTCGCGGTCGTGCTGCAGCAGATCGCCGGTCGACGGGAGGACCCGCTGCATCGACGCCAGTCCGGCGAGCGCACCGTGGCAGTCTTCCTGGGCGTCGTCGTGCTGGTGTCGGCGTTCTTCTACCCACTGTGGACCGGGATGAGCGTGCCGTACGACTTCTGGCTCCTGCACAACTGGCTGCCCGGCTGGATCTGAGCGCTCAGTCCGCGTCTCCCGCGACATGCTCGACGAGCGGCAGCACCCGACCCGACAGGTGGGTGCGCATCGCGATCGACGAGGCCGTGCGTGCGACGCCCGGCACCAGGGCGACCCGGTCGAGCACCTCCTGCAGCTGGGTCGCATCGCGCGCCACGAGACGCAGCTGCATGTCGCTCGCCCCGGTCACGGTGTGCATGTCGACGATCTCGGGCACCGCATCCGCCAGCGCCGTGGCGACCTCGTCGTGACCGACCTTCTGGTCGATCTCGACGAGACAGAACGCCACGACGCCGTAGCCGAACCCCGCAGGGTCGACGCGGGGCACGATCGCCTCGATCACCCCGCCCTCGTGGAGCCGGGCGAGCCTGCTCGTCGCCGTGCCCCTGGCGATCCCCAGTCGACGTGCGCACTCGAGGATCGGCAGCTGCGGCGATTCGGTGAGGAGTCGGATGAGCTCGGCATCCAGCCGGTCGATGCGCATGCTCAGTCCCTGGTCGCTCCGGAGCGATCCCGCGCGACGCCGGGACGGGAGACGTCGCGCGTCAACCGCGCGACGACCAGCAGCACGGCGGTCAGTCCGATCGTGAGCAGCAGCTGGACCCGGGCGGCCGGGTCGATCATGGTGAGGGCGACGACCCCGAGGAGCAGCGCCAGGCACAGCCAGCTGAGCCAGGGGAAGCCCCACATCCGCATCGGCATCTCGTCTCCTGCGCGGTCGGCGCGGCGACGCAGGATGATCTGCGACACCGCGGTGGCGGTCCAGATCACGATCAGCGTCGACCCGACGACGTTCAGCAGTGCGGGCAGGACCACGTCAGGGAACGCCCAGTTCAGCCCGACGGTGATGAAGCCGAACGAGACCGAGGCGAGGACGGCGACCACCGGTACGCCCTTCGCCGTCGTGCGCGTCGCCGCGAGGGGTGCGAGGCCGCGCTCGCCGAGCGAGTAGGCCATGCGGGATGCCCCGTAGATGTTCGCGTTCATCGCCGAGAGCAGCGCGATCACGACGATGAGGTCCATCACGAGGCCGACACCGGGCAGCTGGAGCGTGTCGAGCACGGCGGAGAACGGCCCGTCCTTGACGGCAGGGTCGTTCCACGGCAGCACCGAGACGATCACGAAGATCGAGCCGACGTAGAAGATCAGGATGCGCACGAGCACCTCGCGCACGATGCGGCGGATGTTGCGCGAGGGGTCGTCGGACTCCGCGGCCGCGATCGCGACGACCTCGGTGCCGCCGAACGCGAACACGACGATGAGGAGCGCTGCGGCGATGCCGGTGAGGCCGTTCGGGGCGAACCCGCCGTGGTCGACCAGGTTGCCGACGCCGGACGCGGGCACCGCAGGGATGAGTCCGAGGATGGCGCAGACCCCGACCACGAGGAAGACGATGATCGCGGCGACCTTGATGGCCGCGAACCAGAACTCGAACCGTCCGTAGTTGCGCACCCCGAAGAGGTTCACCGCAGTGAGGGCGACGACGAAGATGAGCACCCACACCCAGGCGGGGATCCCCGGGATCCAGGCGGAGATGATGCCGCCCGCTCCCGTCGCCTCGGCCGCGATGACGACGACGAGCTGGATCCAGTAGAGCCAGCCGACCGCGCTGCCGGCGCTGCGCCCCATCGCCTTCTGCGCGTACGAGCTGAACGCGCCGGAGCTGGGACGGGCGGCGACCATCTCGGCGAGCATCGCCATGATCAGCACCACGATGCCACCGGCGACCAGGTACGAGATGAGCACGGCGGGTCCGGCGATGCTGATCGCCTGGCCGGATCCGACGAAGAGCCCGGCGCCGATCGCGCCGCCCAGACCCATCATCGAGATCTGTCGACGGGTGAGGCCGGGGTGCAGCCCCTTCGTGGTGGTCGTGGTGGTGGGAACCTCGGTCATGCGCGCGCCTCCTGCAGTGCGGACGGGATCTGGAGCGCGGACTGCACCCGGTCGATGTCCTCCATTGAACCGGATGAGATCCGGATCCCCTCATCGGGGAAGGCCCTGGCGATCACCCCACCGTCGTGGAGGGAGGCGTCGAGGGCGCCCGTGCGCTCGCCCGCCGGGACCCAGACGAAGTTCGCCTGGGAGGGGACGGCCGGCCATCCTGCTTCGGTGAGCAGCCCGTGCAGACGCTCGCGCTGCGCGACCACCTCGTCGATGCGCGTGGCCAGCTCGTCCTCGGCGTCGAGCGACGCGACGGCCGCCGCCTGCGCGAGGTCGGTCACCCCGAAGGGCACCGCGACCTTGCGCTGGTTCTCGGCGACCTCGGTCGGCGCGAGCGCGTACCCGACGCGGAGCCCCGCGAGTCCGTACGCCTTGGAGAACGTGTGCAGCACGGCGACATGCGGATGCCGCCGGAACAGCTCGACACCGGCGCCGAACGAGCCGGTGCGGTCGAAGTGCACGTACGCCTCGTCGATCACGACGAGCACGTCATGCGGCACGGCGGCCACGAACGCCTCGAGAGCCTCCGCCGTCACGACGGTGCCCGTCGGGTTGTTGGGATTGCAGACGAAGATCAACCGGGTGCGCGGCGTGATCGCGGCGAGCATGGCATCCAGATCGTGCGTGTGGTGCTCATCCAGCGGCACCGCCACCGGGATCGCGCCGGCGATGCGCACGAGGGAGGGGTAGGCCTCGAACGACCGCCACGCGAACATCACCTCGTCACCCGGGCCGGCGGCCGCATGGATCAGCTGGGCGGCGAGCTCCACCGACCCTGCGCCCACGGTGACCGCGGCCGGGTCCACGCCGTAGCGCTCGGCAAGGCGGCCCCGCAGGGCGGCGGCGCTCATGTCGGGATAGCGGTGCATCGTGGCGAGACGCTGCTGCACGGCCTCGACGACCGACGGCAGGGGCGGATGCGGCGACTCGTTGGAGGAGAGCTTGGAGGCACCGGCTGGTGCCGAGCGGCCCTGGCGGTAGGCGGGCACGGCCTCGAGCCCCGGGCGGGAGGGAAGGGTCATCGTCTGAGCGTCCTTGCTGAGATGCGGTGGCGGCCGGGCGGCCTGCCGTCGCGCAACACTAGAACGGATGCCGGCGGTTGGGCAATCGGTGCAGCATCCGGTGCGCAACGCGCGCAGTCCGTCGGGTGGATTGCCTTCAGGGCTGAGCAGACTGCACACTGATCGCGGGGGCCGTGAAGGCTAGGATCGGCGCATGGGCGCCCCCTCCGGATTCGAGTTCGCGGTGCGCGGCGACGACGTGGTGATCCGTCACCACGGGATCACCGCGACGGTGCTCCGCGGCGCACGCGCGAGCGAGTTCCTCGACCAGGTCGCGCGCTCGGACCCGCAGCTGCTGATGGCGAGACTCACCGGCGACTATCGGCGGGGGAACGAGCGCACCGCACGCCGGCACCCGCGCAACGCGGGCTGAGTCAGCGCTCCGTCGACAGCAGGGCCGGATCCTCGACGGGCAGACGGCACACGAAGGAGCGGCAGTCGTAGGCGAGGCCGCCGTCCGGCGTCGCCGCATCGCCCTTGCCCTCGAACAGCTCGAAGCCCGCGTCGGCGAACAACCGGGCCTGTGCGGGAGTGACGACCGCGACCACGTCGGCGTCGCTCGCCCTGGCTGCGGCGGCGAGTGGCCCGGACGGACGCTCCGTCACGACCACGATCTGCCGCGGCGGATCGGCCAGCCCCGCCGCGACCCGCAGCAGGCTCCCGTGCGCGAACGGCTGACCGACGGCCTGCGTCGCGTGCGCGCGCACCCCGTCCGCGGCGGCATCGAGATACCTCTCGCCAGCGCCGAGGCGCCAGGCCGTCAGCGCGGCAGAGGCAACGGCCGCGGCACCCGAAGGCAGGTCGCCGTCGGTCTGGTCAGGGGCCGCGGCGATGCCGTGCGCGGTCAGCAGCGGATCGGAGTCCACTCCGGCCAGAGCCGCGTCCAAGAGCTCGCGGCCGCGGACGGCCCACCGGGAATCCCGCGTGGCCAGCGCGAGCTCGAGCAGCCCCTCGGCCAGAAGAGCGATGTCCGCGGTGGTCGCGACGGCAGCCGAGGCGACCCCGTCGAGCGACGCCCGCACCAGAGCGCCGCGCTCGTCGGTGTTGACCTGCAGCACGTGCTCGGCCGCGGCAGCGGCGGCATCGATCCAGGCGGGCTCGTCCAGTGCCGCGCCGGCCCTGGCGAGCGCTCCGACAGCGAGGCCGTTCCACCCCGTGATCACCTTGCCGTCCACCGCCGGCGGTTCGAGTCCGCCGCGCTCGGCGACGGGGCGCCGGTAGTACCCGCCCTCGCTGCGCTCGCCCTCGATCCACGACTCCGAATCCTGCGCGGCGCCGAATCCCCCGCCCTCGCGGCGGAGCACGTCGAGCAGGAAGGAGGCGATGCCGCGCACGGTCTGCTCATCCCCTGCGTCGAGCGCGACGGCGAGCAGCTGCGCGTTGTCGGTCAGCATCCGCTCGTAGTGCGGCACGCTCCAATCCCGCTGCGTGGCGTAGCGGAAGAACCCGCCATCGGCATCGCGGAGCTCGGACCCGGCCATCGCGGCGAGCGCCCGTGCGGCAGCGGCCGCGGCATCCGGCGCCTCCCGGCGCACCAGCGGGGACTGCAGGAACCCCAGGGTGGTCGCGACGGGGAACTTCGGGGCGCCCCCGAATCCGCCATACTGCGTGTCCTCCCGCGCGGCGATCGACAGAGCGGCAGCGGCGATCGCCCCGGCGTCCGGCAGATCGGACGGCGTCGAGGCCGCGGCCCGCGCGAGTGCGTCTGTGACGGCATCCGCCGACTCCTCGGCCTGCGCGCGGCGCACCGTCCACGCCTCGTTCACCGCCGCGAGCACGTCACGGAACGCGGGCATCGGGGGTCGCGCCTGCGGCGGCCAGTACGTGCCGGCGTAGAACGTCCGCCCCCGCGGCGTGGTGAACACGGTGAGCGGCCAGCCGAGGTTCTGCGTGAAGGCCGAGGCCGCCGCCATGTAGGCGCCGTCGACGTCGGGATGCTCCTCCCTGTCGACCTTGACCGCCACGAAGTCCCGGTTGATCAGCGCCGCCGTCTCGGGATCGGCGAACGATTCCCTGGCCATGACGTGGCACCAGTGACAGGTCGAGTAGCCGATCGAGATCAGCAGCGGCACGTCACGGCGCTGCGCCTCCGCGAAGGCGTCCGGACCCCACGGGTACCAGTCGACCGGGTTGTCGGCGTGCGCCCGGAGATACGGGCTGAGCGTGTCGGCGAGCCGGTTCGTCATATGACAACGCTACGCCGCTCCCCCGCGTCGGGGCCAGGGCAGCGGGGCCAGGGACGAGGCGCGAAAGTCAGGAGACGAGCAGCTGCTCGGCAGGGCGTGAGGCCGTGTAGCCGACCAGCGGCAGAGCGCGCTCGGCCGCGAGCGAGATGCGGGCGTGCAGCACGTCGGAGGCGATGACGTAGCCGTCGAAGTCGGTGTCGCTGGCGTACACGCCGAGCGGCAGCGTCAGCGCCTGGAAGAACGAGAAGAGCGGCCGCAGCTGGTGCTCGATGATGAGCGCGTGCCGCTCCCCGCCCCCGGTCGCCGCCAGCAGCACCGGCTTGCCGACGAGCTCGTACTGGCCGACGAAGTCGAACAGGTGCTTGAAGAGCCCGGTGAAGGATGCGCGGTAGACGGGACTGCCGACGATCAGCAGATCGGCGCTCTCGATCGCGACGAGCTTCTCCTCGACTCGCGCCGGCAGCTGGTCGCGGCGCAGGGCGCCGGCCAGCGACGGCCCGATGTCGGTGAGCTCGATGACCTCGATCTCGACCTCGGCGCGTTCGGCCACGGCACCGGCGATCGCACGGACCAGGGCCGTGGTCTTGCTGGGTTCGTGCAGCGAGCCGGACACGGCGACGACGCGGTAGGGAGCTGTCATGCGGTCGACGCTACTCACGACGACGCCCCGTGTCGCGAAGTGCGACACGGGGCGTCATCTGTCGAAACGGAACGCCTCAGTTCACGTCGTCCGGGTGCGATCCGACCCGACCGGTGCCGTCCTGGGGGTCGAGTGCATCGATCGCGGCGACCTCGGCGTCGGTCAGCTCGAACCCGAACACGTCGAGGTTCTCGCGCAGACGCTCCGCGCGCACCGACTTCGGGAACACGATGAAGCCTCGCTGCAGGTGCCAGCGCAGCACGGCCTGGGCCGGGGTGACCCCGTGGGCCTGGGCTGCCTCGGCGACCGCCGGCGTGCCGAACAGGTCGTACTTGCCCTGGCCGAGCGGGCCCCACGACTCGATTCGGATTCCGTGCGCGGTCGCCCAGTCGACGACGTCGCGCTGCTGGTAGGCGGGGTGCAGCTCGATCTGGTTGACGGCCGGCGTCACCCCGGTCTCGTTCACGACGCGCTCGAGGTGCGGCACCAGGAAGTTCGAGACGCCGATACTGCGGGTGAGACCGGCATCGCGCAGCTCGATGAGCTTCGCGAAGGCGTGCACGTAGTCGTCCTTCGCGGGGGTCGGCCAGTGCACGAGGTAGAGGTCGACAGCGTCGAGTCCGAGCTTGTCGAGGCTCTCGCCGATCGCCGCGCGCGGCTCGTCGCCGTGGTGACGGTCGTTCCAGAGCTTGGTCGTGACGAACAGCTCGTCACGCGGGATGCCGGAGGCGGCGATCGCCGCGCCGACGCCCTCTTCGTTGCCGTAGATGGCGGCCGTGTCGATGTGGCGGTAGCCGATCTCGAGCGCCTCGCTCACGGCGCGCTCGGTCTCGTCGGCCGGCACCTTGAACACCCCGTAGCCGAGCTGCGGGATGGAGTGGCCGTCGTTCAGTTCGAGTGCAGGAATCGTCATGACTCCACCCTACGACCTGTGATGACAGGCTGGCCGGAGGGCACCGCCGCCATGGCTGCAGCGGCCTTCCCCACAAGTCGTTCCAGGGGGCCACGCCCCCACAGGATCGACCAGAGGGTGGTGACCAGGAGCAGACAGATCGCCGTCGCCGCCCAGAACGCGTTGCTGGAGAAGAAGCCTCCCGGCCCGCCGACGAGGGCGACGGAGAGCACGTGCGCACTGTATGCCGACAGCGGCATGGACCCGAGGGCCCCGAGCGGCAGCAGCACGATGCGCAGCGGTCCGCTCGCCAGGATGCACAGCGCGATCACCGCGAGCGCGAATCCGCCGGAGCCGAGGATCTCGGCCGTGCCCCCGGAATGCGGATCCACGCCGAAGATCGCGCGGAGCACGGCGCCGCCCGGATCCGCGGCGACGACCGCCTGCGGATAGGTCTCCCATCCGGAGGCCGATCCCGAACCGGCCTCGAAGGACGACGAGTCGATGGCGCTGAAGATGCCGGATACCGCGCCGATCAGACCGAGCCCGTAGCCGACGATCATGAGACCGACCCCCGCCCCGAAGGTGATCGCCGCCGTCTCGAGGCGTTCCACCCGCAGTCGTCCCAGTGCCATGCCCGCGAAGACGAAGGCGAGCCAGGCCGTGATGGGGTACGAGCCGTAGAGCACCAGGCTCACTCCCGCGCCGTACGGATTGAGCGTGAGCACCGCCAGGAGCGCAAGCACGACGGGCCCCGCGAGGGCGAGGACGCCGGCTGCGATCAGCAGCTTCCACGGCTGCCACCGCAGGAACGGGATGACGGCGACGTAGAGCAGGCCGTACAGGGTCAGGATCACCGCGATCGGGGTGTTCAGCATCTCGAGCGCCAGCCCGATCACGAAGATCACGGCTCCTCGTCCCACCAGCTGCAGGCGGAGGCTCGGCATCCGCTCGGGGTCGGGCAGGGAGCTGCGCCCCGTCATGAGCGCGATCGAGACCCCGGCGAGCACGGCGAACAGGATCGAGGAGCGACCGTGCACGAGGTCGGTCCAGGTGGACAGGTCGAGCGGGTCGAACGCCACCGTCTCCCCGATGTGCGCGCCGGCCATGCCGAGGATCGCGAGCCCCCTGGCGACATCGAGACCGAGGATGCGGGGCGCGCGCCCGAACTCGTGCAGCCACCGCGATGCGGGAGGAACCTTCGACACAGTGCTCACGGATGAATCGTACGATGGGAGTTCTATGTCCTCCCCCGTGATCTTCTATCCTCCCGAGCTGCCCGTCAGCGCTGCCAGGGACGAGATCGCCGACGCCATCCGCGACCACCAGGTCGTCATCGTCGCCGGCGCCACGGGTTCGGGCAAGACGACGCAGCTGCCGAAGATCTGCCTCGACCTCAAACGTGAGCGCATCGCGCACACGCAGCCGCGACGTCTCGCCGCGCGGACGATCGCGGAGCGCGTCGCGGAGGAGCTGCAGGTCGAGCTCGGCGGCGTCGTCGGCTACAAGGTGCGCTTCACCGACAAGGTGTCGGACGACACGCGCATCGCGCTGATGACCGACGGCATCCTGCTGAACGAGATCCACCGCGACCGGCTGCTGCGGCGGTACGACACGATCATCATCGACGAGGCGCACGAGCGCTCCCTCAACGTCGACTTCCTGCTCGGCTACCTCGTGCGCATACTGCCCGAGCGCCCCGACCTCAAGGTCATCATCACCTCGGCGACGATCGATCCCGAGAGCTTCGCCCGCCACTTCGCGACGGCGGAGGGCGTGCCGGCGCCGGTCATCGAGGTGTCCGGCCGCACCTTCCCCGTCGAGATCCGCTACCGGGCGCAGACGGAGGAGACGGAGGAGTCCGACGAGGTCACCGCGATCGTCGCGGCCCTCCGCGAACTCGACCGCGAGGACCCGGGCGACGTGCTCGTGTTCCTTCCCGGTGAGGCCGAGATCAGGGACGCCGCGGATGCCGTGCGCGGCGCGTACTCGAAGGACCGCTCCCCCACCGAGGTGCTGCCGCTGTACGGCCGCCTGTCGGCCGCGGAGCAGCACCGCGTGTTCGAGAAGAGCCGCGTCGCCGGGGTACGGCGGCGGGTCGTGCTGGCCACCAACGTCGCCGAGACCAGCCTCACCGTTCCCGGCATCCGCTACGTGATCGACACCGGCACCGCGCGCGTCTCGCGCTACAGCAACCGCTCCAAGGTGCAGCGACTGCCGATCGAGGCGATCTCGCAGGCCTCGGCGAACCAGCGCTCGGGTCGCGCGGGGCGCACCAGCGACGGCATCGCGATACGCCTGTACAGCGAGGAGGACTTCGACAGCCGCCCGGAGTTCACCGAGCCAGAGATCCTGCGCACCTCGCTCGCCTCCGTCATCCTGCAGATGCTGTCGCTCGGCTTCGGCGACATCACCGCCTTCCCCTTCCTCACCCCTCCGGACTCCCGGGGCGTCAAGGCCGCGGTCGACCTGCTCACCGAGCTCGGCGCCGTCACCGGCAGCGGGGACACCCCGCGCCTGACCCGCATCGGTCGCGACATCTCGCGCATCCCGATCGACCCTCGCTTCGCCCGCATGCTGATCGAGGCCGGGCGCCCCGGCGGCACCGATGTCACCCGAGACGTGCTCGCGATCGTGGCCGGCATGTCGATCCAGGACGTGCGCGAGCGACCGTCGCAGGAGGCGCCGCAGAGCGTGCGCGACGAGGCCGACCGGATGCACGCGCGCTTCGCCGACCCGACGAGCGACTTCCTCTCGATCCTCAACCTGTGGAACCACCTCAGGGAGCAGCAGCGCGAGCTCGGATCCAGCGCGTTCCGCCGCCTCTGCCGGTCGGAGCACCTGAACTACGTGCGGGTGCGGGAGTGGTTCGACGTCCACCGTCAGCTGCGGTCCCTCGTGAAGGACAAGGACTCCTCCCGCTCGGGTACGGCCGATCCCGACGCGATCCACCGCGCACTGCTGGCCGGCCTCCTGTCGCAGATCGGCATCCTCGACGAGCGGAACACCGGCAAGGGACTCGATCCCAAGAAGCGGAGGATGGCCGAGTACCGGGGAGCCCGCGGCATCCGCTTCTCGATCTTCCCTGGCTCGGCGCTGCGCAAGAAGGCCCCGCAGGCCGTGATGGCCGCCGAGATCGTGGAGACCTCCCGCACCTACGCCCGCACGGTCGCTGCGATCGATCCGGCCTGGGCCGAGGCGCTCGCCGGTGACCTCGCCAAGCGCCAGGTCACCGAGCCGCACTGGTCGAAGGATGCCGGCGCCGCCGTCGCCTACGAGAAGGTGACGCTGTTCGGGGTGGAGATCATCCCGCGCCGACGCGTCCAGTTCGCCCGCATCGACAGGGCCGCATCCCGCGAGATGTTCGTGCGGCACGCGCTCGTGGAGGGCGAGTGGGATCCGACGCGCATCGACAAGCGGGTCAGCGCGTTCTGGCGCAGCAACGCCGAACTGCGCAAGCGCCTCGAGAAGCTCGAGGAGCGCGAGCGTCGTCGCGACATCCTCGCGGGCGACGAGGCCGTGTTCCGGTTCTACGACGAGCGGATCCCGTCGGACGTCTTCGACGTGCGCTCGTTCGAGAAGTGGTGGCGCGAGGCTCTGGCCGCCACCCCGAAACTGCTCGTGATGCGCGAGGCCGACCTGCTCGACGACGAGGGCAGGGCGGACCAGAGCGAGTTCCCGACGCGCTGGACGCAGGGCGACCAGGTGCTCGGACTCGCCTACCGCTTCGAGCCGGGTGCCGCGGACGACGGGGTCAGCGTCGTGATTCCGCTCCCGCTGCTCGTCCAGATCGAGGACAGGGGCTTCGACTGGCAGGTGCCCGGCCTCCGCGCCGAGCTCGTCACCGGGCTGCTGCGCGCGCTGCCCAAGGCGATCCGGCGGCACGTGGTGCCGGCCGCCGACTGGGCGGACAGGTTCGGGGCAGAGCTCGCGGGAGAAGGACCGGAGTCGCACGGCGGCCTCCCCGCCCGCACCCTCAAAGAGGCGCTCGCCCGCCTCATCCAGCCGCTCGCGAACCAGCTCGTCTCCGCCTCGGACTTCGAGGACGAGCGGGTGCCCGCGCACCTGCGGATGAACTTCCGCGCCGTGGACGAGCGCGGGAGGGTCGCGGGATCGAACCGCGACCTCAGCGCGCTGCAGGCCGACCTCGCCGACCGTGCCCGCAGCAGCGTCGCCCGGTCGATCGCCGCCCCGCCCCGCCGCCCCGGCCCCTCGAAGGGACCGCAGCCCGCAGCTGTCGCAACCTCGATCGAACGCGACGGCCTCACCGCCTGGACCTTCGGAGACCTGCCCGAGGTGCTCGACACCCGCGTGGCCGGCGGTGTGGTGCGCGGGTACCCGGCGATCGTCGATCAGGGCAAGACCGCCTCAGTGCGCGTCGAGGCCACAGCGGACGCCGCCCTCGTCGCCACGCGTGCCGGCGTGCGTCGCCTCGTGCTGCTCGGCGTGCCGTCACCGTCGTCGTACGTGCAGGAGCACCTGACGAGCCAGGAGAAGCTGGCGCTCGCCGCCTCCCCCTATCAGTCGGCCGCCGCGCTGATCGAGGACTGCCGCGCCGCGGTGGTGCAGAACCTCATCGATCGCACGGTCGCCGGTGGCATCGTGCGCACCGAGGCCGAGTTCGCTCGGGTGCGGGATGCCGTGTCGGCGGCGCTCGTGGACCAGCTGTTCGCCTGCGTGTCGCTGGTCGCCCGCATCCTCACCCAGTCCAGGGCCGTGGAGCGCGGCATCAAGTCGCAGAACTCGCTCGCACTGCTCGGGCCGCTGAACGACATCCGCACGCAGCTCTCAGGGCTCCTGCACCCCGGCTTCGTGTCGGCGGCGGGTGTCGACCGTCTCGCGCACTTCCCTCGATATCTCGAGGCGATGCTGGATCGACTGAAGGTGCTCGGCAACGAGCCGGGCAAGGATCGCACGCGCATGAGCGAGTTCGAGCGGATGGCGAAGGCGTTCGAGGAGGCGGGCGGCACCATCCCCCTCGCTCCCGACGCCTCCGCCGCCCTCGTCGAGACGCGCTGGCTGCTCGAGGAGTACCGGGTCAGCGTGTTCGCGCAGCGTCTGGGCACCGCGCAGCCGGTCTCGCCGCAGCGGATCATGAAGGTGCTGGGTTCGCGGGGGTAGCCTGAATCCATGGCTCGCGCGATCGTCTACACAGAGTTCGGTTCCCCTGACGTCCTGCATCTGATCGAGACGCCCGATCCGATCGCCCTGAGCGGCGAAGCGGTGGTGCGCATCGAGGCGGCGGGGGTGAATCCGATCGACGCCAAGCTGCGTGCAGCGAAGCGCCCCTCCCCGCCGATCACCGAGCCGCGCGGCGTGGGCTTCGACGGCGCGGGCGTGATCGAGTCGCTCGCGGAAGGCGTCACGCAGTTCGCGGTCGGCGACCGGGTGGCCATCCGCGACACGGTCGGCACCTACTCGAGTCTGCTGTCGGTGCCGGTCGAGAAGCTCGTCGCGCTGCCCGACTCGGTCACAGCTTCCGAGGGCGCCGGCATCGGCATCCCCGCCGGAACCGCGTACCAGGCCCTGCGCTCCCTCGGTCTCACCGAGGGCGACGTGCTGCTGGTGCACGGCGGATCGGGCTCCGTCGGCCAGGCCGCCGTGCAGTTCGCGGTCGCGTGGGGTGCGTCTGTGATCGCCACCGCGAGCCCGGCCCGCCACGACCAGCTGCGTGAGCTGGGCGCGACGCCCGTGGCCTACGGCGACGGTCTCCTCGACCGTGTGCGCGAGGCGGCCCCCGACGGCGTCACCGTCGCGCTGGACTGCGCCGGCACCGACGAGGCCATCCAGACCTCCCTCGAACTCGTCGCCGACCGCGACCGAATCGCCACCATCGTCCGCGGGCCCGATGCCGCCTCGTTCGGCATCCGCGCGTTCTCGGGCGGCTCGCCGGAGCCTCTCACCGAGAAGGAGCTCGTCTGGCGGGCCGAGGCTCTGGCCGCGACCGTCCAGCTGCTGGCGTCAGGCGACTTCACGATCGAGCTCGGACCGGAGCTGCCCCTCACCGAGGCGGTGCGCGCCCACGAGCTCGTGGAGTCCGGAGACGCCTCGGGCAAGATCATCCTCGTCCCGTAACGGGTCAGGCCACGCGTTCCTCGTTCAGCACGGCGCCGGCTTCATCGCGGAGTCGGGCTTCATCGCGGAGTCGGGCCTCATCGCGGAGTCGGGCTCCCTCGCGGAGCGCCGGCACGAGCTCGGCGCCCCAGTCGCGCACATCGCCGAGCGGGTCGAACCCGCGGATGAGGAAGCGCGTCACGCCCAGGTCGTAGTACTTCAGCAGCGCCTCGGCCACCTGAGCGGGTGTTCCGACCGGCGCGGTCGAGTTGCCGGAGGGCCCGGTGAGGCGGGTGATCCCGAGCCAGAGCCGCTCGTCGTGCACGTCGCCGCGCCGGGCCGCCTGCTGCAGCCTGTCGGCCGACACCGGAGCCTGCTCGCGCTCCGCCGGTCGGGCGAACGACAGAGTGTCACCCGACGCACGGCCGGCGAGCACGGCCTCCGTCTCGGCGTAGATGCGCTCGGCCTTCTCCCAGGCCTCGGCTTCGGTGGCCCCGATGATCGGCCGGGTCGACAGGCTGAACTCCACCGTGCGGCCCGCCTTCGCCGCCGCGGCCCGGATCGTGCGGATGTTCTCCGCGACGTCGGCGAGCGGCTCGCCGAAGAGCATGTACACGTCGGCACCGCGGGCTC
Source organism: Microbacterium hydrocarbonoxydans (assembly GCF_900105205.1). Lineage (NCBI taxonomy): Bacteria > Bacillati > Actinomycetota > Actinomycetes > Micrococcales > Microbacteriaceae > Microbacterium > Microbacterium hydrocarbonoxydans. Next base: position 1,270,192 of record NZ_FNSQ01000005.1, on the reverse strand, counting down.
CCACCTCCACTGCACCCTCGGACAGGCCGCCGAAGAACACCGGGATCCCCGCATCCGTCGCGGGCTTCACCGCCGAGAACGCACCCTCGACCCGGTAGAAGTCGCCGTGATAGTCGAACGGCTCGTCCGAGGTGAGAGTTCGTCGGAGCACCTCGATGAACTCGCCGGTGCGCCGATAGCGGTCGGACTTGTCGCTGAAGTCGCCGTCCCTGCGCTGATCGGCCTCGCTGCCTCCGCTGATGTGGTGGATCGCGACCCTGCCTCCACCGGTGAGGTGATCGAGGGTGGCGAGCTTGCGGGCGACGACTGTCGGTGCGACGAATCCCGGCCGGTGCGCGATGAGCACCTTCAGCCGCTCGGTCGAGTGCAGCGCCGCAGCGGCGACCGCGAATCCGTCCGGCGAGCTCGCGCTGTAGCCGATCAGGACGCGGTCGAAACCGGCCTCCTCGTGCGCGCGGGAGAACTCGCGCACGTACCCCGCGTCGACGATGGGGCCGTCGACGGCTCTCGCCTCGGATCCTGCGGTCGTGGCGATCATTCCGAGCAATTCGATGGGCATGGCGTCAGCTCCTGACGGGGACGGGCGACGGGCGGTTCGCCCGTGGCGCATGGATGAGGGGGACGGAATCGATGAGCAGTCCGGTATACGGATGCTCCGGGCGCGAGATCACCCGGCGGGTAGGGCCGTCTTCGACGATGCGGCCGTGATCGAGCACGATGAGTCGGTCGCTCATAGCGGCGAGCGAGCCGATGTCGTGCGAGATCACGAGCATGGCGAGGTCGGCCCCGCGTGCATCGCGCAGTGCGATCAGCGCCTGCACGACCCGATCACGGCTCGCGGCGTCGAGAGCGCTGACCGGCTCGTCTAGCAGCAGCAGCCGGGGCTCGACCACCAGTGCGCGGGCGATCGCCGCACGCTGTCGCTGCCCGCCGGAGAGACCGGCCGGCAGACGCGCGATCAGCTCCTCGTCGAGGCCGACGGCCTCGAGGGCCGCGCTGCGACGCCGCGCGGCATCGGCCGCGGGGACGCCGGCGATGCGGAGCCCCTCGACGATCGAGTCGGCGACGCGGATTCCCGGGTCCAGAGACCGCAGCGGATCCTGGAACACGTACTGCACGGCGCCGCCGCGCCGCCACGCCCGCAGCCCCCGACCGCGCAGGCGCGTGACATCGCGGCCGTCCACGACGAGGCGCGAGCCGGCTGCGACCTCGACCGCACGGAGCACGGCCTTCGCGAGCGTCGTCTTGCCCGACCCGGATTCGCCGACCACCCCGACGACCTCGCCGGGGCGGATCGTCAGTGAGAGGCGATCGAGCACGCGCACGCGCCCGTAGTCGACCGACAGGTCGTCGAGTTCGAGGATGGGCGCGGTCATGCGAGGAACCTCTCGAGTCCATAGGCGGCGTGCGCGCTGAGCAGCTCCCGCGTGTACGCATGGGCGGGAGCGCGCAGGACGCGGGTCGTCGCCCCCGCCTCCACCACGCGCCCGTCGCGGAAGACCTGCACGCGCTCGCACACCTGGGCGACGACGGCCAGGTCGTGCGAGACCAGGATGAGCGCGAGATCTCGTTCCCTGCGCAGTCTGCTGAGCAGTTCGAGCAGCTCCGCCTGCACCGTGACGTCGAGCGCCGTCGTCGCCTCGTCCGCGATCAGCACGGCGGGGTCGGCCGCGAGCGCCATCGCGATGAGGACGCGCTGGAGCATCCCCCCTGACAGCTGCGCGACCCGCTGCCGCAGCACCAGGTCGACCCGGCGGATGCCGAGGTCGTCGAGCAGCTCACGCGCTCGCTGCCTGGCCTGACGACGCGGAAGCCCGGCGGTCACCCGCAGGGTCTCCTCCAGCTGCGCCCCGACCGGGATGGCGGGATTGAGGTACGAGGCCGGGTCCTGGAAGACCGCGCCGATGTGCGTGCCGCGCACTCGCCGCCAGGCGCGCTCATCCGCATCCGTGAGGTCGACCCCGTCGACCTCGACGGTTCCGCCGGTGACCTCGAGGCCCGCGGGGAGGATCCCCAGCAGCGCGCGGCAGGTGAGGGTCTTGCCGCTTCCCGACTCGCCGACGATGCCCAGCGCCTCTCCTGGGCGGACCGACGCCGAGACGCCGTGCACGAGCTCGGTGCCGTCGGCGGCGGCGATCACGAGATCGGTGACCGCGGCCGTGGCCGGGCGCGCGAGGGAGGCCTCGTCGAAGGAGGGCAGCAGCGGCCTGTCGTGCACGACCGCCGTCTGCGGCAGGGCGCCTGGCGCCTCGATGATCGACCGGGTGTCAGACATGCGCGACCGCCTTCCGCTTCGCCGGCACGACGACTGCCGCCCCGAGCACGTCCCTGGCCGCGTCCGCGACCACGTTGAGGGCACCGACCGTGACGATGATCGCGAGGGCCGGAGCGAGCGGACCCCAGGGCCGCTGTCCGAGATAACCGAGATCGCTCGACAGCATCCCTCCCCAGGTCGGCGCCGGAGGCTGCACTCCGATGCCGAGGAACGTGAGCGAGGCGACCGCGAGGAGCGCGCCGCCGAGGGCCGAGACGGAGGCCACCACGAGGTTGGGCGCGACCTGGCGCCGCACGTGCCGCCGCAGGATCCACCACGCGGATGCCCCGAGGTAGCCGGCCGCGTCGATGTACTGCGAGTCGCGCACCCTCAGGGTGGCGGCGCGGGCGATGCGGAAGAACCCCGGCGCCACCAGGATGCCGATCGCGAGCGTCGCCTGGATGAGCCCGTTGCCCAGCAGTGCGGCGAACACGATCGCGAACAGGATGAAGGGCAGCGCGAGGAGCGCATCGACGATGCGCAGCGAGAACCACTCGGCGAACCGCGGCACGAAGGCGCTGAGGGCTCCGGGGACCGCACCGAGCACCAGTCCGATCAGCGCGGCGGCGACGGCGCTGACGAGCGAGGCCGGCGCCCCCGCGAACAGCCTCGAGAGCACGTCCCTGCCGAGGTAGTCGGTGCCGAGGAGGTGGGCGAGGCTCGGCTCCTGCAGGGCGGCCGACGCGTTCTGCGCGAGCGGGTCCTGCGGAGCGAGCGCGGGGCCGGCGACGGCGAGCAGCGCCACTCCGAGCAGGACGAGCAGCGCGAGCCGGACGCTCCAGCCCGCGCGCCACAGTCGCACGGCGGCCGAGGGTGCGATGACGCTCATGCGGCGCTCCTCTCCGTCCCGCCGGTGCGGGAGATCACGATGTTGAGGACGGCTCCGACGATCACGATCATCGCGATGGTCACGAGCAGTACGCCCTGCACCACGGGCACGTCGCCCTGCAGCGCGGCGCGGTTGGCGAGCTGTCCGAGCCCAGGCATCCCGAAGATCACCTCGGTGATCACCGCTCCGCCGACCAGACGTGGGGCATGCACGCCGAGGGCCGAGAGCGCGGGACCCGACGCGATGGGCAGCGCATGCCGGAACACGATACGCGCGGGGCCGAGCCCGTGCACCCTCGCTCCGGTGATGAAGTTCTCCCCCAGGGTGCCGACGAGCGACGTCCGCAGCTGCCTCGCGATGTCGGCACCGGCATCCAGGCTGAGCGCGACCGAGGGCAGCACGAGGCACACCAGCCATGCACCGAGATTCTGCTCCGGCGGCGTGTAGCCGGCGACCGGGAAGAGCGGGATCGCATAGGAGAAGAGCAGGATCAGGCCGATCGCCGCGACGAAGGCGGGGACGGTGGCGGCGATCGTGCTGACGGCGGTCACGACCCGATCGACCGTGCCGCCGCGGGTCACCGCCGCGAGCACGCCGCCCGCGAAACCGAAGACCAGGGCGAACAGCGTCGCCCCTGCCGCGATCGACAGGCTCACCGGGAAGGCCTGGGCGATGCTGTCGGCGACCGGGATCGTGGTGAACCACGACGTGCCGAGGTCGCCCGTGACAGCGCCGGAGATCCAATCGATGTAGCGCACGACGAACGGGCGGTCGAGTCCGAACTGGTGGTTCAGCCGGTCGACGTCGGCCTGCGTGGCGACCTCGCCGAGGGCGACGGCTGCGGGGTTCGAGCCGCTCGCCGCCCCGAGTGCGAAGGTCGCGAACGTGGCGAGGAGGAAGACGGTGACCGCCGTGACGACAGTCGCGCCGATCACTCGCAGCGCGGGCCACGCACTGCGAGCGACGGTCTCGTCACGACGCTCCGGTGCGGCGAGCGTCTCGGCGGTCACTGTCGACATGTCGGCTCAGCCCTCGACCTTGACGTCTTCCCAGCGCTGCACGTCGAGCCAGTGCTGGATGCCGGTCACCTTCTCCGGGTGCACGAGGATGCGCGGCCAGCTGAACAGGAACGTGTTCGGCTGCAGCTCCACCCCGATCTCGACCGCATCCTGGACCTTCTCGGCGTAGTCGTCTGCATCGGTCGGCGTGGCTCGTGCGGCGTCGATCGCCGCGGTGAGCTCGGGCGGCGTCTGTCGACCGAGGTTCATCAGCCCTTCGGTGCCGTAGAGCACCTCGAGCCCCTGCAGAGGCGACTGCCGCCCCGAGTAGCTGTCGAGCACGAACGGCAGCGTGCGCTGCACGTAGTTCTGCGCGACCGCCGCCGATGGCAGCACGTTCAGTGTGACGTCGATGCCCGCCTCGGCCCACTGCGCCTGCAGCACCTCGGCGAGCGCCGTGTCGTCCTCGGTGAGCGAGAGGGTGATCTCCAGCCCATCCGGGTGACCGGCTTCCGCGAGGAGCTCCTTGGCGGCCTCCACGTCGTGGGGGTACAGCTCATCGAGCTCGGGGCTGTGCGCGACGTACCCCTCGGGGAACGGCTGCCAGTTGGGCGTGCCCTGCCCGAAGTAGGCGGCGTCGACGAGCGCCTGCCGGTCGGTGGCATGACTGATCGCCTGCAGCACGCGCTGGTCGTCGAAGGGTGCGACGGTGCTGTTCACGTCGAGCGCCCGCACGGTGAGGGCCCTGATCGTCTCGACCTCGAGGTTCGCGGCCTCTGCACCTTCGACCTGGGCCGGCGGGACCTGTGCGACGTCCCACTGCCCCGAGCTCACCCCGGCGACGACGGTCGCAGGGTCGGTGACGGGGACGATCGAGAAGTCGTCGATGAAGATGTGGTCGGCGTTCCAGTAGTCCTCGTTCTTCTCGAGGTCGGCGTGGGCGTTGGGCACGTACTCGGTGAGCGCGAACGGGCCGGAACCCTCCGGCTGGGTGGCGAGGGTGGTGACGTCGTCGAAGGCCGCCGGGTTCACGATGAAGCCGGTCTTGCCCGCGAACAGGTACGGCACCTGGTAGTCGGCCTGATCGAGATGGACGGTGACGGTCTGCTCGTCGTCGACGTCGATGCCGACGACGATGCGCAGCTGACCGGCGAGGGTCGAGTTCTCCTGGTCGCGCCCGCGCTCGATGCTCTGCTTCACCGCGTCGGCGGTGACCGGCGTGCCGTCCGTGAACTCCGCACCCTCGCGCAGGTGGAACGTGATCGCGGTGCCGTCCTCGTTGTACTCCCAGCTCTCGGCGAGGCCGGGCACGACCTCTCCCTCGGTGTCGAGCTGGGTGAGGCCGTCGTAGACCAGCGCGAGGGCGTGCGTGTCCCACCCGGCGGTCGAGGTCACCGGGTCCCAGCTGGTGGGCAGCGCCCAGCCCCAGGTCAGCGAGGTCTCATCGGACGAGTCGGAGGGAGCAGCGGATGCGCCGGCGCAGCCGGCCAGCGCGAGGGTCGCGGCGGTGGCGGCAGCGAGAAGGGGCAGACGGGATCGGGAGGTCATGCAAGCGAACGTAGGAGCGGCGCGGAACGGGCCACAATCCCCGCGAAGCGAAGGGTCACGGAGCGCAACACTGCGAAATGTCGGCTGCGGGCTCGTCACTCCGACAACAGGATGGGAACCATGACCACGACCTCCTCCCCCGCGCTCTGGGCGCCGCCCGCCCGCATCCGCGGCACGCTCGCCGTCGTCACCGGGCGCGGCGAGCGTGCAGGCGTGTACGAGCGGTTCGGCCGCCGCCTGAGCGCCGACGGCTACCTCGTCGCCGTCTTCGAGGAGGATGTCGAGGCGGCGAGCGCGTGGCTCGCGCAGTCGACGGACGGCCCCCGGGTCCTGGTCGGCTCGGATGCCGGCGCATCCGCCGTGCTCCATGTGGTGGTGCAGGGCGCCGCGGTCGATGCGGCCGTGATCGCGGGCACGCTGGTGGATGCCGAGCTCGATCTGCCGGCCGATGAGCAGCGCACGGCATGCCCGCTGCACCTCGGGGTCCTCGCCGGCGAGGCCTCGGCCGCGCCGCTCTCCGCAGCGGAGCCGCTCCCGGCGCCGGCCGACCTCGCGGCGATCGAGGTGCCGGTGCTGGCGATCCACGGCGGCGCCGACAGCGTGTCGCCGCTGGCGCAGGTGATCACGGCGCTGCGCACCGTCCCCGACCTCGAGATCGTCGAGACGGTCGACGGACTCCACGACGCCCTGAACGACCAGTCCCACCGCAGTGTCGCCGCCTCCCTGGTGCTGTGGCTCGAGCGGCTGCGCAGCGGCGACGCCCGCGCGCCGATCGTCCGCGCCCGTGAGAGCGTCGCGGTGGTGGGCGCATGACCGGGTTCGCGACCAGGCAGATCCAGGCGGGGTATGTGCCGGGAACGCCGCAGAACAGCGCCGTCCCGCCGATCTACCAGACCGCCGCCTACGAGTTCGCCTCTCTCGCCGAGGCCGCCGACCTCTTCGCCCTGCGCACGACCGGCAACCTCTACAGCCGCAACGCCAGCCCCACCCAGCAGGTCCTCGAGGAGCGGGTCGCCGCGCTCGAGGGCGGGGTCGCCGCCGTCGCCGTCGCCTCGGGGCAGGCGGCGGTCGCGGTGACCCTGCTCGCACTCGTCGGGCGCCGCGGGCACATCGTCGCGGCCACCCAGCTCTACGGCGGAACCGTCGACCTGCTGCAGGAGACCTTCGACGACTTCGGCATCCCGGTGACGTTCGTCGATCAGGACGACCCTGAGGCCTGGCGCGCGGCGATCCGCCCCGAGACGCGGGTGCTGTTCGCGGAGTCCATCGCGAACCCGATCGCGCAGGTGCTCGACATCCGCGCCGTCGCTGACATCGCACACGACGCGGGGATCCCGCTCGTGATCGACAACACGGTCGGGACCCCGTACCTGGTGCGCCCGGGCGAGCATGGGGCGGACTTCGTGGTGCACTCGGCGACCAAGTTCCTCAGCGGCCACGGCACCTCACTCGGTGGGGTGGTCGTCGACCAGGGCACATTCGACTTCGGCAAGGACCCGGGCCGCTGGCCGCAGTTCACCGAGCCCTACACGCGCGTCGGCGACTTCGCGCTCTGGGACCGCTTCGGATCCGGCCAGGCGTTCGCGGCCCTCGTGAAGTCGAAGTACGTGCACGACCTCGGACCCTCGCTGTCGCCGTTCAACGCCTGGCAGATCCTGCAGGGCATCGAGACGCTCGACCTGCGGGTGTCGCGCCAGACCGCGACCGCGCTCGCTCTCGCCCGGCACCTGCAGCAGCATCCGGCCGTCAGCGCCGTGCACCACCCCGGCCTCGAGGGCAACCGCTGGCATCCGCTCGCCCAGCGCTACCTGCCGCGAGGCGGACCCTCGGTCTTCTCGTTCGATCTCGCCGTGCCCGACGACTCCGAGACGCAGGCGAGGGTGGCCAGGGTGATCGACGGGCTGCAGGTCATCAGACTCGTCGCGAACATCGGCGACGCCCGCAGCCTCGTCAACCATCCCGCGTCCATGACGCATTCGCACCTCACGGCCGATCAGCGCCGAGCCGCCGGGATCGCGTTCACGACGATCCGTCTGTCGGCCGGGCTCGAGGACCCGAGCGATCTGATCGCAGACCTCGACCGCGCACTCGCCCTCGCCTGACAGGAGACATCACCACCATGGCAATCGACCTCGGCTACTGGACCCCGGTCTACGGCGGATTCCTCCGCAACGTCACCGATGAGGGCCGTATGGCCGCCACCTGGGAGTACATCCGCGAGGTGTCGGTGAAGGCCGACCGGCTCGGATTCCACACCACGCTGGTGCCGGAGCTCTACCTCAACGACCGCAAGGGCATCGACGCGCCGAGCCTCGAAGCCTGGTCGCTGTCGGCGGCCATCCTCGCCGTCACCGAGCGGCTGCGGGTGATGACGGCGGTGCGCCCTGGATTCCATCTGCCCGCGGTGCTCGCGAAGACCGTCTCGACGCTCGACCAGGTCGCTCCGGGGCGCATCGCCCTCAACGTCGTCGCCGCCTGGTGGGCCGAGGAGGCCCGACAGTTCGGCGGCCGGTTCACGACCCATGACGAGCGCTACGTGCAGGCCGAGGAGTTCGTCTCGGTGCTCAACGGGCTGTGGGAGCACACGCCGTTCTCGTTCGAAGGATCGCATTACGCCCTCGATGGAACGATCGTCGAGCCGAAGCCGTCGAGCCATCCGGTGATCTTCGCCGGCGGTGAGAGCGAGGCCGGGCGCGAGTCGATTGCCGGCTTCGCCGATGCCTACGTCATGCACGGCGGCACGCTCGACGAGGTCAGGGCGAACGTGACCGACATGAACGCCCGCTCCGAGCGGCTGCACGGACGGCCCGTGGCGGAGTTCGGCATGCCGGCCTACGTGATCGTCCGCGACACCGAGGCGGAGGCCAGACGCGAACTCGACCGGATCACGACGGTCGACCCCGACTCGCCCGGCTACGCCTCGTTCGAGGAGTTCCAGCGCAACTCGAAGCTGTCGCTCGAACTCACCAGGCGCGAGTACTCGGTCGGCACCCGCGGCCTCCGTCCGGATCTGGTGGGCACGGCGGAGCAGGTCGCCGAGCGCATCCACGACTATGCGGATGCCGGCATCACCCTCCTCCTCATCCAGGCCTCGCCCCTCGACGAGGAACTCGACCGCATCGCCGAGCAGCTGTTTCCGCTCGTGCCGCAGCGGACGCTCGCGACGCTGACCTGATCGTCCCGCCTGTCGGCATCACCCTCTACGCTGAGACCATGACTGGTCTACGTTGGGGAATCCTCGCGACCGGCGGCATCGCCGGCGCGTTCGCATCCGATCTGCGCACCGCCGGGCTCGATCTCGTCGCGGTCGGCTCACGCTCGCAGGAGTCGGCCGACGCATTCGCCGCCCGCTTCGACATCGCCCACGCGCATCCGTCGTACGAGGCGCTCGTCGCCGATCCCGATGTCGACATCATCTACGTCTCGACGCCCCACCCGCTGCACCACGAGAACGCCCGCCTCGCGCTCGAGGCCGGCAAGCACGTCCTCGTCGAGAAGGCCTTCACCCTCAACGAGGGCCAGGCGGAGGACCTCCGTCGGCTCGCCGCGGAGAAGGGCCTGCTGGCGATGGAGGCCATGTGGACGCGGTACCTGCCGCACATGGTGCGCATCCGCGAGATCATCGCCGCCGGAACGCTGGGCGAGATCCGCGCGGTCAGCGCCGACCACACGCAGCTGCTCCCCGCCGACCCGACGCACCGCCTGAACGCCCTCGAGCTCGGCGGCGGCGCGCTGCTGGATCTGGGCATCTACCCGATCTCGTTCGTGTGGGACATCCTCGGCGCACCGACCGCCATCCAGGCGACCGCCCGCCTGATCGAGACCGGAGCGGATGCCGAGGTCGCCACCCTCATGACCCACGAGGGCGGCGCGATCTCGACCACCCTGTCGTCCTCGCGCGCCGCCGGCCCGAACGCGGCCAGCATCATCGGCACCGACGCCCGCATCGACATCGACCGCGTCTGGTACGCCCCCACCTCGTTCCGCGTCGTACTGCCAGACGACACCGTGGCCGAGGAGTACTCCTCCGATGTCGCTGGCCGCGGCATGGAGTACCAGGCGCAGGCTGCCGAGAGGCTCGTGCGCGACGGCATCCTCGAGGGCGACATCCTGCCCATCGCCGAGAGCGTGGCGATCATGGGCACCCTCGACGAGATCCGCGCCCAGATCGGCGTGCGGTACCCCGGTGAAGGAGCAACCAATGGCTGAGGCACACGACACGCGCGTCGCGGTGTACCTGGACTTCGACAACATCGTCATCTCCTGGTACGACCGTGTCCACGGACGCAACGCCTACGGCAAGGACCGCCAGCGCATCACCGAGAACCCCTCCGATCCCGAGGTCACCGAGCGCCTGTCGCGCGCGATGATCGAGGTCGGCGCGATCATCGACTACGCCGCCTCGTTCGGCACCCTGGTGCTGACCCGCGCCTACGCGGACTGGTCCTCGCCCGTAAACGCCGAGTACCGCTCGCAGCTGGTGGCCAGGGCGGTCGACCTCGTGCAACTCTTCCCGGCCGCGGCGTACGCCAAGAACGGCGCCGACATCCGACTCGCCGTGGATGCCGTCGAAGACATGTTCCGCCTTCCCGACCTCACCCACGTGGTGATCGTGGCGGGAGACAGCGACTACGTGCCGCTGGCTCAGCGGTGCAAGCGGCTCGGCCGCTACGTGATCGGCGTCGGGGTTGCCGGCTCCACGGCGAAGTCGCTCGCCGCCGCGTGCGACGAGTTCGAGGCCTACGACTCGCTGCCCGGTGTCGTGCGCCCCACCAAGAGCGCTCCGGCCCCCGTGGTGGAGGTGCCGGAGGTCGTCGCCGAACCCGCCGTCAAGACCAGGACCCGCCAGCCGGCGAAAGCCAAGACCAAGGCCGCCGCATCCGCGAAGGCGGACGAGCAGGGCGTCGGCACCGAGCAGGGTGAGGCGACGGAGCTGCTGCAGCGCGCACTCCGCCTGGGCCACGACAAGGCGGATGCCGACGAGTGGCTGCACAGCTCGGCGGTGAAGACGCACATGCGCCGCATGGACCCGTCGTTCAGCGAGAAGGCCCTCGGCTACCGGTCGTTCTCGGACTTCCTGAAGTCGCGCGACAACATCGCCGAGCTCGAGGAGACGGGGCACGAGCGGCTCGTGAAGCTGCGCGACTCCGCGGCCTGACGCGGCCCCGCACCGACGGCGAGCAGGCGCTCAGTCCTCGAAGTCGTACTCCTGGAAGTCGAACTCCTGGAAGGCCACGACTTCGGGGACCCAGCGTTCCGCGACGAACGCGGTGTGAGCGGGGTGCGCGTCGCACGCGCGGTACGCCTCGCGGTCGCGGAACACCATCGAGAACTGGTGCTCCAGGTCACTCTTCGGACTGACCTGGCGACGGATCGTGAAGTCCTCCACGCCGGGGATCGACGAGAGCACCGCTCGACCCGTGGCGAGGAACTCGCGCTCCTCGGCGGAGCCGGTGTCGTGGACGAGGCGGAAGACGACGGTGTGCTGGATGCTCATGCGGTGCCCTCCGTGGCCTGGTTGCGGAACGCGGCATCGAAGGATGCGGTGGGGGCGGGCCAGAGCAGCGACCGCACGTACCTGAGCGCCTCCGGAGCCCCGTGCAGGCGATCCATCCCGGCATCCTCCCACTCGATCGAGATCGGCCCTGTGTAGCCGATGCCCTCGAGCGCGCGGAACGCGTCCTCCCAGGGCACGTCGCCGTGACCGGTGGACACGAAGTCCCACCCGCGGCGCGGGTCGCCCCACGGCAGATGCGAGCCCAGCACCCCGGCCCGACCGTTGTGCGGGCGCATCCGGGTGTCCTTGCAGTCGACGTGGTAGATCCGATCCGCGAAGTCGACGATGAACCCGACCGGGTCGATGTTCTGCCACATCATGTGCGAGGGGTCCCAGTTGAACCCGAACGTGTCCCGGTGCTCGATGGCCTCGAGCGCTCGCACGCTCGACCAGTAGTCGTAGGCGATCTCTCCCGGGTGCACCTCGTGGGCGAAGCGCACCCCCTCGCCGTCGAACACGTCGAGGATCGGGTTCCACCGCGCGGCGAAGTCCTCGAAGCCGCCCTCGATGACCTCGGCAGGAACCGGCGGGAACATCGCCACGTACGGCCAGATCGACGACCCGGTGAACCCGACGACCGTGTCGACACCGAGCTTGCGGGCCACTCGCGCCGCCCGCATCATGTCCTCGGCCGCCCGTCGTCGCACCCCCTCCGCCTCGCCGTCTCCCCAGACGTACTCCCGGAGGATCGCCTGATGACGGAAGTCGATGGGCGCATCGCAGACCGCCTGACCTGCGAGGTGGTTCGAGATCGCGAACAGCCCGAGTCCGTGGCGGTCGAGGATCTCCCGACGCGACGCCGCATAGGCGTCGTCCTCGTCCGCCCGCCGCAGGTCGAGGTGATCGCCGGACGCCGCGACCTCCAGCCCGTCGTAGCCCCACTCGGCCGCGAGTCTCGCGACCTCCTCGAACGGCAGATCGGCCCACTGGCCGGTGAACAGGGTGACCGGATGGGTGGTCATCGACGCTCCTTCATCTCGCTTCGTCCGCACGGGCGGGGGGTCAGACGCCCAGCGCCCTCAGCGCCTGGATGCTGCGGCGGGCGAGCTCGTCCTGGCTGGGGGCCAGCGGTCGCCAGACCGAGGCGGCGACCGCGATCGTCGCGTTCTCGCCGGTGAAGCTCTCGAGTCCGAGCGGACCCTGATACCCGGCGTCGTCGAGGGCGCGCACGATCCCGACCCAGTCGGTGTGGTCGTCGCCGACCGCGCCTCGATCGCTCCCGCAGACCTGGACGTGGGCGATCGCCGACCCGGCCGTCCTGATCGCATCGGCCGGCCGCTTCTCCTCGATGTTGAGGTGGTAGGTGTCCAGCGCGAGCCCGACGCCCTGTCCGAGCAGCGGCGCGAGGGCGTCGAGCGCCTGGTCCACCGTGTTGAGCAGGCTCGTCTCGTAGCGGTTGAGGGGTTCGACGGCGAGCGTGATGCCTGCGTCCTCGGCCTCGGCGGCCAGAGGCGCGAGGTTCTCCCGCAGCTCGCGCACCGCGTCCGCACGCTCGTCCGCGCCCATCCGCCAGGTCACCCCGGTGGGGGCGTAGAAGGGCCCTGCGACGGTGTCGGCGCCCAGGGTCGCGGCGGCCGCGAGGCATGACCGCAGGTAGTCCTGCGTCGCTGCCACGTCTCCGGCGCTCGCCAGCAGCGAGCGGCCAGGCCCCATGGCCCCGACGAGGATCGCCCCGAGGCCGAGACGGTCGAGCACGTCGCGGGTCCGAGCCGGGTCCCAGTCGCCGACGTTCTCCAGCGGGAGCTCCAGCGCCTGATAGCCCATCTCCGCCGCCCGACGCGCCAGCGGCTCGAGGGTCGCATCGGTCAGCGGTGACGTCCACACCCACGTGTTGACGGCGATCGTGCGAGGCATCCTGCTCCTTCGGGGATGACGCGTGCGCTCCCACCCTCCCATCCGCACGGGGCGGACGGAAGAGCGGGAGCGGCACTGCGGGTTACGGGATCTGACGCTCCTGCCAGACCGTCGGGTACCCGGGCAGGTTCTCCCCGCCGAACTTCGCGTAGTGCCCGTCAGGCATCCCGTCGTTCGCCTCGAGGTAGTCGTCGAGCTCTCCCTCGGTGATCGGCTTCTGCGGGAGCACCCATTCCTTCGGCACCTCTTCGCCGGCGAAGATCATCTGCGCCGCGAGCAGAGGCGTCCGCCACTGGAAGTTCGAGTACACCGGCGCGAGACCCGTGAGACCCGTGTCCTTCCACTTGCGCAGGAAGCTCATCTCGTCCTCGCCGGTCATGACCGGGTAGTCGGCCCCGGCGTCCTCGAACGCCTCGATGGCGGCGACGGCGCCGTCACCGGCATCCATCCAGATCCCCTGCACGTCGCCCTTGGCGAGCTCGTCGCTGATGATGCTCTTGATCTCGGCCGGGTCCGCTCCGGTGAAGTGGTCCACCGCCTCGATGCCGGCCTCCTCGAAGAGCTTCTCCGCGGCGGCCCAGCGGTGCTCGAGCACGTCGACACCGGGCAGGATGCGCAGCGCCACGACCTTGTCGCCCTCCTCGAGGTTGTCGATGAGGAACTCCGCGGTGTCGATGCCCCAGGCGAACCCGCCGATCGGGTGGATGAACGTGACGGGGCAGTCGGTGTTCACACCGCGGTCGAACACGATCACCGGCTTGCCGGTCTCGCACGCGCGCTCGACGGCCGGGGTCATCGCCGCGGTGCTGTTCGGCGAGATGAGGAAGACGTCGCAGCCGCCCTCCGCGATGAAGTAGTCGATGTCGGCGATCTGCGTGTCGTCGGAGTCCTGCGCGTCGCGGGTCTCCATCTCGCTGATCGCGCCGGCCTCCTGCAGCGCCTTGAGCTGCTCGTTCATCGTGATCCAGCCCGTCTGACGCCACGGGTTCGAGATCGACGCGTTGGCGAAGCAGGCCTTCTTGGCCCCCTCGCTCGCGAACTCCGAGGTGTCGACCATCTCGGCGTTGATGTGCTGCAGGTACGGCTCGTCCGCCGGGCCCTCCGGCTCGACCCCGCGCTCTTCCATCTGCTTGTCGAAGAGCTCCTGGTCGAACCACTCCGTGGTCTCGGCCGACTCCTCCGGGTTCTCCGACTCCGCCGGCGCCACTGACGGGTCTGTCGTACACCCGGCGAGCGCGATGAGGCCGAAGAGGGCCACCCCTGCGGTGGCGATCTTCATCGATCGACGCATTGCTAATCTCCTCTGGTTTCTGTGTGGTTGGTGCTGGTGGTCACAAGGTCTGCTGGCACATCGGATGCACGGGGGCCGCGCTTGCGTCGCGCACGGAACGCGACGGCGGAGTAGGCGACGGCGGCGATGATGATGACGCCCTGGACGGCATCGCGGAGGGTCGAGGGGATGCCGGCGATGTTGAGCAGCATGAACAGGGCCTCGAGGGCGAACGCCCCGGCCGCTGCGGCGACGATCCAACCCCGCCCACCGCCCAGGACCACGCCGCCGAGGACGACGGCGGTGATGGCGACGAACTCGTATCCACGTCCCACCGAGGGGTGCACGCCGGCATAGCCGACCAGCAGCACCGCGGAGAGCGAGGCCGAGAGCGACGAGATCACGAATGCGCGGGTGGTGACCCAGGCGCTGCGCGCCCCGGCGAAGTCGACCGCGGTGGAGTTGTCGCCGACCGCGATGAGGAGCTTGCCGAGCGGCCGCTTGGTGATCCAGATGCCCAGCGCGAGCCAACCCAGGAGGATGAACACCGCCCAGGGGATGAACTCCAGCAGCGGCACGTCGCGGATGCCGCCGCGGCCGATCTCCCGGAAGCTGTCGGCGGGGTTGCCGGTGGCAGCTCCTCCCGTCCACCACATCACGCCGCCGAGCAGCGCGAGCATCATTCCGAGGGTGACGATGAACGACGGCACCTTGAGGAGGGTGGTGATGACGCCGTTGACGAGACCGACCACCACCCCGAAGACGATCATCAGGAGGAGCACCGGCACGGTGCGGGAATCGTCCTCGCCCACCAGGTTGCCCGCGATGATGACCTGTGCCGTGATCAGCGAGCCCTGGGACAGGTCGAACTCGCCGGCGATGATGACGAAGTACTGGCCGATCGCGACGATGGCGATCGGTGCGACGCGCTGGATGAACCGCATGAACTGGCCGGGCTCGGCGAAGCTCGGGTTGAGGATCGTGACGGCGACCAGCAGGATCACCAGCAGCAGGAACACCGCCCCGCGGGGGCTCACCAGGGTGCGCAGCGCGTTCATGCGCGTCCTCCTTCGGGCGTCGACGAGGTATCCGCGAGCTCGGATGCCGCAGCGGCCATCTCGGGTGCGGCCGCCTTGGCCGCGTCATCCCCTCCGGTGCGTGTGCCGCCGAGGCCGAAGCGGGGCCGACGCCGCACGATCGACCGGCGGCTGTACACGGCCACGGCCGCCACGATCACGACGCCGCGGACGACATCCTTCAGGAACGGGTTGACCTGCATGACGCTCATCACGTTGTCGACGACCGCGAGAATCGCCACGCCCCCGATCGCACCCCAGATCGAGCCGCGTCCGCCCAGCAGCAGCGTGCCGCCGAGCACCACGGCCGCGATCGAGAGGAGGGCGTACCCGCCCTGCTGCCCGACGGTCGGGCTGCCGACGCCCAATCGGCTGGCGAGCAGGAGCCCGGCCAGTCCCGCGAAGACCGAGCACAGCACGTGCGCGGCGATGAGCGGCGGACGCGTGCGGACGCCCGACAGACGGGCGATCTCGGGATCGCCGCCGACCGCGAAGAGGTGGGCTCCGGTGCGGGTGCGGTTCAGCAGGAACCAGACGAGCACGGCCAGCGCCACCATGATGATGGTGGAGACGGGCACCGGCCCGACGCCGGTGGCCCCGATGAGCTGGAACTCCCACGGCACCGTCCCCGCTGACCCCTCGAAGTTGGTGTTGAGGATGCCCTGCAGGATGAGCCCTGTGCCGAGGGTCGCGATGAAGCCGTTGACCTTGAGCACCGTGACGACGAGGCCGTTGACGAGCCCGATGCCGGCGCAGACGAGGAGGGTCACCGCGACCGCCGCGGGGATGTTGCCCGGGTTGCCGTTCATGATCGTCGCCGCGAGCAGGCTCGAGAGGCTGATGACGTAGGTGACGGAGAGATCGAGCGAGGCGCCGAGCACGACGAGCGTCTGGCCGATCGCGACGAGGCCCAGCACGCTCATACCGGTGAGGATGTCGCGGATGTTGCCCGCGCTGAAGAAGTTCCGGCCCACCGTCCCGACGAGGATCGCCCCGACGATGAGCGCCAGGATCAGGATGCCGAGGACGATGACCGTCGAGTCGATCCGCATGCGCCTCATCGCGCTCCTCCCTCGATCGTGGCGCCGGTCGCGGCACCGAGGATCTCGTGCTCGGCAGCTCCTGCCGGAAGCTCGGCGACGAGTTCGCCGTCGTGCATCACGAGGATGCGGTCGCTCATCCCGATCACCTCCGGAAGTTCGCTGGACACCATCAGCACCGCCTTGCCCTGAGCTGCGAGGTCCCGCATCAGCTGGTAGACGGCGTACTTCGCGCCGACGTCGATGCCGCGGGTGGGCTCGTCGAAGAGAACGATCTGCGGCTGAGTGAGCAGCCATTTCGCCAGGACGACCTTCTGCTGGTTGCCGCCGGAGAGGAACCGCACCTCCTGGTCGAGGCCGCGGGAGCTGACCTCCAGAGAGCTCAGGACGCCGGGGACCTCCCGTCGCGCGGGCGCAGTGCGCATGCTGAACACGCTGCGGATGACGAGCAGGGTGTTGTCGAGCACCGACTGGCCGAGCGCGAGGCCCTGCGCCTTGCGGTCCTCCGAGACAAGGGCGAGACCGGCAGCCACCGCGCTCCTGGCGCTGCTGATGCGGATCGGCGCGCCGTCCACCCGGAGCTCACCGCGGACGAACGGGTCGATCCCGAAGATCCCCTCGACGAGCTCGGTGCGACCGGACCCCTGAAGGCCTGCGATCCCGACGATCTCTCCGGCGCGCAGGGTCAACGACACCCCGTCGACGAAGGCGTTGCCGCAGCCGTCGAGCTCGAGCCGTGGCTCTCCCACGACCGTGCCCTCGACCGCGTCGGGGTAGTACGACTGGATCGAACGGCCGACCATGCGGCGCACGAGCTCGTCGGTCGTCAGAGCGCCGGTCTCATCCGTCGAGACGAGGGCGCCGTCCTTGAGGATCGTGATGCGGTCGCACAGGTCGAAGATCTCCTTCAGGCGGTGCGAGACGTAGATCACCGCGACGCCGCGGGAGGTGAGCCGGCGGATGATCGCGTAGAGGAGCTCGACCTCACGGTCGCTGAGGGCGGCGGTGGGCTCGTCCATCGAGATCACCTGAGCATCGAACGACAGCGCCTTGACGATCTCGACGATCTGCTGCTCGGCGACCGTCAGCGAGCCGACCCGCGACTGGGGGTCGATGAACGAGACACCGAGGTCGGTGAGCAGCTCCGAGGTGCGACGGATCATCGCCTTCTGATCCACGAAGCCGCCGCGACGGGGTTCGCGCCCGAGATACACGTTCTGGGCGACGGTGCGCTCCGGGAGCAGCGTGAACTCCTGGAAGACCGTCACGATGCCGTCATCCATCGCCTGGCGCGGATGCGCGTACCTGACCTCGTCCCCCCGATAGTGCACGGCGCCCTCGTCCGCCGGCTGCACACCGGCGATGATCTTCATGAGGGTGGACTTGCCGGCTCCGTTCTCGCCGACGAGGCCGTGCACCTCGCCCGGTCGCACGTCGAAGTCGATGCCCTTGAGCACCTCCACGCCGAAGAAGGACTTGCGGATGCCCGAGACCTCGAGCACCGGCTGCGTGATCGTCGCGGTCATGCCGCCACCTCCGTCCATCGTCCGTCGGCTGCGGCCGAGGCGAGCACCGCCTCGGTCAGCACCGCCGACCGGTATCCGTCCTCGAAGGTCGGCAGACCTTCCGGGGTCTCCCCCGCGATCGCCGCGTACACGTCGGCGATGAAGCCGTTGAAGGCGTCCTGGTACCCCATGGCGTGGCCGGAGGGCACCCGCTGCAGACGCGCCGAATCGGGTGCGGCCGTGGCGGGGTCGCGCAGGAGCAGTCGCGACTCATCGCGCGTGCCGATCCACAGCTCTTCCGGGCGCTCCTGCTCGAAGCGCAGACTCTGACTCGAGCCGTGCAGCTCCAGGGTGAGGGCGTTCTTGCGCCCGGCCGCCATCTGCGAGATCAGCAGCGTGCCGAGGGCCCCGGAGTCGGTCTCGACGAGGATCGCCACGATGTCCTCGGTGTCGACCGGCTGGCCCGCGCGTTCGGCGAAGACCCGGCGACTGCGGGCGCTGAGGGAGCGGATGCGCTCGCCGATGACGAACTCGACCAGGTCGCACAGGTGGGAGCCGATGTCGGCGAACGCACGGGATGCTCCGCCGGAGGCCGCGCGCACCCGCCAGTCGTCGTCACTCGGCAGCAGCATCCAGTCCTGCAGGTACGAGCAGTCCAGAGTCAGCAGATCACCGATGTCACCGCGTGCGACGCGCGCCCGTGCCTCGCGCACCATCGGGTGGTAGCGGTAGACGAAGGGCACGGCGGCCACGCGCGCGGCTGCCTCTGCGGCGTCGGCGAGACGCCGGGCGTCGGCGGCGGAGGTCGCGAGCGGCTTCTCGCAGATCACGTGCTTGCCCGCGTCGAGGGCGCGCAGCGCGAGATCGGCGTGGGTCGTGTTCGGGGTGCAGATGTGCACGACATCGACGTCCTCAGCCGAGAGGAGCGTCTCGGCATCCACCTCGGCACGGATCGCTCCGAGCTCGTCGGCGGCCCGGCGACTGCCGGATGCGGAGCGGGTGGCGACGGCACGCAGCTCGCCGCCCGCGTCACGGGCCGCAGTGCGATGCACGCGGGCCATGAATCCTCCGCCGAGGATGCCGACTCGGATCGTCCCGAGACCGGTGTCAGTGACATCCGTTGTCATGCCGGTGAGTCTGACACAGGCTCGTCGACTTTTGCTAGATCTTTGTCAAAAGTTATTTGTAACGAATCGGAAGTCGGTCGAGAGCCAACGCAAGTGCTGTGGTTTACTGACGCAATGGTCGATGCACTCCGCCCCGCCGCTGTGGCCAACCCCGGCGCGGGCGAGATCTTCCAGCTCCTCCGCGACGGCACCGCACGCACGAAGGCGGAGCTCGCAGCCCTCACCGGCCTCGCGCGATCCACGGTCGCCCTCCGCGTGGATGCCCTCCTCGCCGCCGATCTGCTGCGCCCGGCCGGAGAAGCCGTGTCGACCGGCGGTCGCCCGCCCGCCCGTCTCGCCTTCAACTCCCGTGCAGGAGTCGTGCTCGCCGTCGACCTCGGTGCCACGCACGCCACGGTCGCTGTCGCCGACCTCGCCGGCGTCATCCTCGACTCCCGCACCCGCACGATCGACATCGGCGACGGCCCCGAGAACCTGCTCGACGTGATCCTCGAAGACGGGGCGGCGCTGCTCGGCTCCGCGGCGGTCGAGTCGTCGGCGGCGTCGGGAGCGCCCCTGCTCGGCGTCGGGATCGGCGTGCCCGGTCCGGTCGAGCACACCACCGGACGACCGACGAATCCCCCGATCATGCCGGGGTGGGACCGCTTCGACGTGCCCGGCTATGTGCAGCGCACCTTCGACGTGCCGGTGCTGGTCGACAACGACGTGAACATCCTCGCCCTCGGCGAGCACGCGACGACCTGGCCGCACGTCGACGACCTGATCTTCGTCAAGGTCTCCACCGGCATCGGCGCGGGCATCATCGCCGGCGGTCAGCTGCAGCGCGGCGCCCAGGGTTCGGCCGGGGATATGGGCCACGTGCAGGTACCGCACGGCTCGGGCTCGGCGAGAGAGCCCGGCGACGACCGCGACCTAGAGGCCCTCGCCAGCGGCTCGGCCCTCGCGGCCGCGCTGCGTGACGGCGGACAGGATGCGCACAGCCCGGCGGACGTCGTCGATCTCGTGCGCGCGGGCAACGCCGCGGCCATCGAGGCGACGCGGCAGGCCGGCCGCGACGTGGGCGAGGTCCTCGCGACCGTCGTGAACCTGCTGAACCCCTCGATCATCGTGCTCGGCGGCAGCATCGCACGTGCAGGCGAGCACCTGCTCGCCGGGGTGCGCGAGGTGGTCTACCGCCGATCGATTCCGCTGGCCACGCAGCATCTCGCGATCGTGCAATCGCAGGCCGGCGACCGTGCGGCGGTCCTCGGGGCGGCGATCATGGTCGCCCGCGAGGTGCTGTCACCGGCGAGCGTCGACCGCTACGTGGCGACGAAGGCGCACTGAGCGCACTCCGCCGCCACGACTGCAGTCGTCAGAGAGTCGACGCGAACGGATCGAAGTCGGCATCCAGGGCGCCGACCTCGTTCAGCGTGCTCTCGACCTGCACGAAGCTGCGCGACTCGGCGGCCTCCTCGATCGAGAGCAGCGTGTCGAGCACGTGGTATCCGAACTCGCCCGTCGCGACATGGGGGCGACCGGCCGCGATCGACCTGGCCATGTCGAGCAGACCCACGCCGCGACCGGAGAGCACGCCCTCCTGCTCGACGTCGACGATCTCCTGCTCGATCGGCTCCGGCGGCACGAAGAGACGCGACAGCGGACGCGTGATCGTAATCGGCCCGCCGAAGGTGTTCGGGTCGGGGATGACGATCGTGCCCTCGGTGCCGGTGATCTCGACGAGACCCTGACGCAGCAGCGGAGAGTCGGTGCTGTACAGGCTCTGCGCCTGCCCGCCCTGCTCGAAGTCCATCAGGACGCTCAGCGTCGAGGGGATCTCGACCGGGAACTCCTGCCCTGCCAGCTCGCCCACCTGCACCGTGCGGGTCGGCGTGCCCTGGAGCCCGAGGGCGGCCACGGCCGCCACCGGTCCGAAGACGTGCACGAGAGCCGAGACGTAGTACGGCCCCATGTCGAGCAGGGGGCCCGCGCCCTTGGCGTAGAGGAACGCGGGGTTCGGGTGGAAGATCTCCGGGCCCTGCCACTGGAACGTCGTCTGGGCGAAGAGCGGGCGACCGATGTCGCCGCGCGCGATCGCGCGCTTCGCCGTCTGCACGCCAGGTCCGAGCACCGTGTCCGGCGCGACGCCGACCCGGAGGCCGGCCGCGTCAGCCGTGGCGAGCAGCCGCTGGGACTCCTCGCGGCTGACGCCGATCGGCTTCTCGGTCCACACGTGCTTGCCCGCGGCGATGATCGCCTCCGAGACCTCGACGTGCACCGCGGGAATCGTGAGGTTCACGACGATGTCGATGTCCGGGTCGTTCAGCACGACGTCGACGCCGCCCGCCCGAGGCACGCCGTACTTCTCGGCCTGGGCCTTCGCGCGCTCCTCGAGCAGGTCGCCGACGGCGATCACCCGCACGTCGGGGAAGGTCGTGAGGTTCGACAGGTACTGGTCGCTGATGTTGCCCGCGCCGATGATGCCTACACCGACGGGTCCGCTGCCGATCGCCATCAGCCGGCCACCTTCTCGTCGAGGTAGACGCGGCTGCGCTCGACCGCATCCCAGAGGTCGCCCTCGAAGTGGTCGAACTCGACGATCGCGAGCTCCAGCGCAGGAGCGGCCGCGATGGCCTCCACGAGCGGGACGGTGCCCTCGCCAGCCGGCACCTGGTCGGCCGGCGGGTATGCGCTCAGCAGTGCGGGGTCGAGCGTACCGTCCTTGGCGTGCACCGCGATCACACGGTCGCCCAGGCGCTGCAGGAGCGCGACGGGGTCGACGCCGCCGCGGGCGACCCAGTACAGATCGACCTCGAGCACGACGCGCTCGTCGAGGAGGCCGGCCAGCACCTCGAGTCCGGTGACGCCGTCGAACACGGCCTCCAGCTCGTGGGCGTGGTTGTGGTAGCCGACGCGGACGCCGACGGTCGCGCCGATCTCGGCGGCCTCGTTGAGCAGACGGGCGGTCTCCTCGATCTGCTCGACGGACTCCCAGCGCGCGGGCTCCGTGTACGGATCGATGACGGTGCCCATGCCGAGCACCTTGGCCGCCGCGAACACCTCAGCGGGCGAGGGCACCGGGAGCGTCGTGCCGCTGCCGTCCGGGTTCACGAACGACGTCGAGGCGAGGAACGCGTGCCCGGAGGGAGCGACCAGGCCGGCAGCGCTCAGCGCGTCGGCGAGAGGCTGCGCACGGCGCACGAAGTCGTACGGCTCCACAGCCGCGAAGCCGCGCGCGGCGACCTCCTTCAGCGAGCCCTCGAGGTCGGTCTCCAGCTGGTCCTTGATCGTGAACAGCTGGATGGAAGTCTGAATCGCCACGGGGTTCTCCTTCGGTCATCGGTGACGTGCGGGCACTGTCGCCCGTCTGTCCGAGAACGTTATCACCGAATACCTCCGCGCGGAAGTTTTCGTTCGATATGCTCGTCCCATGACCGAAGACCCGGATCGCCCCCGCCAGCGGGGCGCATATGCGAAGGGCATCGCCAGACGCCAGGAGATCCTGGATCGCGCGATCGAGGTCTTCGCCGAACGCGGGGCTGACCGCACGAGCCTGCGCTCGATCGCCAGCGCCGTGGGTGTGACCCACGCCGCACTCACCCACTACTTCGGCTCTCTCGAGGAGCTGCTGGTCGCGGTCTACCAGGAGAGCACGGTGCCCGAGCGGCAGCAGCCCGACACGCTCCCTGCCGACGCCAGCCCGGTGGAGCGGATGATCGAGTCCGCCCGCACCAACCGCGAGGTCCCCGGCCTCGTGCAGCTCTACTCGACCCTGGTCGCGACCGCGCTGGAGGAGGGACGCCCCGCCGCCCGCGAGTTCGCCACCACCCGCTTCTCACGACTCCGGCGAGAGATCGCCGCGACCGTGCGCGAGCAGCAGGAGGCAGGGCGGATGCGGCAGGACGTGGATGCCGACGCCGTCGCCGCCCTCGTGGTGGCGGCCTCCGACGGACTGCAGACCCAGTGGCTGCTCGATGACTCCGCCCCGCAGCACGAGGCCCTTGCGCTGCTCGACCGGCTGCTGCGCCCAGGCTCTCGCTAGGGTGAGGGGGTGACAGCACCCCTCCCCGCGCACCTCTCGCCCTATGAGCGCGCACTCGGCGACCGCATCGCGGAGCTCCACCCGAAGACGGGCTGGTATTTCCGCACCATCGCCGACGGACAGGTGGGCGTGGGTACCGGCGTGTTCACCACCGCGGGCTCCCGCCATCGGTGGCTCTGGCCGATGTTCCGCATCGCGGAGTCGCTCGGTGTGGCCTTCGCGGGGTGGCAGCGCGACGTCCCGTTCCGCATCGAGAACCGCACCGTCGACGGCACAGCCGTGGCCGTAAGGCACTTCGAGCTGCCTGGACGCACCTGGGTGATGCCCGACATCGTGGTGCTCGGGCCGAACGGCATCCTGCGCAACGAGATCGGGCCGCATCGCACCGTCGTCACCACCTTCGACATCGACGTGCGGGACGGGGCGGTCGTGCTCGGCATCCGCCGCGTCGGGCTGCGGCTGGGTCCGCTCCGCCTCACCGTGCCACGTCTACTGAGTCCGCGCATCGCCCTCGTCGAGCGGTGGGACGAGGAGCGGGAGCAGCATCACGTGAACATGACCATCGACGCCCCGATGCTCGGCCGCGTCTACGAGTACACCGGCTTCTTCGACTACGCGATCGAGAGCGAGACCCCGTGACGGATTCCGCGACGCCGCACGGCGGACCGGTCGTGATCGGCGGATCGACCGGTTTCATGGGGCAGTACCTGATCCCCCGGCTGCGGGCGGCCGGCCGTGAGGTCATCACCATCTCTCGCACCGGCGCCGACATCGCCTGGGAAGATCAGCGTGCGATCGACCGTGCGGTCGACGGCTCCTCGCTGGTGATCGGACTGGCGGGCAAGAGCGTGAACTGCCGCTACACCGCGGCCAACCGTGCGGCGATCTTCCGCTCGCGCCTGGACACGACCTCGTCGCTGAGCGCGGCGATCGCCGCGGCATCCGCCCCTCCGCCCCTCTGGATCAACTCCTCGACCGCGACCATCTACCGGCACGCCGAGGACCGGCCGATGACGGAGTCCTCCGGCGAGATCGGCAAGGGCTTCTCCGTCGAGGTCGCCAAGGCCTGGGAGCGCGCGCTCTTCGCCGACGAGCTGCCGCACACCCGCAGGGTGGCACTGCGCAGCGCGATTGTCCTCGGAGACGGCGGCGTGCTCGGTCCGCTGCGGAGCATGGCGCGCCTCGGACTCGGCGGAGCCCAGCACGACGGCCCCTGGCCGATCAGCCGAGCACGCCGCAGCGCCGGCACCGGTCACGAGTTCGGAGCCCGCCGCGGGCGGCAGCGCTTCAGCTGGGTGCACATCGAGGACATCGCCCGCATCATCGACTTCATCGAGGCCACTCCGTCACTGGACGGTGCGGTGAACGCCGCGTCGCCGAACCCCTCGGACAACGCCGAGTTCATGTCGATCGTGCGCCAGGCGCTCGGTGTCGGGTTCGGCCCGGCGATGCCGCGCTGGATGCTCGAGATCGGCGCCATCGGCATCCGGACCGAGACCGAGCTGATCCTGAAGAGCCGGTGGGTGATCCCCGAGAAGCTCGCACTCGCGGGATTCGAGTTCGCCTATCCGAAGCTCGAGGATGCCGTGCGCGACTCGTTCGAGCGCGCGGACGCGCTCTCCGGAGCAGCCGTCTAACCGGCGGTCGGCTCCGCATCGGTCGAGGAGTCGCCGTCCTGACGACGGCGCTTCTCGATCTCCTGGCGGAGCCGCCACTCCTCGATCTCGCGGTCGAGGTCGGCGATCTGCTGCTCGGTGCTCCTGGTGTCCACCGGCGTGGTCGGGCGCAGGTCCGGCTGAGGAGCCGTCGGCCGTGCCGCCGGACGCATCCGCGGGATCCGCAGACCGGCCTCGGAGTACTCCCGACCGATCGCGAACCACAGGATGCTGCCGATCAGCGGCAGCAGGATGACGATGATGATCCAGGCCATCTTCGGCAGGAACCGCACCTGGGAGTCGTCGCGCCGGATGATGTCGACGAGTGCGCCGACCATCAGTGCGATGACCAGGAGGGAGAACAGGAACGGCATGTGTTCAGGGTAGACGACGAGCGGGAGTCCTGCCCGGTCAGGGCAGGAGGTGACCCGCCGCGCGGAACAGCTCGTACCACTCGGCGCGGGTGAGCTCGATGTCGGCACCGGCTGCCGCATCTCGCACGCGCTCAGGAGTCGTGGTGCCGAGCACCACCTGCATCTTCGCGGGATGCCGGGTGATCCAGGCGGTGGCGATCGCGATCGGCTCCACGGCGTAGGAGTCGGCGAGGCGGTCGATCACCTCGTTGAGCGCGGCGTACTCCGGGTTGCCGAGGAAGACTCCCGTGAAGAAGCCGCCCTGGAAGGGCGACCACGCCTGGACCGTGATGCCGTTGATACGGCAGTACTCGACGATCCCGCCGCCGTCACGCACGACGCTCTGGTCCTCCCCCGCCATGTTGGCGGCGACCGGCTGCGCGAGGATCGGGGCGTGCGTGATGGACAGCTGGAGCTGATTCGCCACGAGCGGCTGCGTGACCGCGGTGCGCAGCAGATCGATCTGGCGCGGGGTGTGGTTCGAGACGCCGAAGGCGCGGACCTTGCCGGCCGCCTCGAGCTCGTCGAACGCCCTCGCGACCTCCTCCGGCTCGACCAGCGCGTCGGGGCGGTGCAACAGCAGGACGTCGAGGCGATCGGTGCGCAGCGCCTTCAGCGACCCCTCGACCTGCGCGAGGATGTGCTCGTACGAGAAGTCGAAGGTCCCCTCCGCCGGGTTGATGCCGCACTTCGTCTGCAGCACGATCTCGTCGCGTTCGGCGGCGCTCAGGTCGAGCGCCTCCGCGAAGCGTCCCTCGCAGAAGTGCATGCTGCCGCCGTAGATGTCGGCGTGATCGAAGAAGTCGATGCCTGCCGTGCGGGCGGTGTCATAGAGCTCGCGGATCTGGGCGTCATCCTTGTCATTGATGCGCATCATTCCGGCGACGACGGCGGGGGCGGTGGCGGATCCGAAGGGAACGGTCTTCATCCCTCCACGCTAGTGCGCGGGGGGACCAGGGCGCGAGGTTCAGCACGCGGGACGCGCTGGCACCAGTTCCGACACGGGGATGCCGAGAGCCCCGGCGATGTCGCCGAGGTCGACGATCGTGAAGTCGCGCCGCCCCGACAGCATCTCCTGCAGCGCCCGTGGGGCGATGCCCGATCGCGCGGCGAGCCACTGCGGGGTGCGCTCGGCGCGGTCGATCGCGGAGATCACCGCCGCTGCCACCACCTGGCGCGCTTGTGTCGTCATGCGACGACACTACCGCCTCACCCGCCTGCTCGCCTCCACTCACGAGGCGATATGACGGCATCCTGGCGTCGGGCCGGTGCTATCGTGACTCACGTGAAGACACCGGGCGAGCAGTTCAACGCAGCGGTCGGTCGACAGCTGCGAGCGGAGATCGGCGCCGCCGGCAGCAGCGTCGCCGCCATGGCGCGCGAGATCGGCATCGCGCGCAGCGCGCTCGACAACTACGTCACCGGCAAACGAGCGATCCCGGTACCCATCGTCTACGCGGTCGGCGACGTGGTCGACGTCGAGCCCCACCTCATCCTCCGACGCGCGGAGGAGCGGCTCGCCGCCGAGGACGGGCGACGCACGGCGACCATCACCGAGCTCCCCCGCCGCACCGATGTCCGCGGCCACCGCGAAGATGAGTCCGAGGTCGCCTTCGATTCCTCTCTGTCGCACGCCCGCGACACGGACGATCTCTACGACTGACGCTCAGAGCTCGAAGGAGGGCCCGTGGATCGGCTGCTCCGCCTCATCGACGAGAACGGGCTCACCGTGGTCGAGCGGCCGGGGCGATCGTGGGGCGGCTACGAGCCGACGACAGCGACCATCCGCGTCGCGCCCGGGCTCAGTCGGCGTGCAACCAGCAGCATCCTCGCGCACGAGCTCGCGCATGCGATCCTCGGTCATCGCCCGGCCGCCGACCCCGCGCTGCGCGCCCGCCAGGAGCGTCGTGCCGACGAATGGGCGGCGCGGCTGCTGATCACCCCGACGGCCTACGCCGAGGCGGAGGCGATGCGCGGCGCCCACCCGGCGAGCCTCGCCTTCGACCTCGACGTCACGGTCGAGATCGTCACCGCCTATCAGCGGCTGCTGCGTCGGGTCGGCGACGCCACCTACGTCGACCCGCGCATGGGGCGCGACCAATGGGCGCACCGCGCCGTCTGCGACTCCGGCGATGTCGACGTCGCGCTGATTGAATGACACCATGACGTTCCGCACCCCGCCTCGCCCGACCACTCTCACCGGCCGCCTCGTCGAGCTCCGACCGCTGGAGACGTCGCATCACGACGGCCTCCTCGAGGCGCTGACGGAGGGCGACCTGTGGAAGAACGCGTGGTACACGTCGATCCCCTCGCCCGACGGGCTCGCTGCGGAGATCGATCGACGCATCGGCCTGATCGAGTCGAACGGGATGATCCCGTTCACGGCGTTCGACGCCGACGGCCGCACCCTCGGCCTCACCTCGTTCTACGACATCGACGAGGAGGTCCCTCGGCTGCACATCGGGTACACGTGGAACCGCCCGTCAGTGCACGGCACCGGGACGAACGCCGAGTCCAAGCTGCTGCTGCTCCGCCACGCGTTCGAAGACCTCGGCGTCTTCCGGGTGGGGCTCACGACCCAGTGGGTCAACTTCCAGTCCAGGGCGGCCATCGAACGTCTGGGCGCGAAGCAGGACGGCGTCATGCGCGCGATGAGCCGCTATCGCAACGGCGCACTGCGCGACAGCGTCGAGTACTCGATCATCGAGCCGGAGTGGCCAGCGGTGAGGGCGAACCTCGAAGCGCGGCTCGCCCGTCGGGGCTGACTACTCGGTGGCGTTGCCCGACCAGTTGTCGTCGCGACGCGTGGCCGATCCGCGCTGACGCATCACGAAGGCCAGCGACAGGCTGACGATGAGCAGACCCGCGACGAAGACGATCGCCTGGAAGTCCTCGAGCGACTGCGCCAGCCCCATGAGCCAGATGCCTCCGAGGAAGAGGATCATGAAGAAGATGAAGCTGAGGATCACGGGATCTCCTGTCGTAGCGGCCGTCCTCAAGGATACCGCGTAGCGCAGACGCTCCAGCCACGGAACCCCCTGTGCGATCGGCGCGATCGATGATTTCGTCCAGGCATGAACGCACCACTCACCGCCCTCGCGATCTCCTGCACGCTGAAGCCCTCTCCCGCGGAATCCAGCTCCGACCTGCTGGGCTCCCAGATCCTCGCCGCCCTCGCGGAGCACGGCGTCAGCGGCGACCTGGTCAGGGCCGTCGACCACGTGATCAGCCCCGGCGTCGAGATCAACATGGGCGGGGACGACCAGTGGCCGGCGCTGCGGGAGAGGGTGCTCGCCGCCGACATCCTCGTCTTCGTCACCCCGACCTGGATGGGGCAGCACTCCAGCGTCGCGCAGCGTGTGCTCGAGCGCCTGGATGCAGAACTCAGCGAGACGGACGACAGCGGGCGACCGATCCTGTTCGACAAGGTGGCGATCTCCGGCGTCGTCGGCAACGAGGACGGCGCGCACCACATCTCCGCGATCGTCTTCCAGGCACTCGACGACATCGGCTACACCGTGCCGGCGCAGACCTCGGTCTACTGGAACGGCGAGGCGATGAAGGGCATCGACTACAAGGACCTCGATGAGACCCCGGAGGCGGTCGCGCAGGCGACGGCGACGGCCGCTCGCAACGCGGCACACCTCGCCCGATTGCTGAAGGCGGATCGGTACCCGGCGGAGTAGCTCGGGCCCGGTAGCTCAGCCTTTCCGCGCGCTCCCGTCGACGACGCTGGACTGCACGTAGTCGTCGATGACGAGTTCGCCGCTGGCGTTGAGGGCGTGCATCATCTCCTCGATGCGGTGCTTCTCGATGTTCTGCGGGTCGGCGGAGGTGAAGAGGAACTGCAGCGGGATCGCCGGGTGGATCCACACCGTGAGCCGTCCGGTGTCCCCGCCCTCGCGCGGATGCCAGGTCATCATGAAGCTCTCCTGGCGGCGCAGCTTCGTGCCGACGATCACCTTCAGGTGAGCGAGCGTCTCATCGTCGATGAGGATCGGCTCCGAGGTGCCGTCGTATCGCAGTCTTCCCATGAAGGAAACCGTACCCCCGCGCGCGCCTCCGCGTGTACACGCGCGAGATGATTCGGCGCGGCGGTAGGTCACGACCTCGTCACGATCGATCGAAACGTCATGACGCTGCCATGGCGTCGCCGACCGCAGTAGCGTGGATCCATGACCGCTCCCGTTGATCCGACAGCCACTCCCGCCTGGTCCGAGCTCACCGCCCTGCACGAGTCCGTCCGTGCCGATCTCCGAGGCTGGTTCGCCGCTGATGCGAGCCGCGCCGAGCGGTTCTCGTTTCCGTTGGCCGACCTGCACGTCGATCTGTCGAAGAACCTCGTGACCGACGACATCCTCGCAGCTCTCCTGCGTCTCGCTGAGCAGACCGGTGTCGCCGAGCGGTACGCGGCGATGCTCGAGGGGGCGCACCTGAACACCTCCGAGGACCGCGCGGTGCTGCACACGGCGCTGCGTCGGCCCGCCGGCGCCTCCCCCGCCCTCGTCGTCGACGGGCAGGACGTGGATGCCGATGTGCAGAGCGTCCTCGACGCGATGGGCGCCTTCGCGGACCGGGTCCGCGGTGGCGACTGGCTCGGCGTCACGGGCAAGAAGGTCACCCACGTCGTGAACATCGGCATCGGCGGATCCGATCTCGGCCCGGTGATGGTGTACGAGGCGCTCAAGCCCTTTGCGGATGCCGGCATCGAGGCGCGCTTCGTGTCGAACATCGACCCCACCGACCTCGCGCAGAAGACGGCGGATCTCGACCCCGAGAACACGCTCTTCATCGTGGCCTCGAAGACGTTCACCACCCTCGAGACGCTCACCAACGCGCGCCTCGCGCGCGAATGGCTGTGGGCGGGGCTCACGGCATCCGGAGCGATCTCCGACGCGGACGACGCCCGTGCCGACGCGGTCGCCCACCATTTCGTGGCCGTGTCGACGGCGCTCGACAAGGTCGCAGCCTTCGGCATCGATCCCGCCAACGCGTTCGGCTTCTGGGACTGGGTGGGTGGACGCTACTCGGTCGACTCCGCGATCGGCCTCTCGCTCGCGATCGCGCTGGGACCGGAGGCGTTCCGCGACCTGCTCGCGGGCTTCCATGACGTCGACGAGCACGTGCGCACGACGCCGCTGGAGCGCAACGTCCCCGTGCTGATGGGCCTGCTCAACGTCTGGTACGGCAACTTCCACGGGGCGCAGTCGCACGCGGTGCTCCCCTACGCGCAGCAGCTGAGCCGGTTCCCCGCGTACCTGCAGCAGCTGACGATGGAGTCCAACGGCAAGTCCGTGCGCTGGGACGGCACCCCCGTCACCACCGACACGGGCGAGGTGTTCTGGGGAGAGCCGGGGACCAACGGCCAGCACGCCTTCTACCAGCTCATCCACCAGGGCACGCGGCTGATCCCGGCGGACTTCATCGCCTTCGTCAACCCCGCGTACCCGCTGTCCGACGGCGGTCAGGACGTCCACGAGCTGTTCCTCGCGAACTTCCTCGCCCAGACCAAGGCGCTCGCCTTCGGGAAGACCGCGGAGGAGGTCGAGGCCGAGGGCACGACGGGTGCGCTCGTCGCCGCGCGCACCTTCGCCGGCAACCGCCCGACGACCTCGATCTTCGCGCCGGCGCTGACCCCGCGCGTGCTCGGTCAGCTCATCGCGCTGTACGAGCACATCACGTTCACCCAGGGCACCATCTGGGGCATCAACTCGTTCGACCAGTGGGGTGTGGAGCTCGGCAAGCAGCTCGCGATGCAGATCGCTCCGGCCATCGGCGGCGACGAGTCGGCCATCGAGGCGCAGGACGCGTCGACCAGGGCGCTGCTCGCCTACTACCGCGAGAACCGGAAGTAGGGGGCACAGCAAGAAGGGGCGGATGCCGCAGCATCCGCCCCTTCTTCATGCTTAAATCAAAGCGAACAAGCCGTCGAGTCCACCGGCCCCGCCTTCGGAACCTCTCGTACTCGAGTTCCAGCGGCTCTCCCGATAATCATCCTCGTCTGGCTCCCATAAGCTAGCCATCTTCGCCTCGATGCGACCGGCGACATCCCCGACATCGCCTTCTATGTAGCCAAGGTACCCTTCAACTGAGTTGAGCATCTCGTACTCTGTAGAGAAGCCGTACCGGTCGTAGTTTTCAAGAGCATCTTCAATCTGATTCAAGAGCCACTGCTCAATATCCTCGGCCAGTTCACCATCGACGGCGCGTTCGAACTCGAGCACTGTGGGCAAAGCTGCGATGTCCATCGTCTCTTCCCAAGACTCACGCATCGCATCTAACAGAGCGTCCTTCTCGTCAGCGTTTAGGAACGGCTCAAGCGCCCAAAACGCCGCGGTGAGGGTTTCCTGGTCACCCACGCGAGGCGCGTATCTGCACAGCGCCACATGGAGCGCGCCGACTATCTGGAGCGGTCGCCCCTGAGGCGCCCTTTGACGAAGAGCTTCTGCAACAGACCGCACGATTCGAGCGCCGAGATCTGCTTCCTCCGTTCGGGCGAGAATTTCATGAACGGAGAGGAACAAGTCGTCCATGGCCTGAACCTGTGACTCGCGGCTCAATTCGGACCATACTTTCGAAGTCCGCGAGTCGTTCGACGATATCAGCGGGAGGACCTCAGCGAGTGCAGACGGAGACGCGGCCGATAGGTAGCGGCTGAAAATCTCGCTTGAGGTGATCAAAGCACCGACCAGGAAGTCGCGTATGCTCGGGTTCTTTGGCCCTAGACTAACCGTTCCCGCATCGTCCCGCACAATATTAATGAAGATGCCCTCAAGCACGTCGAGATCTTGATCCGAAATCCGCCGAGTTTCCCCCATAGCGGCGAGGATCCGGTGCGCTGTATCGACCGCCCGCTTGCGGTCAGTCGGTCGCGAGCGACTGCCCGCTACAGCGGCCAAGACTCTTTGGGGCGCGTTTAGCTCAACCGCGAATATGTTCGTCCAGAGCGATCCAGGATGCTCGAATGCATCAAGCATGAATTCAGCGAAGCCGGAGTTAGCGGCGACACCACCTCTTGCGAGCGCTGCGCTCACAACGGATTCGATTAGACGAGGATTGTAGTTCCGGTGGAATACAATCTCCCGGTACGCCTTGCCCTTCTTCAGACTCGCGCGCGCGGCTTCACCGAGAATTGAGTAATATACGTGATTAAATAATATTTGCCCCTTCTCGAAATCCGAATACGACCCTACGTCCACTACAATCTTCGAGTTGAGGACATGCGGTTGACGAAGCTTGCTATAGGTCATCTGAGCCGATGCAAGAATATATTCACGAGTCGTCAATATCAACTTATGAGTCTTTGACTCGGAAAGGCGACGAGCCATGATGTCCAGCGCGTGGTCTTCGCCCCTGTCCAGCTTCTCCATGAGACTCGTCTGCCCAAGAAAGTCGTCGTACAGGAATATCTGTTTCTGCCCTGGGCGCCAAACCTCTTCGACTTCCGTGGCGGACCGAACGTCGAACACGTCGTAGTCGCTCGCGACGTACGTGAGCGCGATCGACTCCGCGATTGTCGTCTTACCAACCCCGGGCGGGCCGGTGATGATACACATTCCATCCCGATCAAGGATGTCGTGAACATCACTAACCGCGTCGCTAGAAACAAAGTACTTAACCTTCGACGTGGCCCTTTCGAGAAAGTACCTTTGTCGATCCAGAATCGCATGATTTAGCACATCTTCTAGGACCGCGAGGCTTGAGAGATAAAGCTTTACATGAGTGCGTTCCACGTTCGGGTGGCGACTCAAGAGGTTTTCGAGGTCAACGACTCCGAGGACGCGCTCTGGCACAAGCCCCTGGTCAGAGAAGAGTTCGCTGGTTGACTTCTTCGAGGCCGGCGTCGCTCGTGCGCTCGTCGCGAGCCAGTACTCTCCGAATTTCAACCCTCCTAGCTTCGCCTGCTCTTTCTTAAGTTTCGCCTGAATTCCGCTCAACGCGCTGTCTGGATGGTGCTTGCACTGCACGGTCCTTAAGTTCTTGCCACGAAGTAGTCGCACATCCGTGCCGCCGTCCTTCCCCGGAGAAAAAGACTCGAGGAGGACTTTCCATTCTGCCTGCAGAAGGTCGCGAACGAGGATTTCGAAGTCGTAGGCCGAGAGTGCCCCAAATGCGCGCATATCCCGTGACTCAGAAGTCCCAGTCGTCGTCTTCCGTCGCCTCGGCCTTGCCGATGACGTAGGAGGAGCCGGAGCCCGAGAAGAAGTCGTGGTTCTCGTCCGCGTTGGGCGAGAGCGCCGACAGGATCGCCGGGTTCACGTTCGTGACGGTCGAGGGGAACATCGCCTCGTAGCCGAGGTTCATCAGCGCCTTGTTGGCGTTGTAGTGCAGGAATTTCTTGACGTCCTCGGTCAGGCCGACGCCGTCGTAGAGGTCCTGCGTGTACTGCACCTCGTTGTCGTAGAGCTCGAACAGCAGGTTGAAGGTGTAGTCCTTCAGCTCCTGGCGACGCTCCTCGGTCTCCTTCTCGAGACCCTTCTGGAACTTGTAGCCGATGTAGTACCCGTGCACGGCCTCGTCGCGGATGATGAGGCGGATGAGGTCGGCGGTGTTGGTGAGCTTCGCCTTCGACGACCAGTAGATCGGCAGGTAGAAGCCCGAGTAGAACAGGAACGACTCGAGCAGCGTCGAGGCGATCTTGCGCTTGAGCGGGTCGTCGCCCTGGTAGTAGTCCATGATGATCTGAGCCTTCTTCTGAAGGTTCGGATTCTCGGTGGACCAGCGGAACGCCTCGTCGATCTCCTTCGTCGACGCGAGGGTCGAGAAGATCGAGGAGTAGCTCTTCGCGTGCACCGATTCCATGAAGGCGATGTTGGTGTACACGGCCTCCTCGTGCGGGGTGATCGCATCGGGGATCAGCGAGACCGCGCCGACGGTGCCCTGGATGGTGTCGAGCAGCGTGAGTCCGGTGAAGACCCGCATGGTGAGCAGCTGCTCTTCGGGCGTCAGCGTGTTCCACGACTGGACGTCGTTGGACAGCGGCACCTTCTCGGGCAGCCAGAAGTTGTTCACCAGGCGGTTCCAGACCTCGAGGTCCTTGTCGTCCTGGATGCGGTTCCAGTTGATCGCCTGCACGCTGTCGACCAGCTTGAGCGGGGGGTGAGGAGTCATGATTCTTCGTCGTTTCTCGTGTTCAGCCTGGTTCTAGGTCAACAACAGGTCAGAGCATGCACGAGACGCACTCGGTCATGTCGGTGCCCTCGAGCGCCATCTGACGCAGACGGATGTAGTAGATCGTCTTGATGCCCTTGCGCCATGCGTAGATCTGAGCCTTGTTGATGTCACGCGTCGTGGCGGTGTCCTTGAAGAACAGCGTCAGCGACAGGCCCTGATCGACGTGCTGGGTGGCCGCGGCGTACGTGTCGATGACCTTCTCGTAGCCGATCTCGTACGCGTCCTGGTAGTACTCCAGGTTGTCGTTCGTCATGAACGGCGCCGGGTAGTAGACGCGGCCGAGCTTGCCTTCCTTGCGGATCTCGATCTTCGACGCGATCGGGTGGATCGACGACGTCGAGTTGTTGATGTACGAGATCGAGCCGGTCGGGGGCACAGCCTGCAGGTTCTGGTTGTAGATGCCGTGCTCCTGGATCGACGCCTTCAGCGCCACCCAGTCCTCCTGCGTCGGGATGTGCTTGCCCGCGAAGAGCTCCTTGACCTTCTCGGTCTCGGGCACCCAGGCGCGCTCGATGTACTTGTCGAAGAACTCCCCCGACGCGTAGGTCGAGTCGGCGAAGCCGTCGAAGGCCTGCTTGCGCTCGATCGCGAGGTTGTTCGAGGCGCGCAGCGCGTGGAACAGCACCGTGTAGAAGTAGATGTTCGTGAAGTCGATGCCCTCTTCGGACCCGTAGTGGACGTGCTCGCGAGCGAGGTAGCCGTGCAGGTTCATCTGGCCGAGGCCGATCGCGTGCGAACGGTCGTTGCCGTCCTCGATCGAGCGGACCGAGCGGATGTGGCTCTGGTCGCTGACCGCGCTCAGCGCACGGATCGCGGTCTCGACGGTCTGACCCAGGTCATCGGCATCCATCGACAGCGCGATGTTCATCGAGCCGAGGTTGCAGGAGATGTCCTTGCCGATCTGGTCGTACGACAGGTCGTCGTTGTAGGTCGTCGGCGTGTTCACCTGCAGGATCTCGCTGCAGAGGTTGGACATGTTGATGCGGCCCTTGATCGGGTTGGCCTTGTTCACCGTGTCCTCGAACATGATGTACGGGTAGCCCGACTCGAACTGGATCTCGGCGATGGTCTGGAAGAACTCGCGCGCGTTGATCTTGGTCTTCTTGATGCGCGGGTCGTCGACCATCTCGCGGTACTTCTCGGTGACCGAGATGTCGCCGAACGGGACGCCGTAGACCTTCTCGACGTCGTACGGCGAGAAGAGGTACATGTCCTCGCCGTTCTTCGCCAGCTCGAACGTGATGTCGGGGACGACGACACCCAGCGACAGCGTCTTGATGCGGATCTTCTCGTCGGCGTTCTCACGCTTGGTGTCGAGGAAGCGCATGATGTCGGGGTGGTGCGCGTTGAGGTACACCGCACCGGCACCCTGACGGGCTCCGAGCTGGTTGGCGTAGCTGAAGCTGTCTTCGAGGAGCTTCATGACCGGGATGATGCCGGAGGACTGGTTCTCGATCTGCTTGATCGGTGCGCCGGCCTCACGGATGTTCGACAGCAGCAGCGCCACGCCGCCACCGCGCTTGGAGAGCTGGAGGGCCGAGTTGATGCCGCGGGCGATCGACTCCATGTTGTCTTCGATGCGCAGCAGGAAGCAGCTGACGAGCTCGCCGCGCTGGGCCTTGCCCGCGTTGAGGAACGTCGGGGTCGCGGGCTGGAAGCGGCCGGAGATGATCTCCTCGACCAGGGCGACGGCGAGCTGCTCGTCGCCGTCGGCGAGGCCGAGTGCCGTCATCACGACGCGGTCCTCGAAGCGCTCGAGGTAGCGCTTGCCGTCGAAGGTCTTCAGCGTGTAGCTCGTGTAGTACTTGAAGGCGCCGAGGAAGGTCTCGAAGCGGAACTTCTTGCCATACGCGAGGTCGTTGAGCTTCTGGATGAACTCGAGCGAGTACTGCTCGATGACCGCCGGCTCGTAGTACTCCTTCTCGACCAGGTAGTCCAGACGCTCCTTGAGGGAGTGGAAGAACACGGTGTTCTGGTTGACGTGCTGGAGGAAGTACTCGCGGGCCGCGCGCTTGTCGGCATCGAACTGGATCTTGCCGTTCGCGTCGTACAGGTTCAGCATCGCGTTGAGGGCGTGATAGTCCAGGCCCTCGTAGGTCGGGTTCATCTTGAACGCCACCGTATCCGTCACTGAGTCGGCTCCTGCCTGCTCGTCAACTGCGGTACCCACCGTCGCTCCAATCCGTCGCTCACGCGATCAACATCGTCTTGTGTGCCGAAGATCTCGAGCCGATACAAGTGAGGCACGTTGCACTTGCGGCTGATGATGTCACCGGCGAGACAGAACGAGTCGCCGAAGTTGGTGTTTCCCGCAGAGATGACTCCGCGGATATGACGCCGGTTGCGCTCGTCGTTGAGGAACCGGATGACCTGCTTGGGCACCGCGCCTCGTTCGACGCCGCGCCCCTCACCCCCGCCATAGGTGGGGGTGACCAGGACGTAGGGCTCGTCGATGACGAGCTCTTCGTCCTGGCGGTGAAGGGGGATGCGTCGGGCCGGAAGCCCGAGCTTCTCGACGAAGCGTGCGGTGTTACCCGACGCGCTCGAGAAGTAGACCAGGAGCGGCGCAGCGGTCGCGACGGCGCTCATGGGCGATCACGCCAGACGCGAGGCGAGCTCGTCGATCTTGTCGGGACGGAAGCCCGACCAGTGACCCTCGTCGGTGACGACGACGGGTGCCTGCATGTAGCCGAGCGCCTTGACCTGCTCGAGCGCCGTGGCGTCTTCCGAAAGGTCGAGGATCTCGTACTCGATGCCCTTGGCGTCGAGCGCGCGGTAGGTGGCGTTGCACTGAACGCAGGACGGCTTGGTGTAGACGGTGATCGACATCTTTTCGCTTCCCCTCAAATCTCTGACCTGCCCCCTCGAGCAGGTGTTTTCCGGCAGACCCGCGCCGGGAACTCAATACTACATATAGGTGCGGACATTCAGACGGACCACAAGGGCTAGTAGTTACATCCGTGTAGTTTTCCACCGCTCTCCACTGATACAACACAGGTTCTCCACCGTTTCTTCCACAGGCGCAGCCCCCTTGACAGCGCCTCCGAACCGCGAGAAATCGCGGCTGGGAAGCACCTGGGAGAGATCCATCCACAGGGGGGACGATACGAGGGGGTTCGGACATCCGATTTTCTGTGGAATCGACGATTCGGCGTGTCGCGGCGTGTCGCGTCGGACCCGCTTCGACCACGGTGACCGGCTCCCGGTAGCGTGGACCCGTGGCGGGATATCGGGACCTTCTTCGCACGCCCGGAGTGGCGCGCATGATCGCTGCACAGCTGACCGCCCGCTTCCCCAACGGGATGACGTCGCTGGCGATCCTGCTGCACGTCGAGCAGCAGACAGGGTCCTACGGTTCCGCCGGTCTCGTGCTCGCTGCCACCAGCGTGGGCCAGGCCGTCGCCGGCCCGATCACCAGCCGGTGGATGGGCGCCTGGGGCATGCGTCGGGTCCTCACCCTGACCCTCAGCGTGTGCGTCGTCGCCGTGCTCGGCCTCGCCCTGCTGCCGTTGAGCGTCGCGGGCTACATGGCGCTCGGCATGATCGCCGGACTCTCCACCCCGCCGGTCCAGTCGGCCGTCCGCACCATCTACCCGAAGCTCGTGAACGCGAAGCAGCTCACACCCCTCTTCTCACTCGACGCCTCACTGCAGGAGATCATCTGGGTCCTGGCGCCGGTCGTGATCACCCTCGTGTCGACCCAGATCGGGACGTCGGAGGGCCTGCTGCTCGTCGCCGTCGTGCTCGTGGGCGGCGGCGCGTGGTTCATCCTCTCCCCCGAGGTCGGCCGCGTGCGCATCCCGCGCAGCCGCCACGCGTTCGGCACGGTCGTCCTCAAGCCTCCTGTGCTGCTCGCCACCGTCATCGGATTCCTGCTGATCGGCGCGTGCTCGGCCGTCGAGGTCGGAGTCGTCGCGACCTTCGAGCACGGAAGCCTCGCCGCAGGTCTCGTCCTCGCCGTGTTCTCGGTCGGCAGCCTCGCGGGCGGTCTGGCGTTCGGGCACATCCCGATCGGCCCGTGGGCCATGGCCCGCCGACTCGCCATCGTCACCGTCGGCCTCGCGCTCACCATGGTCTCCCTGAATGTGTTCTGGCTCGGCGGCACGCTCGTCCTCGCCGGCATCGGCATCGCCCCCGCGCTCGCCGTGCTGTTCGCGATCACGACGGCGAGCGTCAAGTTCAGCCAGACCGCCGAGGCGTTCGGGTGGGCGGGCACCGGTCAGCTCATCGGCGCCGCAGCCGGATCCGCCGTCGCCGGATTCCTGGTCGACGCCACAGACCCGCGCGGCGCTTACCTCGCAGCGACGCTGTTCGCCGCCGCGGGGCTGGTCGTCTCCATCGTCTTCGTCCGCGCGTTCCCCGACCTGCGTCATCGCGACGCGAGCCCGCATCCCGACACCGAACCCCTGGCGGTCACCCCTTCATGAGCTCCGCGTCCTCTCCCCTGCCCCGCACGCCCGAGGTCGTCTGCGTCGGCGAGTCCATGGGACTCCTCACCGCGCTCGGCGCACCGCTGGCCGAGACCGAGACGGCGGCGCTCGGGATCGCCGGCGCCGAGGGCAACGTCGCGGTCGGCCTCGTCGCGGCTGGTCACCCTGCCGCGTGGGCCTCGCGTCTGGGCGACGATCCGATCGGCACGCGCATCGCGACGGAGCTGGGACGCCGCGGGGTGCAGCTGTGGGCCACGACCGATGCGGATGCTCCCACCGGCGTCATGTTCAAGGACCCCGGCATCGAGTCGTCATCCGTCTACTACTACCGACGAGGGTCCGCCGCCTCGCTGATGGCCCCGGGCTTCCTCACCCCCGCGCAGCTCGGCGGGGTGAGGATCGTGCACACGACCGGCATCACGCCCGCGCTCTCCGCCTCGTGCCGCGACATGGTCGACGAGCTCTACGGCACAGCCCGCGCGGCCGGAGCACTGGTCTCGTTCGACGTGAACGACCGCCGTGCCCTGTGGTCCCGCGACGATGCCGCCGCCACCCTCACCCGCCTCGCCGACGCCGCCGACATCGCGTTCGTCGGTCGCGACGAGGCCGAGCGGATCTGGGGCACGGCGACGGCATCCGACATCCGCAGGCATCTGCCCCGCTGCGGCCTCCTGGTCGTGAAGGACGGGGATGTCGGTGCGACCGCGTTCCGCGGTGACGAGGAGCCTGTGTTCGTCCCGGCTCCCCGCGTCGAGGTCGTCGAGCCGGTCGGCGCAGGCGACGCCTTCGCTGCGGGGTTCCTCGCGGCATCCCTCGACGACGCGGACCTTGCGGAGCGGCTCTCCGCCGGGCACGCCGCCGCCGCACGGGTGCTCACCACGCACGGCGATCTGCCGCCGATCGCCTGAACCCACCTCGCCTCCACCAGCCCCGACCCAGCCGGCCGACCCGGCCTGATCCCGGCCCCGGTCGTAGGCTGAGAGCATGCCTGCACCGCTCACGCTGCCCCGCATCTCCTGGGGCGACCCGGCATCCGCCCGCCACGCCCTGCTCGTGCACGGACTCGGCTCCTCGGCCGCGCTGATGTGGCGACTGGGCACGGCACTCGCCGACGACGGCTGGAACGCCACCGCTGTGGACCTCCGCGGACACGGCGATGCGCCGCGGGCGCTCGACTACTCCGTCGCCGCCTACGGGGCGGACCTCGCGGCGACCTCCCCGGAGCACGGCGGCGCCTGGGATGCCGTGATCGGCCACTCGCTCGGTGGAGCCTCCAGCACCGCTGCCGCATCCGCCTCTCCGGGGTGGACCCGGCGACTCGTGCTCCTCGACCCCGCGAT
Organism: Microbacterium hydrocarbonoxydans; assembly: GCF_900105205.1. Taxonomy (NCBI): domain Bacteria; kingdom Bacillati; phylum Actinomycetota; class Actinomycetes; order Micrococcales; family Microbacteriaceae; genus Microbacterium; species Microbacterium hydrocarbonoxydans. The sequence continues at coordinate 1,230,041 of NZ_FNSQ01000005.1, read as the reverse complement.
CCTTGTCGGAGGGCGGGATGCCGCGATCGTGCGCCGCAGCCAGGAGCGCGCGTTCGCCGACAACAGGATCGAGCTGGTGCAGCAGGAGCATCCGCACTGGCACCCGCAGGACTGCGAACTCAAGGTCGACGCCGTGCACCGCGCCAGCGCGTGGGCCGTCGAGCAGACCAGCGCCCAGAACACGCCGTGGGACGTCACCGCGGATGCCGCCCGACTGACGGTCGCGACCCACGTCATCGCCTCGGATCCCGAGGTGTACAGCATCTTCACCGGCGAGGTCGCGGCCTCCGTGCTCGCCTCGAACTCGCTCGTCACGATGTCGGTGATCGAGGGAGCCGGTCATTCGCTGCACCGCGACAAGCCGGACGAGACCATCCGACAGCTGAGAGAGGCACTCGCATGAGCACGTTCGACCCGACCGCGTACCTGCCGGACGACCTCCTCGAGCGCATCCGCGAGCGCGCGCCGATCCACGATCGCGAGAACACGTTCCCCGAGCAGGACCTCGACGAGCTCCGCACCGCCGGGTACCTGTCGATCCTGGTGCCCGTCGAGCGCGGCGGTGCAGGGCTCGGCCTCGCGGAGGCGGCGGTCCTGCAGCAGCGCCTCGCGACGGCCGCGCCCGCGACGGCTCTCGCCATCAACATGCACCTGGTGTGGACCGGCGTCGCCAAGGTCTTCTCCGATCGGGGCGTCCCCGGGCTCGAGTTCGTGCAGGACGGCGCCGCGGCGGGAGAGGTCTTCGCCTTCGGCATCAGCGAAGGGGGGAACGACCTCGTGCTGTTCGGCAGCGACACCGACGCCGTGCCCACCGACGACGGCGGCTACGCGTTCACGGGCACGAAGATCTTCACCTCGCTCGCGCCGGTGTGGACGAGGCTCGGACTCCACGGCCTCGACACGACGAGCGCCGACGCGCCGAAGCTCGTGTTCGCGTTCGTCGAGCGCACCGATGCGGTCGTCACCGGCGACGACTGGGACACGCTCGGGATGCGCGCGACGCAGAGCCGCACGACCCGGCTCGATGGGGCAAGGGCGGATGCTGCGCATGTGGTGCGCCGCATCGATCCCGGCCCGAACCCCGATCCGATCGTCTTCGGGATCTTCTCCGTCTTCGAGATCCTGCTCGCGTCCGTGTACACCGGCATCGCGCGCCGGGCGCTCGACCTCGCCGTGCTGACCGCGCAGCAGCGCCGCTCGAAGAAGACCGGCGTCGCCTACAGTCAGGATCCGGACATCCGCTGGCGCATCGCCGACATGGGACTGGCGTACGACGCGCTGCCGCCGCAGATCGCCGCGCTCGCCCGCGACGTCGACGAGAAGGTCGACAACGGCGCCCGGTGGTTCGCCCTCCTCTCGGGCGTCAAGCACCGCGCGATCACGATGTCGAAGCATGTCGTCGACCAGGCGATGCTCGTCGCCGGAGGCGGTTCGTACTTCTCCTCGAACGAGCTGTCCCGGCTGTACCGCGATGTGCTCGCAGGGGCGTTCCACCCTTCGGACCCTGAATCTGCACACGCCACGGCCGCGAGCTCATGGCTCGGACCGATCGAGTCCTGACCTCAGAATCTGCGGTTTCACCCTTGAACGGTCAGGGAATCTGCGGAATCGGTTGAAGAGAGTCCGTCACGGTGCGAAGATCGCATCATGATGTCCCCCAAGAAGCATCCCCCATTGGATGACGTCGCCAAGACGATCATCGAGCTGCTCCAGGAAGACGGACGACGCTCGTACTCCGACATCGGCCGCGAGGTCGGGCTCAGCGAGGCGGCCGTCCGCCAGCGGGTCCAGCGCCTCACCGAGTCCGGCGTCATGCAGATCGTCGCGGTCACCGACCCGATGCAGCTGGGCTTCCCCCGTCAGGCCATGATCGGCATCCGGGTCTCCGGCGACACCAGGGTGGTCGCCGAGGCGATCTCCGAGATCGCGGCGATCGACTACGTGGTGATCACGGTCGGCTCGTTCGACATCCTCGCCGAGGTGGTCTGCGAGGACGACGAGGACCTGCTCGCCCTGATCAACGACCGCATCCGACCGATCGACGGCGTCCTGTCGACCGAGACCTTCATCTACGCCAAGCTGCAGAAGCAGCTCTACAACTGGGGGACCAGATGAGTACGCACCGCACGACCCCGTCCGAGGCAGAACTGCAGGCGATGGCCAAGGACCACCTGTGGATGCATTTCACCCGGCAGTCCACGATGGAGAAGAACGGCGTGCCGATCATCGTCAAGGGCGACGGTCACCGCATCTGGGACTCGAAGGGCAAGGAGTACTTCGACGGCCTCGCGGGCCTCTTCGTCGTCAACGCCGGGCACGGCCGCCGGCGGCTCGCGGAGGCCGCGGCGAAGCAGGCATCCGAGCTGTCGTTCTTCCCGCTGTGGTCGTATGCGCACCCCGCGGCGATCGAGCTGGCCGACCGTCTGGCCGACGAGGCGCCCGGCGACCTCAACCGCGTGTTCTTCTCGACGGGCGGAGGCGAGGCGGTCGAGACCGCCTTCAAGCTCGCGAAGCACTACTGGAAGCTGATGGGCAAGCCCACCAAGCACAAGGTCATCTCCCGCTCGGTCGCCTATCACGGCACTCCGCAGGGCGCACTGGCGATCACCGGGATCCCGGCGATGAAGGCCATGTTCGAGCCCGTCACCCCTGGAGGTTTCCGGGTGCCGAACACCAACTTCTACCGCGCGGCCGAGATGGGCGGCCCGAGCGACGACCTCGAGGCCTTCGGACGCTGGGCGGCCGACCGCATCGAGGAGATGATCCTCTTCGAAGGTGCAGACACCGTCGCCGCCGTGTTCCTCGAGCCGGTCCAGAACTCCGGCGGATGCTTCCCGCCCCCTCCCGGATACTTCGCCAGGGTGCGCGAGATCTGCGATCGCCACGACGTGCTGCTCGTCTCGGACGAGGTCATCTGCGCGTTCGGCCGACTCGGCCACACCTTCGCGTGCACGGGCCTCGGCTACGTCCCCGACATGATCACCTGCGCCAAGGGCATGACGAGCGGCTACTCCCCCATCGGCGCCACCGTGATCAGCGACCGGATCTACGAGCCGTTCTCGAAGGGCGACATGTCTTTCCCGCACGGCTACACGTTCGGCGGTCACCCGGTGTCGGCGGCCGTGGCCCTCGAGAACCTCGCGATCTTCGATGAGGAGGGGCTCAACGAGCACGTCCGCGAGAACTCGCCGCTGTTCCGCGCCGAGCTCGAGAAGCTGCTCGATCTCCCGGTCGTGGGCGATGTGCGCGGTGACGGGTACTTCTTCGGCATCGAGCTCGTGAAGGACAAGGCGACGCGCGAGACGTTCGACGACGACGAGTCCGAGCGGCTGCTGCGCGGCTTCCTCTCCCCCGCCCTGTTCGAAGCCGGGCTGTACTGCCGCGCCGACGACCGCGGCGACCCCGTGATCCAGCTCGCTCCGCCGCTGACGGTGGGACCTGCCGAGTTCCGTCAGATCGAGCAGATCCTGCGCAGCGTCCTCACCGACGCGCAGTCGGTGCTCTGACGCCGCGCTCTGAGGCTCAGTCGGATGCCGCGGTGCGCCGCCTCGCGAGGAGCGCGAGGTGGAGCGCCGCGATCGTCTCACCGTCGTCGAGATCGGCACCGAGCAGGTCGCCGATCAGAGTGAGGCGCTGATAGAAGACCGACCGCGAGAGGTGACTCGCGGCGGCCGCCGCCGAGCGGTTGCCCGGGTGCGCGACGAGAGCTGCCAGCACGGCGAGCAGGTCACCGCGGCGCTCGCGGTCATGACGGATCAGCGGGGCCAGCATCCGCTCGCTGTGCTCGTGCAGCCGGTGATCGTCGCGCAGCGTGGCGACGAGGCGTTCGAGCGGGCGATCGTCGACGCGCCGCACTCTCGCCCCTGCCTCGGCGCGGTCGCTGTCTGCCAGGTCGCGCGCGGCGCGCAGCGAGCCGAGCAGTCCGACGACATCATCGGCGGCCGGGCCGACGAACACCGCGCGATCGGGGCCGGCGATGCGCAGTACGACCTCGTCGAACAGCACGGCCGATGCCGGCAGCGAGAGGAGAGCGACGTCGTCGCCCTCGACCTTGGCGGCCATGACCGCGAACCCCGCCTGCCGCGCGCGATACGCGAGCTCGCTGATCGACGCCGACCCGCGGGCGACGATCCCATGACACTGCCGGCCGTTCAGCGCGAACCCTCCGGCACGCAGCCGCGCGTCGATGTCGTCAGCCTTCGCGAAGCGCGCTCCCAGCAGATCATCGATGACCGTGCGCTGCGCGAGCAGCGACCATTCCGTGTCGCCGCCGTCGGCGATGCAGCCGAACGCGAGGGCCGTCGCCCCCTGTTCGAGCACCGTGACCCGTCCGGCGGGATGAGCGGGCCCCGGCAGAGCGAGCAGCGTGCCCCAGCGCACACCCCGCGCCTGGACGGGTACCTGCTCGGCGCCACCGCGTGACCTCAGGACGTCAGCGATGGGCGCATCGAGCCCCTCGGACGCGATCACCTCCCCCGCGAGGTTCTCGAGGATCACCGGTGCGCGCAGCGCCCGCGCGGTCTCGGACACCACGACATCGGCCGGCGCACCCTGCAGGCTCAGCGCGGTGAAGAGCTCGTGCAGATGCTGGCGCTCGTGCAGCGCGTGCGTCTGCGCGGCGATGAGGGCGTGATGCACCGCCTCGGTCACCGCGACGAACTTGACCTCTCGGGTCAGGGCGATGAGCGCGAGTCCGGCCGTCGCGCACAGGTCAACCAGCGGCTGGGGCACCGCCGGGCGCGCTGTACCGAGTTCGAACACGATGCCGGCGATGCCCGCGCGGTGCAGGCTGGTCGCGAAGTCCCGCAGCTGCTCGACGTCGCTCGGCCACCCGGCCCCCGTGGTCAGCAGCAGTTCGCCGCCGTCGAGAAGTCGCGCGACATCCGGGCTGTCGGAAACATGCACCCAGCGCACCGGGGCATCGAGGGCGGCGCCGCCGACGAGCACCGACGGGACGCCCTGCTGCACGGCGGGCTCGGCGAGCACACCGGAGACGGTGAGGAACGCGCTCCTCTCCGGACGCTCTGTCCGGCTCAGCTCGAAGTCGCTACGTTCTGACACCTGTCCGCCCTTCTGTGCTCTGTGATCATGGGAGAGAACCCAGCGTATCGCTGCTCGGTCAGAGTGTTCGATACGGATCGCACAGCACGAAGGAGCCCCGTGGACATCGTCCGTCACCTCATCAACGGAGCAGAGACCGCCGACGCGGCGCGCACGGGGCAGGTCTTCGACCCGGCCACCGGACAGGTGACGAAGCAGGTCGCCTTCGCGTCGACCGCCGAGGTCGACCAGGCGATCGCCGCCGCGGCATCCGCTCTGCCCGCATGGCGCGAGACGAGCCTCATCAAGCGCGCCGACGTGTTCTTCCGCCTACGCCAGCTGCTCAAGGAGCGCACGCCGGAGCTCGCGGCGATCGTCACCTCGGAGCACGGCAAGGTGCTCTCGGATGCGGCCGGTGAGGTCTCGCGCGGCATCGAGAACGTCGAGTTCGCCGCCGGACTCGTGCACCTGCTCAAGGGAGAACGCAGCGAACAGGTCTCCCGCGGCGTCGACGTGCACTCGGTCAAGCAGCCCGTCGGGGTCGTCGCGGCGATCACCCCGTTCAACTTCCCCGTCATGGTGCCGCTGTGGATGGTCGCCTCGGCGATCGCCTGCGGCAACACGGTCGTGCTCAAGCCGAGCGAGAAGGACCCGTCGGCGGCCGTCTGGATCGCGAAGCTCTTCCAGGAGGCAGGTCTGCCCGACGGTGTGCTCAACGTCGTGCACGGCGACAAGGAGGCCGTCGACGCCCTGCTCGAGTCGCCGCGCGTGAACGCGATCAGCTTCGTGGGCTCGACTCCCATCGCCCGCTCGATCTACCAGCGCTCGGCGAACGCGGGCAAGCGGGTGCAGGCTCTCGGCGGTGCGAAGAACCACATGGTCGTGATGCCGGATGCCGACATCGACGCCGCAGCCGACGCCGCGGTCTCGGCCGCCTACGGGTCCGCCGGCGAGCGCTGCATGGCCGTCTCGGTGCTCGTCGCGGTGGGCGACATCGCCGACGACCTCGTCGGGGCGATCGCGTCGCGCATCGAGGGGCTCTCGATCGGCGCCGGCACGGATGCCGCAAGCGAGATGGGTCCGCTCATCACCCGCGAGCACCGCGACCGCGTCGCCTCCTACGTCACCGGTGCCGCAGCGGAAGGCGCGACCGTCGTGGTCGACGGCACGACGAAGGAGTTCGACTCCGACGGCTTCTTCATCGGCGTCAGCCTCATCGACCGGGTGGCACCCGGCATGAACGTCTACGAGGACGAGATCTTCGGCCCGGTGCTGTCGGTCGTGCGCGTCGAGACCTACGCCGAGGCCGTCGAGCTCGTCAACGCGAACACGTACGGCAACGGCACGGCGATCTTCACGCGCGACGGCGGCACCGCCCGTCAGTACGAGTTCGACATCGAGGTCGGCATGGTCGGCGTCAACGTGCCGATCCCCGTGCCGATCGGGGCCTACTCGTTCGGCGGCTGGAAGGACTCGCTCTTCGGAGACTCGCACATCTACGGTCCCGAGTCCGTGCACTTCTACACTCGGTCGAAGGTGGTCACCACGCGCTGGCCCGACCACACGCCCTCGCAGATCGACCTGGGCTTCCCGAGCAACCACTGAGCCAGAGAGCGACACACGACATGACGACCTTCACCGATCGCCACGGCGCATCGCAGCCGCTCCCCGCCCCCGAGGCCGAGGCGCAGGTGCGGGCGGACGACCGCGGCCACGTCTTCCATTCCTGGAGCGCCCAGGGACTCATCGACCCGCTGCCCGTCGCCGCGGGTGAGGGCTCGACGTTCTGGGACTACGCCGGCAACGCATACCTCGACTTCTCGAGCCAGCTCGTGAACCTCAACCTCGGGCACCAGCATCCCGACCTCGTCGCCGCGATCCAGCAGCAGGCCGGCCGCCTGTCCACCATCCAGCCGGCGATGGCCAACGACGTGCGGGGCGAGCTCGCCCGGCTCATCGTCGAGGTCGCGCCCGAGGGCTTCGAGAAGGTCTTCTTCACCAACGGCGGCGCCGAGGCCAACGAGTACGCGGTGCGCATGGCCCGGCAGTCGACGGGGCGCCACAAGGTGCTGTCGATGTACCGCAGCTATCACGGGTCGACCTCGACGGCGATCTCGCTGACGGGCGACCCTCGCCGGTGGGCCAACGGCTCGCCCGACTCGGGAGCGGTGCGCTTCTTCGGGCCGTATCTGTACCGGTCGCCCTTCCACGCCGAGACCCCGGAGCAGGAGTCCGAGCGGGCGCTCGCCCACCTCGAGCAGACCATCCAGCTCGAGGGGCCGGCGACCATCGCGGCCATCATCATCGAGACGGTCGTCGGCACGAACGGCGTGCTCGTGCCGCCGCCCGGGTACCTGCAGGGGGTTCGTGAGCTCTGCGACCGCTACGGCATCGTCTACATCGCCGACGAGGTCATGGTCGGCTTCGGCCGCCTCGGCGAGTGGTTCGGCATCGACGCGTACGACGGGCGCCCTGACCTGATCACCTTCGCGAAGGGCGTGAACTCCGGGTACGTGCCGCTCGGCGGCGTCGTGATCTCCGAGCGCATCGCAAAGGCCTTCGACACCACGCCGTTCGCGGGAGGGCTCACCTACTCCGGGCATCCGCTCGCGTGCGCCGCAGGCGTCGCGACCTTCGAGGTGTTCCGTCGCGACGGCATCCTCGAGCGCGTGCGCGACCTCGGCGAGCGCATCGTCGAGCCGACGCTGCGCCGCTGGGTCGACACCCACCCGAGTGTCGGCGAGGTGCGCGGACGCGGTCTCTTCTGGGCCGTCGAGCTGGTGCGCGACAAGGAGACGCGCGAACCGCTGGTGCCGTTCAACGCGAGCGGAGCGGATGCCGCGCCCGTCGCCGCCTTCGCGGCTGCCGCCAAGAAGGCCGGCGTCTGGCCCTTCACCCACTTCAACCGGATGCACGTCGCGCCGCCGCTCGTGATCAGTGAGGACGACCTGATTCGCGGCCTCGCCGTGCTGGATGAGGCCCTCGCCGTCGCAGACGAGCACGCCGCGGGCTGAGCCAGAAGCGCGACGAGGGCTCACCCGCGTGACGGGTCGTCTTCTGCGCGTGCCGGCGTCAAACTCGGCCGCACCCGCGCCAGATCGGCTCACAGAAGGGGCGTTGCCAATTCCGGCTGTAGATTCCGACTTGCCTGTTCTGTCCCTTCGTTCGAGGCATCGGAATCTGTTCAGATACCGATATCCACTCCGACGAGCGGTTGTGAAGTTGTTGTGAAGAGTGAGATTGTGTGGCTGTTGACACTGACGTCAGCCAGATCGGAGGGAATCGTGTGGGATTCAAAGGTGAAGCCGAAGACCCAAAGACAAGCGCGAGAGGCGCTCGCTCGCGCTCTAGTGTCAGCCTGTGCGGTCTTGGGGCTAGCTACGAGCTTGTTGGTCGCATCTGCTGCGCCAGCGCAGGCGGCTGGTTGCACGGCAGGCGTTCTTTGCGGCTGGGTCTACAACACCAACTCTTCGACCACGAGCATCCGGGTTGGCACGGACTGGAACGGAACGACCGTGACCGGGTCTACCGCATACGTCTCACGCGGAGCGTTCAGCGATCGATTCACTGACTACGACGCGTTCTACGTCCCAGCTGGGTACTGCGCTCGGGCTTACCGACCCGCTGGAAAAGGAGCGGTCCAACTCGGCACCACAAACCGTATCGGCATGACGGGAAAATGGGTCAAGGTCGACAATCTGGGCGCTTACGTCGTTCTGAAGAGCGGCGTCTGCGGCTGACCAACCGCAAGCCGCCCGGCTCCGCTACTTACGGTCGAAGTCGAATGCCTTGAGCAGTTCGGCGACCGCCTGGTCGCGCTCCTCGCCGCCTTCCTCGAACATGTGCGTCACGTGCGTACGCAGGTGGTTCTCGAGGAGGAGTCGGTTGAGAGACTCCAGGGAACGCTGGATCGCACGGGACTGCGTGATGATGTCCATGCAGTACTCCTCGCTCTCGATCATCCGCGCGACCCCGCGCATCTGACCCTCGAGGATGCTGGTGCGGTGCAGGGCACGCTTCTTGATGTCTTCGATCACGATTCGAGGGTACTCGGGTCCTGTGCCGATCAGCCCGAGAACGGGTTCAGGACGGAAAGTCCCGGAACGTCGAAATCCCTCTCGTTGCGGGTGACGAGAGTCAGCCCATGATGCAGCGCAGTGGCCGCGATGAGCGCGTCGCCGAGCGGACGCCGGTTCGGCACCTGGATTGCTGCGGCGATCTGCGCGATCGCGCCCGTCACATCGAGAGCCGGGTGCATCAATCCGCTCGTCACGGAGTCCAGCCATCGCTCCAGAGACGCGGCAGCGACGGCATCCCGTCTCCACGCCAGGAGGACGCCGCGCTCGAGTTCGAGCCCGGTGATCACGCTGATGCGCACAGCCTCCCGAGGCGTCGCGTCGAACCACCGCGTCACTCCGACGTCGGGCCGAGGCCGCCGCACCTCCGAGAGCACATTCGTGTCGACCAGGAAGGGTGTCACAGATCGGTCTCTCGTCCGAAGTCGCGCGACCTGTCGGCGGCGATCTCGTCCATGATCTGACCGAAGACGTCATCAGGATCTGCCCTTTCAGGGAGGGGACGGATGACATCCAGGAAGGAACGCGTGTCCTCCGTGGGGACGGCAGGCCGGAGGCGTTCATACGCTCCGATGCTCAGCAGTACGTAGGCGGGCTCGCCCCGACGGGTGATGAGGACCGGTTCCTCTTCCGCGAGCCTTTGAGCGCGTGCGACGGACTGGTTGAACTCCCGAGCGGTCATGGTGAACACGATGGACCTCGATTCCCGATGTAGTGAGAGTACTACACAGTGCCGGATGGTCAGGAGGACGCGGATCGGACACCGCTCGCCGACCTCAGCCGAGACTCTCCGTGAAAGGATGACGTCATGCCGCGAACCCCGATGGCGCTCCTGTCGCCCGCAGACCAGATACGACTGCGCGCTCTCCGCCGGATGAAGGCGGTGGCTCTCGGCGCACTGATCTTCATGGCCGTCGTCTTCGTGATCGCTTTCGCCTTCCAGGAGCGGCAGCCGTGGCTGGCGTACGTCCGCGCCGCCGCCGAGGGCGGCATGGTGGGTGCCCTCGCCGACTGGTTCGCCGTGACGGCGCTGTTCCGCCGTCCGCTGGGACTGCCGATCCCGCACACCGCGATCATCCCGAGTCGCAAGGACGAGATCGGTCGCACGCTGGGTGAGTTCGTCGAGACGAACTTCCTCGAAGCGGACGTCGTGCGCACCAAGCTCGCCAGCACCGCGATCGCGCAGCGCGCCGGCGACTGGCTTCGCGAGCCGCCACACGCCGAGCGCGTGGCGGCGGAAGGCGCGACGATCGCGACGGCGGTGCTCAACGCACTCAGCGATGACGACGTACGCGACCTCATCACCGACCTCGCGAGAGAGCACCTGGTCTCCCCCGAGTGGGGTCCCCCGGCGGGCGCCTGGCTCGAGAAGATCGTGGAGGCCGACGCACACCACGGAGCGGTCGACCTCGCCGCCGACAGCATCGGCCGCTGGCTGGAGGCGAACGCCGAGTCCTTCTCCGGACTCATCTCTCGCCGCCTCCCGGGCTGGGTTCCGAAGCTCGCCCATCGATTCGTGGACGACACCGCCTACAACGAGGCCGTGAAGTTCGTCCGCGCCGTGCAGGCCGATCCGAAGCATCCGGCCCGCATCGCCGTCGACGGCTACCTCGCCCGCCTCGCCGACAGCCTGCAGAACGATCCGGAGACCAGGGCGAAGCTCGAGAACGCGAAGTCCTCGCTGTTCGACAGCCCCCGCGTCGGCGCACTCGCCGCCGAGGCGTGGAACACGGCGAAGGCCGGACTGCTCACCGCGCTGGCCGATCCCGAGAGCGGTCTTCGCGTGCGTGCAGCCCAGGCCCTGCAGGAGATCGGCGAGCGGCTCACGACGGATGCCGCGCTCCAGCGTCGCGTGGACGGCTGGGTCTCCGACGCGGCGGTGTTCCTCGTCGACCGCTACCGTCACGACATCGCCTCGATCATCACCGACACGGTCGAACGCTGGGACCCCGTCGAGACCACCGAGAAGATCGAGCTCATGGTCGGCCGCGATCTGCAGTACATCCGCCTCAACGGCACGTTCGTGGGCGCGCTCGCGGGCCTCGCGATCTTCACGATCGCCCACGCGCTGATCCCCGGAGTCTGAACAGGCGCGTCAGCGCTTTCGTCAGCGCACGATCAGCTCGGGCGTGATGAGGGCGTGAGCGGACCCGGACTCCAATCGGCGCGGTGCCACGACGTCGCCGGTCGGCCCCATCAGCAGCTCGAGGACTGCGGTGGCGACGTCCTCCGGGCGCTGCTCGACGCTCGAGAAACCCAGCGCCTCGGCTGTCGGGGTGTTGTCGAATCCGATGACGGGCAGATCGAGGCGTGCATCTCCCAGAGCGAGGAGCGCCCCCACGGCAAGAGAGTCGCTCGCGCACACGAGAGCGTCCGTGACGAGGCCGTCGTCGAGCGCCGCCGCCATGCTGGCGCGCGCCTCGGGTACCGAATCCTCGGCGATCACCCGCCCGCCGCGTGCGCCCGCAGCCGAGATCGCCTCCCGCCACCCCCGCTCCCGGTCGTCTCCCGTGCCCGAACCGGGCGGCCAGCCGAAGAACGACACGTGGCCACCGAATCCGAGAGCGTGCGCGGTCGCCGCCCGTGTCCCCGACGCCCCGTCCACATCGACCCACAGGTGCAGCGGATCGGCGATATCGTCGTCGCCCCACGGCCTGCCGAACGAGATGAAGGGCAGCCCCTCTGCATCGAGGTGGCCGACTCGAGGATCGTCGCGGAAAGTGCCGGTGATGATCGCCGCATCGATCTCCGAGCCCTCCCACAGCTCCGACAGCCGCGCGAGCTCCTCCTCGGTCGTGCGGGCGGCGTACACCAGCATCCGCATCCCGCGCTCGCTGGCGTGCTCGGTGATCGCATGCACGAACCGGTCGAGCACGACGCCGGAGATCCCACCGACGTAGGGATCGAGGCGGATGCCGATCGTCGAGCTTCGGCGCAGGCGGAGGCGCCGAGCCGCGGCGTGACGGCGATACCCCAGTGCGTCGATCGCCTCCAGCACGCGCTGCTTCGTCGCGGGACGGACGATGTCGGGTGTGTTGAGAACGTTGGACACGGTCTGCCGTGAGACGCCGGCGTGGGCGGCGACGTCTTCGACCGTGGGCGCCTTCGCCATCAGTCCTCCTCGTCTCCCCGGCGCTCTTGACACATTCGCGCCTGCGCCCCTAGCCTATTCCACGCAGAGTTTGATCGTTCAAATTACCGCCGGATGCATCCCGGACACCCGTTCCGGCCGACGCCCGCAATGACTCATCAAAGGAGAGAGACCATGACACGGCACATCACACGCACCGTCCTCGGCACCGGAGCGGTGCTCCTCACCAGCACGCTCGTGCTCACGGGCTGCGGATCGGGATTCGCCGGCGATGAGGCGCCGACCGAGTCCTCGGAGCTCACTTCCTCGGATGACGACCTCACCGTCCTGATCGGCTCGTCCGGCGATGCCGAGACCGCGGCCGTGCAGGAGGCGCTCGACGCCTGGTCCGAGGAGTCGGGGACGAAGGTCTCGCTGCAGGTGGCCAGCGACCTCGCACAGGAGCTCTCCCAGGGATTCGCCGCCGGCGAGCCCGCCGACCTCTTCTACCTCTCGACCGACCAGATCGCGGGGTTCGCGTCGAACGGCTCGCTGCAGGCGTACGGCGACGAGCTGAGCAACAAGGACGACTTCTACCCCTCGCTCGTGGAGAACTTCACCATCGACGACACGTTCTACTGCGCGCCCAAGGACTTCTCGAGCCTGGCGCTCGTGATCAACTCTCAGATGTGGGCAGATGCCGGTCTCACCGACGCCGACCTCCCGCAGAGCTGGGACGACCTCGCGGCCGTGGCGAAGAAGCTGACCACCGCGGATCACGCGGGCCTCGCCTTCGGAGCCGAGTTCCAGCGGGTCGGCACATTCATGGCACAGGCCGGCGGCGGTCTCGTCGCGGACGGGAAGGCGATCGCCGACGAAGAGGCGAACGTCGAGGCCCTCGAGTACGTGAAGTCGCACCTCGCCGACGGGACGTTCGCCTACGCGAAGGACGTCGGAGCCGGATGGGGCGGCGAGGCGCTCGGCAAGGGCGCGGCCGCGATGGTGATCGAGGGCAACTGGATCACCGGAGCTCTCGCGAACGACTTCAGTTCGATCGACTACACGGTCGCCGAGCTGCCGGCCGGGCCCGCAGGTCAGGGCACGCTGCAGTTCACGAACTGCTGGGGCATGGCAGCCGACAGCCCCAACCAGCAGGCGGCCCTCGATCTCGTCGAGTACCTCACCAGCGCCGACAGCCAGCTCGCCTTCTCGAAGGCCTTCGGCCCGATGCCCTCGATCAAGTCGGCAGCCGACGCCTGGACCACCGACAATGCCGCGCTGGCTCCCTTCCTCGCCGGCGCCGACTACGCGCAGTTCCCGCCGAACCAGGACGGTGCCGCAGACGTGATCGCCGACTTCAACGCGCAGCTCGAATCGCTGAAGACCGCGGAGCCCGCCGACATCCTCGGCTCCGTCCAGTCGAACCTCGAAGCGATCGTCGAGTAGCCGTGACGATGACGCGCACCGGGCGTCGTCGCGGCGGGGCCTCCGGGCTCCGCCGCGGCGAGGCCGCTGCCGGGTGGCTGTTCACCGGACCGGTGATCGCGATCCTCGGCGTGTTCCTCCTCGTCCCGGTCCTGATGGCCCTCTGGGTGAGCGTCTCGGACTGGGGAGGCCGAGGCAGCCCCCTGTCGGGATCCGTCTCCTACGTGGGAGCGGACAACTTCTCCGCCGTCCTCGTCGATGGCGGACTGGCCACCAAGGACTTCGGCACCGCGTTGCGCAACAACGCCTGGTACGTGCTGCTGGTGGTACCGCTGCAGACCGCACTCGCCCTCTTCCTCGCGATCCTCGTGAACAGGGCCGTGCTCCGCGGCCGCGGATTCTTCCGTACGGCGTACTACTTCCCGTCGGTCACCAGCTCCGTCGCGATCACCGTGCTGTGGCTCTTCCTGTTCTCCGCGAGCGGCGCCGTCAACGGCGTGCTGTCGTGGTTCGGGATCAACGGACCCAACTGGTTCAACGATCCGCGGGGCGTCCTTCACCTCGTGCTCGGCGGCGTCGGAGTGGACTCCGGCCCCGCGGCGCTCACCCAGGGCGGCATGCTCGGCGTGTCGTGGTGGGAGTGGCTCGCCGGCCCGTCGATCGCCATGAGCGCGTACATCCTGATGGCGATCTTCACGACATCCGGTACCTTCATGCTCCTGTTCCTCGCGGGCCTCCAGAACCTCGGCGGCGACGTCGACGAGGCCGCGATGATGGACGGCGCGAACGGCTGGCAGCGGTTCTGGAGGGTCACCCTCCCCCAGCTGCGGCCCACTCTCTTCACGGTCCTGACCCTCGGCCTGATCGGCTGCTGGCAGGTCTTCGATCAGATCTACACCGGCACGCGGGGCGCCCCGAGCAAGACGACGCTGACCCCGGCCTACCTGTCGTACCAGACCGCGTTCTCGAACCAGGAATGGGGTCAGGGCGCCGCGATCGCCTTCATCCTCTTCGTCATCATCGTCGTCTTCACCCTGCTGCAGCGCTGGGTGCTGCGTGACCGGCCGGTGTCACGGCGCCGCATCCGCGCCTACGAGACCACCGCGAAGGGAGGCGTCTCGTGAGACTCTCGCGCACGCAGCTCACCTGGCAGATCGTGCTCTATGCCGTGCTGATCGGACTCGCGATCGTCTACATCTACCCGTTCCTCGTGCAGATCGCCACGAGCTTCAAGACCGACGAGGACGCCGCGTCCAGCGGCATCTCCCTCGTGCCCGAGGTGTGGACGTTCGCGGCCTACGAGCGGCTCTTCGCCCGCAGCGACTTCCCCTCATGGTTCGTCAACAGTGCGATCGTGACGATCGTCGTGACCGCCGGGCGGGTGTTCTTCAACTCGCTCGCCGGCTACGCACTGGCCCGCCTGCACTTCCGCGGTCGGGGCGTGGTCTTCGCGGCGCTGGTCGCGGTCATGTCGGTGCCGACCGTGGTGCTCCTCATCCCCAAGTTCCTCGTGATCAACCAGCTCGGCATGTTCAACTCGTACGCGGGGATGATCCTGCCGCTGCTCGTGGATGCCGCCGGCGTGTTCATCATGAAGAACTTCTTCGAATCGATCCCCGTGTCGGTCGAGGAGCAGGCTCGGATCGACGGTGCCGGCACGTTCCGCCTGTTCTGGTCGGTCGTGCTCCCTATGGCGACGCCGGCTCTCGTGACGATCGTGATCCTGTCGTTCCAGGGCTCGTGGAACGAGCTGAGCCACTTCATCGTGTCGACCAACGATCCCGCTCTCACCACCCTGACCAAGGGCGTCGCCTCCCTCGCGAGCGGACAGCTCAGCCAGGGGACGCAGTATCCGCTCAAGCTGGCGGCCGCGCTCATCATGACGATCCCCGTCGCCGTGATGTTCTTCGTCTTCCAGCGCCGCATCATGAACTCCACCGAAGGAGCCGTCAAGGAATGACCCCCACTCCCCCCACCCGCCCCGCTCTGCAGCCCCTGCTGGACGACGCCGTGATCGTGCTCGAGGCGCCGACTCAGGTGTGGTCGGATGCCGCCGGACGGATCGGTACCGCACCGATCCACGGCATCTACCACGGCGACCTGCGCCACATCAGCGCGGTGGAGCTCTCGATAGCGGGCACGGAACTCGAATCGATCGGATGCTCCTCGCCCACCCCGCAGCGGGTGATCTTCACGGACGTCCTGCGGGGACTCGACGACGACTCGGCTGATCCGCGCGTGCGTCTGGACCGGGAGCGGACCGTGAGCGCCGGGCGATTCGGCGAGCGCCTGGTGGTGAGCAGTCACCTCGATCGCGCCGTGCGCGTCGGCGTCGAGGTGCGCCTGCGTCCCGACTTCGCCCCGATGCAGGCCGTCAAGGCCGGGGACGCCGCGCCCGCCGTGTGGGAGTGGGACGGAGCACGCGCGGGCAGCACGGATGCCTCCTTCTCGCTGATCGCGGCAGAGGCCGCCACCGCGACGGACGGAGACGACCTCGTCGTCCGCTGGGAGCTCGAGGTGCCACCGCGAGGCCGCGTCGAGGCGGCCTGGTCCGTCGATCTGCACGACCCCACGCTCGTGGTCGCTGCCGCGCGACCGTCGACGACGTCGACGCATCCTGAGACCGACGATCCGCGGGTCGCTCGGTGGATCGAGCGCGCGACGGCCGACCTCGCTGCGCTCCGCCTCTCCCTGCCGGATCGTCCGGACGACGCCTTCTACGCCGCGGGGGCGCCGTGGTTCTTCACCCTCTTCGGTCGTGACTCGATCTGGGCGGCCCGCCTCGCTCTCGCTGCGGACCCGTCGATGGCGGGATCCACCCTCCGGGTCCTGGCCCGCCTGCAGGGCACGACGACGGACCCTGCGACGGCGGAAGCGCCGGGCAAGATCCTCCATGAGCTGCGCAGCGGCGCCCTGACACTGCCCAAGGAGGGCGTGCACCTCCCGCCTCTGTACTACGGGACGGTCGACGCGACGCCGCTGTGGGTATGCCTGCTGGCCGACGCCCACGATGCGGGGATGCCCCGCGAAGAGGTGGAGGAGCTGCTTCCCGCGCTGCGCTCCGCGCTCGAGTGGACGGTCGTCCATGGCCCGGCATCCGGAAGCGGATTCATCGACTACGTCGATGAGTCAGGACACGGACTCGCGAACCAGGGATGGAAGGACTCCGGCGATTCCATCCAGTGGCGGGACGGCCGTCTCGCGGAGGGCCCGATCGCTCTCAGCGAGGTGCAGGCGTACGCTCACGAGGCTGCGGTGCGCGGCGCCGCACTCCTCGACGAGCTCGGAGAGCCGGGCGGCGAGGCGCTGCGGAGTTGGGCCGCTGATCTGCGCGACCGCTTCCGCGCCTCGTTCTGGGTCACGACAGATGAGGGCCGCTATCCCGCTGTGGCGCTGGACGCCGCGGGCAACCCCGTCGACTCTCTCACGAGCAACATCGGGCATCTGATCGGCACCGGCCTGCTCGATGCGGACGAGGAGCGGCTCTGCGCCACCCTGCTCACAGATCCCACGATGTCGAGCGGCTACGGTATCCGCACCCTGTCCACAGGCGCTCAGGGCTACTGGCCGCTGAGTTACCACTGCGGCAGCGTCTGGACGCATGACACCGCGATCGCCGTGCACGGGATGCTCCGAGCGGGACTCGGGGAGCAGGCTCGGTCGATCGCGCGTCAGCTGCTCGAGGTGGCCGAGGGCTTCGAGTACCGAGTTCCCGAGCTGCACTCCGGGGATGCGGCCGTGCACGGCGGAAGACCGGTGCCCTACCCCGCCGCCTGTCGCCCCCAGGCATGGTCCGCCGCTGCTGCCGTGGTCTGCGCGCAGGCCCTGGGGTGATCTGACCGGCATCGCACATCGCGGGCGGGTCGTCGCGAGGTCACCGGGTCGCGAGTGCTGCGAGCATCTCCAGGACGCACAGTGCGGCGAGGCGCACCGTGCGCATGTCGTCGGTGTCGGCGGTCGCATCGACCTCGGCGATGTCGGCGCTGACCACGCGCAGGTCTGCCGTGATGCCCCGCACGAGAGCGCGCAGCTCCCACGCGGCGAGACCGCCGGGGACGCTCGCGGGGCAGCCGGGCGCCGCGGACCGATCCGCCGCATCGACGTCGACATCGAGATGGATGCGCGCTCCGGCACCTGCGCCGGCGATGCTCGTCGCCTCTGCGACGACGTCGGCCATGCCACGACGGCGCACCTCGTCGAGGGTGATCACCCGGATGCCCCAGTCGGCTGCCCGTGCAGCGTAGGCCGCCGAGTTCGCGAAGTCCGCGATGCCGATCTGCACGATCCGTGTGGGCTCGACGCGCTCGGCCTCCGGCGCATCCTCGACGAGTCGGCGCACCGGCGAGCCGTTCGAGATGCCGTCGCGGAGGTCGAAGTGGGCGTCGATCGTGATCAGTCCCGTCGCCCCGGCGCCGCGCGCCACTGGATAGGTCAGCGCATTGTCGCCTCCCAGGGCGATGACGAGACGGGCGGTGTCGGCGAGCCCTCGCACCCGATCGACGGTCGCCGCGATGCCCCGTTCGCCGTCGGGCTCGATGACGTCTCCGGCATCCAGGATGCGCAGCGTCTCGGCCAGATCGACGACGGGCGGGCCCATCAGAGTCGCGCTGTACCGGGTGAGAGCCTCGCGGATCGCGGCGGGAGTGGCATGTGCACCCGTCGGGGACAGTGAGCTGCGCCAGGTCGGGACACCGAGCAGGACGGCGTCCGCGTCGTCTCCCGCCTCGAACGCGGGCCAGGATCCGGCTCGCGGCCAGAGTTCATCGTGCGAGAGAGCCATGATCCTCCGTTCCGGACGCCGCGAAGACCGCGGTGCCGTTCTTCCAGACCTTCTCGACGAGCGGGACGCCCGGCCGATAGGCGAGATGGATGCGCGTCGGTGCCGCCAGCAGCACGAGATCGGCGCGCGCACCGGGCGCGATGATGCCGATGTCGTCTCGTCCCAGTGCACGGGCGCCGCCGGCGGTCGCGGCCCACACGGCCTCGGCCGGGGTCATCCCCATGTCGCGCACCGCGATGGCGATGCAGAACGGCATCGACGATGTGAAGCTGGAGCCCGGATTGGTGTCGCACGCGATCGCCACCGTCACCCCCGCGTCGATCAGCCGACGAGCATCCGGATACGGCTGCCGCGTCGAGAACTCCACTCCGGGCAGCAGTGTGAGGACGGTGTCGGATGCGGCGAGCGCGGCGATGTCCTCATCGGTCAGGTACGTGCCATGGTCGACGGAGGCTGCGCCCAACTCCACGGCCAGCCGCACTCCGTCGCCCGGACCGAGCTGGCTCGCGTGCACCCGGGGCCGCAAGCCCTTCGCGATCCCCGCCTCGAGCACCCGACGGGACTGCTCCACCGTGAACGCACCGGTCTCGCAGAACACGTCGATCCACTTCGAATGCGGCGCGCACGCGTCGAGCATCGGTCCGGTGACGAGCTCGACGTACTCGTCGGCGCGATCCGCGTAATCGGCGGGGACCACGTGCGCCCCGAGGAACGTGACCTCGGGCGTGACCTCGGCGGCGAGGCGGACCAGACGCTCCTCATCCTGGACGCTCAGTCCGTAGCCGCTCTTGATCTCGACCGTCGTCGTGCCCTGGGCGTTCATCTCCGAGATGAATCCCCGCAGCCGCGCTCGCAGGTCGTCGTCGCTCGCGGCTCGCGTGGCGGCGACCGTGGAGCGGATGCCGCCTGCGGCATACTTCTGCCCGGCCATCCGCGCCTCGAACTCCGCGGCACGATCCCCGCCGAACACGAGGTGACTGTGGCTGTCAACGAATCCGGGGATCACCGCGCGGCCCAGGGCGTCGACGACCTGGGCCGCGACGGGCGCATCCGCCGCCGCACCGACCCAGGCGATGTGCTCGTCCTCGATCAGCACCGCAGCGCTCTGCAGCGTTCCGGAGCGGTCGCCGTCGTCACCGACGACGTTCGTCGTCAGCTCGCCGATGTTCGTCAGCAGCGTGGTGCTCACAGCATCGGCACCTTCAGGCCGCGCTCACGTGCGATGTCGCGAGCGTGCTCGTACCCGGCGTCGACGTGTCGCATCACCCCGGTGCCAGGATCGTTCGTCAGCACCCGCTCCAGCTTCTCGGCAGCGAGCGCGGACCCGTCGGCCACGGTCACCTGTCCGGCGTGGATCGAGCGCCCGATCCCGACACCGCCGCCGTGGTGCAGCGACACCCAGGAGGCTCCGGAGGCGGTGTTGAGCAGCGCGTTGAGCAGCGGCCAGTCGGCGATCGCATCCGAGCCGTCCTTCATCGCCTCGGTCTCGCGGTAGGGTGATGCGACCGAACCGGAGTCGAGGTGGTCGCGTCCGATCACGATCGGCGCCGTCAGCTCGCCCGAGGCGACCATCTCATTGAACTTGAGTCCGGCGAGGTGGCGCTCTTTGTAGCCGAGCCAGCAGATGCGAGCGGGCAGCCCCTCGAAGTGCACCTTCTCACCGGCCTTCTCCAACCACCGGTGCAGCGCCTTGTCCTCGGGGAACAGCTCGGCGATCGCGCGGTCGGTGCGGTAGATGTCCTCGGGGTCGCCCGAGAGCGCGGCCCAGCGGAAGGGTCCACGGCCCTCCTCGAACTGCGGGCGGATGTACGCAGGGACGAAGCCGGGGAACTCGAACGCGCGGTCGTAGCCCCCGAGCTGCGCTTCGGCGCGGATCGAGTTGCCATAGTCGAACACGGCGGCCCCTGCATCCTGGAACGCGACCATCGCCTCGACGTGGCGGGCCATCGACTCGCGGGACCTCCGGGTGAAGTCCTCGGCGTCGCGCTCCGCAGCGGCCTTCCACTCTGAGACGGAGATGCCGACCGGAAGGTACGCCAGCGGGTCGTGCGCGCTCGTCTGATCCGTGACGATGTCGATGGGCACTCCTCTGCGCAGCAGCTCGGGGAACACCTCGGCCGCATTGCCGACCACACCGACCGAGAGCGCCTCGCCGGCATCCTTCGCCGCGGTGACGCGCTCGACGGCCGCGTCGAGATCGGTGGTGTACTCGTCGAGGTAGCCGTGCTCCACCCGGCGCGAGAGTCGGGACTCATCGACGTCGACGATGAGTACGACGCCGTCATTGAGCGTCACTGCGAGCGGCTGCGCACCGCCCATCCCTCCGGCGCCGCCGGTCAGGGTCAGGGTGCCTCGCAGCGATTCCCGCCCCAGCGAGCGCGCAACCGCCGCGAACGTCTCGTACGTCCCCTGCAGGATGCCCTGGGTTCCGATGTAGATCCACGAGCCCGCCGTCATCTGGCCGTACATGATGAGCCCGAGCTCTTCGAGGCGACGGAACTCCGGCCAGTTCGCCCAGTCCCCGACGAGGTTCGAGTTGGCGATCAGGACGCGGGGTGCCCACTCGTGCGTGCGGAAGACGCCGACGGGCTTGCCCGACTGCACCAGCAGGGTCTCGTCGGGCTCCAGCTCGTCGAGCGTGCGGATGATCGCGTCATACGCCTCCCAGCTGCGCGCCGCCTTGCCCGTGCCGCCGTATACGACCAGGTCTTCCGGATGCTCGGCGACCTCGGCGTCGAGGTTGTTCATGAGCATCCGCTTGGCGGCCTCGGCGCCCCAGCTCTTCGCGGTGCGCTGGTTGCCCCGGGCGGCGCGAACGCTGCGCGGTCCGGTGGGGGTGGTGTCAGTCATTCGCGTGCTCCTTTGCGATGCGGGCGATGGTGCCGGACTGCACGAGTGCGGTCACGGCCTCGATGTCGGGTGAGAGGAAGCGGTCGGGGCCGGGGCCTGCGGCGACCGTGCGCACCAGGTCGCGGACGGCGCCGGTGGCAGGGCCCGCCTGCAGCGGCGCGCGCAGGTCGAGGGCGCGTGCGCCGGTCAGGATCTCGATCGCGAGCACGCGGCCGAGGCCGTCGATCGCCCGGCGGAGCTTGCGCGCGGCGGCCCAGCCCATCGAGACGTGGTCCTCCTGCATCGCCGAGGAGGGAATCGAGTCGACGGATGCAGGGACGGCCAGGCGCTTCAGCTCGGAGACGATCCCGGCCGCCGCGTACTGAGCGATCATGAGCCCGGAGTCGACCCCGACCTCGTCGGCGAGGAAGGGAGGCAGCCCGTGGCTGCGCGCGGGATCGAGCGCACGGTCCGTGCGACGCTCCGAGATCGAGGCGACGTCCGCCACGGAGATCGCGAGGAAGTCGAGGACCGCTGCCACCGGAGCCCCGTGGAAGTTCCCGTTCGATTCGATACGCCCGTCGAGCGTGATCACGGGGTTGTCGATCACACTCGCCAGCTCGCGACCCGCGATGGTCGAGGCGTAGGCCATGGTGTCGCGCGCCGTGCCGTGCACCTGGGGCGAGCAGCGGAGGGAGTATGCGTCCTGCACACGTCCGTCTTCCGGACCCTTGTGGCTGTGCACGACCGGGGAGTCCCGCAGGAAGGAGCGCAGGTGTGCGGCGGACTCCCCCTGGCCCGTCTGCGGACGCAGCGCCATGAGATCCGCGGCGAAGACAGCAGCCGTGCCCAGCTGGGACTCGACGGACATGGCGGCGGCCATGTCGGCGGTCAGAAGGAGCGCCTCGAGATCGTGGAGGGCGAGCACCAGCATCCCGAGCATCCCGTCCGTGCCGTTGATGAGCGCGAGACCCTCCTTCTCGACCAGGGTGACGGGCTCGATGCCCGCGGCCGCCAGCGCATCGGATGCTGCGATGAGGTCGCCCTCCGCATCGCGGACGTCGCCTTCCCCCATGGCCGCGAGAGCGATGTGCGCGAGCGGGGCGAGATCGCCGGAGCAGCCGAGAGAGCCGAACTCCCGCACGATCGGCACGATGCCTGCGTTGAGGAGCGCGGCGTAGGTCTCCACGACGACCGGCCGCACACCGGTGCGACCCGAGGTCAGCGTCTGCAGACGCAGCAGCTGAAGCCCGCGCACCACCTCGCGCTCGACCTCTGCCCCGGTGCCTGCCGCATGCGAGCGGATAAGGCTCGCCTGCAGCTGCAGACGGCGGTCGGGAGCGATGAACGTGGTGGCGAGCGCTCCGAACCCGGTGGAGACCCCGTAGTGCGGATGCGGGTCCGCTGCCAGGCCGTCGATCACGTGACGCGTCTGGGCGACGCGGTCGAGGGCAGCGGGACTGATCACGACGCGGCCGCCGTGACGGGCGACGGCGACGACGTCGGCGTGGCTCAGGGGGGCATCGCCGACGACGACGGAGAACTCTTCAGACATGATTCGATCTCACACCCCGAGGGTCGCGCCTCACAGAGGGAAGGAGCATACTGTGTCTGTGATCCCAGACGACGCGACTTCGACCACGCAGGTGCCGGCGGCGGACAACACCCTGCGGATCCTCCGCCACCTCGCCGGCCGCCCGGCCCCGGTGGCGGCCTCGGCCATCGCTCGTGAGCTCGGGCTGCCCCGCTCGACCGTGTATCACCTGCTCACCACGCTGGCGGCGCACGGCTTCGTGCTGCATCTGCGCGAAGAGCGCCGCTGGGGTCTCGGCACTTCGGCCTTCGAGCTCGCCGGCGGGTATGCCCGGCAGCAGCCGCTCGCACGCCTCGGCCGACCGGTGATCGCCTCGCTGTCCGACCACTTGGGCGAGAGCGCGCACCTCGCCGTCATGAGCGGCGGCGACGTCCTGTACATCGTCGAGGAGCGGGCGCCGCGGCGTCCGGCGCTTGTCACCGATGTGGGAGTGAGACTGCCCGCGCACCTCACCGCCTCCGGCCGGGCGATGCTCGCTGCCCTCCCGCGGGAGCAGGTGCGTGCGCTGTACCCGAGCGCGACCGCGTTCCCTGATCGAACCGGTGTCGGCCCGCGCAAGCCGGCTGAACTCCGCGAGGTGCTGCGCACTGTGCGTGCCCGCGGATACGCGATCGAGGACAGCGAGATCGCCGATGGGCTGCGCAGCGTCGGCGCAGCCGTGCTCGACCATTCCGGCTGGCCGATCGCGGCCGTCGCCGTGACCTGGGCGAATGCGGAGCTCGACGAGACGATGCTGGCAGAGGCCGTGATCGAGTCGGCGAGTGTGCTCGAGTCGCGGCTCAAGCGCTGACCGCATCCCTGCAGAGGTCTGCGCGTCGCACGATCGCACGTTAACGCAGAAAAGCCACCCAACATTGGGTGGCTTTTCTGTTTAAAAGAAGTCCGGCGGTGTCCTACTCTCCCACAGGGTCCCCCCTGCAGTACCATCGGCGCTGTGAGGCTTAGCTTCCGGGTTCGGAATGTAACCGGGCGTTTCCCTCACGCTATGGCCGCCGAAACACTATTGATGTTTCAATCAAACACATAACAAAGTCATTGTCATGCGGTTCTCGACCGTACATCGAGAACCACTCAGTGGACGCGTAGCACCAACAAACGGTGTGTTATCAAGTCATCGGCTTATTAGTACCAGTCAGCTGCATGCATTACTGCACTTCCACATCTGGCCTATCAACCCAGTAGTCTGGCTGGGAGCCTCTCACCCGAAGGTATGGAAATCTCATCTTGAGGCCGGCTTCCCGCTTAGATGCTTTCAGCGGTTATCCATCCCGAACGTAGCTAATCAGCGGTGCTCCTGGCGGAACAACTGACACACCAGAGGTTCGTCCAACCCGGTCCTCTCGTACTAGGGTCAGATCCTCTCAAATTTCCTACGCGCGCAGCGGATAGGGACCGAACTGTCTCACGACGTTCTAAACCCAGCTCGCGTACCGCTTTAATGGGCGAACAGCCCAACCCTTGGGACCTACTCCAGCCCCAGGATGCGACGAGCCGACATCGAGGTGCCAAACCATGCCGTCGATATGGACTCTTGGGCAAGATCAGCCTGTTATCCCCGAGGTACCTTTTATCCGTTGAGCGACAGCGCTTCCACAAGCCACTGCCGGATCACTAGTCCCGACTTTCGTCCCTGCTCGACCTGTCAGTCTCACAGTCAAGCTCCCTTGTGCACTTACACTCGACACCTGATTGCCAACCAGGTTGAGGGAACCTTTGGGCGCCTCCGTTACTTTTTGGGAGGCAACCGCCCCAGTTAAACTACCCACCAGGCACTGTCCCTGAACCGGATTACGGTTCGAAGTTAGATATCCAGAGTGACCAGAGTGGTATTTCAACAATGACTCCACATGAACTGGCGTCCATGCTTCACAGTCTCCCACCTATCCTACACAAGCCACACCGAACACCAATACCAAGCTGTAGTAAAGGTCACGGGGTCTTTCCGTCCTGCTGCGCGTAACGAGCATCTTTACTCGTAATGCAATTTCGCCGAGTTCGCGGTTGAGACAGTTGGGAAGTCGTTACGCCATTCGTGCAGGTCGGAACTTACCCGACAAGGAATTTCGCTACCTTAGGATGGTTATAGTTACCACCGCCGTTTACTGGGGCTTAAATTCTCAGCTTCGCCTTGCGGCTAACCGGTCCTCTTAACCTTCCAGCACCGGGCAGGCGTCAGTCCGTATACATCGTCTTGCGACTTGGCACGGACCTGTGTTTTTAGTAAACAGTCGCTACCCACTAGTCTCTGCGGCCTCCAAACGCTTTCGGAGCAAGTCCTAATACGTCGAAGGCCCCCCTTCTCCCGAAGTTACGGGGGCATTTTGCCGAGTTCCTTAACCACGATTCTCTCGATCTCCTTGGTATTCTCTACCTGACCACCTGAGTCGGTTTGGGGTACGGGCGGCTAGAACCTCGCGTCGATGCTTTTCTTGGCAGCATAGGATCACCCACTTTTTATTCGCATCGTGTCTCAGCCTATGTGAGTCGCGGATTTGCCTACGACTCGGCCTACGCACTTGCACCGGGACAACCATCGCCCGGCTGGGCTACCTTCCTGCGTCACACCTGTTAATACGCTAACCGCACCAGAATGGGGTCGTGCGCTAGGCCCAGAGCGTCACCCCGAAGGGATCAGTCACTGGGATTCAGACACTTAGCACTACTGGATTAGCTTGGGCGGTTCTTCGCCGGTACGGGAATATCAACCCGTTGTCCATCGACTACGCCTGTCGGCCTCGCCTTAGGTCCCGACTTACCCAGGGAAGATTAGCTTGACCCTGGAACCCTTGGTCTTTCGGAGGACGTGTTTCTCACACGTCTTTCGCTACTCATGCCTGCATTCTCACTCGTGTAGCCTCCACGGCTGGTTTACACCGCCGCTTCGCTGGCCACACGACGCTCTCCTACCCATCAACACGGCTGGACCACGAAGGCCTACCAATAATGTCAATGCCACAACTTCGGTGGCGTGCTTGAGCCCCGTTACATTGTCGGCGCGGAATCACTTGACCAGTGAGCTATTACGCACTCTTTCAAGGGTGGCTGCTTCTAAGCCAACCTCCTGGTTGTCAAGGCAACTCCACATCCTTTCCCACTTAGCACGCGCTTTGGGACCTTAGTTGGTGGTCTGGGTTGTTTCCCTCTCGACTATGAAGCTTATCCCCCACAGTCTCACTGCTGCGCTCTCACTTACCGGCATTCGGAGTTTGGCTGACGTCAGTAACCTTGTAGGGCCCATCGGCCATCCAGTAGCTCTACCTCCGGCAAGAAACACGCAACGCTGCACCTAAATGCATTTCGGAGAGAACCAGCTATCACGAAGTTTGATTGGCCTTTCACCCCTATCCACAGCTCATCCCCTCAGTTTTCAACCTAAGTGGGTTCGGTCCTCCACGACGTCTTACCGTCGCTTCAACCTGGCCATGGATAGATCACTTCGCTTCGGGTCTAGGACATGCGACTGAATCGCCCTATTCAGACTCGCTTTCGCTACGGCTACCCCACACGGGTTAACCTCGCCACATATCGCTAACTCGCAGGCTCATTCTTCAAAAGGCACGCTGTCACAGCTACTAAGGCTGCTCCAACGGTTTGTAAGCAAACGGTTTCAGGTACTATTTCACTCCCCTCCCGGGGTACTTTTCACCTTTCCCTCACGGTACTTGTCCGCTATCGGTCATCTGGGAGTATTTAGGCTTATCAGGTGGTCCTGACAGATTCACACGGGATTTCACGGGCCCCGTGCTACTTGGGATACTCTTCGCGCCACGGTTGGCATTTCGACTACGGGGTTGGCACCCTCTATGACCGGCCTTTCAAGACCGTTCGTCTATACCATCGTGTAACGCCGCCACCTCGGCAGAGATGACTGAAAAGTCCCACAACCCCCAACGTGCAACGCCTGCCGGCTATCACACACGCTAGGTTTAGCCTGTTCCGGTTTCGCTCGCCACTACTAACGGAATCGCGGTTGCTTTCTCTTCCTGTGGGTACTGAGATGTTTCACTTCCCCACGTTCCCTCTACCCGCCCTATATATTCAGGCGGGAGTCACTAGGTCGGCACGCCGCCCAGCGGGGTTTCCCCATTCGGACACCCTCGGATCAAAACTTGCTTATCAGTTCCCCGAGGCTTATCGCAGATTGCTACGTCCTTCTTCGGCTCCAGATGCCAAGGCATCCACCGTTTGCTCTTAAAGACTTGAAATCACATGAGTTTGAATCAGAATCGACACCAAACCCCGAAGGGCCTGGCATGAAATTGACTAATGATCTTTAAGATCATCTTGTGCAACCGACCGAAGCCGGCTGCAAGATGCTCGCGTCCACTGTGTAGTTCTCAAAGTACGGGCGGTACCCCTTCCCGCCTCCCCCACAGGGGAAACAACAAGAGGCCCAGAGGTACAGAAACAAGCCCGAAGACTCGCATCCGGTCCCTCAGGACCCAACAGCGTGCAGGTGCGACATCCGAAACCCTCCCCGTTCCCACCGCAAGCGGTGTACTAAGCGAGAGCTTCATCCTTCGCACCATGTCAAATGTTCCACCCATGAGCTCCCAGCGAAGAACATGTGCCTTCGAACTGGGTTCTGGACTCCGAAGAGTCAGATGCTCCTTAGAAAGGAGGTGATCCAGCCGCACCTTCCGGTACGGCTACCTTGTTACGACTTAGTCCTAATTACCGATCCCACCTTCGACGGCTCCCTCCACAAGGGTTAGGCCACCGGCTTCAGGTGTTACCGACTTTCATGACTTGACGGGCGGTGTGTACAAGACCCGGGAACGTATTCACCGCAGCGTTGCTGATCTGCGATTACTAGCGACTCCGACTTCATGAGGTCGAGTTGCAGACCTCAATCCGAACTGGGACCGGCTTTTTGGGATTCGCTCCACCTCGCGGTATTGCAGCCCTTTGTACCGGCCATTGTAGCATGCGTGAAGCCCAAGACATAAGGGGCATGATGATTTGACGTCATCCCCACCTTCCTCCGAGTTGACCCCGGCAGTATCCCATGAGTTCCCACCATTACGTGCTGGCAACATAGAACGAGGGTTGCGCTCGTTGCGGGACTTAACCCAACATCTCACGACACGAGCTGACGACAACCATGCACCACCTGTTTACGAGTGTCCAAAGAGTTGACCATTTCTGGCCCGTTCTCGTATATGTCAAGCCTTGGTAAGGTTCTTCGCGTTGCATCGAATTAATCCGCATGCTCCGCCGCTTGTGCGGGTCCCCGTCAATTCCTTTGAGTTTTAGCCTTGCGGCCGTACTCCCCAGGCGGGGAACTTAATGCGTTAGCTGCGTCACGGAATCCGTGGAATGGACCCCACAACTAGTTCCCAACGTTTACGGGGTGGACTACCAGGGTATCTAAGCCTGTTTGCTCCCCACCCTTTCGCTCCTCAGCGTCAGTTACGGCCCAGAGATCTGCCTTCGCCATCGGTGTTCCTCCTGATATCTGCGCATTCCACCGCTACACCAGGAATTCCAATCTCCCCTACCGCACTCTAGTCTGCCCGTACCCACTGCAGGCCGGAGGTTGAGCCTCCGGATTTCACAGCAGACGCGACAAACCGCCTACGAGCTCTTTACGCCCAATAATTCCGGATAACGCTTGCGCCCTACGTATTACCGCGGCTGCTGGCACGTAGTTAGCCGGCGCTTTTTCTGCAGGTACCGTCACTTTCGCTTCTTCCCTGCTAAAAGAGGTTTACAACCCGAAGGCCGTCATCCCTCACGCGGCGTTGCTGCATCAGGCTTGCGCCCATTGTGCAATATTCCCCACTGCTGCCTCCCGTAGGAGTCTGGGCCGTGTCTCAGTCCCAGTGTGGCCGGTCACCCTCTCAGGCCGGCTACCCGTCGACGCCTTGGTGAGCCATTACCTCACCAACAAGCTGATAGGCCGCGAGCCCATCCCCAACCAATAAATCTTTCCAACCACTGAAGATGCCTTCATGGTTCGTATCCAGTATTAGACGCCGTTTCCAGCGCTTATCCCAGAGTCAGGGGCAGGTTGCTCACGTGTTACTCACCCGTTCGCCACTGATCCCACAGAGCAAGCTCCGTGTTCACCGTTCGACTTGCATGTGTTAAGCACGCCGCCAGCGTTCATCCTGAGCCAGGATCAAACTCTCCGTAAAAAAGAAATGCATACGACACCGGGAAAACGATGACGCAGCGAGTTTGATGCTGACCAAAGAGACAAATTCATTGCTGACTTCATCCGAATGCCAACCCCACAAGGAGGTTGGTCTTTGATCCAAAGGAATCTCATCCAGCCGAAGCTGAATCGAGGTTATTTGGCATTTGACAAGTGCACGCTGTTGAGTTCTCAAGGATCGGACGCTCCCCCGACCCAGTCATCACAACCAGGCCCGAAGGGCAACTTCTCAATCTTATCCGTGCCATTCAGGCTGTCAAATCGACACGCCGTGAGGCTCAGAACCAGATCTGCAGCTCGGGGCTCAAGGCGCCGAGGCAACTTCACTAGCTTATCCGTTCCGGAGTCGCTGTCAAATCGACCGCATCTCCGAAGTGGAAGCTCCAGGTCAGACAGAAGTGTGTCTGCGATCTTCTCCGAGGAGATGATCGAGTGGAGGTGGTTCTCCGCTTGAGGGGGGTAAGGCTCTCGGCCTCTCCGCTTCCCTGTGGGGCGAACAAGTAATAAGTTACGCGGGATCCGGGGATGGGGCAAATCATGGCCGACCGCCGGGCGTGTCGCCTCGGCACTGCCCGAACCACTCAGCCCTATAGACAGAGGAAGACCCCCCGAGCTGGGCTCGGGGGGTCTTCCTCTGTCGGTGGACCTAAGGGGATTCGAACCCCTGACCTCCTCGATGCGAACGAGGCGCGCTACCAACTGCGCCATAGGCCCTGACGTCTTCTACGCTATCACGCTCGTAGAGGGCATCGTGTCGAGCGGTCACCCTGCGGCGCGCTTGGCCAGCAGATCCCGGACGTGCGCCTCGATCTCCGCGTCGTCGACGTATCCCATCCGCGCGAAGGGCGACGCCGCCGCCGGCTTCTCCGCGGGAGTGACCGGGGTCGTCGGCATCTGCACCGGTGCGGGCGGAGCCATGCGCTCGGCACGTTCGCGCAGCTCCGCGAGGCGAGCCGCCGAACGCCGCTGCTCCTGGGCATCCATCTCGGCGCGCGCCGCCTGGGCACGGGAACCGGTGACCGACACCAGTGGTTCGGGAAGAGGGCGCGGCGTCCAGGTCGCGCGTCCCTGATCGTGCAGTGGAGGCTGCTCCCGCGTGACCGGCTGCTCGACCGTGCGCACCGATCGTCGAGCTGCACGGGCCGCGACCGACGACATGCGCTGCAGCACCAGCGCGGAAGCGAGCATGACACTCCCTCCCGCCCAGAGCAGCAGCTGGGTCTGGGTCGCGATCAGCTGCCAGACACCGAGTCCCGCCAGGGCGACACCGAGCAGCAACGCGGAGGTCGCCACGATGCGGACCCGGCGACGCGCACGTGCCTGGCGGACGGCAGGGTCAGCCCTTGTCGCCGCCAACTGCTCACGAAGGAGTGCCAGTTCGGCCGCCTCCTTCTCGGACTGGACGCGCTTGGCGAGCTTCTGCTGTGCGAGAGCGGTGCGAGCAGTGAGTTCGAGACGGACCTCGCCCGGGGTCTCGCTCGTCTCGGCAAGGACACGCAGGGCCTGATTGAGACGGACCGCGTTGCGCTCGGCGGCGTCGTACTGGAAGCGTCCGCGCCACGACGGCAGCAGATAGAGCATCCACAGGAGCACGGCGACGAGGACTATCACTCCCCCGCTCAGCACCGGCCCGTCCATGTCGACAACGGTACGGGAACATCCCTTGTCGCGACGCTCAGTACGGGCGTGTGTCGCGACGAGTTCCGGGTGGAGGCCTGACCTCAGATCGCGAGCCGGTCGCTCGGGGGGATCGTCGCGGCGTCCGGTGGCACCTGACCGTTCAGCCAGCGCGCGAGGACTCCTTGGGGCACGTCCTCCTTGGTCAGCGCGAAGGCGTAGTGATCGCGCCAGTCCCCGTCGATGTGGATGTAGCGACGGCGCAGCCCCTCGTACCGGAATCCGAGCTTCTGGACCACGCGCAGGCTCGCGGCATTCTCGGGGCGGATGCAGATCTCCATGCGGTGCAGCGCATACTCCGTGAAGCACGCGTCGGTCGCCAGTGCGACGGCGGTGGGAGTGATGCCCTTGCCGGCGAAGCGCTCACTCACCCAGTAGCCGATGGTCGCCGAGCAGAGCGATCCGCGGGACACGCCCCAGACGTTGAGCTGCCCGGCGATCTCGCCCTCGTACTCCATGACGAAGGGGTAGCCGGCGCCGTCCCGGTACTGCTGGAGAAGCCGTCGGATGCTCAGGCGCATGTCGAAGGAGACAGAGCCGTAAGGCACGGTCGCCTCCCACGGCTGCAGCCAGGAGCGGTTGCTCAGCAGCTCGTGCTGCAGCGCCCGTGCATCCCGCGAGCGCACGAGGCGCAGCTCGATAGGACCGTGCCGCATCCCCGTCGCCTGATCCATGTCAGCGTTCCGACGCCGCGATGACGCCTAGAGGCGTTCCGCGAACTCCTTCAGCCACGGCCGGAGCTCGGGTCCGAGGTCATCGCGGTCTGACGCGAGCTGGACGATCGCCTTGATGTAGTCGACGCGGTCGCCCGTGTCGTAGCGACGGCCTCGGAAGATCACGCCGACGACTCCGGGGCCCTCTGGCCGCGCGGCCAGTTCCTGGAGAGCGTCGGTCAGCTGGATCTCGCCGCCCTTTCCGGGCTCGGTGCGTTCGAGCACCTCGAAGATCGAAGCCGGAAGGACATAGCGTCCGATGATCGCGAGGTTGGAGGGAGCATCCTCCTGAGCCGGCTTCTCGACCAGTCCGGTCACTCGCACGGCATCCGATCCGTCGATCTCCTCGACGGCGGCTGCGCCGTACATGTGGATGTTCGCGGGGTCGACCTCCATGAGGGCGATCACCGCGGACCCGCTGCGCTCGTGCTCGGCGATCATCTCGGTGAGCAGCGGATCGCGCTCGTCGATCAGGTCGTCTCCGAGCAGCACGGCGAAGGAGCTGTCGCCGACGTGCGTGCGGGCACGCAGCACCGCGTGGCCGAGACCCTTCGGCTCGCCCTGACGCACGAAGTGGATGTCAGCGAGGTCGCTGGAGTGGATGACGCGCTGCAGACGGCCGGTGTCGCCCTTCTCCATGAGCTTGACCTCGAGCTCGGGAACCGAATCGAAGTGGTTGGAGATCGCGTTCTTGTTACGGCCGATGATGACGAGGATGTCCTCGATGCCAGCTGTGGCGGCCTCTTCGACGACGTACTGGATGGCCGGCTTGTCGACGACCGGCAGCATCTCCTTCGGCATCGCCTTGGTCGCGGGGAGGAATCGTGTTCCCAGTCCTGCGGCGGGAATGACAGCCTTGATCTTCTGAGCACCCATCCTCACAGCCTAGCGGGGATGCCGCCGTAGACTCGGAGGCATGGCGAATGACGTGGAGCACGAGAAGCGGGCGCTCCGCGCCGAGCTGCGGGAGCGCCGCCAGTTGCTGAGCGACGCGCAGCGCGAGGATGCGGCCACGGCCCTGACGAGGCGGCTCGACGAACTCGTCGATTCCCTCGGCGCGCGTTCCATCTCCTGCTTCCTCTCCACGACGACCGAGCCGGGCACCCGGGAGTTCGTGCGCGCCGCTGTGCGCCGTGGTATCCGGGTCCTGCTCCCCGTCACCCGCTCGGACGGCCTGCTCGACTGGGTGGTCGCGACCGATGACGACGACGACATCGCCGAAGGTCTGTTCGGGCTCCCCGAGCCCACCGGCGAGGTGCTCGGCCCGATCGCGGTGAACGACGTCGACCTGATGCTGATCCCCGCCGCTGCTGTCGACCGCAGCGGCATGCGCATGGGCTGGGGTCGCGGCTACTTCGACAAGACCATCGGCTCGATGCAGAAATGCCCGCCGGTCTACGCGGTCATCTATGATTCCGAGGTACTCGACTTCCTGCCGAGGGAAGTGCACGACCAGCCGGTCACCGGCGTCGTCACCCCCACGCAGACCCTTCTCCTGTCGCCTCCGCGGCGCTGACATCACGAGGACCGCAATGCCCACCTATGCCTATGCCTGCCGTTCCTGCGGCCACGCCTTCGACGCCGTGCAGAGCTTTTCCGACGACGCACTCTCGGTCTGCCCCGAGTGCGGTGGCGAGCTGCGCAAGCAGTACGGCTCCATCGGCGTGACCTTCAACGGGTCCGGCTTCTATCGGACCGACTCGCGGTCCTCGTCCGCCGGTTCCTCGCAGACCCCGGCATCATCGAAGACGGAGTCGACGACGAGCGCCAAGCCGGCGCCCGCGACGACCTCCACCTCTTCCTGACGCACCACCCCACCTCCGGAGGCTCTCCATGCTCAAAGGCTTCAAAGACTTCATCCTCCGCGGCAACATCATCGATCTGGCTGTCGCGGTCGTCATCGGCACCGCGTTCACCGCGATCGTCACCGCCGTGGTGAACAGCATCATCAACCCGCTCGTCGCCCTCTTCTTCCAGGCGGACGCGACGGGCCAGTTCGGCCCGTCGGTGACCAACATCTACGGCGACAAGGTCGTCTTCCCGCTGGGAGACCTGATCTCGGCGGTCATCAGCTTCCTCTCCGTCGCCCTCGTCGTCTACTTCGTCTTCGTCCTGCCGATGAACACGTTCAAGGCGCGTGTCGAGGCACGCAAGGGCACCCCTGCCGAGGAGCCGCAGGAGGAGCCGGCCGCGGCGACCGAGGCCGAGCTGCTCGTCGAGATCCGCGACCTGCTGGCCAGGAACGCTCGCAGCTGATCCTCCCGAACCTCAGAAGAGGGGCGCGGTCCGAATCCGGACCGCGCCCCTCTTCTCATTCCGCTCAGTAGTGCGGAGGGACGTCCTGCATCAGCCGGTCGTCGTTCGGGCCCTTCGGCCCTCTCTTCTCGGCAGTCCGGGCCTTCGCGGCGCTCTCCGGATCCGTGTCAGTGCCTGGAACCGGCGTCAGCTGTGCGCGCCGGCGCCCAGGGACCCGCACGACCTCCTGCCGCGGCGCCCGATTCTCGGACTCGTCGGGCTCTTCAGTCATGCTGCGGATCGTCGAGGTCGATCGGCTGCGTGTCGTTGTCCGCACGCACCGCGGATGCCGAGATGCCCAGCACGCCCGCGATCCGCGACGCCGCGGTCACCGGGTCGCTGTAGAGGTCGAAGGCGTGCACGCGCACGTAGTGCCAGCCGAGCCGGCGCAGCACGTGCGGCCGAAGGCGCAGCGTCTCCCGCAGCGACTCGCCTCGGGACTCGGGGTCGGACTCGATCACGACCGCCTTGCCGCCGTGCTGCGCCACGAGAGGGAGCAGCCCGCGGTAGTCGACATCGACGGCGGCGCCCAGCCGGCGCAGCTCCCGCGCGAGCGCGAGGGTCAACGGGTCGGCGAGGTCCTCGAGACGCGCGTCGCGTCCCCGAGCGGCGAGACCGCCCAGGATCGACATGAGGGTGGCGGCGCCGTGCTCGAGTCGCCCGTCGTCGAAGGCGGAGGGGCGGATCGACGAGACGATCACCATCGAGCGGCGCGCGCGCGTCATCCCGACCGTGAGCAGACGTTCGCCGTCGGGAGTGGAGAGGTCGCCGAAGTCGCTGAGCACTCGCCCGTGCTTGGTGAGGCCGTAGCCGAGCGAGAAGATCACACGGTCGCGGCTCTCGGCGACGGACTCCTCGAGTGTGAGCACGGCGAAGGGCTCGGCCGTGTCCCGTCCGACGAAGTCCGCGACGTCCGACCGCCCGGCGAACGCGGAGGTGACGGCGGCACGCACCCGCTCGGCGTGTCGCCTGCTGGCGGTCACCACCATCAGGGATTCGTCGGGCCGATGGATGGCATGCTCGACGACGAGCGTGACGACGCGCGCCACCTCCGCCTCCGGGCTCTCGACGGCGCCGGAGATCGGATCGGGTGCCCCGGTGCCACCCTCGACGTAGTCGACGGTCAGGCTTCCGCGGCCGAGGTACGAACCGGCCCACGGCAGGGATACGATCTCGCCTCCGTAGAACGCGTCGTTGATGAGCTCGGCGAGATCCTCGCCGCCCGCGCGGTAGCTGCGGGTCAGCGTCATCACCGGCAGGAGCTCGGACAGCCGCTCGAACACCGAGGTGTCGTCGAAGGGCACCTCGTGCTCCCAGGTCTCGCCGGGATCGACGGCGACGTGGAACGGCGTGGGACGCTGGGTGACCGGATCGCCGAAGGCGACCACCTGACGCGCGCGACGGATCGCTGGCGCGGCCTCGGCGAGATTGATCGCCGCGGCATCCACGAGCAGCACGGTGTCGAACTCGACGGACTCGGGGATGTCGGGCACCAGGTACGGGGAGGAGATCCACACCGGCGCGAGCACCCCGACGAGGGTGGGCGCCGAGCTCACGATCTCGGCGGTCGACGTCATCGGCTGCTTCAGGGCACGACGCAGATGCTGAGATTCCTGCGGCTCATCGACGATCGCGATCTTCCACTGGTTCGCGAGCTGCCAGGCGAGCAGAGGGCCGGCCATCGCGGCATGCGCTTCGTCCACCAGGCGGAAGTCCCGCTCGAGGCGGTCGACGACGGCCGTGTTCGCGCCGAGCAGCGCGCGGTCGTCCTGCAGCGCGCGCTCGAGCAGCGTCTGCCACCACGCGAACTCCAACTCGTCGCCCACACGGTTCTCCGAGACATGCCTGACCGAGAGCTCGGCGAGGAGCGGCTCGAGGCCGAGGTCAGCGAGACGATCGCGCAGCTGCGCGCGCTCGACGAGGTTGTCGAAGACGTCGGACTTCGCCGCGAGACCGGCGAGGGTGCGCACCAGGCGAGCGACGGGGAGCGTCGACAGCGGCTCCCGGCGGCCCAGCGCGGCATCGAGTTCTGCCAGCTCCGCCGACACGCGCTGCCACGACGAGTACACGTCGGCGAGGCCGAGTGGGACCTCGGGCGCGACGCCCGCATCCACGTACCGCTGCCACTGGGTGCGCTGGGTCTGGATCCGCAGCAGCGCCTCGTGCATCTCGGTGACATGGACGCCGGGACGCACATACTCCTTGGCGAGGCGACGCAGACGACGCCTGTTCGCCCCGGAGAGGCCCGGCGCGTCACGCCGCGAGCCGTGCGCCTGGATCAGCTCGCCCAGCGGCCGCTCGAACACGGTCGGGCTGAAGCGGTCGAGGGAGTCACGGATGCCCTGCAGCAGCCGCAGGTACTCTCCGAGCTCATCGATGGTCGAGAAGGGCCGCATGTGGGTCTGCGCGATCAGCGCGTACCCACGCTCGAGGAGAGCGGGCACCGAGTCGGAATGCAGTCGGCCGGCCAGCTGGTGCGCGGCCTTCGCCGCCTCCGTGCTCGAGAAGGTGACACCGTACCAGGGCGAGTCGTCAGGGCCGAAGCGGAACTCCCCCAGCCGCGCGGCCTGCGCGAGAGCCGAGGCTGCCGACGAGCGATCGTCGGCGAGCCGACGGAGCGTCTCGGGGCTGAGTCGCGCAGTGGTCGACGGAGGGTTCGGCAGCGACGCGAGTCTGGTGAGGTGACGGGTCGCATCCAGCACGGATGCCGTGGTTCCGGCGACGGGGGCCGTCAGCGCCTGACGGTAGTCGCGCAGCACGGTGCGCAGCCGCACCAGCGCATCGTCGACGTCGCTAACCTTGGGTGCCGTGGCCTTCTCGTTGCGGCCGATCGCGCGCACGAGGTCGCGTCGGGCACTCGCCGGCGACACGGCCAGGCTGTCGAGGCCGATCCCTGCCAGACGGTGACGCACGCCGTCGAGGGTCGAGCGACGGGCGGAGACCACGAGCACTCGTCGTCCGTTGCGCACCAGCTCGCCCAGGGCGTTGATCACGGTCTGCGTTCCGCCCGTACCGGGAAGCGTCGCGACCGTGAGCGAATGCCCTGCGGCGATCCTCGCGAGGACGGCCTCCTGCTCGGCATCCGCATCGAGAAGCAGGTTGTCGGATGCCGGTGCCCGGTCGTCCGGTCCGGTGTGGTGCGGCTCCGGGCGGCGGCGCGAGACCTCTTCGCGGTCGCCGACGTGGCCGGCGAGGGCGTTCAGCACGACGTGGTCGAGGTTGCGCGTGTCACGCGCCATCGCTCCGCCCACGTCGGCGAAGGTCGACACCACCAGACGCGGCAGCACCGTGAACGTGTCGATCGAGCGGGTCGTCGCGCGCAGGCTGTCGATCACGGGCTGCGGTTTGAAGACGCCTCCGTCGTACGCGAGTGCGGCGAGCGCCGTGGCGTCGATCGTGATGCCGAAGTGCTCGCGTGCGATGCGCACCAGCTCGGGGTTGACCTCGAAGGCCCCCTGGAGCTTGAGCTCGAAGTCCGAGTGGTGACGGCGGATGGCGAGCGGCCGCAGAAGTACCGGGGCGGCGAAGTCCGCGCCTCCGATGCGCCACCCCGCCACACCGACGGCGAGGTGGACTGCCTCGATGCCGCGGACCGTGCGCAGCTCGGTGTTCTTGGCGGTGATGCGCTCGGCCGCGAGGCGAGCGGTTCGTAGGCCCACCTCGTCACGGAAGAGGTTCGACAGCAGCGTCGACTTGCCGGTGATGAACTGGGGCAGGCTGCCGGGGTGCGCCTTGGAGATGTCGATCCCGGACTCGACGGTGTCCCGGAAGGTCACGAGCGGCGAAGACCCGCCGAGATCGGCGGCCTCCGCGCGCAGCCTGGTCCGCTCCGCTTCGGCCGCATGGCCCATCCCGACACCGGAGGCCGGATCGTGCAGGTCGCCCAGGGTCACCGAGGCACCGGTCGCTGCCTCGTCCGCAGCCTTTCCTTCACGTCGCCACACCCTCACACACTAAGCGCGCCTCGCGCTGGCGACGGTATCCCGGGCGGGTTTCACCGTATTTCCGCCTGTAGACGCGGCGATCCCGATCCGTCCCCACTGCTCCTGCACCAGATGAAGGATGCGCCGTCCTCTCCCCCGTTGCCGCGATCGCGATCCGCATGGCGGCTCGGTGCCGGTCAGTATGGAGGCATGACGTTCCGCTACGACTTCGCCCCGACTCCCTTCGGAGATGCCCTCGCCGTCTTCTCCGATGAGGGGATCGTCCGATTCGACCTCTCGGAATCCGACGATCCGTCCGTCCCCTGGCTTCTCGAGAACGTCTCCCGCCAGCTGCACGCCGTCCCCGACCCCGACCCGGGGGCCGCAGACGACCTCGTCGCCCTGCTCGACGAGTACTTCGACGGAGAGCCGGTCCGCTTCCACGAGCATCTCGCCCTGGACTGGCGGCTGAGCGAGGGCTTCTCGCGCACGGCACTGCAGACCATCACGACGATCGCCTGGGGGGGAGACGCTCAGCTACGGCGAGGTCGCCGCACTCGCGGGGCACCCCGGCGCAGCGAGGGCCGTCGGCACGGCATGCCGGCTGACGCCGTTCTCGATCATCGTGCCGGTGCACCGGGTCGTTCGTTCGGACGGCACCGCCGGACACTACGGCGCGCACCCCGAGCGCAAGAGATTCCTGCTCGACCTCGAGTCCGGCCACTGACCGCATCCGGGCAGAGCCCGTCCCTGCTGACGAGCCGGGGCGGCGGTCTGCAGCTGCACGATGACGTGGACCCCGACGAGTAGGCCGTCGGGGTCCACGCCGCATCACGCTCCCCGAGAGGGGGCGGGCGCGATGCGGATCAGTGATCCACCGCCTTCTCGGCGCCGAACCCGGTGAGGGAGCGCACCTCCATCTCGGCCGCGAGCTGCGGGGATTCCTTCGTCCGGCTCGTGATGGTGCCGAGCCAGCCGAGGAAGAAGCCGAGCGGTATCGAGACGATGCCCGGGTTGTTCATCGGCCAGAGGACGATGTCGATCCCGGGGATCATCGACGTGGGCGACCCCGAGAACACCGGAGACAGCACGATGAGGATGATGGCGGCCGCCAATCCGCCGTACATGCTCCAGACCGCCCCACGGGTATTGAACCGACGCCAGAACAGCGAATACAGGATCGTCGGGAGGTTCGCCGACGCAGCGACGGCGAAGGCGAGCGCCACCAGGAAGGCGATGTTCTGTCCCTGGGCGCCGATACCGCCGACGATCGCCAGGATCCCGATGACCACGACCGTGCGTCGTGCGACCCTCACCTCACCGTTGGGGTCGGACTCGGCCGCGTTGCCCGCCGCATCCTTGCGTCCCTTCTGGATCACATTGGCGTAGATGTCGTGCGCGAACGACGCGGCCGCGGTGATCGTGAGCCCTGCGACGACCGCGAGGATCGTCGCGAACGCGACGGCCGAGATGAAGCCGAGCAGCACCGGCCCTCCCAAGTAGAGGGCGAGCAGCGGAGCTGCAGAGTTGGGGCCGCCGGGCGCCGCAGCGATGACATCGGCCCCGACGAGCGCACCCGCGCCGTAGCCCAGCACGAGGGTCAGCAGGTAGAAGCCGCCGATGAGCCAGATCGCCCACACGACCGAACGCCTCGCCTCCTTGGCTGTCGGCACCGTGTAGAAGCGCATCAGAACGTGCGGCAGACCCGCCGTGCCGAGCACGAGCGCCATGCCGAGCGAGAGGAAGTCCCACGGATTGGCCCCGTACTGCAGGCCCGGTCCGAGGATCGCCTCCCCCTTGTCTGAGTTCGCCACCGCCGCCTCGAGAAGCGTGTTGAGGCTGAATCCGTTGATCGCGAGCACCCAGATGGTCATCGCGATGGCGCCGCCGATGAGCAGGAAGGCCTTCACGATCTGCACCCAGGTGGTGCCCTTCATCCCGCCGATGAGCACGTACACGATCATGAGCACGCCCACCACGGCGATTACGATCGACTGGCCGATCCTGCCTTCGATGCCCAGCAGCAGCGAGACCAGCCCGCCGGCACCGGCCATCTGCGCCAGCAGATAGAAGAAGCAGACGGCCAGGGTCGTGATGGCCGCCGCCATCCGCACCGGTCGCTGCTTCAGACGGAACGACAGGACATCGGCCATCGTGAACTTGCCCGTGTTGCGCATCAGCTCGGCGACGAGGAGCAGCGCGACAAGCCAGGCGACGAGGAATCCGATCGAGTAGAGGAATCCGTCGTACCCGTTGATGGCGATCGCTCCGCAGATGCCGAGGAAGGATGCCGCGGAGAGATAGTCACCGGCGATCGCGAACCCGTTCTGAGGACCCGTGAACGAACGACCCGCCGCGTAGTAGTCGGCCGCCGTCTTGTTGTTCCGACTGGCCCGGATCACGATGAAGAGCGTCACCGCGACGAACGCGGCGAAGATCGAGATGTTCAGGACGGGGTTGCTCTCGACAGCGGGCTGCCCCGTCGCCCCATGCAGGATGTTCATGCGTCCGCCTGCGCCTTCTCGAGTTCTTCACGGATCTCGGTGGCGATGGGGTCGAGCTTCCGATTGGCGAAAGCGACGTATCCCATCGTGATCGCGAATGTGGTCACGAACTGTCCCAGCCCCATCAGCAACCCGACGGTGATGTCGCCCCAGACGCGCTGCGACATGAACTCGGTCGCAAAGGCGGCCAGCAGCACGTAGACGAAATACCAGATGAGGAAGAATGCGGCGAGCGGGAAGATGAAGGAGCGCTGCGTCTTCTTCAATTCTCGGAATCGTGGCGATTCCTCGACGGCGATGTAATCGATCGCTCCCGTCGGGTCCGCCGTTGAATGGTCGGTCATGGGGCCTCCTTGCCTCATGGTCTACGGCTCGCCCGCACCTGCCGGGCGAATGATAGGGTCGACGCTACGAAACGGGGAACAGCGCCGTCACCCCCGAAAGTAGGTAGTCGTGAGCGCACCGGCCCAGATGGAATCCGAGACCGAACTCGTCACCCGCGCGGTGCGCGAGCTCGCCCAGCGCACGCGCTTCCCCATCGCCTTCGGCGGCCTGATAGACGAGGGCGTCGTCAACGTCACGAGCATCGTCGGCAATCGCACGCACAGCCTCGACGGTCTGCGGGTGAAGCCGGAACGCGGACTCGGCGGGCGGGCGATCATGGAACTGCGCCCCCGCATGACCAACGACTACGGATCGTCGCAGCAGATCACTCACGACTACGACGTGTACATCCTGGGCGAAGGCATCCGCACCCTCCTCGCTTTGCCGATCGTGGTGGGGGGACGCCCGCGGGGTGTGCTCTACGCCGGCACGTGGGAGCGAACGCCGGTCGGTGGCGTCACGACCGCCCCCGCGATGCAGGTCGCGCAGTCTGTCGCGGATGAGCTCCGTATCCGCGACGAGGTCGATCGGCGTCTTCGGGCCGCGTCGCCGGGAAGCGAGACCGTCGCTCCCCGGCACCGCGAGGAGCTGCGCGAGAGCTTCGCCGAGCTCCGCAGCATCGCCGCGTCGGTCGAGGACGCCGAATTGAGGTCGCGCATCGCCCAGGTCGAACGCCGGCTCGTGACACTCGCCGAGCACACCGCTACCCCGACGACCGCCCCCATCCCGACGATCCATCTCTCGCGCCGCGAGACCGACGTCCTCGCCTGCGCCGCTCTCGGAGCCACCAACGCCGAGATCGCCGGGCAGCTGGGCCTGCGCGAGGGGACGGTGAAGGCGTACCTCGGCACCGCCATGTCGAAGCTCGATGCCTCCACTCGGCACGCCGCGGTGGCGAAGGCTCGACGCGCCGGCATCCTCCCCTGACAGCGCGGCCCTTCCGGGGAACGCTCTGCCTGCACAGGCCCTGCCCAGCACGGATGGCTAACATGAGGACCGGTCGGTGACCCCGGCCCCGGACGAGGCAGACCAGTACCCGGTGAGCGCAAAGACTGGTCCGAAAGGACCATCATGTCGTGGATCGTGCTGATCGCATCCGGAGTCCTCGAAGCGGTGTGGGCCACGGCCCTCGGCAAGTCGGAGGGACTCACCAAACTCTGGCCGAGTGTCATCTTCGTCGGCGGACTCGTGCTGTCGATGATCGGACTGGCCTTCGCCATGCGCGAGATATCCACCGGGACCGCATATGCGGTATGGGTGGGAATCGGAGCCACATTGACGGTCGTCTGGGCCATGGCCACCGGAGACAGCGACATCTCCTGGCCGCGAATTCTGCTGCTGCTCGGGCTGGTCGGATGCATCGTCGGATTGAAGCTCATCGACCCCGGTCACGAATAAATCGTCATAATGGCCTTTGTCAGGGTATTGTTTGCCCTATGGCGAGACGAATTGTGCACCAGCTGGTAGACGACATCGACGGCAGCGTCCTCGAAGTGGGCGAAGGCGAGACCGTGCATTTCTCGCTGAATGGCGCCTCATACGAGATCGACCTCAATTCGGAGCACGCCGAGGAATTGCGCACGGCGCTGGAACCGTATATCTCCGCCGGTCGTCGCGCCGGCTCGTCGGCCGCAGGACGCTCCTCGACCTCAGGACGCTCCGCGTCTTCGCGCAAGCGCCCTGGCCGCAACCCCGAGGTCGCCGCGATCCGGGCGTGGGCGAACGACAACGGTTACTCGCTCTCGGAGCGAGGCCGCATTCCGGCTCCCGTCGTCGAGGCATATAACGCCGCCCATTGATTCATCGCGCATTCCGCGCGATGATTCGCTCGCGCTGATTCGCGCGCGCGACGAACTCATTCGGGTGCGGTCACTCCAGCCTGCGCCCAGGGCTCGTCGCGCAGTGCGATCTCCTGCGTCATATCCGCCAGGAAGCGGATGACGACGTCACGCTCTTCCGGGGTGAGGCGCGCGGCCGAGTAGAAGCGCTTGGCCTGCTGGCGTCCGACCGTGTCCATCGCCGCCTGGCGCGTGTCGGGGGTGATGCTGATGGCGAGCGCCCGTCGGTCGGTGGGGTGCGGCGCGCGCCGGATGTGACCGCCCTTCTCCAGACGGTCCAAGAGCTTGGTGGTCGAGGCTGTGGAGATGCCGAGGTGCGTGGCGATCCCGCCGGGTGTCGCCGTCGCCCCCTTGTTGGCGCACACGATCAGATAGTGCAGCGCCCTCATGTCAGTCTCGTTCAGGCGCATGTATCGGCGCGAGGCGAGGGAGAGCTTCTGCTCCGCA
The DNA here is from genome assembly GCF_900105205.1 of Microbacterium hydrocarbonoxydans. NCBI lineage: Bacteria > Bacillati > Actinomycetota > Actinomycetes > Micrococcales > Microbacteriaceae > Microbacterium > Microbacterium hydrocarbonoxydans. Next base: position 1,187,286 of record NZ_FNSQ01000005.1, on the reverse strand, counting down.
TCCCTCAGGTCGCCGAGCGCGCTCATGACCTTCGCGATCTGACGGAGATCCTCCGGCGCGACTCCCGAGCGGTCGATCAGCGTGCTGCGGGGATCACTCGAGTCGACGTCGTAGATCGCCGAGTGCTCGAGTCCGTCGGGAGACATTTCCCCGCGTCGTGAGAGCACATCCGACGCGCCATGCGCCCGGGGGCTGGCGTCAGATCCGTTGTACATGCCATCATGCTACACACCATTGGATTCATGTTATGTTGATTATTAGCTAAGCTAGCGAAACCAAGGAGGTTCCCGCGATGGATGAGGTCACCCTCCTTTCTCCGGACGGAGTCGCGATCGGGGTGCGCTCGAAAGAGGCCGTGCACACGACCGACACCCCCCTGCACCTGGCGTTCTCCTGCCATGTGCTCGATCAGGACGGTCGCCTCCTGGTGACCCGCCGCGCACTGTCCAAGCGCACCTGGCCGGGGGTCTGGACGAACAGCTTCTGCGGCCACCCTCGCCCCGGCGAGGACATGATCGAGGCGGTGCACCGCCGGGCACAGTACGAACTCGGACTGGAGGTCACCGATGTGACCCTCGTCCTTCCCGACTACCGGTACCGCGCTGTGGACGCGAGCGGCATCGTCGAGAACGAGATCTGCCCCGTCCACGTCGCCAGAGCCGCAGGGCCCCTCTCGCCCGATCCTGACGAGGTCGCCGAATGGGCATGGGCCGATCCGAGCGAGTTCGCCGATTCCGTGACCGGCGCCCCCTTCGCCTTCAGCCCATGGCTCGTCGAGCAGCTTCCGCAGCTGCGGGAGCTCGGGGTGGTCTGATCGTGACGCAGACCGCGCTCCGTCAGGACCTGAACACTCGCGTCGAAGAGGTGCTCCGCGAGCGGTTCGCGCTGCACTGCACGACCGCCGAGGCGTACGGCCCCGAGTTCGCCGCCCTCTGGCGCGCCGGCGCCGATCACGCGCTGGGCGGCAAACTGGTGCGTCCGCGACTGCTGCTCGACGTCCACCATGCGCTCGATCCGGATGCCGGTGACGGCCCGATCACCGCCGCGGTCGACATCGCCACCCAGATCGAGCTCCTGCACTACGCCTTCCTCCTTCACGACGATGTGATCGACGGAGACCTCACCAGGCGCCAGCGCCCCAACCTGATCGGCGCGCTGGCGGCAGGGACCCCCGGCATCTCCGCGCAGGACTCGCTGCACTGGGCGCGATCGAGCGCCATCCTCATGGGCGATCTCATCCTGTCGGCCGCGGTCATGGGCTTCGCCAGGGCCGACGTGCCTCACGAGACCCGTCTGCGTCTGCTCGAACTGGTCGAGCAGACGATCCTCGAGACGGTCGCCGGCGAACACACCGACGTGGCTCTCAGCCACGGGATCATCCCGTCCGACGTCGAGACGGTGCTGAGCATGAGCGTGTACAAGACCGCGACCTACTCGTTCTCGCTCCCGCTGCGTGCGGCTGCACTGCTCGCGGGGTCGTCCCGATCGGCCGAGGAGACGCTCCAGACCGTCGGCCGGCACCTCGGTCTCGCCTACCAGCTGCAGGACGACCTGCTGTGCGTCTTCGGAGATCATCGCAGCCACGGCAAGGACGCCTACTCGGATCTGCGAGAGGGCAAGGAGACGGCGATCATCGCGTTCGCGCGCTCGACCAGTGCCTGGACTCGGATCGATCCGCGTTTCGGCGCGCCCGACCTCAACCTCGCGGACGCCGAGGGCATTCGGGATCTGCTCCGCGAATGCGGGGCCGAACGGTTCGTCGTCGGCCTCATCGGCGACCAGCTCGATGCCGTCTATGCACTGCTGGCGGAGGCCGAGCTCGCGGGCGAGATCACCTCGGACGCGGCGCGCTCGATCCTCGTCTCCGCGTCCCGCCTGGAAGGACGTCAGGCATGACCCCGACCCCCTCGGACACCCCGGAGGAGAGTCTCGGTCGGTTCAGTCGCGCCGCCGACACCGCCTCGACCGAGGTCATCCGCACCTACTCCACCTCGTTCGGGCTCGCCACGCGTCTGCTCGGCGAGCGGCACCGCCAGCACATCCGCAACATCTACGCCATGGTGCGCATCGCCGACGAGATCGTCGACGGCGTCGCCGCACAGGCGGGCCTCGACACCTCGGCACAGGAAGCGGCGCTCACGTCCTACGTGGCAGCGACGCACCAGGCGATGCAGGCGGGCTACAGCACGGACCTCGTGCTGCACGCGTTCGCCCGCACCGCCAGGGAGTGCGGAATCGGCGAAGACCTCACGCAGCCGTTCTTCGATTCGATGAGCGCCGACCTCGCGACGTCGACGGACTTCACCGCGTACGACGCCGCTGCGCACGAGCGCTACGTCTACGGATCCGCCGAGGTGGTGGGCCTCATGTGCCTGCGGGTCTTCCTCAGGGACGAGCAGCGCACCGCCCGAGAACAGGAGATCCTGACCCGCGGCGCCAGGCAGCTGGGAGCCGCCTTCCAGAACGTGAACTTCCTGCGCGATCTCGCCGACGACACTGACCGCCTGCAGCGCGGCTACCTCGGCGGTGCTGATCGGCTCACGGATGCCGACCGCGATGAGTGGGTGCGCACCATCACGGTGCAGCTCGACGACGCGGCCCGATCGATCCCCCTGCTGCCCAAGGACGCCAGAGCAGCCGTGCGCAGTGCTCACGCACTGTTCGGCGCACTCACGAGACGGGTCGCGAAGACGCCGGCCGCGTCCCTCTATCAGCGTCGTGTCCGCGTGCCCGACCCGGTGAAAGCTCTCCTGGCAGCTCGCGCGGTGCTGGTCACATCCCTGGAGCGGGACCGATGAGTCGCGTGGCGGTCATCGGCGCCGGCGTCGCAGGCCTCGCCGTCGCCGGGCTCCTCGCGCGCGACGGACATGACGTGACCGTGTACGAGAAGAACGACAGGGTGGGAGGACGCGCGGGCACGATCGAGCGCGACGGCTTCCGCTTCGACTCCGGCCCCTCGTGGTACCTGATGCCCGAGGTGTTCGACCACTTCTTCGCGATGATGGGAACCTCGACCGAGGAGCAGCTCGACCTCACGCTCCTGAACCCCGGCTACCGCGTCTTCCAGGCCCCTGGCGCTGAGGGCGGCTCCTCTCCCTCCGTGACGGTGCCCACCGGGCGCGCCGCGGTGTCGCAGCTGTTCGAGTCGCGGGAGCCCGGCGCGGCGGCGGCCCTGGACACCTACCTCGACTCCGCGCACGACGCACGGGTGATGGCCGAGCGCTACTTCCTCTACAACCCGTTCACGCGCCTGCGCACGCTGATGACGCCCGAGGTCCTGCGGGCGCTCCCCCGGCTCTTCACGTTGCTGGGCACGCGACTGCAGTCGTTCGCCGCCCGTCGGTTCCGTGATCCCGTGATTCGCCAGCTCCTCGGGTATCCAGCCGTCTTCCTCGGCACCGACCCGCGCACCGCGCCGGCGATGTACCACCTGATGAGCGCGCTCGATCTGGACGAGGGCGTCAGCTACCCGCAGGGTGGGTTCTGGCGGGTCGTCGAGCGCATCGCCGCGATCGCTCAGGAGGCGGGAGTCACGATCGTCACGGGCGCCGACGTCACCACGATCCGTACGAGCACGATCTCGGGCACCGCGACAGCGACCGGCATCCAGTGGCGGGATCCGCAGGGTGTCGACCATTCGGAGGATGCGGACATCGTCGTCTCCGGCGCCGATCTGCATCACACCGAGACGGCTCTGCTGCCGGCCGATCTGCGCACCTACCCCGAGTCCTGGTGGCAGCGACGCACGAGCGGGCCCGGCGCCGTGCTCGTCATGCTGGGCGTGCGTGGCTCCCTCCCCGAGCTGCCCCATCACTCGCTGTTCTTCACCGAGGACTGGGACGCGAACTTCGATGACATCTTCGGAGCCTCGCCCCGCATCCCCTCACCCGCGTCGATCTACGTCTGCCGACCGAGCGCGACCGACGCCACCGTGGCGCCGGAGGGACACGAGAACCTGTTCGTGCTCGTGCCGATCCCGGCCGACACGTCGCTCGGCGCCGGTGGCTCCGACGGAGCCGGATCCCCGACGATCGAGCGCGCCGCCGATGCCGCCATCGACCAGATCGCGAGCTGGGCAGGCATCCACGATCTGCGGGAGCGTATCGTGGTGCGCGAAACGAAGGGACCTGCCGACTTCCTCCACGACTACAACTCGTGGCGCGGCGGGATGCTGGGCCCCGCCCATATCCTGTCGCAGAGCGCGATGTTCCGGGCGCAGAACCAGTCGCGTCGAGTGTCCGGCCTGTACTACGCCGGTGCCACCACCGCGCCCGGCGTCGGTGTGCCGATGTGCCTGATCAGCGCCGAGATCGTGCTGAAGCGGATCCGAGGCGACCACTCGAGCGGACCGCTCGACGCCCCCGCGAAGACGCCGACGACGAGCGGGGCGGCGTGATGGGTTTCGTATACCTGGGGCTCCTGCTCGCGACTCTCGGCTGCATGCTGCTCCTCGACCGGCGGTTCCGTCTGTTCTTCTGGCGCGACGCAGTGACGGCGACCGTCGTCACTCTCGTCGGCCTCGCATTCTTCCTGGTCTGGGACATCGCCGGGATCATGGGCGGGATCTTCTTCCGTGGCGAGGCTGCGGTCGCGACCGGGATCGTGCTGGCCCCGGAGCTCCCGATCGAGGAGCCGGTGTTCCTGCTGTTCCTGGTCGTCTGCACCATGGTCGTCTACACGGGTGCGGTGCGCCTGCTGTCCCGTCTCCGTCGACGTTCCTCGGCGGAGGTGCGCCCGTGACGTACATCGAGCTCTCCGCCTGGTTCGTCGGCGCCGCCGCGGTCGCCGCGATCGTGCTCTCGCTCGTCTCCCGCCATCGCCCCCACCTCACGGCCATGGTCGTGACGATCGTCGCGCTGTTCCTCCTGACCGCGGTCTTCGACACGATCATGATCGCGACAGGCCTCTTCCACTACTCCCCCGACCACCTGCTCGGTGTGCACATCGGCCTCGCGCCCCTGGAGGACTTCGCCTACCCGCTCGCCGGTGCCATCCTGCTGCCCGCGCTGTGGGCCGCTCTGCGAGGCCGCCTCCGTGGCCGCGACCGCGAGAGCGCCGCCCCTGACGGAGGCGCGTCATGACGGCGCCCACCCGCGGAACGCTCGGGCGGGATCTCGCTCAGATCGTGCTGTCGTCACGGCCGATCAGCTGGATCAACACCGCTTTCCCGTTCGCCGCCGCATACCTGCTGGCCACCCGCGAGATCGATCCGACGCTCATCATCGGAACCCTGTACTTCCTCATCCCGTACAACCTCGCGATGTACGGCATCAACGACGTCTTCGACTACGCGTCCGACCTCGCGAACCCCCGCAAGGGCGGGATCGAGGGGGCGCTGCTGTCCCCACGTATCCACCGGGCGACGCTGTGGGCTGCCGCGATCACGAATGTCCCGTTCCTGATCTACCTCGTGATCGTCGGGAATCCCGCATCCTGGATCTGGCTCGGTGTGAGCGTGTTCGCCGTGATCGCGTACTCGGCCCCCGGCCTGCGCTTCAAGGAGCGCCCCTTCCTCGACTCGACCACGTCGAGTCTGCACTTCGTGACCCCGGCGATCGTCGGCCTCGCGCTGGCAGAGACCGAGCTGACCGTCACCGCGGTCGTCGTGCTGGTCGCGTTCTTCCTCTGGGGCATGGCCGCCCACGCCTTCGGCGCCGTGCAGGACATCGCGCCGGACCGGGAGGGCGGCATCGGGTCGATCGCCACCGTCATCGGAGCGCGCGCCACCGTCCGGCTGTCGATCGGCCTCTGGACCCTCGCGGGCATCGCCATGCTGTTCACCAGCTGGCCGGGCCCTCTCGGTGCGGCACTGGCCATCCCCTACATCGTGAACGCCGCCCCCTGGTGGAACGTCACCGACGAGACGTCCCCCGGCACGAATCGCGCCTGGCGGCGCTTCATCGCGCTCAACTACTTCGCCGGATTCCTCGCGACGATGATCCTCATCGTCGCCTGGATCTCCTGAGCATCCGCGTCACCCGACCCGTCAGTCCCCGAGAGGAACCCGATGTCCAGCCCTGAGCACGCGCCTATCCCGCCGACCCGCGAGCGGACGCGTCGACACTCCTGGGTCCGCGTCCTCATCCCGGTGGCGCTGATCCTCGTCTGGCTGGTCGGCGCGGGACTCGGCGGTCCGCTCTTCGGCAAGGTCGACGAGGTGTCGTCGAACGATCAGACCAGCTACCTGCCGGAGTCGGCCGATGCGACCCAGGTGCAGAAGCTCCTCGGGGAGTTCAACGACAGCGATGCGATCCCGGCGATCGCCGTCTTCGTGGCCGACGACGAGCTGTCCGAATCCGATCTCCAGACGATCACGGATGCCGTCGCCGACTCCCCCGATGTGGAGGGCGTGAGCCCCGACGTCTCCCCTGCCCTCGCCTCCGAGGACGGTCAGGCCGTGCAGGCGTTCATCCCGATCGAGGGAGACGCCGAACTCGCCGACGCCATCGAGGCTCTCGGCACTCAGCTGCGCGACGCCGCCCCCGACGGCGTGACGGTCTATATCACCGGTCCCGCAGGATTCAGCGCCGACCTCGTCGCCGGTTTCGCCGGCATCGACGGGCTGCTCCTGGGCGTGGCCCTGCTCGCCGTCCTGGTGATCCTCGTGCTCGTGTACCGCTCATTCCTCCTGCCGCTCGTCGTCCTGTCCACAAGCCTGTTCGCACTGTGCGTGGCCCTGCTCGTGGTGTGGTGGCTGGCGAAGTTCGAGGTGCTGCTGCTCAGCGGGCAGACCCAGGGCATCCTGTTCATCCTTGTGATCGGAGCGGCCACCGACTACGCACTGCTGTTCGTGGCTCGATTCCGCGAGGAGCTCCGTGTCGTCCAGGACAAGGGCACAGCCGTGCTCGCCGCGTGGAAGGGCTCGTTCGAGCCGATCGTCGCCTCCGGCGGCACCGTGATCGCCGGACTGCTGTGTCTGCTGCTCAGCGACCTCAAGTCGAACAGCACGCTGGGCCCGGTCGCCGCGATCGGCATCGTCTTCGCAATGCTCGCGGCCCTCACCCTGCTGCCGGCCCTGCTGCTGCTCTTCGGTCGCGCGGTGTTCTGGCCGCGACGTCCGAAGTTCGAGCCCGCCGTCGTCGCCGAGGAGCACGGGATGCGCACGACGGGGCTGTGGGCCCGTCTGGCCGGCCTCATCACCAAGCGGCCGCGCGTCATCTGGATCGTCACCACACTCGTGCTGCTCGCCGGCGCGGCCGGAGTCCTGCAGCTCAACGCCGTCGGCGTTCCCCAGTCCGATCTCGTGCTCGGCGCCTCCGAGGCACGCGACGGACAGGTGGCGCTGGGCGAGCACTTCCCCGGCGGCTCGGGAAGCCCGGTCTACGTCGTCGTCGCGGAGGACCGGATGCAGGACGCGGCCGACGCGCTCCTCGCCGACGACGGGATCGACGGCGTCTCGGTCACCGCATCGGAGTCGCCGAGCGGATCGGCGCCCGTCACCGGGGATGGGATCACCGCAGTGGGTCCCCCGGGGACCCCGGCGCCGGAGCCCACCGTGGTCGACGGCGAGGTGCTGCTTCAGGGGACCCTGACGGATGCCGCCGACTCCGACGCCGCAGCTGCGACGGTCCGTGACCTGCGCACGCAGCTCGACGAGGTCGATGCCGTGGTCGGCGGTGTCACCGCGACCGCGATCGACACGAACGACGCGTCGATCCATGATCGCAACCTGATCATCCCCGTGGTCCTCGTCGTCATCATGCTGATCCTGATGATGCTGCTGCGCTCGATACTCGCGCCGGTACTGCTGATCCTCACCACCGTGCTGTCGTTCGGCACCGCGATGGGCGTCTCGGCGCTCGTGTTCAACGGCGTCTTCGACTTCCCCGGCGCTGATCCGGCCGTCCCGCTCTACGGATTCGTCTTCCTCGTGGCGCTAGGCATCGACTACAACATCTTCCTGATGACCAGGGTCCGTGAGGAATCCCTCGAGCACGGCACGAGGGAGGGTGTGCTGCGCGGACTCTCCATCACCGGCGGCGTGATCACCTCGGCCGGTCTCGTCCTGGCGGCGACGTTCGCGGCGCTGTCGGTCATCCCGATCTTGTTCCTGGCGCAGCTGGCGTTCATCGTCGCCTTCGGAGTCCTGCTCGACACGTTCGTCGTGCGGTCGCTGCTCGTGCCGGCGCTCGCCTACGATCTCGGCCGCGTGATCTGGTGGCCGTCGAAGCTGTGGCGCAGCGGTCGCGACTGATGGGGTGCCCTCGACTGGATTCGAACCAGCGACCTGCCCTTTAGGAGAGGGCTGCTCTATCCTGCTGAGCTACGGGGGCGCGGGTTCCATTCTAGAGGACCCCGCGCCCCCTCCTCCTGCTCAGGCGGCGAGGGCGAGGTAAGGCTCCCAGCGCGGATCGCTGCGCTCGGTACCACGTACCGTCCAGGCGGTGCCGTGCGGCGGGCGAGGCGAGAACCGCAGCTCCCACCGCATCTCCTGGGGCGTGCGATCGCTTTTGGTGTTGTTGCAGCGCAGGCAGCATGCGACCAGGTTCTCCCACGAGTCCGCGCCGCCGCGCGAGCGTGGCATCACATGATCGATGGTCGACGCCGCCTTGCCGCAGTACCCGCAGCGATGGTTGTCGCGACGCAGCACGCCGCGCCGGGTCACCGGGACACGTCGGCTCGAGGGGATGCGCACGTAGCGGGAGAGGACGATGACGGCCGGCCGATCGTAGACGCCGTGGCTGCCCCAGACGGGGTCGTCCTCGATGCGCTCGATCACGGTCGCCTTGTCGTTCATGACCAGGACCAGGGCTCTCTTGAACGACACGATCGCGAGCGGTTCGTATCCTGCGTTCAGTACCAGTGTGCGCATCGTCATCCTCTCGATCCGCCAGGACGGCTTCCCGGCACTCTCGACTCACACGACGCCGCGCAGAGCAGAAGCGCTCGCAGGGACGAAAAAAGGCGCTGTCTACAGACAGCGCCTCATGCACACGGCAGAACCGTGCACTCCCTGCGGACGATGCAGAAGGACATGACGACCGAGGGCATCCATGGTTCGGATGCTCGATATTCGCTCCATCTGCTTCTCCCGTCTGTACGACGACGGGTTCAGGCTAACCCATCAGGCACGCAGCGGGGTCAAACTGCGGGTGAACGCCCGAAGGCGTGTCCGCGAGGCCCAAGGGGCGAGCGATCAGCCCGCGTTGGCACCGAGCGATCAGCCCGCGTCGCGCATCGAGCGATCAGCCCGCGTTGGCACCGAGCGATCAGCCCGCGTTGGCACCGAGCGATCAGCCCGCGTTGGCACCGAGCCAGGCGATGGGCTCCATCAGGCCGCCGTTGACCCAGACCTCGAAGTGCAGGTGGTTCGCGGTCGAGCGACCGGTGCTGCCGACGAAGCCGATCAGCTGGCCCGCGGCGACCGTCTCGCCGGCCTGGACCTGTCGCGAACCGTAGATCATGTGACCGTATGTGGTCTGCACGCGCTGACCGCCCACGACGCTGTCGAGCATGACGCAGACGCCGTAGCCGCCGATGTTCTCAGCGGACGCGCGGACGACTCCGGCGGCGGCGGCGTAGATCGGCGTGCCGGCCGGGGCCAGCATGTCGGCACCCTGGTGGGCTCCGCCGACCGTGCGGCTGACGTTGTAGGAGCCCTGCGGCAGCGGATAGCGGACCTCGCCGGACCCGGGAGACACGAGAGCGTAGCTGCCGATGTCGAAGTTGCTGGATGCGGTCGCGGTGGTCGAGGAGGCAGCGGCCTTGGCACGGGCGGCGGCAGCCTCTTCGGCCTTCTTCTTCTCGATCTCGTCCGGCGTGGTCGCGGTGAACGTGCCGCGGTTGAGCGGCGCGGCCGCGGCGTCGGAGGCGACGACGAGCGACTGGGCGTCGACGGCGGCCATCTGCTGCACGGTGGTGGCCGACTCGGCCGGCTTGGAGGCGGCGTAGGCGGGCAGAGCGACGGCGGCGACGAGGGCACCGACGGCCCCGAAGATGGCGATCGAACGCAGCGGCTTGACGACCTTGCGTGCGTCGACCCGCGCACGGGAGGTGCGGGCGACTGCTCGATCTTCAGTTGTCTTCGCGGGCTTCTCGATGTCTGTGGCCAAAACTTAGTCCTCCTGCGCCTGCACGCTCGGGTAGCGCTGGCTCGTCGGCACTCTGCTCTCGTGGCACGTATGTAGCTCGGGTACGTTGTGCGGTCTGACCGGGAGGTCGACGAGCCTGGAAGGCGGATCCTCTCGGGTGTCGTCAGCGGGCTTCTTCGACGACTCGTCCGAGGTTACCGGAAGATAACGGTCCTGTCACCCTGCGAACCTGGCAATCCTCGGAGAGGCGGAATTCCGCGGCTCGACGGCCTCTGGCAGCGGCGATCAGGCGGGTTCGCCGACGAGGAAGATGTGCGAGGCGAGCTCGACCGGAAGCTCGAGTCCGTCTTCCTTGCCCTCCATCTGGATCAGGACGTAGCCCTCGTTGAAGCGGTAGTCGCCCTTCGCGCCGGGCACGACACCCGCATCGCGGAGCTGCTCGAGCAGCTCGGGGTCGACCTGCGCAGGCTCGGCCAGACGACGCACGGTGCCGTCGATCGGGGCACCGGCGGCGTTCAGCTTCTGCACCAGTCCGATGACGCCTTCGTCGAACGTGCGCGCCGGGGCATCGCCGAGCTGGTCGAGACCGGGGATGGGGTTGCCGTACGGCGACTCCGTCGGGTGGCCGAGCAGTTCGACGAGGCGGCGCTCGACCTGCTCGCTCATGACGTGCTCCCAGCGGCAGGCCTCTTCGTGCACGAACGCCCAGTCGAGGCCGATCACGTCGGACAGCAGACGCTCGGCGAGGCGGTGCTTGCGCATGACGTTGACGGCCTTGCTGCGACCGGCATCCGTCAGCTCGAGAGTGCGGTCCTCCGACACCACGACCAGCCCGTCGCGCTCCATCCGACCCACCGTCTGCGAGACCGTCGGACCCGAGTGACCGAGGCGCTCGGAGATGCGCGCACGCAGCGGCACGATGTTCTCCTCCTCGAGCTCGAGGATGGTGCGGAGGTACATCTCCGTGGTGTCGATCAAGTCCGTCATGTGGGCCTCCGGGTCTTCTTAGGCAAGCCTACATTCCCGCGGGGACATCGGGGCGTCACAGGGCAGGGGCCGCGGGGCCGCACGCCCTAGAATCGACGCATGGCGATCGAGATCCCCCGCAACCTCCTGCCCGCTGACGGCCGCTTCGGGTGCGGCCCCTCGAAGGTGCGCACCGAACAGCTCGACGCGCTGCTCGCCGACGCACCGACGCTGCTGGGCACCTCGCACCGTCAGGCGCCGGTCAAGAACCTCGTCGGCAGCGTCCGCGAGCAGCTCGCTGCGCTCTTCCGCCTGCCCGAAGGCTACGAGATCATCGTCGGCAACGGCGGCTCCACCGCGTTCTGGGATGCCGCCGCGTTCGGCCTCATCGAGCGCCGCAGCCAGAACCTGGTGTTCGGCGAGTTCGGCGGCAAGTTCGCCGCTGCGGCAGCAGCGCCTTGGCTCGAGGCCCCGGACGTCCGCAAGGCCGAGCCCGGTTCACGCGGAGCATCCGAGATCGTCGAGGGCGTCGACGTCTATGCGTGGCCGCACAACGAGACGTCCACGGGCGTGGCCGCTCCCATCGAGCGGGTGGCGGTCGACGGCGCCCTGACCGTCATCGACGCGACGAGCGCGGCCGGAGGCATCGACTTCGACGCGGCGCAGGCTGACGTCTACTACTTCGCCCCGCAGAAGAACCTCGGCTCCGACGGCGGCCTCTGGTTCGCCGCCGTCTCCCCCGCAGCGGTCGATCGCATCGAGCGCATCGCGGCATCGGACCGGTACATCCCCGAGTTCCTGAGCCTCAAGAACGCGGTCGACAACTCGCGCCTCAACCAGACCCTCAACACCCCTGCGCTGACGACCCTGCACCTGCTCGACAGCCAGCTGCGCTGGATCCTCTCGAACGGCGGACTCGCGTGGGCCGGAGCGCGCACCGCCGAGTCTTCGGGGGTCCTCTACGACTGGGCCGCCGCGTCCGCCGTCGCCACTCCGTTCGTCGTGGACGCCGCACACCGCTCGCCCGTCGTCGTCACGATCGACTTCGACGAGAGCATCGACGCCGCAGCCATCGCGAAGACGCTCCGAGCGAACGGCATCGTCGACACCGAGCCCTATCGCAAGCTCGGCCGCAACCAGCTGCGCGTCGCGACGTTCGTCTCGATCGATCCGGACGACGTGCGCCAGCTCACGCGGTCACTCGACTACGTGCTCGAACAGGGCGTCTGACCCGAGCACCCCCGCCCTCGGGCGCTGACGGGAGCCGCGCTCGCGCGCAGACGCGTCGGCCGTCGAGGAGGTCGGCGCGCCGTCGTGCTCGCGGAGGCCTATTCCTCGTCGTCCGACTCGTCGGCGTCGTCGTCCTCGTCCGACTCGTCGTCGTCGTCGTCGGACTCGTCATCGTCCGACTCATCATCGTCCGACTCGTCATCCGCGTCGTCGGCGACCGAGTCGTCGAGCTCATCGATGTCGACGCCGTCGAGGTCGCCGGCATGCAGCTCGCGCGGCTCAGCAGCGAGCTCGTCATCGTCGAGGTCGTCGTCGTCATCATCGTCGTCGTCATCATCGTCGTCGTCGAGGTCGTCATCCTCGAGCTCGTCGTCGTCGACGTCGTCGAGGTCGTCATCGGCGTCGAGATCGTCGTCCTCGGATACCTCCGCCACGTCCGCCGCAGCGGCCGCCGCCTGCTCGGCGAGCTCGACCTGATGCGCGCGATACTCGGCGAGACGCTCGGCCCACGGCACCCACTCCGGCGCGAGCAGCGCGCCGTCGCCGGGCAGCAGTTCGACCTCGAGCACCGTCGGGTCCTCGTCATCGACCCGATCCACGGTGACGGTCCAGTACCAGCCCGGGTACCCGGGAAGCCGGTTCTCGAAGCGCAGCGAGACGGATCCGTCGTCCTCGCGGAGGTAACCCGCAGCGGGCCCCACGGTGCTCGCCGGAGTGATCTCGTGCAGCGCGGCGAGGGCGAGATCGTGCGCCTCGATCAGGCGCTGGTCGGCATCAGGCTTCGAGGTCATCGGCTACCTTGCGCAGGACGGCCGCGATCTTGCGGCCATGGGCGGACGACGGATAGCGGCCGCGACGCAGGTCGCCGCCCATGCCGTCGAGGAGCTTGACGAGGTCTTCGACGATGATCGCCATGTCGTCTGCGGGCTTGCGCTTGGCCTTCGCAAGGCTGGGCGGGGCTTCGAGCACCCGAACCGACAGCGCCTGCAGTCCGCGCTTGCCGTCGGCCACGCCGAACTCCACGCGCGCACCCGCCTTCACCGCCGTGCCCGCGGGCATGGCGGAAGCGTGCAGGAAGACGTCCTGGCCGTCATCGGAGGCGATGAAGCCGAAACCCTTGTCTTCGTCGTAGAACCTGACCTTGCCGGTGGGCATGGGAGAAACCTCGCTGAGTCGGTGTGGAACGGGATCGGACGCACGTGTGCGGCCATGTCCAGCCTACCGGTCGCCGGACAAGGAATCCGAAGGTCACGGTGCGGAACCGAGGCTGCGCGCAGCGACTAGGCTGAGAGGGATGAGCACCAAGAGCCCTGAGCCCGAGATTCCCGTTCGCCGGGTGGATCGCATCCTCGCGTTCTCGGCGCTCGGGCTCGCCGCGGCATCCATCCTCTGCTTCTTCGCGATCATCATCGGCACCGCCGTCGGCATGGAGCAGAAGGACTTCGGCGGAGGCGCCTGGCCTCTGGTCGCCGCGATCCCGTACTGGGGCCTTCCCGTCGCCTTCCTGATGATCATCGTGCTGCTCGTCATGAGCTTCATCCGAAAGGGTCGCGCGGCATCGCGACCCTGAGGCACACGTCATGAGCACGCACGCCCGCCCGCTGGCCGAATGGCTGTCGGAGGCGAGCGATGCCGACCTCGCCACGCTCTTCGCGGCCCGTCGAGTACGACCGGATGCCGGGTGGCAGGACTTCTTCGATGCTGCCGAGGCTCTGCTCGACCCGGCGTCGATCGCGCGCATCCTGCCGATGCTCACGCATTCCGAGGCCACCGCACTTCATGCCGCGGCGTCCGGCACCGCCCCCGCGAAGGAATCGTCCGAGCGCGAGGCGCTCACCCGACTCGCGCTGCTCCGCCCTGACGGCACACCGTTCCCTCCGGTGCAGACTGCCGTGGCCGAGCGCGACGCACCGGAGCCTCTGCGGGCGGCCGAACCGGAACCTGCGCACGAGGCCGACGCCGCACACGCCGCCGAGCGTGCGTTCACGACCGTCGCGGCTCTCGCCGACCTCCTCCTGCTCGCCCGTGAGCGGCCGTTCGCGCTCCTGACCGGCGGCACCGTCAGCGCGGGCGAGAAGCGGATGCTGGCCGAGGCCGGCATCCCGGCAGAGTCCATCGACGCCCTCGTGACCATCGCCCTCGACGCCGACCTCGCCGCTCCGATCGACCGTCGACTGGGCGCCACGGACCACACCGAGGCCTGGTTGCGCTCCCCCGTGGGCGATCGATGGAGTGTGCTCGTCGCCGGCTTCCGTGATGCGCTTCCTCGTGGCATCCGCATGGAGAACGGCGGATGGGTCGCCACGACCGCCTGGCCTCAGGCGCATCCCTGGGACGCCGCCTGGCCCGAGCGGAGCGCGGCTCTCCTCGAACGCGCCCGTCTGCTCGGCCTCATCGCGGATGACGGCAGGGAGCCGGCGTGGGCGGCACCGCTGCGTCGCGGTGCCGAGGCGGATGCGACCGCGCTCACCTCCCTGCTGCCGGCCGAGGTCGACCGCATCTTCCTCCAGAACGACCTCAGCGCGATCGCGCCGGGGCCGCTCGCTCCCGCCCTCGACGTGCGCCTGCGCACGATCGCCACACGGGAATCGGCCGCCCAGGCGTCGTCCTACCGGTTCACCCCCGAGTCGATCGCACACGGCCTGGTCGTCGGCGAGACCGAGGAATCGATCCTCGAGTTCCTCGAAGACCTCTCTCTCACCGGCATCCCTCAGCCCCTGCGCTACCTGGTGTCCCAGACCGCGCAGCGTCACGGGCTGGTCAGGGTGTCGACGGATGCCGAGACCGGCCGCACCCGCATCGAGAGCACCGATCAGAATCTGATCGAGGCGATGGCCGTCGACCAGGGCCTCCGGTCGCTCGCACTGGCGAAGCATGTCGAGTCCCTCTCGACGCGGGTCGGACGCGACACCGTGTACTGGGCACTGACGGATGCGCGGTACCCCGCGACGCTCGTCGACCACGACGGCACCCCGCTCACCGGCGAACGGAACCCGATCACGACGACCTCCGTGCCCGCCGCAGTCGACCATGGCCCGCTCATCGCCGCGCTGCGCTCGCATCAGGGACCGGACGCCGACGCCGCCTGGCTCGATCGCGAGCTCGAGGCTGCAGTGCGGGCCAAAGCCGTGCTACGCGTCACCGTGGGCATGCCGGACGGATCCACCAGGGAGCTGATCCTCGAGGCGACGGGTCTCGGCGGCGGCCGCCTGCGTGGCCGCGACCGTGCGGCCGACGTCGAGCGCACGCTGCCGGTATCGAGCATCCGCGCCGCATCCGTCATCCCGCAGTAAACTGGACAGCTATGTCTGATGGCCCCCTGATCGTCCAGAGCGATCGCACCGTGCTGCTCGAAGTCGCCCATTCGGATGCCGAGAGCGCCCGCCACGAGCTGGCGATCTTCGCCGAGCTCGAGCGCGCCCCTGAGCACATCCACACCTACCGGATCACCCGTCTCGGACTGTGGAACGCTCGCGCTGCCGGGCATACCGCCGAGGACATGCTCGAGACCCTCGACCGCTGGTCGCGCTTCCCGGTGCCACCGTCAGTCGCCGTCGACCTGCGTGAGACCGTGAACCGCTATGGACGCCTCGTGATCGAGCGCGACGATGAAGGCACCCTCATCCTGCGGTCGAGCGATCCCGCCGTGCTCGCCCAGGTCGCCAACAACAAGCGCATCCAGCCCCTGCTGATCGGCCATCCCGCTCCCGACACGTTCGTCGTCGACGCCTGGGCCCGCGGGCAGATCAAGCAGGAGCTGCTGAAGATCGGCTGGCCTGCCGAGGACCTCGCCGGCTATACGCCGGGAACCCCGCACGAGATCGAGCTCGCCGAGGACGGCTGGCAGATCCGTCCGTACCAGCAGGATGCCGTCGACGCTTTCTCGAAGGACGGATCCGGCGTCGTCGTGCTGCCCTGCGGCGCAGGGAAGACGATCGTCGGCGCGGGAGCGATGGCTGCGACCAAGACGACGACGCTGATCCTCGTCACCAATACGGTCTCGGCCCGCCAGTGGCGCGACGAGCTGCTCAAGCGCACGAGTCTCACCCCGGAGGAGATCGGCGAGTACTCCGGCCAGGCCAAAGAGGTCAAGCCGGTCACGATCGCGACCTACCAGATCCTCACGGCGAAGCGGAAAGGCGAGTACGCGCACCTCGCGCTGCTGGACGCCCTCGACTGGGGCCTCATCGTCTATGACGAGGTGCATCTGCTGCCCGCCCCCGTCTTCAAGCTCACCGCCGACCTGCAGGCCCGCCGACGCATCGGCCTCACCGCCACCCTCGTGCGCGAGGACGGCCGGGAGGGCGACGTGTTCAGCCTGATCGGCCCCAAGCGGTTCGACGCCCCGTGGAAGCAGATCGAGGCGCAGGGATTCATCTCCCCCGCCGCATGCTACGAGGTGCGCGTGGACCTGCCGCCGGACGACCGGCTGGAGTACGCCGCGGCGACCGACGACGAGCGGTACCGGCTCGCGGCATCCGCTCCGGCGAAGATCGACGCCGTGCGCGAGCTCATCGCGAAGCACAAGGACGAGCGGATCCTCGTGATCGGGCAGTACCTCGACCAGCTCGACTCCCTCTCGCAGTCGCTGAACGCACCGCAGATCACCGGTGCCACGCCCGTCGACGAGCGCGAAGAGCTGTACCGCGCCTTCCGCGAGGGCGAGATCTCGCTGCTGGTGGTCTCGAAGGTCGCGAACTTCTCGATCGACCTTCCCGAGGCATCCGTCGCGATCCAGGTCTCCGGCTCGTTCGGATCCCGCCAGGAAGAGGCGCAGCGACTGGGCAGGCTCCTGCGTCCCAAGCAGTCAGGACGCACGGCGAGCTTCTACACCCTGGTCGCCCGCGACACGATCGACCAGGACTACGCGCAGAATCGCCAGCGGTTCCTCGCCGAGCAGGGGTACAGCTACACGATCATGGATGCCGACGCGATCGCGGCCTGAGCGGCGAGACGGTGCGCCGCAGCGGCGGCTACGCGGAGGGCGAAAGCGCCGCTCCGACGGATAATCAGCATCCCCATGGCCGAAGTCACCATAATGGGGACATGACTGATGCGCGCATCCTGGTCGTCGACGACGAGCCCAACATCCGCGACCTGCTCTCCACGGGTCTCAGCTTCGCCGGCTTCCAGGTGAAGACCGTCGCCAACGGCGCCGCCACGATCTCTGCAGTCCTCGAGGAGGAGCCGGACCTCATCATCCTCGATGTCATGCTCCCCGACATGAACGGGTTCAGCGTGACCAAGCGCCTGCGGGGCGCTGGATTCACCGCGCCGATCCTGTTCCTCACCGCCAAGGACGGCACCGACGACAAGATCGAGGGCCTCAACGCGGGTGGAGACGACTACGTCACCAAGCCGTTCAGCCTCGACGAGATCGTGGCCCGCGCCCAGGCCATCCTGCGCCGCACGATGCAGGCCGATGAGGAGTCGATCATCCGCGCCGGCGAGCTCTCGATGGACCAGGACACCCACGACGTCCACGTCGGCAAGGAGTCGATCGAGCTCAGCCCCACCGAGTTCAAGCTCCTGCGCTACCTCATGCTCAACCCCAACCGGGTGCTGTCGAAGGCGCAGATCCTCGACCACGTGTGGGAGTACGACTTCAACGGCGATGCGGGCATCGTCGAGAGCTACATCTCGTACCTCCGTCGCAAGATCGATCCCCACACCGAGGAGTCGGTCATCCAGACCAAGCGTGGCTTCGGCTACATGCTCAAGGTCGGCAAGTAGTCCGGCTCACCGCCGGTCACTGACGCCGCACCGCATCCGTCTCAGGGAGGACCGCATGGCGCACAAGCCTGACGCGGTCACCCGCTGGTGGCGCTCGATCAGCCTGCGCGCGAAGGTGACCGGCGTCACTGTCGCCGTGCTCGCGCTGGGCCTGCTGGCGGCAGGGATCGGCACCGCGCCGATCCTCCGCAACTCGCTGATCGACAACATCGACTCCCAGCTGCCGGCGCTCGTCTCGGCCGACCTCGCCGACCGGTACTTCGATGTGACGGTCGAAGACGGCAAGACGATCTACACCCCCACGGATTCGCCGCGCGACTTCTTCGTCGCGATCTACGACGCGGAAGGCGAGCTGCAGACGACCACCGGCAGCTCGGCGAATGGCGCGCCTCTGTTCCCCTCCACCTACTCGCTGCTGGAAGCGCAGAACAACGAGGATCAGCG
Source organism: Microbacterium hydrocarbonoxydans (assembly GCF_900105205.1). Taxonomy (NCBI): domain Bacteria; kingdom Bacillati; phylum Actinomycetota; class Actinomycetes; order Micrococcales; family Microbacteriaceae; genus Microbacterium; species Microbacterium hydrocarbonoxydans. The sequence goes on along the minus strand of NZ_FNSQ01000005.1, from coordinate 1,168,882 downwards.
CTTCACGATGGAGGGCACCAAGGGGTCGAGCTTCCGTGCGGCCGTGGCCAGGGTCCCCGGCGAGGGCGACGGCTCGCTGCGGATCCAGATCGTGGCGATGCCACTGGAGTACGCGGACCGGATCATCGGCCAGTACTTCGGCATCTACATCACGGTCGCCCTGATCACGATCCTGATCGCCGCTCTGCTCACCCGAGGCCTGGTCACCCTGACGTTCCGTCGGCTGGGACAGGTCGAGTCCACGGCCATGTCGATCGCCGCCGGAGACTTCACCCAGCGCCTCACGGACCTCGAGCCGACGACGGAGGTCGGCCGCCTCAACAGCGCGATCAACACCATGCTCGACCGGGTCGACGGGTCGCTTGCGCAGCGCGACCGCACCGTGCAGCACATGCGCCGGTTCATCGGCGACGCGAGCCACGAGTTGCGCACGCCGCTCGTCAGCGTGCGGGGCTACGCCGAGCTGTATCGCATGGGCGCCATCAAGGGCGAAGAGGACACCGCTCGCGCCATGGAGCGTATCGAGAAGGAGGCGATCAGGATGGGCGTGCTCGTCGAGGACCTTCTGGCGCTCGCCCGTCTCGACGAGGAGCGTGAACCGGAGATCGAGGCGCTCGACCTCCGCCCCATCGCCCGCGACGCCGCCCTCGATCTGCGCGCAGCCGCTCCCGCCCGCACGGTCACCGTCATCGACCGCACGGTCGAGGCCCCGTTGATCGACGTGACCACGCGGTCGAACCCGGTCGTCCCCGCTCCGCAGACCCCGGCGCCCCGCGGGCTCTCCCGGGGGACGCTCGCTCGCCTGCGCCGACGCCCGCGCACCTCCGCGGCAGATGTCCCCGCCATCGACTTCACCGAGGCAGCGGACATCCCCGTGCGCACCCCGCCGATCGTCCTGGGCGAGGAGAACAAGGTTCGTCAGGTCGTCACGAACCTGCTCGGCAACGCACGTCGCTTCTCGCCGGAGGAGAGCCCGATCGAGCTCGTCGTGGACGCCGACCGCGTGCGCGGCACGGGCAGCATCTCGATCGTCGACCACGGCGAAGGCATCCCTCCGCAGATCCGGGAGCAGATCTTCGAGCGGTTCTGGCGCGCCGACACCTCCCGCGCCCGCGAGACCGGCGGATCGGGCCTGGGGCTCGCGATCGTGTCGTCGATCGTGAAGGCGCTGCACGGCAGCGTGGCGGTCTCCGAGACCCCGGGCGGCGGGGCGACCTTCACCGTGACGTTCCCGCTCGCACCCTCCCGCGCGACCCCCGCCCACCTGCTCGAGGACACTCAGCCGCTGGAGCCGCTCGACCTCTGACGCGGTCCCTCCTGCACGGCGCGGCACCGTTGCGGGTTCTGCACATCGCGCGGGATCGGATGCCGCCCGACCCCTCTCGGCGCGAGTTCGACTCCTATCGTCGGAACCCCAACCGAGAGGAGTTCCCATGTCCGTCTTCACCGTCGACACCGAAGCCGTAGGTGCGGCCCAAGCCGCAGCCCTGGCCACCATGGAACGAGTGCATGCCGACGCCGCGACGCTCATGTCGCAGCTCACCCAGCTGCAGTCGTCGTGGGTCGGCACCGCCTCGACCGCGTTCCAGTCGTGCGCCGATCAGTGGCGAGGAGCGCAGCTGCACGTCGAGCAGGTGCTCGAATCGATCGGCCATTCCCTGGGCAGCGCGGCGACCCAGTACGCCGACGCCGACCAGTTCTCGGCCAGCCTGTTCCACTGAGTCGGCACGGGCGGCGCAGCCCGGTACGGCACCGCGTTGCACCGCGCAGTACCGATCCTGAACGCAGAAACGCCCCGACCGGAAGGTCGGGGCGTTTCTGTCAATGGAGATGGATCAGAAGTCCATGCCACCCGACGGGTCACCCATGGGAGCGGCGGCCTTCTCGGGCTTGTCGGCGACGACGACCTCGGTGGTGAGGAAGAGGGCCGCGATCGACGCTGCGTTCTGCAGTGCCGAGCGGGTCACCTTCGCCGGGTCGATGATGCCCGCTGCGAACATGTCGACGTACTCGCCGGATGCCGCGTTCAGGCCCTGGCCCGAGGGGAGCTCGGCGACCTTGTTCGCAACGACTCCGGGCTCGAGACCGGCGTTGAGCGCGATCTGCTTGAGCGGAGCCTCGATCGCGACGCGAACGATGTTCGCACCGGTCGCCTCGTCACCCGTGAGGGAGAGCGAGTCGAGCGCCTTCGTACCGGACTGGATCAGCGCGACGCCACCGCCGGGGACGATGCCCTCTTCGACGGCTGCCTTCGCGTTGCGGACGGCGTCCTCGATGCGGTGCTTGCGCTCCTTGAGCTCGACCTCGGTCGCCGCGCCCGCCTTGATGACGGCGACGCCACCTGCAAGCTTGGCGAGACGCTCCTGCAGCTTCTCGCGGTCGTAGTCGCTGTCGGTGTTCTCGATCTCACGACGGATCTGCGTGACGCGACCCTCGATCTGGTCTGCCTCACCGGCGCCCTCGACGATCGTGGTCTCGTCCTTGGTGACGATGACCTTGCGCGCACGACCCAGCAGGTCGAGCGTGGCGTTCTCGAGCTTCAGACCGACCTCTTCGGTGATGACCTGACCACCGGTGAGGATCGCGATGTCCTGCAGCTGCGCCTTGCGACGGTCGCCGAAGCCGGGAGCCTTGACGGCGACCGACTTGAAGATGCCCTTGAGCTTGTTGAGCACGAGAGTCGCGAGAGCCTCGCCCTCGACGTCCTCGGCGATGATGACGAGCTCCTTGCCGTCCTGGATCACCTTGTCGACGATCGGCAGAAGGTCCTTGATGTTCGAGATCTTCTGGTTCGCGATCAGGATGTAGGCGTCTTCGAAGACTGCCTCCTGGCGCTCGGGGTCCGTGACGAAGTAGGGGTTCAGGTAGCCCTTGTCGAAGCGCATGCCCTCGGTGAGCTCGAGCTCGGTGCCGAAGGTCTGCGACTCCTCGACCGTGACGACGCCTTCCTTGCCGACCTTGTCGATCGCCTCGGCGATGAGCTCGCCGATGGCCGGGTCAGCGGCCGAGATCGATGCGGTCGCGGCGATCTGCTCCTTGGAGTCGATCTCCTTCGCGCTGGCGAGCAGTTCCTCGGTGATCGCGGCGACGGCCTTCTCGATGCCGCGCTTGAGCGAGATCGGGTCTGCGCCGGCTGCGACGTTGCGCAGGCCCTCGCGGACGAGCGCCTGAGCGAGGACGGTGGCGGTGGTGGTTCCGTCGCCGGCGACGTCGTCGGTCTTCTTGGCGACCTCCTTGACGAGCTCCGCGCCGATCTTCTCGTACGGGTCGTCGAGTTCGATCTCCTTGGCGATGGACACACCGTCGTTCGTGATCGTGGGAGCGCCCCACTTCTTCTCAAGCACGACGTTGCGACCGCGCGGGCCGAGCGTCACCTTGACGGCGTCGGCGAGGATGTTGAGGCCGCGCTCGAGGCCGCGGCGGGCCTCCTCATCGAAAGCGATGATCTTTGCCATGAGTTTTGTCGTCCCTCCTGGACGTAGACGTTGGGTTTAGCACTCAGAGTGAGAGAGTGCTAACGCCATTCTGGCACTCGACCCCATCGAGTGCAAGCCACGCGGAGGGACGGCGGGGCGGACTACGGCGCGGGCGTCTCGGGTGCCGTCGTCGTGCGGTCGACGCCGATGACGACCGTGAGCTGCTTGGCACCAGTGTCGTTCAGGCTCGCGTAGGCGTCGCTCTGCTCGACCTCGGCTCCGCCGATGAGCCGGGCGAGGCCGATGGCGGCCAGCTCGTCCTCGTCAGCGATGTAGTACACAGTGGTGGTGGTGAAGTCCTGGCTGTCGCTGTCGGTGGCGAACACCGAGCCCGCCGCCCATCCGCTGTTGATGAGATCGTCGCGCATCTGCTCGTCCAGCCCGGCGTCCGGCGAGGCGTTCAGGATCATCACCGAGTATGTGACGTCGACGACGCCGGTCTCCTCCGGCGTCGGGGTCGCACTGGGCACCGCTTCGGGGAACAGCGTGATGCGCTCCATGACCACGAGGGCTCCGAAGATCCCGCCGATGATGAGGATCAGCGCGGCCACGAACGACCAGAGCAGGACGACCCATCCGTTCATCCCCGGGGCTTCGGCGCGGTGCGCTCCGACGCGTCCGGACGATCGGGGGACGTCGTCGAATCGATCTCGGGTGGGCTTTGACACCCCTCGATGCTAACGGCACCGACCTCGGTATCCGCTCCCTGCCGTCCCAGCGCGTGGCGGGCGGCGTCTCAGCCGACGAATCCGGGCGTGCGCGCGGCCCGCTGGAAGGATCGCGCATCCCGGATGCGACGCAATCGCCGCACCAGCATCGGATCGTACTGCAGCGCCGCCTCGGAGTCGATCAGACGTCCGAGGAGCTGGTAGTACCGCGCCGCGCTCATGCCGAGCTGCGCGCGGATGACCTCCTCCTTCGCGCCGCCGTGCCGCGGCCAGGCGGTCTCCAGCGCGAGGATCGCGCGATCGCGCTCGGTCAGCTCTCCCAGCATGGGACCAGATTAGGTCCGCGCGGGGCTCTCTCCGTGGCGCCACTCCCACCAACGGCCGAGAGGATCTGCCGAAGCCCGCACGCGCCCGTCGAGGGCCACGGCGAACCCCGTCCATTCGGTCTGGTCGATCGGCGGCTCCCACACGTCCAACACGGCGGGCGGGTCGATCGTGATCCACCGGGCAGGGAGGCTTCGGATGCGCTGCACCAGCGCCGTGCGGGCTTCGCGGGGGATGTGCACGAGCACCCCGGGGGTCGTGATCACGAGAGTCGCGTGCTCGGGCGCCTCTGCCGCCAGCGCGTCGAGGTGGTCCACGGCGTCGCCCGCGACGAGGAGCGGAGGATCGGCTGCGGCGATGTCGAGGGCTGCCGTGACGCGCTGCTCGCGCCCCTCCTCCCCCGGCCAGACCAGCCCCTGCAGCCAGCGCCGATCCCGCTCGTCCGCCGCATCGAGCGGGGCGAGGTCGATGCCCGCACGCCACACCACCTCCGGCATCCGCCAGGCGGGCAGCTCCCCCTCGACACGACTCTCCAGCACGACGGACGACGGCCCGTCCGTCGGATCCAGCTCACGACGCACCGCTCCGTCCGCACCGATCACGCGGTACGAATAGCGATCCGGATATAGGCAGAGTCCAGCCGACGCACCGATCTCGAGCAGCGCGATCGGGCCGTCGATCTCCGACAGCACGGGCAGCAGCGGGGCGAGGCGCAGCGGCTCGTTCGTCTGCAGACGCCGAGCCGTACACTCCGCGACCACCTCGTCGGCGTGCGCGAGGACGAAGGACCGCAGACTCCGGTATCCCTCCAGAGGCATGCCCAGCATCCGCGCCACGGCGAACACCAGCGGGGGCTGCCTCCGGTTCTCCGGGATGCGAGAGAGGATACGCTGCACCTCGGGATCGTCGGCGATACCCGCCGCCCATTCGGCGTACAGGTCGCTGCGACCCGGCGCCTCCTGCTCGGCGAAGCGGGCGTAGCGCAGCTGCACGGCATCCGTCATCCGTCCATTCTCTCGTGGCGCCGTCGCGCTGCGAACGCGAGAGAATGGAGGCAGACCCTCAGGAGGACCGATGTCGTACAGCGTGGACAAGACAGAAGAAGAGTGGCGTGCCGAGCTCGGCGAGGAGCAGTACGCGGTGCTGCGCCAGGCTGCGACCGAGCGCGCTTGGACCGGCGAGCTGCTCGACGAGGAGCGCGCCGGCCTCTACACGTGCGGGGCATGCGGTGCGGAGCTGTTCCAGAGCGGCACGAAGTTCGACTCCGGATGCGGCTGGCCGAGCTTCTACGAGTCGGTGCGCCCCGACGCCGTGGAGCTGATCGAGGACACCACCCTCGGCATGGTGCGCACCGAGGTGCGCTGCGCGAACTGCGGCTCGCACCTGGGCCACGTCTTCCCTGACGGCTTCGGCACGCCCACCGGCGACCGCTACTGCATGAACTCCCTCGCCTTGAACTTCACCCCCGAAGAGTCGTGAGCGCGCTCGACGCCGTTAGAGCACGACAGTCCTGGTCGAAGGTCACCGGCGACGCCCCCTCGCGCGACGAGCTGCTCGCGCTCGTCGAGGCGGCGGGTCGAGTCGCGGACCACTCGTCGCTGCGCCCCTGGCGTCTCATCGAGCTGCGCGACGAGGACCGTGAGGTGCTGGGGGCGGCGATCGCGAAGGCCGAGGGCGACCGGTCGCCCTCCTCGAAGCCGCTGCGCGCGCCCCTGCTGATCGCCGTGGTCGCCAGCTACCGGAAGAGCGACAAGGTGCCGCGCTGGGAGCAGGAGGCCGTCGCCTCCGGCGTCGCCCACACGCTGAGCCTGCTGCTCGATGAGGCCGGATGGGGCGTGCTGTGGCGTACCGGGCGCTACACCCGGGCGAAGGCGGTCGCCACGGCGCACGGTCTCGGCAAGGACGAGGAGCTGCTCGGGTGGCTGTACGTCGGCGGGAAGCCTGCCGGCAGGGGTCCCGGTCGACGCAAGACCATCGACGCCGGCGCGTTCCTCCAGCGGATGCCGACGCCGCAGCCGAATCCGGAGAAGGCGCAGAAGGCCCCGAAGCCGAAGAAGAAGGACAAGCAGGACAAGCAGAAGAAGAAGTAGGTCAGCGGCGCCGAGGGAGGGCGACGATGACCGAGGCCACGGCGACGACCACCATCCCGAGCAGCTGCCACAGCTGGGGCCCCGCCGCGGCCGGCCAGACCAGGTCGATGACGACGGATGCCGTGAGCTGACCCAGCACCGACCCGAGTCCCATCAGCAGGACCCCGGTGTGGGCAACGATGAACGCGCCGAGCAGGATGTAGGCCGCCCCGAGCAGACCGCCGACGTACAGCCACGGCTCGGCAGGCGGCTGCGCAGGCATTCCGCGCAGGGCGACGCTGATGCCCGCCGCGACGAGCAGCGCGATCGTGCCGGCGATGAAGCTCATGAAGGTCGCAGCGATCGGCGACTGCACTCGCTGCGCCAGTCGCCCGTTCGTGGCAGCCTGCCAGGCGATGCCGACTCCCGCCGCGAACGGCAGCAGCAGCATCCACAGCGGCGCGGTGGCCAGGACGTCGCCGCTCAGGGAGATGCCCACGGCGGCGAGCGCGAGGGCGCCGCCCAGGACGCGTCCTGGAGTGACGGCCACGACCCCGGCGGGCCCGAAGCCGATGCGGTCGAGCACGAGGCCGTGCAGCGTCTGCCCCGCGACGACTCCGACCGTGAACAGCGAGACGCCCAGCACTCCGGCGGTGATGCCCTGGGTCGAGACGGTGAGGGCTCCGCAGGCGCCGCCCAACAGCATCCAGAACGGGATCGTTCGCTGTCGGATCCCGCCTGCCAGGCGCACGACACCACGGCGGGCGGAGGGGATGCAGGCGATCACCGCGGCGAGCGCGAGGAGCCCGACGGCGAAGGAGATGAGTCCGGCGACGATGCCGTTGTCGACCCGGACCCCGAGCACGCCGTTGATGCGCGCCTGGACGGCCGTCATGACGCCGATCGCGACCGCTCCTCCGAGCGCCACCGGCGGGGAGAGTCTGCGCGTCGGGGTCACCCATCGACCCTAGCCGAGCCGGTCGAGGCGCCCGGCCCGCGCGGATGTCGGAGACGGGGCGTACCCTGGCGGCATGTGCGCGAGTTATGGCCTGGATCCCCGATTCACCGACACCGAGCTCCTCGCTGCCGCCGACGAGGCGGTGCTCGACGGGCTGCGCGACTGGGCGGAGCAGAACGCCCGCGAGACGGTGCGTCCGACCGGCAAGAACCTCCGCAACCTCAACCCCATCGTCGTGCAGCCCGACAGCACGCCGGAGCTGGAGCCCGCCTGGTGGGGATTCCTCGTCGGCGGAGAGCCGGCGAAGTTCCCCTCGATCAACACCCGCTCCGAGCGGCTGCAAGACCGGCCGGGCGGGCTGAAGAGCCGGGCCCTGGTGCCGGCGACCAGCTGGTACGAGATGAAGAAGCCCGAGCGGGTGTGGCACGAGTTCGTGGTCGATGACGGGGCGCTGTTCGGCATGGCCGCGGTCACCCAGCGCGGGCGCACCGCCGACGGACAGTCGTTCACCTGCTACTCGATCGTGATGCGCCCCGCGCCCGAGCATCTCGCCGGCATCCACGACCGGATGCCGCTGCTGATCCCCGCGTCGCTGAGCGACGACTGGCTGACCGCCGAGCCGGGCAGGGAGATCATCGACGAGGCTCTCGCCGCAGCCGCCGCCCTCGACGAGCGGGTGCGCGCCGCTCCGAGAGCGGACGACAAGGGCGCGGATCGGCTCTTCTGACGGCATGGATCCGACACAGCTGGTCGCCACGGCGACATCGCGCGCCGAGGAGCTCCCCGGTGCAGTCCGGGAGAACCCTTTCGGGCCGGAGTGGGACGTCTACAAGGTCCGAGGACGCGTCTTCCTGCTCGTGCCGCTCGACGGCACCGGACGCGTGACCCTGAAGTCCCATCCCGACGACTCGGTGGCGCTGCGGGAGACGTTCGCCGACATCGTGCCGGGCTATCACATGAACAAGAAGCACTGGATCACGCTGCTGCCGGGTTCCTCGCTGGAGGACGAGCTGGTGACCGAGCTCGTGACGGAGTCGTACCTGCTGGTGGTCGAGAAGCTCCCTCTGGCCCAGCGGCCGGTCGATCCGCAGCTGTTCGCGCGACCGGCACCGGAACAGACCGGAGCGCAATAGGCCGGCACCGCAGCCCTACGGCATCCTCCGCGCGGAGGACCCCCGCGCGGCGGGGAACGGTACCCGGGGAGGACGCGCAGCCCCGATCACGCTCGGTAGCGTCGATCCCATGATCACAGCAGAAGGCCTCACGAAGAGATTCGGAGACAAGACGGCCGTCCAGGACGTGTCGTTCACCGTCCAGCCGGGCAGCGTCACCGGCTTCCTCGGCCCGAACGGTGCCGGCAAGTCGACCACGATGCGGATGATCGTCGGCCTCGACCGGCCGACGTCCGGCACGGCCACCGTCGCCGGCCGCGAGTACCGCAAGCTCCGGGCGCCGCTCACGGAGGTCGGGGTCCTCCTCGACGCGAAGGCCGTGCACACGGGCCGCACCGCGCGCAACCACCTGCGAGCCGTGGCGGCGACGCACGGCATCCCTGCCTCTCGCGTCGACGAGGTCATCGACCTCGCAGGCATCGGGCCGGTGGCCCGCAAGCGCGCCGGCAAGTTCTCCCTCGGCATGGGACAGCGACTGGGGATCGCGTCGGCTCTGCTGGGCGATCCGCACACCCTGATCCTCGACGAGCCGGTCAACGGCCTCGACCCCGAGGGGGTGCGCTGGGTGCGCCAGTTCGTTCGCCACGCCGCCTCCGAGGGCCGCACCGTCCTCCTCTCCAGCCACCTGATGAGCGAGATGGCGCAGACCGCCGACCACGTCATCGTGATGGGACGAGGGCGTGTCCTCGCCGACGCGCCGATCGACGAGCTCGTCCGCGCCTGGACCACGAACACGGTCAGGGTGCGTACGCCGCGGCCGGCCGATCTCGTGGCGGCCGTGGGCGGTCCCTCCGTCGAGGTCGTGAGCTCCGCCCCCGACCTGCTCGACATCGTCGGGCTCCCCGCCTCCCGCATCGGCGACCTCGCCGCAGAACGCGGCATCCCCCTGCACGAGCTCACTCCGACCACGGGCTCGCTCGAAGACGCCTACCTCGCCCTCACCGGCGACTCCGTCGAATACCGGACGAAGGAGATCTCATGACCGTCCAGGCTCCGCCCCTCACCCGTCAGCGCGTCGACACAGGACGCCACCTCTCCTTCTTGCGCGCACTGCGCGGAGAGTGGATCAAGCTGTCCACCCTGCGCTCCACGTGGTGGTCGATCGGCATCGCCGCGATCCTCACGATCGGCATCGCCGTGCTCATCGCCCAGGCGATCGACCTGCCCGGGTTCGAGCCCATCCAGGCCGTGGTCATGCCGATCCAGTTCACGATGCTGCTCGCGGGCATCCTTGGCGCGATCTCGGTCACCGGCGAGTACTCGACGGGCATGATCCGCTCGACCCTCGCCGCGAACCCGAAGCGCGGGTCGGTGCTGGCCGCCAAGGCCGTGGTCGTCGGGCTCTTCCTGTTCGTGTCGTCGCTGGTCATCTTCACTCTCGCGGCCGTCGCCGTCTCGGCCGTCGTCGCTCCGCGCGATCAGAGCATCGACTGGTCCGACCCCTCGGCCTCGCTGTTGCCGATCGTGGTGTCCTCGCTCGCCATGGCGGTGTTCGCACTCATCGGCGTCGCCTTCGGGTTCATCCTGCGCTCGGGCGCCGGAGCGATCGCCGCGACCGTGGGCCTCCTGTTCGTGCTGCCGATCGTCGCGAGCTTCTTCGCGGTCGCCGGCGAGGCCTGGACCTGGGTGATGGATGCCGCGAACTACCTGCCCGTCGCCGCCGCGCAGAGCGCGATCCTCCCCGACGGCGCAGCCCTCGAGGGACCTGTCGCCTACCTCACGCTGGCCGGGTGGGTGGCCGGTGGCCTGCTCGCCGCGTGGGCGGTCCTGCGCACTCGCGACGCGTGACCACTCCCCCGCCCGCACAGCCGCGTAGAGTCGGCCGGTGAGCAGAACGCGCAGCCGCAGCCCCTCGGTCCGAGAGGACGAGGGGCTGCGGCTGCCGCGTCCCCCGGGTGTGCTGCGCCGGTTCTGGGCTCGGCATCCGGTGGTCGCCGATGTGCTGATCGCGCTGGTGTGCCTGCTTCTCTCGCTGGTGCCGGCGGGGACCATCACCCGCGATCTGCCGGCGCCGATCGCGATCGGCCTGTCGATCCTGACCCCCGCGGCAGTGCTTGCGGCCTGCGCCACGCTGCTCTGGCGGCGGACGCGTCCCCTGGTGCCGTTCGTGGCGGCATTCCTCCTCGAAGCGGGGTTCCTCTTCGCGCTGGCCCCGATCGGCTCGCCGCTGATGCTGGTCACCTGCTACTCGCTCGCCGTGTACCGCTCGTCGCGAGCAGCCTGGACCGGGTTCGGCATCGGCGTCGCCTCGCTCGCGGCATTCGGAGGTCTGCTCACGCTCACTGGCGTCATCACCTTGCAGGTCGCCGCGAACGCCGTGCTGATGTCGGTCGTGCTCGGCTTGATCGGCACCCTCATCGGCGTCAACGTCGGCGGGCGCAAGCGCTACCTCGCGGCGGTGATCGACCGGTCGCGTCAGCTGCTCGTCGAACGCGATCAGCAGGCTCAGCTCGCCGCGGCCGATGAGCGGGCGCGCATCGCCAGGGAGATGCACGACATCGTCTCCCACTCCCTCACCGTGATCGTGGCCCTGTCCGAGGGCGCTGCCGCGACGCCGGACCGGGAGCAGGCGCGCGCTGCCGCATCGTCCGCCGCCGAGACGGCGCGCAGCGCTCTCACCGAGATGCGAGCGATGCTCGGCGTGCTCCGCGCCGACGATTCGCCCCTCCCTCTCGCTCCCCTGGAGCCGACGCCTCCTCAGGAGACGGTCGCGCAGGCCCAGCGCGCCGGCTACCCCGTGACGCTGTCGGTCGTGGGAGGCGCAGCCCTCGCACCGACGGTCGCGCACGCGGTCGGTCGCATCGTGCAGGAGGGCGTCACGAATGCCATGCGTCACGCACCCTCGGCCACGTCGATCGCTGTGCAGCTCGCCTACTCGGAGGAGTCGGTGACGGTCGAGATCGTCAACGACGGCGCACGACCGACCGTCGGCAGCTCGGGATTCGGGCTCCGCGGTCTGGCGGAGCGCGCGGCGCATGCGGGCGGCACGATCACCTCCCTGCCGATCGAAGACGGCCGGTGGATGCTCCGCGCCGAACTCCCCACGCGCACACCCGACCCCGTAGACGAACCGAAGGAACGCCCATGACCGACCCGATCACCCTCCTCCTGGTCGATGACCAGGAGCTCATCCGGTTCGGCTTCCGGATGGTGCTCGACGCCGAGGACGACCTGGTCGTCATCGGCGAGGCCGCCGACGGTCATGCCGCGATCGCCCAGGCGACGGCTCTGCATCCCGACGTCGTGCTGATGGACATCCGGATGCCGGGACTCGACGGCATCGCCGCGACCGAGGCGATCGTGCGCGCGCATCCCGAGACCCGTGTACTCGTGCTGACCACTTTCGACCTCGACGAGTACGCGTTCGGCGCGATCCGCGCGGGCGCGAGCGGCTTCCTCCTGAAGGATGCGCAGCGCCACGAGATGATCTCCGCCATCCGGGCCGTGCATCGCGGCGACGCGGCTCTCGCTCCCCGTGTGACGCGGATGCTCCTGGAGCACGTGACCCCTCAGCTGGGCACCGCCGCCGCGGCTGCTCCGTCCGCCGTCGAGGATCCGACCTCGGAGCTGACCGACCGCGAGCGCGACGTCTTCCTCGAGATCGCCAGGGGTCTCACCAACGCCGAGATCGCTACGGCACTGTTCGTCAGCGAGTCCACGGTGAAGACGCACGTGGGGCGGGTCCTCGCGAAGCTCGGTGCTCGCGACCGCATCCATCTGGTGATCCTCGCCCACCGTCTCGGACTCGTCCCTGACGAGGAGCTGCCCTCCGGCTCGTGAGCGGAACCGGAGGGCAGCCTGGGCGGCCTTAGGCCGTGGTCGGCGTCCACTCCGAGACGCGATCGAGGGCCTCGACCTCGTCCGCGGTGAGCTCCAGCCGTGCCCCGGCGAGCAGATCGGGCACCTGGGCGACCGTGCGTGCGCTGGCGATGGGGGCGGCCACAGTCGGCTTCGCCCGCAGCCAGGCGAGCGCGGTCGCTGCGATCGTGGCTCCGTGCGCGTCGCCGATCCGCTCCAGCTCGTCGATGATGCGCAGCCCCGCCTCGGTGGCGTACTTCGCCGCACCGGCGGCACGGGGAGAGGTCTGCCCCGCAGTGTCCGCGCTGCGGTACTTGCCGGTGAGGAAGCCGCTGGCCAACGAGTAGTACGGCACGAGACCGAGGTCGAACTCCTCGGCGACCGGGATGATCGTCTCCTCGACGACGTTGCGGTGCACGAGGTTGTAGTGCGGCTGCACGGCGACGGGCAGGGCGACACCGGTGCGACGAGCGATCTCGATCCACTCGCGGATGCGCTCGGCGCTGTAGTTCGACACGGCCACGTTGCGCACCAGGCCGTCGCTCACGAGCTGGCCGAACGCGGTCACCGTCTCCTCGAGGGGCACGCTCGCGTCATCGAAGTGCGCGTAGTAGAGGTCGATGGTGTCGACCCCCAGCCGCGCGAGGGAGGCCTCGGCGGCCTTGCGGACGTTCGAGGCCGCGAGCCCGGAGAAGTCCGGATGCTGACTCACCTTCGTGGCGACGGTCACGTCCGCGGGCTTGCGGGATGCGAGCCACTCGCCGATGATCGTCTCGCTCTCGCCGCCGGAGTTGCCCGGCACCCAGGAGCTGTACGAGTCGGCGGTGTCGATGAAGTCTCCGCCTCCGTCGATGAAAGCGTCGAGCACCGCGAAGGATTCGTCGCGGTCGGCCGTCCAGCCGAAGACGTTGCCGCCGAGTGCGAGGGGGAAGACGTCGAGGTCACTGTGTCCGATACGGGTCATGCCAGGGACAACCGGCCACCGCCGCACAGTATTTCGTGGGTGACGGCGAATGTCGGATGCCGGTCGGTGAGCGTGCGATGAAGGCCCGCCCCCGTGTTCTCCCGGGGCGGGCCTTCATGTGCGGTGCCGACTACAGGACTCGAACCTGCAACCCCCGTATTACAAGTACGGTGCGCTACCAATTGCGCCAAGTCGGCGGACGCCACCCAGCTTAGCGACGGGCGGAGGGCACCGAGAAACTACGGCGTGGTGCTGGGCGACGGGGCCGGAGTGGGCGTCGGCGACTCCGTGGCGTAGTACGCGTCGCTGGCGACGGTCAGCACGAACTGCGAGAACTCGCTCGGGTCGTCGAGTGCCCCGACGTATGCCTCGCCGTTGACGACGATCATCGGCGCAGCCGTCAGCACGAGGTCATCGGAGCCCACCAGCGGTCCCTCGAGAGCGCGAGAGGTGGCATCCTTCGCCCAGGTCACGTAGTCCTGATCCTCGATGCACGACCGGACGCTCTTGACGTTGTCCGAGCCGACGGCACCGGCGATGTCGGCGAGCTGTTCGTCCGAGAAGCCGTCCGTGTTCACCTCGGGCTGGTCGTCGAGCAGATCGTGGTTGAAGGCGTAGAACTGCTCGGGCGAGTGCGTCGCGACGCACGCGGCCGCCGCAGCGGAGCGCAGCGAGTACTTGGTGCCGTTCGAGCTCGCGGTCAGGAGCGCGACAGGGTGGTAGGTCACGGTAGCCGCGCCCTCGGAGATCCAGTTGACGAGCTGGCGGGCATTCGCGCGCTCGAACTCGCCGGCATCGGGCGACAGGTAGTCGACGTAGATGTGGATGTCGACGGTGCTCGACGTCGTGGGCTCGGGAGTCGGGGTCGACTCGCCGCCCGCTTCGGTCTCGTCGGGGCTCGGGGTCGCGATCGCCTCGTCCGAGACGGCCGCTGCACTGATGTCGGAGACGAGGATGCCGTCGTGGTCCATGCCGCCCGGCGTCAGCTGCGGCTTGGACACCTGCGCCGTGACGGCGAGGGTGATGGCGGTGCCGATGGCGCCGACCGCGACGACGGCGACGACACCGAGGATGATTCGTCGCATCAGGCGCGCCCTCGACTGCTGGGCGTGCACCTTCTGTGCCTTCTCCCGCACGGCCTCACGCGAATTGCGAGGGCTGGGGACGTTCGGCGTCTCGTCGCTCGACATCGTTCCTCTAGACAGTCTCAGGGGGGCAGGGTGGCCCCGGACACCACTCGGGTGGCGAACGCCGCGAAAAGCGGCCGAGATCGATGTTAACCAGCCTGGCTGAGAAATACCCAGATGGACCGGCATCTGCCATACTGAACCCGACCCGATGAGGGGTCACGGCGGATCGCTCCGCCGCTCTATCACTACGGATCGTCCGGCACGTACCTGCCGGTGAAGGAGAAACACAATGGCATCTGTGACTTTCGACGAGGCCACCCGCCTCTACCCCGGCGGAACCCGCCCGGCTGTCGACAAGCTGAACCTCGAGGTCGCCGATGGCGAATTCCTCGTTCTCGTCGGCCCCTCCGGCTGCGGTAAGTCCACCTCGCTGCGTATGCTCGCCGGCCTCGAAGAGGTCAACGCGGGACGCATCCTCATCGGTGACCGCGACGTCACCGACGTGCCCCCGAAGGACCGCGACATCGCGATGGTCTTCCAGAACTACGCGCTGTACCCGCACATGACGGTCGCCGAGAACATGGGCTTCGCGCTCAAGATCGCCGGCGTCGGCAAAGAAGAGCGCGCCACCCGCGTGCTCGAGGCCGCCAAGCTGCTCGACCTCGAGGAGTACCTGACCCGCAAGCCGAAGGCCCTCTCCGGTGGTCAGCGTCAGCGTGTCGCCATGGGCCGCGCCATCGTGCGTCAGCCGCAGGTCTTCCTCATGGACGAGCCGCTGTCGAACCTCGACGCCAAGCTGCGCGTGCAAACCCGTACGCAGATCGCGTCGCTGCAGCGTCGTCTCGGTGTCACCACGGTCTACGTCACGCACGACCAGACCGAGGCCCTCACCATGGGTGACCGCATCGCCGTTCTGAAGGACGGCCTGCTGCAGCAGGTCGGCACCCCGCGCGACCTGTACGAGAAGCCCGAGAACGTGTTCGTCGCCGGCTTCATCGGCTCCCCTGCGATGAACCTGTTCAGCGCTGACCTCGCCGACGGCGGCGTGCGCTTCGGCACCGAGGTCGTCCCGCTCGACCGCGACACCGTGGGTCGTGCGAACGGCTCGCAGGTCACCGTCGGCGTCCGCCCCGAGGACATCACCGTCGGCCCCGCCGACGGCAAGGGCCTCTCGGTCGTCGTGGACCTCGTCGAGGAGCTCGGCGCCGATGGCTACCTCTACGGCCACACCGAGATCAACGGAAAGCGCGCCGACCTCGTCGCCCGCGTCGACGGCCGCAGCCACCCCAACGCGGGTGAGACCGTCACCCTCGCTGCGAACGCGGGCCACGTGCACGCCTTCGACATCGAGTCGGGTGTCCGTCTGAACGACAAGCCGATCGTCTCCGCCTGATCGGATCCACTGACGCGGCGCGGGCAGACTTCGGTCGCCCGCGCCGCTTCTGGTTTCACCCCCACCCCCTGGAGAGTCATGCAGGATGCGCTGCGGATCACCGCGAGCTCGATCGATCCCGGCCTGCTGGCCCTGCCCTGGTCGACATCGCTCGCGAAGTGGCCGTCCGAGAAGATCGTGTCGCTGCCGAAGGGCCTCTCCCGGCACCTGGTGCGGTTCGCCGACCTGTCCGGTCGTGTCGTCGCCGTCAAGGAGACGACCGACGAGATGGCCAGGCGCGAGTACGAGATGCTGGGCAACCTCGCTCGCCTGGACGTCCCGTGCGTCGACCGCGTCGCCGTGATCGCCGGACGGACGGATGCCGACGGCGAGCCGCTGCCTGCCGCCCTCGTCACCTCGCACCTGCGGTTCTCGATGCCCTACCGCGCGCTCTTCACGCGGGTGCTGCGTCCGGACACTGCCAACCGACTCGTCGACGCTCTCGCCGTGCTTCTGGTGCGACTGCACAACGTCGGCTTCTACTGGGGCGACGTGTCGCTGTCGAACACGCTTTTCCGCCGTGACGCCGGCGCGTTCGCCGCCTACCTGGTCGATGCCGAGACGGGTGAGCTGCACGAAGAGGGCCTCACCGACGGCCAGCGGGCGTACGACCTCGACCTCGCCCGCACGAACATCGCCGGAGAGGTCATGGATCTCGCCGCCGGCGGACGTCTCGAGCACGGCGTCGACGCGATCGCGATCGCGGACGGCATCGTGTCGTCGTACCGGTCGCTGTGGGCGGAGCTGACCGCCCAGGAGTCCTTCTCCGCCGCAGAGACCTGGCGGATCACCGAGCGGGTCGAACGCCTCAACGCACTCGGGTTCGACATCGACGAGATGTCGATGTCGACCACCTCCGACGGGACGGTCGTGGAGATCCAGCCGAAGGTGGTCGATGCGGGCCACCACCAGCGTCGCCTGATCCGTCTCACGGGCCTCGACGTGGAGGAGAACCAGGCGCGCCGCCTGCTCAACGACCTCGACGAGTTCCGCGCCCGGTCGACCAAGCAGTGGGCCGACGAGGAGATGTACGCCCACGAGTGGCTCACCCGCGTGTTCGAGCCCGTCGTGCGCGCGATCCCCTACGAGCTGCGCGCGAAGCTCGAGCCGGCCGAGGTGTTTCACCAGGTGCTGGAGCACCGCTGGTACCTGTCTCAGGCGCAGGGGCGTTCCGTGCCGCTCGCCGAGGTGCTGACGAGCTACGTCAAGGAGGTGCTGCGGCACCGGCGCGACGAGGCCACGATCATGGGGCCGCCCACCGAGACGATGAGCCTGCCCGTCATCACCGGCGCGAACCCGGTGTCAGACGACGACGATGACGAGGTCGACTGGCGCGACCTCGTCTGATCCGCTCAGTATCCGACGGTGAAACGACCGCGGCGGTGGGCCGGACGCTCGATCTCGTCGACCACGGCGACCGCGAAGTCGGCACCCGAGATGAACGACCTGCCCTCGGCATCCCGCACCAGCACGTCGCCGCCGTCGCGGTAGTGTCCGGTGCGCTCGCCCTCGGCCCACGGCCCGAAGACCTCGGCCGGGTGGATGAAGAACCAGTCCAGCGACGCGTCGGTGGACTCGAGCAGCGCGAGCGAATCGATGCCGACCTGCGCCTCGTGCTTGTACTCCTCGGGGAAGTCCAGATCGAACAGGCGCGGACCTTCGGGAGTCACGAGGCTCCCGCCGGCGCCGCCGATGACGCCCAGGCGCGTGCTCGTATCCGCGAGCTCGGCGATGACGTTCGTCAGCGCCTCCAGCACCCGGTCGGCCATGTCGCCGCGCGGCGAGAGGGCGGAGACCACGGCATCCGCTCCGTCGAACGCGTTGGCGAGCGAGGAGATGTCCAGCGCGGAGCCCTGGACATACGAGGCACCCTCGACCGCATCCGTCGGGATGCTGCGCGAGATCGCGATCACGTCATGGCCGCGGCTCACCGCCTCGGACACGATGTGACGGCCGGCGTAGCCGGTTCCTCCGAGAACGACGATACGAGCCATGACGCGCTTCTCCCCTACTTCTTGGCGTTGCGGATGGTCGACACCTGGTACAGCGCGACGGAGGTCGCGATGCCGGCGTTCAGCGATTCGGTCACGGCCGAAATCGGGATCGACACGATCTGGTCGCACGTCTCGGCCACCAGACGCGAGAGGCCCTTGCCCTCGGACCCTGTGACGATCACGACCGGACGATCGGCCAGCTGCAGCTCGGGGAGCAGCACGTCGCCGTCGCCGTCGAGGCCGAGGACGAAGACGCCCTGCTTCTTGAACTCCTTGAGCTGCGTGGTGAGGTTGGTCGCCAGGGCGACGGGCACACGAGCTGCCGCTCCGGCGCTGGTCTTCCAGGCCGCGGAGTTCACTCCGGCCGATCGACGCTGCGGCAGGATGATGCCGTGGCCGCCGAAGGCGCCCGTCGAGCGGATGATCGCGCCGAGGTTGCGCGGGTCGGTGATGCCGTCGAGGGCGACGAACAGCGGGACCTCGCCCTTGTCGATGACCGCTTCGAGCAGATCCTGCGGATGCGCGTACTCGTAAGGGGGAACCTTGACGGCGACGCCCTGGTGCACACCGTCGAACCCGGCCATGCGGTCGAGCTCCTGACGCGTCACCTCGAGCACCGGGATGCCGCGGTTCGTGGCGATCGACAGCATCTCCTTGACCCTGTCGTCCATCTCGACGCGCTGCGCGATGTAGAACGCCGACGCCGGGATCTTCGCCCGCAGCGCCTCGAGCACCGAGTTGCGGCCAGTGACGACCTCGACATCCGTGGTGTTGTCCTTCGCGCGGGCGGAGCGGTTCGGGCTCCCGCCCGTCTGACGCTGCTGTCCGGGCCTGCCCTTGCCGCCGGATGCGGCGTAGCGCTCGGCCGCGGCCTTGCGCTTGCCTGCGGGGTGCCAGGCGCGGTCCTCCGCCTTGGGCGTCGGTCCGCGACCCTCGAGGGACTTGCGTCCGAGTCCGCCGGTGCCCTTGGTGGGGCCCTTCTTCTTGCCGTTGCTTGCGCCGGGGCGCTGTGGCTTAGCCATCGATACTCCAATGAGTTCCGGCCGGAGAATCCTCCAGCGTGATTCCTGCGGCGGCGATCGCATCTCGGATGCGATCGGCCGCCGCCCAGTCCTTGTCAGCGCGTGCCTGGGCGCGCTGGGTGATCATCGTGCGCACGAGCGCATCGAGAGCGGATGCCTGTGCTCCGCCACCCGTCGCCCCGCCCACCGGGGCGAACCCGAGCACGTCGAGCATCGCGAGCACTTCGTGCCTCGCCGTCGCCGCCCCGTCGAGGTCAGCGGCATCGAGCGCCGCGTTGCCGGCGCGCACGGTGTCGTGCATGACTCCGAGAGCCTGCGGGATGCCGAGGTCGTCGTCCATCGCGGCGGCGAACGCCTCAGGCACCGGTGTGCGCTCCGCCCAGCCGATCGTCTGGGGAAGCATGCGCTCGGCGCGCTCGACGAACGTGCGGATGCGACCGAGTGCCGCCTCCGCTTCGGCCCAGGACGACTCGGAGAGGTCGAGGCTCGACCGATAGTGCGCGGCCGCCAGGGCGTAGCGCACCACCTGCGGATCGCGCTCGGCGAGCACATCGGCGGCGAGGGTGAAGTTGCCGAACGACTTCGACATCTTCTGGCCGCCGACGGTCACGAGGCCGTTGTGCACCCAGTATCGGGCGAAGCCGTCTCCGGCCGCAGTCGACTGCGCGAGCTCGTTCTCGTGGTGCGGGAAGCGCAGGTCGAGTCCGCCGCCGTGGATGTCGAACTCTGCGCCGAGGTAGCGCTTCGCCATGGCGGAGCATTCGATGTGCCATCCGGGGCGGCCCGCTCCCCAGGGTGACTGCCACGTGGCATCCGCCTGCTCGCCGGCCTTCGCGCCCTTCCAGAGGGCGAAATCCTGCGGAGCGCGCTTGCCTCGGGGGTCGGCGTCCTCCGCCGCCTCCATCGCGTCGACGGACTGGTTCGTCAGGGATCCGTAGTCCGACCATGACCGGACGTCGAAGTAGACATCACCGGAGTCGTCGGGCGCGGGGTACGCGTGACCGCCCTCGATCAATGTCGCGATGATCTCCTGCATCTGCGGAATCGAGGCGGTCGCCCGCGGCTCGTACGTCGGCGGGAGGATGCCGATCCCGGCATATGCGGCGGTGAACTCCTGTTCCATGCGATAGGCCAGCGCCCACCACGGCTCGGTGTCGGTCGCATTCGCGAGCACCTTGTCGTCGATGTCCGTGACATTGCGCACGAATGTGACCCGACCGTAGCGGTGCGTCAGCCAGCGGCGGAGGAGATCGAAGCTCAGAGCGGCCCGGACGTGCCCGATGTGGGGGCCGGACTGCACCGTGGCGCCACAGACGTACATCGTGATGTTCTCGGGATCGAGAGGCACGAAGTCCCGCAGCTGCTGCGCGCGGGTGTCATAGAGGCGGAGAGTCACCGCACAAGCCTACCGGGCGGCCGGTCGCGTTGACTGGGTGTGACCCCGGCCGCAGATCGGGACGCATCCGGCTCAGTCGACCGGGAACACCTGCCCGGTCTGCACGCCGAGCACGCTTTTCACGAACGCCTGCCCCACGCGGTGCGACGACACCGGCACGAAGCCGGGGAACGACGAGTGGTACCCCGGGGCGTCCTCGAGCACCGAGGGGCTGACCGCGTTGATGCGGATGCCGCGCGGGAGCTCGGTCGCCGCGGCGTGGACGTACGACTCGACGGCGCCGTTGGCGAGCGAGGCGGCGGCGCCGGTGGCGATCGGCTCGCGCGACAGGATGCCGGAGGTGAGGGTGATCGACCCGCCGTCGCGCACATACGGGGTGCCGATGCGGACAACGTCGAGCTGCGACAGCACCTTGCCCCGGAACGCCGACTCGTAGTCCGCGTGGGAGAGATCGGCGAGCGGACGGAACGGGACCTCGCCGACGGCGACGATCACGGCATCCACCTGGCCGGTGGAGGCGAAGAGACGCTCGATCGAGCTCGGGTCGGTGATGTCGACCGACGGCTCGCTGCTCCGAGAGGCCGACACGACCTCGTGGCCGTCCAGCGCCTCGACCGCCGTGCGCCCGACCTGTCCTCCGGCTCCGATGACGAGAATCCTCATGATGCCTCCCTCTGCGCGTGCGACGACCGCACGACCTCCTGCGACAACGAGCGCGGATGCCGGGGCATTCCCCGCCGTACGGACCGAGCCGTCATCGCGGGTGGACGATCGCGACGGCGGTGACGGCGATCCCCTCGCCCCTGCCCGAGAAGCCCAGCCCGTCGGTGGTGGTCGCGGTGACCGAGACGGGCGCTCCCCCGAGGGCCGTGGAAAGCACCCGCTCGGCCTCCGCGCGCCGCCCGCTGAAGCGAGGGCGGTTGCCCTGGAACTGGGCCGAGACGTTGCCGATCACGAATCCCGCCTCCGACAGCAGCTCTCGGGTGCGAGCCAGGAACACCTCGGCATGAGCACCGGCGTACTCCGGATGCGCAGTTCCGAAGTGCTCGCCGATGTCGCCGAGGCCCGCGGCGCCCAGCAGTGCGTCGACGATCGCGTGCGCCACCGCATCACCGTCGGAATGGCCGGAGAGTGCGGGTTCCCCAGGCCACACGAGCCCCGCGAGCCAGAGATCGCCCTCGCCGCCGAACGCGTGAACGTCCGTCCCCATGCCGACGCGGGGATGACTCCCGCGCGGCGGCGGATCGGCTGCCGCGACGGCCGGTCCGGTCAGGGGCTCGGCGGCCAGCAGCTGCCTCGCGCGCTCGAGATCGGCCGGCGTCGTGATCTTGAACCCCCGGGCGTCGCCCGGGATATGACCGACCCGGTGGCCGGCTGCGGCATACAGGGCCGCGTCGTCGGTGTACTCGATGCCGGATGCGAGCGCCGCCGCATACGCGGACTCGAGCAGTGCGCGGGGGAACCCCTGCGGGGTCTGGGCCGCCGCCAGCGCGTCGCGATCGACGGGACCGACGATCGCCGAGCCGTCGACGCGCTTCAGCGTGTCGACCACAGGAAGGGTCGGGATGACCCCGACGACGCCGTCGACGGCATCCGCCACGCGGTCGATGACGGCGGGCGGAGTCAGCGCCCGCGCGGCGTCATGCACCAGCACCGTGGACACGTCGCCCCAGAGCGCGGCGAGCCCCGCGGCCACCGACTGCTGACGGGTGTCGCCTCCGGTCACCACTCGGCCCAACTCTCGGCGCTGTCCCGCTGCCGCCCGCAGCTCGGTCTCGGCGTCGCCCTCGAAGCCGGCGGGGGCCACGACGATCACCTGGGCGGGCGCTGCGGCGAAGACCCCCTCGAGCGCGTGGCGGAGGATCGAGTGGCCGTCGATGCCGACGAACGCCTTGGGCGCTCCGGCATCCAGCCTCGTGCCGGAGCCGGCGGCGACGACGATGATCGCGGTGTCGGGGACGGGAAGCATGCTCACCCTGTTCACGTTACCGGCGCGCACGAAAAAAGGCGGATGCCGGAGCATCCGCCTCGTCTCGATCCACTCAGGACGCGAGAACCTCGTCGAGCAGTGCGCTCGCCTTGTCCTCGTCGGTCTTCTCTGCGAGAGCCAGCTCGGAGATGAGGATCTGACGCGCCTTGGCCAGCATCCGCTTCTCACCCGCCGACAGACCGCGGTCCTGATCCCGACGCCACAGGTCGCGCACGACCTCGCTCACCTTGATGACGTCGCCGGAGGCGAGCTTCTCGAGGTTCGCCTTGTAACGACGCGACCAGTTCGTGGGCTCTTCCGTGAACGGAGCGCGCAGAACCTCGAACACATGGTCGAGGCCCTCCCGGCCGATCACATCGCGGACTCCCACAAGATCGACGTTCTCAGCGGGCACCTCGATGATGAGGTCCCCCTGGGTGACGTTGAGCTTCAGATACTTCTTCGCCTCACCCTTGATGATGCGTTCCTTGACCTCGATGATGGTCGCGGCGCCATGGTGCGGATAGACGACAGTTTCGCCAACCTCAAAAAGCATAAAAACGTGTCCTTTCGGCAACCTCAAGGATACCACAGGGGACATGCGCTAAGGTTCGCGCCGCCGCGTCCTCTGGCGGCCCCTCGCATACGCATAGAATGGGATGCGGATATCCCGTCGGACCTCAGGAGGACCCGTGAAATCGCGCCTTGTTGCGTCTGCCGCCATCAGCGCCCTCGTTCTTCTCGGCGCGACGGGCTGCACGTTCATCTCGCCGCAGGCGACGACGATCGAGTACTCCGCCTCCGACGGCGTCAACGTCTCGGACAAGGACGGCCCCATCGACGTCCGCAACGCCTTCGTCGTCGCGACCGAAGACGGCTCCGTGGGCAACTTCGTCGGCGCACTCGTGAACCCGACCTCCGACAAGGCGACGCTCACGATCACGGTCTCGGGCGTCGAAGACGACCCGCTCACCGTCCAGGTGCCGGCAGGCAAGACCATCAGCCTCGGTGGCGACGAGGAGCCGCTGCGCATCGTCGGCCTCGACACGATGCCGGGCGCGACCGTCGAGATCCACTTCCAGTCCGGCGACGGCGCAGGGACGAAGACCGAGGTCCCCGTCCTCGACGGCTCGCTGCCGTACTACGCCGACCTCGTGCCCGATATGACCGAGAGCACGCCGGAGCCCACGCCGATGCCGACCGACACGGCAGCGCCGGCTCCCGAGAACTGATCCACAGCGCACGCTGACGGAAGAGGCCGACACCCCGCGGGGTGTCGGCCTCTTCGGTCGTCAGGGAGAGCGCAGCGACGCTCAGCCCTCGAAGCGATACCCCAGGCCCCGCACGGTGACGAGCATCACCGGCTCACCGGGGTTCTCCTCGATGCGTGAGCGGATGCGCTTGATGTGCACGTCGAGCGTCTTCGTGTCGCCGAAGTAGTCACTCCCCCACACCCGGTCGATGAGCTGCCCCCTGGTGAGGACACGACCCGAGTTGCGCATCAGCACCTCGAGCAGCTCGAACTCCTTCAGCGGCATGTTGATCTGCTGACCGGCGACCGAGACCGTGTGGCGGTCGATGTCGAGCGACACACGTCCCCCGTCGAGGACCCGCTCGTCGAGCTCGCTGTCGGCCTGGACCACGCGACGCAGCACCGCCCGCATCCTGGCGAGCAGCTCCCTCGACGAGTACGGCTTGGTGACGTAGTCGTCGGCGCCGAGCTCGAGCCCCACCACGATGTCGACCTCGGAGTCCTTGGCCGTGACCATGATGATCGGCACGGCGGAGGTCGACCGGATCTGTCGGCACACCTCGGTGCCCGGCATGCCGGGGAGCATCAGGTCGAGCAGCACGACGTCGGCTCCGCGCTCGCGGAACGCCGTGAGGGCGCCGGGGCCGTCCTCCGCGATCTCCACCTCGTACCCCTCGCGGCGCAGGAGGTAGGCGAGCGGGTCGGCCAGGTCGGGCTCGTCCTCGACCAGAAGGATGCGGGTCATGCGTTCTCTCCGTTTCGGACGCGAGCGGGGGCCTTCGCCTCTTTGCGCTCGCGCTTCTTCTTGCTCTTCTTGTCCTTGTCGACCCTCGGTGGAGCGTCGATCCTCGGAAGCCGGATGGTGAAGGTGGATCCGCGGCCGGGGCGCGACCAGAGCCGCACCTCGCCGCCGTGGCGCTGGGTCGCGTGCTTGACGATCGAGAGCCCGAGGCCGGTGCCGCCGGTGCGGCGGGAGCGAGCCTCGTCCGCACGATAGAAGCGCTCGAAGATGCGCTCGCGGTCGCCCTCGGCGATCCCGATGCCCTGATCGGAGACGGCGATCTCGACGACGCCCTCCTCGGCCTTCACGCCGATGCCGACGCGGGATCCTCGCGGCGAATAGGCGATCGCGTTGGCGATGAGATTGCCGAAAGCCTCGATGAGGATCTGCGAGTCCCCGCGGACCCACACGCCCCGGTCCCCGCCGCGGGCGATCTCGACCCCGGCGGAATCGGCCTGCACGACATGGGCTTCGAGCGCAGTCGCGAGCACCTCGTCGATCGCGACGGGGCGCACGTCGGAGAGAGCATCCTCGGCCTGCAGGCGGGACAGGCTCATGATGCGGCCGGTCAGCTGCCCCAGACGCGAGGCCTCGGCGGAGATGCGCGTCGCGAAGTGGCGGACCTGCGCCGGGTCGTCGGCTGCCGACTCGATCGCCTCGGCCAGCAGGGTGACGGCACCCACCGGGGTCTTGAGTTCGTGACTGGTGTTGGCGACGAAGTCGCGGCGCATCTGATCCAGACGCTCCTGCTCGGTGACATCCCTGATGATCAGCAGAGTCATGCGCGGGCTGATCACGCTCGCGCGTGCCGACACCAGGCGCGGGTCGAGACTGAGCCCGCCGCGGGTGAGCCGCAGCGACTCGGTGGCGGAGCCGCCCTCTGCGCGCCCGCCCCGCACGAGCTGACGCAGCTCGGGGTTCTCCAGCGGAGACCCCACCTCGATGCCGAAGCGCGTCGCCGCCTTCGAGACGGCGAGGACGAGTCCGGACGAGTCCACCACGCAGGCGGCATCGTCCATGCTGCCGAGCACCGCCGTCACGCCCTCCGGGACCACGAGAGACGTCTCGTCGGCGACGCGGGCTCTCGCGCGGTACGCCCAGGCCACCAGGAGCGAGAGGCCGACGCCGATCACGAGTCCCGCGGCCAACGCGAGCAGCGCGATCTGCGGCAGGGTCATATCCCCAGCGTAGAGTGCGTTCACCTGCGATTCGGCGGGTTCACCGGCCCTCACCCCGACGCGAGAAGTACTATTCACGTGCTGGGCACCGTTCGTTAACCTTCGGAGCAGACAATCGCTCTCGGGCCTGTGCGGGAGCGCTGTGCTCTCCTCCCGCGCGAACGCACCAGCCGTCTCGCGCTGGCATCACAGTCGAGACCCGAACGAAAGGTTGCGCCGACATGCGCGAAGTCTTCCATCAGTCCCTCGAGGACCTGCAGTCCCAGCTCGTGGAGATCGCCGACCTCGTCACGGTCTCGATCGACAAGGCCACCCGCTCGTTCGCCACGAGCGACGTGGAGCTGGCAGAGGAGGTCATCGCGGACGACGCGAAGATCGACGCTCTGGCCGTCGCCCTCGACGAGCAGGCCATCGAGATCCTGGCGAGGCAGCAGCCGGTCGCGCGCGATCTGCGCGTCGTCGTCACCGCGCTGCGCGTCAGCGCGTCGCTCGAGCGCATGGGCGACATGTCCGAGCACATCGCCCAGCTCGCGCGCCTGCGCTTCCCCGAGCGCGCCATCCCGAAGGGCCTCAAGGGCACCTTCACGAAGATGGGCGAGCTGGACGTCGAGATCTCCCGCACGCTCTCGGAGCTCCTGCGCACCCAGGACCTGAAGCTGGCCGACACGATCCGCAACACCGACGACGACATCGACGAGCTGCACGCCAGCGTGTTCGAGAAGGTGCTCAGCGACAACTGGAAGGGCGAGGCCACCGCGACGGTGGATGCCACGCTCGCCAGCCGCTACCACGAGCGCTTCGCCGACCACGCGGTCGCCGTCGCCAAGAAGGTCATCTACCTGGCCACGGGCGACTGGCGCATCGAGGAGGAGGACATCCCTCTGGCGATCGAGCAGCAGCAGGAGTTCGGTCACGCCTGAGTCCTCGACGGACGCGAGAAGGGGGCGGATGCTGTCAGCATCCGCCCCCTTCGTCGTCCGGTGCTACTTCTTGCCCTGCGCGGCGACTGCTGCCGCTCCGGCGGCTGCCGCCTCCGGATCGAGGTAGCGACCGGGGCCGGTGGGCACGTTGTTCTCGTCCAGCTCGTAGACGAGCGGGATGCCGGTGGGGATGTTGAGCTCGGCGATGTCCTCGTCGCTGATGCCCTCGAGGTGCTTCACGAGGCCGCGCAGCGAGTTGCCGTGCGCCGTCACGAGCACCGTCTTCCCGGCCTCCAGGTCGGGGACGATCGCGCTGTCCCAGTACGGCAGCAGGCGATCGATGACGAGCTTCAGCGACTCGGTGCGGGGCACCTCGCCGTCGATCCCGGCGTAGCGCACGTCGTTCACCTGGCTGAACTCGCTGTCGTCGTCGAGCAGGGGCGGCGGCACGTCGAACGAACGACGCCACAGCTGGAACTGCTCCGGGCCGAACTCCTCGAGCGTCTGCGCCTTGTCCTTGCCCTGCAGAGCACCGTAGTGGCGCTCGTTCAGGCGCCACGAGCGCGTGACGGGGATCCACAGACGGTCGGCCGCGTCGAGGGCGATGTTCGCCGTCTGGATGGCGCGGCTGAGCAGCGATGTGTGCAGCACGTCGGGCAGGATTCCGGCTTCGGCCAGCAGCTCACCACCGCGACGGGCCTCGTTCCTGCCCTGCTCGTTCAGGCGGACATCCACCCAGCCGGTGAAGAGGTTCAGTTCGTTCCACTCGCTCCGGCCGTGACGGAGCAGGATCAGGGTGCGCTTCGCAGTCATGGGCCCAGTTTATCGGCGGAGGTCGACGCGTCCATGCCGCGGCCCTGCGAGGATTGACGCATGGCGTCATCTCCTGTCGGTCGGCCGACCCGCGGCACCACCGGGACGAACCGTCTGCGCCGCAATGACCGCTGGATCGCCGCGAGCCCGGCGTTCCGCCGCGCCGACGACCCGCTCGTGATCGATCTCGGCTACGGAGCGAGCGGGGTGACCGCATTCGAGCTCGCGACCCGCCTGCAGCGGGTGCGCCCGGATGCCGAGGTGCGCGGTCTCGAACTCGACAAGGAGAGGGTGGCCACCGCCGACGGACAGCTCGCCGAGGTCCGGGCCGGACGCACTCCCTTCCCGCGGGACCTGCGGGTCTCGTTCGCCCGCGGCGGCTTCGAGGTGCCGCTCCCCTCCGGACGGCGTCCGGCGGTGATCCGCGCCATGAACGTCCTCCGCCAGTATGACGAGGCGGATGTCGGCGAGGCCTGGCGGACCATGGCATCGCGCCTCTCGACCGCAGGACTGCTGGTCGAGGGGACGTGCGACGAGATCGGCCGCGTGGCGAGCTGGGTCGACGTGGCGCCCACGGGAGCGCCGCTGCGATTCACCCTCTCACTGCGGTTGGCGCAGCTCGAGCGCCCGAGCATCGTCGCCGAGCGCCTCCCGAAGGCGCTGATCCACCGCAACGTGCCGGGCGAGCGGGTGCACTCGCTGCTCCTCGATCTCGACCGCGAGTGGGATCGGGCCGCGCCGCTGTCGACGTTCGGTGCGACGCAGCGCTTCCTCGCCGTCGTCTCGGCTCTGCGTGATCAGGGCTGGCCGGTCCTCGGCGGCAGGAGCCGCTGGAGGCTCGGAGAGCTCACACTCCCCTGGAGCGCGGTGGCGCCACTGATCTGACCCCGGGCTCCCGGTCGTGCCGGTTCAGCCGGCCTGGCGGGGATCCGGTGCGCTGGGGCGACGCGACAGACGCGTGATGCGCGGGATATCGGCCATGGCTCCGGCGTCGGCCGGGACGATCACCTGCTGGGTCGCGGCGATGTCCGCCCCCTCGGCACGGACGACGAGATCGCCGACCGGTGTGCGTCGGGAGAGGATGGCGAGGGCGATCGGGCCGTCCTCGTGATGCCGGGCGACCGAGGTGATGTGTCCGACCTCGTCGTCGCCGGCGAAGACGGCATCGCCCACGGCCGGCAGCACCGCTTCGCTGCCGTCGAGGTGCAGGGCGGCCAGGCGACGCGGCGGATGCCCGAGGTTGTGCACCTTCGCGACGGTCTCCTGTCCGCGGTAGCAGCCCTTGTTCAGGTGCACCGCGGTGCGGATCCAGTCGGATTCGTGCGGCAGTGAGCGCTCGTCGACCTCCGCCGACCAGCGGGGGCGCCAGGCGGCGACCCGCAGCGCCTCGGCGGCGAGGAGCCCTGCCACCTCGTCGGCCGCGAGGGTCGCGGCGAGCGCATCGGCCGCATCCCTCTGGACGATCGCGACGCGCCACGCGAGCTCGGCACCGGGGTGCTCGGAGATCTCGGCGTACTGGTGCCCACCCGCGCTGACCTGCTGCCACGGGTCTGTCCAGACCAGTGCGGCTCCGGTGGGAGCGGATGCCGCGGCGAGCGCGCGCTGCGCCGCGGTGCCGCCGTCGACGAAGCCGAGGAGCGCGAGGTCGGGACGCACGTCGACCGTGGCCTGCGTGCGGAACTTCATCCGGGTCAGCCAGGTCGCGAGCGCGTCGGCGTCGCCGGAGTCGGCGATCAGCCACGTCGACGAGCCGTCGTCGACGACGCCCGCCGCGTGCTCCACCCGACCCTGCGGGTCGAGCACCAGCAGCTCGGTGCTCTCCCCGGGTGCGAGGCGACCGACCGCCTGCGAGGTGATCGAGTCGAGCCAGGTGAGTCGTTCCGAGCCGGCGACCTCGATGACGGTGCGGTCGTCGAGCGGCACGATGGCGGCGCCGACGGCGAGTCGGCGCTGCTCGCGGAAAGCGTCGCCGAAGTGGGCGATCCCGTCGTCGCTCTGCACCGCGCCGGGGATGTCGCTGAAACCGGTCATGTCAGACCTTGGCCAATCGCGCGGACGCGTGTGCCCGCATAGGAGTGCCGAGAGCCGCGATGTCCCAGGCCCAGAGCATGTGGTTGCCGACGAG
The DNA here is from genome assembly GCF_900105205.1 of Microbacterium hydrocarbonoxydans. Taxonomy (NCBI): domain Bacteria; kingdom Bacillati; phylum Actinomycetota; class Actinomycetes; order Micrococcales; family Microbacteriaceae; genus Microbacterium; species Microbacterium hydrocarbonoxydans. The sequence continues at coordinate 1,139,441 of NZ_FNSQ01000005.1, read as the reverse complement.
GCCGTACAGTCGCGTCGCCGCGCCGTACTCCTTCGCGCCCGCGCCGCGGACGATCGCGTCCGAGGCGATGTCGACGCGGGGTCCGTTGATCTCGCCGAGGTAGAGCTCGAGCATCCCGTCGGCGTGTGCGATCGACACCTCGATCGGGAATCCCCCGGATGCGGCCCGCAGTGCCTCGACGTCGTCGACCGTGCGCACCGCCTGCTCGGCGCGCGGGGGCAGCAGCCCGGGACCCGGATCGGCGTCGGTCGCCGGACGGCTCAGACGCCAGAAGCCCGTCTCGGCGACGAGTGGGATGGATACCGCAGAGTCCTCACCCGTGAAGGTCGCCGTCGCGGAGTAGTTCAGGAAAGGGCCGCCGTCGTGGCTGAAACTCACCCGATGGGTGAACTCGCCCTGCAGACGATCGTCGCCGACGGGGTAGTCGATGACCCCGGTCCCCTCCCAGACGCCGACCAGCCACGCCAGCGGCGCGAGGTCGGCGGGAAGATCGGTGGGCAGCTCGAGCACGGTGCGCTCAGCGCTGACCGCGGAAGAGGTTGCGCAGCACGACGACCGAGACGAACGCGATCGCGAGGCTCGCCAGGCCCAGCAGGCCGATGAAGAAGAGTTCGAGCGCCATGAGGTCCATGGGCACCACTTTACCCTCCGCGCGGAGGGACTGTCTCGTTCGCGGGTCAGGTGACGAGTGCGGCGAGCCCGAAGCCCACCGAGATGACGCCCATCAGCAGAAGGGCGCCGAGAGCGCTGCCCCCCACCCGGAAGATGAAGCCCTCCGTGCGGCCGTAGCGGAGCTGCACCGCGAAGGACAGCAGCACGACGCCGCCGAACGCCACGAGCAGCCACGGCACACGCCACTCCTCGGCGACGAAGATGCCCACTGCGATGGAGGCGAGGAAGGCGACCGCCCAGACGACGAGCACGCCGACGAACGCGTTACGCGGTGCGAGCGCTGGTTGCGACATGACTCCATTGTGACCCATCAGCGCCCGGTATCATTGCCGCACGGCGTTCCCCCCGCCGTGCGGAAGGAGTGCGTGTGGCTCAGGTCCTGGTGTTGACCCATGCTCCACTGACGGAGCAGGTGCTGCCCGCTCTCGAACTGCTCAGTCACCGCGTGCGCCAGATCCCGGCGGAACCGGCCCAGCTGGTGAGCGCCCCCGACTACGACATCGTGATCGTCGACGGCCGCACCGATCTCGTCGGGGCGAAGTCGCTGTGCCGGCTGCTGCGCGCGACCGGGCAGGATGCTCCGCTGCTGCTGGTCGTCACCGAAGGCGGCATGAGCGCCCTCTCGGGCGAATGGGGCATCGACGACGTGCTGCTCTCCACCGCCGGCCCGGCCGAGACGGATGCCAGGGTCCGCCTGGCCCTCGCCCGCCGCGACGAGGTCGCCGAGCCCTCCAGGGTCCAGGCCTCTGGCGTCACGATCGACGAGCAGTCCTACTCCGCGAAGCTGCGTGGTCGTCCGCTCGACCTCACGTACAAGGAGTTCCAGCTCCTGCACTTCCTCGCCACGCATCCGTCTCGCGTGTTCACCCGCGAGCAGCTGCTCAGCGAGGTGTGGGGATACGACTACTTCGGCGGCACGAGGACGGTGGACGTTCACGTGCGACGCCTGCGCGCGAAGCTCGGCGACCAGGAGCAGATCATCGGCACCGTGCGCAACGTCGGGTACCGATTCAACGTGTACGACGACGAGACGGTGCCCGCCGCTCTGTGACGGATCCGGCGCCCGTTCACGCGTGCGTCACCTCACGGTGCTTAGATGTACCCCATGATCGATCCCGCACTCGCCGACGCTGGTCTCGGTGACGCAGAAGACGACGACTTCGACGCCATCGAGTCGCCGGACGCACTCCTCCCCGACCACCGCTACCTCGACCGGGAGCTGAGCTGGCTGGCCTTCAACCAGCGTGTGCTCGAGCTCGCCGAGGATCCGTCGCTGCCCGAGCTCGAGCGTGCGAACTTCCTCGCCATCTTCGCCAGCAACCTCGACGAGTTCTTCATGGTGCGTGTCGCCGGACTGAAGCGGCGCATCGTGACGGGGCTCGCCGTGCCGACCAACATCGGCCGCTCCCCCGCCGACGCCCTCGCAGACATCGCCCGCGAGGCGCACGCGCTGCAGCTGCGCCACGCTGAGGCCTGGAAGTCACTCGTGCGCCCGGCCCTCGCGGAATCCGGGATCGAGATCACCGAGTGGTCCGAGCTCACCGACGACGAGCGTTCGAAGCTGTCCGACTACTTCGGCGCTCAGGTCTTCCCTGTGCTGATGCCGCTCGCGGTCGATCCCGCGCATCCGTTCCCCTACATCTCCGGGCTGTCGCTGAACCTCGCGATCCGCATCCGCAACGCGCGCACCGGGCGTCAGGAGTTCGCCCGCCTCAAGGTGCCGCCGATGCTCCCGCGCTTCGTCGAGGTTCCGGGCTCCGGCGAGATCAAGCGCTTCCTCACCCTCGAGGAGCTCATCGCGAACCACCTCGGCGACCTCTTCCCCGGCATGGAGGTGCTCGACCACCATGCCTTCCGCCTGACCCGCAACGAGGATGTGGAGATCGAGGAGGACGAGAGCGAGAACCTCATCCAGGCCCTCGAGGCCGAGCTGCTGCGGCGTCGCTTCGGCCCGCCGATCCGCCTCGAGATCACGGACGACATGGACGAGGTCACCATGGACCTCCTCGTGCGCGAGCTGGAGATCACCGACCAGGAGATCTACCGGCTCCCCGGGCCGCTCGACCTGCGGGGGCTGTTCGACCTGTCGCGGATCGACCGCCCCGACCTGCGGTACCCGCCGCACCTGCCGACCACGGCCGTCGCCTTCCAGCCCACCGGCAGCAACACGAGGGCCGACATCTTCAAGGCGATCCGCAAGTCGGACGTGCTCGTGCACCACCCGTACGAGTCCTTCACCACGAGCGTCGTCTCGTTCCTCGAGCAGGCCGCCCGTGACCCGCACGTGCTCGCCATCAAGCAGACGCTCTACCGCACGTCGGGTGACAGTCCGATCGTGGAGGCGCTGATCAACGCCGCTGAGGCGGGCAAGCAGGTCCTCGCACTGGTGGAGGTCAAGGCGCGGTTCGACGAGGCCAACAACATCGTCTGGGCGCGCAAGCTCGAGAAGGCCGGCGTGCACGTCGTCTACGGCCTGGTCGGTCTGAAGACCCACTGCAAGCTCGCCCTGGTGATCCGCGAGGAGGACGGCGTCCTGCGCCACTACTCGCACATCGGCACCGGCAACTACAACCCGAAGACCAGCCGCATCTACGAGGACTTCGGGCTCTTCACCACCGACGCGCAGGTCGGCAAGGACCTCACGCGTCTGTTCAACGAGCTCAGCGGATACGCGATCGAGAAGAAGTTCAAGCGACTCCTCGTCGCTCCGCTGCACCTGCGCAAGGGACTCATCCGCCAGATCGACCATGAGCGCCGCAACGCGGAGGAGGGCAAGCCCGCCAGCATCCGCATCAAGGTGAACTCGATGGTCGACGAGGAGGTCATCGACGCGCTGTACCGTGCCAGCGCCGCCGGAGTGAAGGTCGACGTGTGGGTGCGCGGCATCTGCAGCCTGCGCACAGACCTGGACGGCATCAGCGACAACATCACGGTGCGCAGCATCCTCGGCCGCTACCTCGAGCACTCGCGCATCTTCGCGTTCCACAACGACGGCGACCCGCAGGTGTACATCGGCAGCGCCGACATGATGCACCGCAACCTCGACCGCCGCGTCGAGGCGCTGGTGCGGGTCACCGACCCCGTGCACCTCAAGGACCTGCTCGACTTCTTCGACCTCGCGATGGATCCGGGCACGACGTCGTGGCATCTCGGGGCAGAGGGCGTCTGGACACGGCATGCCGAGGATGCCGACGGCAAGCCCCTGATCGACCTGCAGGACAAGACCATGGGGTTGATCCAGCGGCGCCGTCGCGCACGGGCGGTCCGATGAGCCGGCCGTCGACCGCCGAGACGGAGCGGTCGAAATGGACGGACAAGGCCGTGTACGCGGCCGGAGCCGTCGTCTGGCGGCTCGTCGACGACAAGCTGAAGATCCTGCTCATCCACCGCACCAAGTACCGCGACATCACGCTGCCCAAGGGCAAGGTCGACCCCGGTGAGATGCTCGCAGAGACCGCCGTGCGCGAGGTGCACGAGGAGACCGGCATCCGCGTCTTCCTCGGCGTGCCGGTCGGGGTGAGCCGCTACCACCTGCCGTCCAGCAAGCAGAAGGTCGTGCACTACTGGGCCGCCGAGGCCACTCCCGAGGCCATCCGCGCCTCGACGTTCGTGCCGAATCGCGAGATCGCCGCCCTCGAATGGGTGAGCCTGAAGAAGGCCCGCGCGCGACTCAGCTACCCGGTGGACCTGGAGATCCTGGACTTCTTCGAGAAGCTGGTCGAGGACGGCGCGCTGCGCACGTTCCCGATCATCGCGCTGCGCCATGCGAAGGCGCTCGCACGGTCGGACTGGGACGGCGCGGATGCCGCGCGCCCGCTGACCTCCCGCGGACGCGAGCAGGCGAAGTCGATCGTCGGTCCCCTGCGCGCCTTCGGCGTGCGCAAGATCGTCACCAGCGACGCTGTGCGCTGCGTGCAGACGGTCGCCCCGCTCGCGAAGGCACTGGACCGCAAACCCGTCAAGACCGAGAAGATCAGTCAGGATGCCTGGGAGGACGGCCAGGACGACCTGCGCTCCGTGATCGGACGACGGGTCCGCGCCGGCAAGCCCGCAGTGCTGTGCAGCCATGGTCCGGTGCTCCCCGGCATCCTGACCGAGATCGCGCTCGCCACCGGCACGATCCGGGGGTCGTACGTGAACAGTGCGGCCGATCTGGAGCCGGCCGCCTTCTCGGTCGTGCACGTCTCGGCGTCCCACCCCGGGTCGGGGATCATCGCGATCGAGACGCACATCCCCAAGGTCTGATCGGTCCGCTCGCGGCTGCCGCGCACCCGTGTGCCCTCTGGCATCCGCCCCAGAGAGTCGACCGCCGTTCACCTTCCGTTCACCTGCGCGGGAGAGTCTCGTTAACCGCCGCACTTAGCGTCACTGTGTGCCCTGCACCGGGCCTCACCCATCAAAGATCGAAGGATCCACAGTGAAGATCTCCCGAATCGCACGAATCGGCGCCATCGGCGCCGTCGCCGCTCTCGCTCTCGCCGGCTGTGCCGCGAACGAAGGCGGCACCGGCGGCTCCACCGACGCGCCGAGCGAGTCCACGCTCTCCGGCACCATCGAGGCCACCGGCGCCTCCTCGCAGGAGGCCGCTCAGCAGTCCTGGGTCGCCGCCTTCCAGACCGCGAACCCCGACACCACCGTCAACTACACCGCGACGGGCTCCGGCACCGGCCGCGAGAACTTCATCGCGGGTTCCTCCAACTTCATCGGCTCGGACCGCGCGTTCAACGCCGACGAGATCACCGCCGGCGGCTTCGGCTCCTGCGCCTCGGACGAGATCGTCGAGATCCCCGTCTACATCTCCCCCGTCGCCGTCGCGTTCAACCTCGAGGGTGTCGACAAGCTCAACCTCGACGGCGAGACCATCGCCAAGATCTTCTCCGGCGCGATCACCAAGTGGAACGATGACGCGATCGCGTCGCAGAACGAGGACGTCGACCTTCCCGACCAGGCGATCGTCCCCGTGCACCGCTCGGACCCCTCCGGCACGCAGGAGACCTTCACCAAGTACCTCAGCGCCGTCGCCCCCGACGTGTGGACCCACGAGGCCAGCGACGAGTGGCCGCTGCAGACCGGTGAGGCCGGCGACGGCACCTCGGGCGTCGTCGACGCGATCACCAACGGCTCGGGATACATCGGCTTCGCCGACGCATCGCGCACGGCCGACCTCGGACAGGTCGCGGTCGAGGTCGAGGGCGAGTACGTCGCGTACTCCGCCGAGGCCGCCGCTGCACTCGTCGAGGCATCGCCGCTCGAGGAGGGTCGCTCCGACCACGACCTCGCCTACGCGGTCGACCCGGCAGCCGCACCCGCCGGCTCCTACCCGATCGCGCTCGTCTCGTACCTCATCGGCTGCGTCGAGTACGACGACGCCGAGACCGCCGGCCTCGTGAAGGCGTACTTCGAGTACGTCGCCTCGGAAGAGGGCCAGGATGCTGCTGCTGAGGCCGCGGGCAGCGCCCCGATCTCGGACAGCCTGCGCGACCAGATCAACACCGCGATCGACGCGATCGTCACGGAGTGACCGCGAGCTCAGCCACCAGCTGAGCTCCGGTCCCGACGCCCCCGTGGTGTCGGTCGTAGGACTCGACCGACACTGCGGGGGCACCCGCATGAAAACCCCGAAAGTCCCTCAGAGCCTGGAGTCGCTCCGATGACCACAACCACAACGGGTCCCGATACCACCCGTTCCACCGGGTCTCGCACCCCGCGCCGTCGGGGCGACCTCGTCTTCTCCGGCACCGCGCTGGCAGCGGGCATCATCATCCTCGTCACCCTCGCCGCCGTCGCCGTCTTCCTCATCGTCCAGGCCATCCCGGCGCTCTCCGCCGACACGAGCGGCAACCACATCCTCGAAGGACAGTCGTTCCTGTCATGGGTCTGGCCCTTCGTCTTCGGCACGCTGTGGTCGAGCTTCATCGCGCTGGTCATCGCGGCCCCGATCGCCATCGGCATCGCGCTCTTCATCTCGCACTACGCCCCGCGTCGCCTCGCCGGCTTCCTCGGCTACATCATCGATCTGCTGGCCGCCGTCCCCTCGGTCGTCTTCGGCCTGTGGGGCGCGCTCACTTTCGCCCCTATGCTCGTGCCCTTCTACAAATGGCTCAACGAGAACCTGGGATTCATCCCGCTCTTCAGCGGCACCCCCTCCGGGACCGGAAAGACGATCCTCACCGCCTCCCTCGTCCTGGCCGTGATGATCCTTCCGATCATGACGGCCATCTGCCGCGAGGTCTTCCTGCAGACGCCGAAGCTGCACGAGGAGGCGGCGCTTGCGCTCGGTGCGACCCGCTGGGAGATGGTCAGGATGGCCGTGCTCCCCTTCGCCCGCAGCGGCATGGTCTCCGGTGCGATGCTCGGCCTCGGACGCGCTCTCGGCGAGACGATGGCCGTGACGCTCGTCCTCTCGCCGCTCGGCATCGTCACGTTCAACCTGATCAACCCCGAGAACCCCACGACGATCCCCGCGATCATCGCGCTGCGGTTCCCCGAGGCCCACGACGAGGGCGTCAACACGCTCATCGCCGCCGGTCTGATCCTGTTCATCGTTACCTTCGCGGTCAACTTCGTGGCCCGCTGGATCGTCTCGCGCCGTGCCGAGTTCTCGGGAGCCAACTGACATGACCGCCACACTCACTCCCTCGCCCGTCGCGACGCCGACGCACATCACCTCGGCCGGCCACCTGCCCAAGTGGGCGCCGTGGGCGCTCCTGCTGGGTGCCTTCGCGGTGTCGGCCACGATCTTCGCGTTCGTCAACGCGGGCAACGACCCCGCCGACTTCAACATCGCGCTCGCGCTCGTCGTCGGCCTCGTGCTGTACATGGTGCTGATCTTCGTCATCTCGTCGGTGGTCGAGAGCCGCCGCCACGCGATCGACCGGCTCATGACCGCCCTCGTGTCCGGCGCCTTCGTCGTCGCGCTCCTCCCCCTCATCTCCCTCCTGTACACCGTGGTCATCAACGGCCTCATGCGGTTCGACGGAGAGTTCTTCAGCTTCTCGATGCGCAACATCGTGGGCGAGGGCGGCGGCGCGATCCACGCCATCTACGGCACACTCCTGATCACGCTCGGCGCGACGATTATCTCGGTGCCGATCGGTCTGATGACCTCCATCTACCTCGTCGAGTACGGCGAAGGCCGCAGGCTCGCCCGCGGCATCACCTTCCTCGTCGACGTCATGACCGGCATCCCATCGATCGTCGCCGGTCTGTTCATCTACTCGGTCTTCTCGATCATCGTCGGGCCGGGTACACGAATGGGTGTCATGGGCTCGCTCGCCCTCTCGGTGCTGATGATCCCGGTCGTCGTGCGCGGCTCGGAGGAGCTCCTGCGCATCGTGCCGAACGAGCTCCGCGAGGCCGCCTACGCACTCGGCGTGCCGAAGTGGCTGACGATCATCAAGGTCGTGCTGCCCACCGCGATCGCCGGCATCCTGACCAGCATCATGCTGGCGATCTCCCGAGTGATCGGAGAGACCGCGCCGCTGCTGCTGACCGTCGGCATCGTGCAGGGGATGAACCTGAACATGTTCAGCGGACAGATGGCGACATTGCCGGTGTTCTCGTACATGCAGGCCAAGTACCCCGGCATCCCCGTCGACGCCTACCTCGAGCGGGCCTGGGCCGCAGCCCTCACCCTCATCGTCATCGTGATGGCGCTGAACCTGCTCGCCAGGATCATCGCCAAGGTGTTCGCCCCCAAGATCAACGGCCGCTGAGCCTTACTCCCGACTGAAACAAAGGATCCCTCTCGTGTCCAAGAGCATCGAAGTCAACGACCTCAACGTCTACTACAGCGACTTCCTCGCCGTCGAAGGCGTCAGCATCGACATCAAGCCCAACACCGTCACGGCCTTCATCGGCCCGTCCGGATGCGGCAAGTCCACGTTCCTGCGCACCCTGAACCGCATGCACGAGGTCATCCCCGGCGCGCGCGTCGAGGGCGAGGTGCTGATCGATGGCAAGAACCTCTACGGCGCCGGCGTCGACCCGGTGCTCGTGCGCCGACAGGTGGGCATGGTGTTCCAGCGCCCCAACCCGTTCCCGACGATGTCGATCAAGGAGAACGTGCTCGCAGGAGTCAAGCTCAACAACACGCGCATGGCGAAGAGCGACCAGGACGCCCTGGTCGAGAAGTCGCTGCGCGGCGCGAACCTGTGGAACGAGGTCAAGGACCGCCTCGACCGTCCGGGTTCCGGCCTCTCGGGTGGACAGCAGCAGCGCCTGTGCATCGCCAGGGCGATCGCCGTCTCCCCCGACGTGATCCTGATGGACGAGCCGTGCTCGGCGCTCGACCCGATCTCGACCTTCGCGATCGAGGAGCTCATCGCCGAGATCAAGACCCAGTACACGGTCGTCATCGTGACGCACAACATGCAGCAGGCGAGCCGCGTCTCCGACAAGACCGCCTTCTTCAACATCGCGGGCACCGGCAAGCCGGGCAAGCTCATCGAGTACGACGACACCCGCACGATGTTCACCACGCCGTCGGTGCAGGCGACCGAGGACTACGTCTCCGGCCGCTTCGGCTGAGCATCCGCCCCCCTTCCCCCCTCCCTTCCCTCTCCCCCTCTCCCCCTCCCCCTTCCCTCTCCCCCTCTCCCCCTCTCCCCTCTTGGAAAACCCAGACCATCGGTGCCCCACGCCGCGTGTCGTCTTCTCGACACGCGACGCGGCATCCGATCGTCTGGGTTTTCACGTTCATGACTGCGACTACACGGCGGGGCTGCTCGTGAAGTTCAACACAGGTCGTGGTCAGACCGGCCTGTGGCCGCATCGGCCAGGAGCTGCACAGACGATCATCGGTGGATGTCCTTCAGACGAGCGGATGTGGCGCTGCGCAGTGTGGGCCGCATGGCCCGCACCAGAGAACTGATGCGGCTGGGCGTGACAGACTCCGAGCTCGCACGAGCGGTGCGTGCAGGCGCGATCATCCGGCCACGCCAAGGCGTGTATGCCCTTCCTGACGCGTCACCGGATCTGGTCCACGCGGCTGAGCACGGCGGCACGATCGGATGCTGCGCCGCCGGCGTCCTATACGGCTTGTGGATCCTCCGCGCGCCGAAAACCGCTCATGTCTGGATGGGCGCAGCGGGGACTCATCGCGGATCGTGCACGAGTTGCCGTATCCATTGGGACGCCGGAACGGTCAGCGTCGGCGTGCTGCCGCCGATCGCGAACGTCCTCCTGCAGATCGCGCAGTGCGCAGATGAGGACACCTTCTTCGCCGCTCTCGAGTCGGCCCTGCGGAAGTCCCTGCTCCGGGCCCGTGACATCCTCTGGCTCACGCGGCATCTCCCCGTACAGCTGAGGTGGCTCGTCGCCTTCGCCAGGGCCGACGCCGACAGCGGGTTGGAGTCCCTCATCCGTCTCCGCCTGCACAGGCTCGGCATCGACGTGCGGACGCAGGTCCACATCGCCGGGGTGGGAGAGGTCGACTTCGTCATCGGCGCGCGCCTCATCGTGGAGGCCGACGGACGCGCGAACCATGACGGAGACGACATGCGAGCGAAGGACCTGCAGCGCGATGCGGTTGCAGCAGCTCAGGGCTACCAGACGCTGCGATTCACGTACGCGATGATCGTGCGCGACTGGGAGATGGTGGTCGAAGCGATCGTGGGTGCGCTCGCGCACGACCTACGCGACTGAGTGGGAGTTCGGAGACCCTCGACACCCGCCACGGCGTGCCAGAGCACGACGCGCCGGTGCGGGGCACCGTCGTCTCTGTTTTCCGGGGAACGCAGCGACGCGATCAGTCGCGCGGCGAGAGGAGGTACTCGTTCAGCTCGGCGGTGAGGGCGCGATCGACGGGCAGGTCCGCACCGTCGACGGCGGTGATCGCGGCGGCGAGACGCACGCTCGAGACCAGCCACGCGGCATCCGCTCGAGGCAGATCGGATGCCGGGATCCGCCCGTACTCCACCGCGAAGCCCCGCCCGGCGAGGTGTTCGTAGACGCTGAGCTGGGTCGTCCCGTGCAGGATGCCGCCATTCGGCTCCGGCGTCACGAAGCGGTCGCCGACCCGCAGAATCAGGGAGGCGGTCGGCGCCTCCAGCACGAAGCCGTCGCGGGAAAGGAAGATCGCGTCGTCCGCCCCGCGTCGGTGCGCCTCGCGCAGGGCGGCCATGTTCACCGCATACGACAGCGTCTTCGCGCCCAGCAGCAGCCACGGCGCCCGCTCGGCGATGTCGAGGTCGTATCCGCGGTCGAGAGTCACCACGCGGATCCCCTGCTCACGGACGGTGGAGAAATCGGATGCCGGAGCCGCCGTCACCCACGCGGTCGGCGTCGGACCGTGCTCGACCCCACGACTGAGGATGAGCTTGATGACGTACTCGCCCTCCTCGCAGTGCGCGGCCGCGCGCTCGACGGCCTGCCGCCACTGGGTCTGATGCGGGATCGGCAGGTCGCACAGCTGCGCCGAGTGCGCGAGCCGCTCGAGGTGAGGCACGACCTCCTGTGCGTGGCCGTCTACCACCCCGATCGACTCGAAGACTCCGTCTCCGCGCTGCGTGCTCAGCTCGCCGACGCTCAGCGCGGGGGCCGCAGCATCCACCAGCGTGAAGGTGTCGGCGAAGTCGGAGCGACTATCGTCTGCAGCCGCGGGATCGATCATCAGTGCGAAGCGCCGGGTCATGCTCCGAGCCTAGGGGGCCGGGAATAGGTACGCGGTGATCTTGTTACACTGGAATGGCCGGGCCGCATAACCCCGGGCTCCAAATATTGCCGCTGCGAGCGGCCTTCCGCCGAGAGGCGTTCTTGCGGCCCGGTCTTTTCATGTCCGGGGCGAATCGCCGACCAGCACCGGTCCGCCGGGCCCCGTCAGGACAGCGCGTCCATACGCCAGAGCACGGCCGAGGCCGACAGGTCCTGGGCGTAGCTGCTCAACCGGAGCGCCCGGGTCGTGAGCTCCGTGGCGCGAGAGGGCTCGGTCGGCTCATAGTCGTCCGCCGTGTGGGTGGCTCCGGAGGCCTGGACCCGGCAGAACGCCGCAGCCCGGTCGAGGGCCACAGCGAAATCGCCCCGGAACGCTCCGCGTAGGATCGCGTCGATGAGTGCCACGAGCTCGTCGGGGTTCGCGGGCACGGGCGCACCGGCGATCGCGGCATCCACCGAAGGCAGCTCCACCCTCCCGCGCTCGTAGAGCAGGGCGGCGGTGTGCGGGTCGCCGTGGATCGCGAGCTGCAGGAGATACAGCCGCCACAGCGCGCCCGGCAGCGTACGCGACGGCGACTTCGACCACAGCTCCGCGATCTCGTCGATGCCGTGCTCGTCGGTGAACGCGACGAGACGATCGGCGCTCACGCCGCTCTGGTCCGCGCGCACCCTGGTCAGCAGAGCGGATGCGGTCGCATGCGCGATCCGCGACTCCTCCGCCGGGTCATGACTGCCGACGATGTTGTCGAAGGCACTCGTGGGACGACGCACGGGACGGGAGAACTGCTCAGGCATCAGTCCAGGGTACGCGCGATCCGAGGCGTCAGGCCGTCGGGATCGCGACGACCGGGTCGGTCGTCGGCAGTCCGGAGGGCGATCCGCCGTCCTGCTCGATCGTCACGGCGATGACGTCACCGACCTGCATGTCGCCCGCGAGGACGGCTGTCGCCTCTCCGTCATCCGCCGCGAAGACACCAGCGGAGACCGGGGTCTCGCCGCGCACGTACCAGAGCTCGTAGGTCTCGCCTTCGGAGAGCTCGGGGATGCCGTCGGTGACCAGCACCGACTTGCCGAGCGACGCCGACCAGTGCGCAGTCGCAGTGCCGCCGCCCTCGACCGGGACGCTGGCCTGCTGTGCGTCGCCGGCAGCCTGGATGTCCTCGAGCGCCACCACACTGGCTGGACGGTTCACGTACGAGTTGATCGCGACGGCGCCGGCACCCACGCCGACGAGCAGCGCGAGGCATGCGGCGAGCGCGAACAGGATCCGCAGTCGATGGGCCGGAGCCTTCGGGGCTGCGGCCGCCGCTTCCGTCGAGGGCGTCACCGCGCCGGTGTCGGCATCCGACGCGGAAGGGGTCTCGGTCTCGGGAACGACATCCGGCACCGTGTCGGTCACGGTCGCATCGCCAGCCTGAGGCGTCACGGCGATGCGAGCGAGCAGCGCGGCGCGGATGTCGGGCGACGGAGCGGCGGGCGGTGTGCCCTCGGCGAGGAACGCGACGCTGTCGGCATCCTCGTCAGCGATGCCCTGCCACTCAGGATGCGCTGCGAGAGCAGCGTGGTAGCGCTGCTGGTCGTCGGGCGACAGCGCATCGAGTGCCGCGCCTGCTGCCAGTTCTGCGAATTCCTGCTCGTTCATGCCGTCACCCCCATGGCGGTCCTGAGGCGCGAGAGTCCGTCTCGCATCCGTGTCTTGATGGTCCCCAGCGGTGCTCCGACGAGCGCCGCGACTTCGTTCTGACTGTATCCGCCGTAGTAGGCCAGGACGAGAGCTTCGCGCTGTGCCTCGGGAAGGCCTGAGAGCGCGTGAACGACCTTCTCGCCCTCGATGCCCAGTTCCACCGTCTCCGCGACACTGTCGTGTGCGACTCCGATATCTCTGAATCCGGCCCGTACATCCCGGTCCGCACTGGACTGGGATGCCCGTACCCGGTCGACCGCACGACGGTGCGCGATCGTCATCACCCAGGTTCTTCCCTGCCCCTTGTTCGGAGCGAACCGCGTAGCGGATTGCCAGATCTCCAGGAAGACCTCCTGGAGCACTTCCTCGCTCTGAGAGCGGTTCACGAGGACCCGGAGGATGAGGCCGAAGACGCGGGCGGAGAGCGAGTCGTACAGCTCCGCGAATGCGCGCTGGTCACCGTCGCCGATGCGAACGAGCAGGTCAGCGACAGCATCACGTGCCGTACCGTCTTCCGGTACGTCCATTCCATCGATGACCATCTCCACCAGCATGCCGCATCCACCACGCTTTCCCCTGCATCCGCCGCCCGAAAGAGACGGAAACGAGTCCTCTTAAGTGCTCGTCGTCGAAAGCTGTTCGCTGTGACCCCCTGAAACGGATTGGAATCCGCGTCCGCGAAAAAAGTTCGCGATTCTTCCCATCCGATCCCCGGGGGGCTCCGAACGACTGTCAACGCCACGGAGAGGCCGTGGCTGAGTTCTGAAGGAGCTTGAGATGTTCAGCACCAAGAAGAAGGTCACCGCAGCGATCACCCTCGGGCTGGCGAGCGCATTCCTGCTCTCCGCATGTTCCATGGGTGGAACCACCGACGAGCCGGCAGAGTCGACGGCCCCCGAGTCGTCCGAAGAGACGACGGCTCCCGAGACGATGGACCCGGCAGCGAACCTCGTCGGCCCCGGCTGCGCGGCATACGCCGAGGCCGTGCCGGACGGCGCAGGATCCGTCGAGGGCATGGCTCTCGACCCGGTCGCGACCGCCGCGTCCAACAACCCCCTGCTCAAGACCCTGACCGCGGCAGTCAGCGGTCAGCTGAACCCGGATGTCGACCTCGTCGACACGCTCAACGGCGACGAGTTCACGGTCTTCGCGCCGGTCGACGACGCCTTCGCGAAGATCGACGCCGCCACCATCGAGGCACTCAAGACCGACAGCGCCACGCTGAGCTCGATCCTGACGTATCACGTGGTTCCCGGCCAGGTCATGCCCGAGGACATCGTGGGAACCCACGCCACCGTCCAGGGTGCTGACCTCGAGGTCACCGGCAGCGGCGATGAGCTGATGGTCAACGACGCCAACATCATCTGCGGCGGAGTCCAGACCGCGAACGCGACCGTGTACCTCATCGACTCGGTGCTGATGCCCCCGGCCGAGTAAGGCACGGGAACGCCGAGGCGGACACTCGGTAAGCCATCTCGCCGCTCGGGGGAGGGCGGCGAGATGGAGAAGGAGCCGTTGACGACACGTCGTCAACGGCTCCTTCTTTGCGCAAGCTAGGATGAAACGGTCGGCCTTCGGGCCGACACACGGGCCTTTAGCTCAATTGGCAGAGCAGCGGACTTCAACGAAATAGGAGCGCCCCGGGGGAAACTCCGGGGATGACACCACTCAAAGTCGGGGAACCCTTCCTGGAGACAGATGGCAATCCCGAGCCAAGCCGGACGCATGTCCGGAAGGTGTAGAGACTGGACGGGTGGCACCTACGGCGAGAGCCATGGTGAAGGGACAGTCCAGACCACGAACATCCGTGAGGATGGCGGCGAAAGTCGAAGTGGCAGGTTAATCCGCGGGTTGTGGGTTCGATCCCCACAGGGCCCACCATGTGAGACCACTCACCGCGCATCACAGACCGATGTCGGTGTCGGTACTTCGCGGTACCCTCGCTCCGTTCTGGGAGGCGAGATGAGCGATGCGGCATCGGCCGGCGTGGCACCTGTGTCGGTCAAGCGATGCGGGACGTGCGGTACGTCGAAGCCGGGTACGGATTTCAACCGCAAGTCCTCGCGAGCGGACGGCCTGCAAGAGGTGTGCCGCGACTGCAATCGTGAGTCCTCCCGCCGGTACTACGCCCACAGGCGCGAGCACCACATCGCAGTGATCCGCGCCAGGACGGATGCGCAGCGCGCGAAGAGCCTGTCCTTCATCGCCCAGTACCTGCTCGCCCACCCCTGCGCGGACTGTGGCGTCGGAGATCTCCGTGTCCTCGACTTCGACCACCGGCCCGGTGCACCCAAACGCGACGCGGTGATGCAGCTGGTGCGGAACGGATTCAGCATTCGCACGATCGAGGAGGAGATCCGCCAGTGCGACGTGCGCTGCCGCAACTGTCACGCGATCGTCACCTACGAGCGCATGGACGGCGACTGGCGTACCGGTGCGATGGCCGGCCGTCTCGCCCCGCGCTGACCGCAGGCCCACCGTTATCACCGCCGACCGGATCCGGCCACCCCCTTAACGGCATCCGTCCGGTGCGAGAGAGTCGTGGCGTCCCCATCCGGGACATCCATCCCCACGAAAGGACGCATCATGGCGACTCTCACCGACAGCCGAGTGGCATTCCTCGCGACAGACGGATTCGAGGACAGCGAGCTGACCAGTCCGTGGGAGGCGGTGCAGGGCGAAGGCGCGAGCGCGACGCTCATCGCACCCGACGGACAGCAGATCACCGGCAAGAACGGTCACGTTCAGCATGTCGACCTCACCTCGGAGCAGGCGACGGCCGATGAGTTCGACGCTCTCGTGCTTCCGGGCGGCGTCGTGAACGCCGATCACCTCCGGCTCGACAAGCCGTCGATCGACCTCGCCCGCTCGTTCTTCGAGCAGCACAAGCCCGTCGCCGTCATCTGCCACGGCGCCTGGATCCTGATTGAGGCCGGTGTGGTCGACGGACGCACGCTCACGAGCTACCCGAGCCTCGCGACCGATCTCCGCAACGCAGGAGCCACCTGGGTCGACGAAGAGGTGGTGGTCGACGCCGGACTCGTGTCGAGCCGTACCCCCGATGACCTCCCGGCTTTCAACGCGAAGCTGATCGAAGAGGTCGCCGAGGGGAAGCACGCCGAACAGACCGCGTGATCCGAGCCTCCGGCGGTCCGGTGTCAGGCGCCCGCGCGCGCCCTGTGACGCCGGACCGCCGCTCTGTTCGCACAGCGCACCGAGCAGAAGCGCTGGCGGCCGTTACGGGTCACATCGACGACCACGTTCGTGCACGGCGACGCCTCGCAGCGACTCAGCCGATCCATCCCGCGCGTCACCAGGTGCAGTGACGTGCCGACGGCGAAGATCGCGCGCAGCACGTAGGGCAGCGACTGCACATCGTCGCGATAGTGCAGGTGCCACCCCTCCCCATCGTGGTTCGTCAGTCGCGGGTATGCCGCGGCGTGGACCATCTGCGCGTTGAGGATCCCCGCGCGCTCTGCCGGATCCTCTGCGTCGACGATCCGCAGCCAGTCGTCGACGACCTCTCGCACGCGCTCGTGATCGTCCGGCGCGGGCGGGAACGTCATCGTCATCCCCATCTGCAGCGTGCGCTCCTCGATTCCGGCCCGGTCGGCGGGGAAGTCGTCGGCCAGTGACGCGGCCAGCAGAACGGCGTACTCACCGTAAGGGTTGAGATGCATAAGGCCATTACATCACGCTGGATGCATGACCTCGTTGCACACTCTTCCCATCCCCCGTCAGACCGTTCGACCGCACGAGCACGCGTGGATCGTGGACTCGCGGCATCCGACCAGCGAGGGCGTCGTCATGTACGTCCGGTGCACCGGATGCTCCGCGCACCGGGTCGACCTCCAGACGCACTCGCAGACGCCGCCGACCGCGCTCAGCCGCGAGACGACCGGGGATCCCGACGCCGTCAGGCCGTGAGCTCGATGAGCCGGCGCACTGTGCGGAGGTTACGGGCCGTGCCGGCGACACCCAGCACCCGATCGAGCACGGCCTTGGTGAGCCTCGTGCTGTGCACCCCGCCCTCCCCGTAGTCGATCCACAGGTCATTGCCGACGAGTGCGATCCGCTCTCCGGGGACAAGACGCTCGTGCAGCGCCTCCACGGCACCGGACGACGCGGGGCCCTCGAGGAACATGGCGTGCAGCATCTTCTCTGAGGCGTCCGCGAAGGGCTGCCGCTGCACCGACGCGGCGAGCGCGTCATGGGTGCGGAGGACCACCGGGGTGTCCACGCCGAACTCTGCGGCGATCAGGGCACGCACACGCGCGCAGGCCGCCACTGGATCGGACGGATGCTCGCAGACGATGTTGCCGCTCGCGATGTAGGTCGACACCTCGCCGAGGTCAGGGGCGAGAAGCGCCCGCAGCTCCGCCATGGGCACGCGATTGCGGCCGGAGACGTTGACGGCCCGCAGGAGCAGGACGCTGCGCGTCACGCAGTCCCGCTCTCCGCCGACTCGGGGTTCGCCTGGGTGAGCTCGGCACCGGCGTGGGCGAGCTCGGCGAGTGCCGCCGCGCTCGGCTCCGCTGCCACCCCCGCGATCAGGTCGGTGAGGACACGCACCTGCACACCGTGCGCGATCGCATCGAGGGCCGATGCGCGAACGCAGTGGTCGGTGGCGATGCCGACCACATCAGCCTGCAGGACACCCGCGGCGGTCAGGATCGCGCCGACCGTCTCACCGGCATCCGTCGCTCCCTCGAACATCGAGTACGCGGGCCGTCCCTGCCCTTTGTGGACATGGTGCGTGACCGCGTCCGTCACGAGCAGCGGGTCGTAGTCCGCTCCCGGCGTGCCGGCGACGCAGTGCACCGGCCAGGTGTCGACGTAGTCCGGCGTCTCGGCGAAATGACCGCCGTTGTCGCCCTCCGCGTCATGCCAGTCGCGGGAGGCGACGATCACGCGATAGTCACCCGCGTGCGCCGAGAGGAAGGCGGAGATGGCGGAGGCCACGGCATCCCCGCCGGCGACGGCCAGCGCACCGCCCTCGGTGAAGTCGTTCTGCACGTCGACGATGAGAAGCGCTCTGCTCATGCTCCGAGCGTACGCCGCAGAACGCGAGCTCCCCAAGACGGGAACCAAAAGGCCCCGGGATGCTTTCGCATCACGGGGCCTGCTGGAGCCGCTTGTCAGAATCGAACTGACGACCTTTTCATTACGAGTGAAATGCTCTGCCGACTGAGCTAAAGCGGCGCGATGAACGATATTACCCGTTCCGGAGCCGCACCGCGAATCGAGCCCGTCTCACTCGCAGCGGACGTCGGTCTCGGGCACGACATCGTCGAGCAGGAAGGCCTCGACGGCGTCGTCGACGCACACGTTGCCCTTGTTGTATCCGGTGTGGCCCTCGCCCACGCGCGTGATGAGGACGCCCTCCTCGAGCTGCTTCGCGAGCGATTCGGACCACTGGTACGGCGTCGCGGGATCGTTCGTCGTGCCCACGACGAGGATCGGGCCCGCGCCCTCTGCGGTGATCTCGCCCCGCGTTCCGGTGGGCGGATACGGCCACACCGAGCAGGAGTCCGGACCGTTCCAGTACGGCGCGATCGTGGGGGCGCCCTCGGCGATCTCCGCCTCGGTCGCCGCCTCCGCCGCAGGGTCGTCTTCCACCGGGTAGTCCATGCAGTTGTACGCGCGGAAGGCCTCGCTCGAGTTGTCGAGGTAGGAGCCGTTCTCGCGGCCGTTATAGAAGTCGGCGAGGACGAACGCGGTCGTCGGGTCACCCTGCAGCGCCTCGTCGAACGCCTGCGTGAGGTACGACCAGCTGTCCGCGGAGTAGAGGGCGGCGATGATGCCGGTCATGAGCGCATCGGCTCCGAGCATCCGCCCGTCGCCGTTCTGCAGCGGCGACGCGTCGACGCTCGCGAGAAGCGCGCCGAGATCGGCCATGGCCTCATCGACCGATCCGTTGAAGGGGCACTCCCCCGAGTCGAGGCAGTCCTGCATGTACGCACGCAACGCCGACTCGAAGCCGAGCGCCTGCGTCGCGCCGACCTCGAGGCCGGAGACCGCAGGATCGATCGCGCCGTCCAGCACCAGACGTCCTGCCTTCTCGGGGTACAGGCTCGCGTAGGTGGCGCCGAGGAACGTGCCGTACGAGTAGCCGAGGTAGTTCAGCTCCGTGTCGCCGAGGACCGCGCGGATCAGATCCATGTCGCGTGCCGCGTTGATCGTCGTGATGTACGGCAGGATGCCGTCGCTGTTGGCCTCGCACGCATCGGCGAACTCCTGGTGAGCCTCGAGGAGCTCGGCCTCCCACTCGGCGCTGCCCCGCTTCGCCTCCGGGATCGTGTAGAGGTAGTCGTCCATGTCGGCCGCGTCGAAACAGGTCACCGCGGTCGACTCTCCGACGCCCCTCGGGTCGAACCCGATGACGTCGTAGTTCTCGATCAGGTCGGCGCCGACCGCGAAGTCGAGGCTGTCGCGGATCAGCTCGACGCCGCTGGCGCCCGGCCCTCCGGGGTTGGTGAGCAGCGAGCCCTGCGCAGTGCCGGTCGCCTGATGGCGAACGACCGAGAGGGTGATGTCTCCCTCGCCGGGGTTCTCCCAGTCGAGCGGCGCAGTCACGTCCGTGCAGTCGAAGCCGGTGCCGCACTCCGTCCAGGTGAGGGTCTGCCCGTAGAAGGGCATCAGGTCTTCCGCGACGCCCTCGGTGTCGGGGGCGTTCGTGACCGAGGGCTTGGGGTCAGCCTGCTCGGGGATCATCGCGTAGAGGCACCCGGAGAGCGCGACGGATGCGGCGGCCAGCCCTGCGATCACCGCGACGGCGCGGCGCAGACGGGAAGTCGGTCGGTTGTTCACGGTGTCCTCCCGCTCGTGACAGTCACGAGCAAGCTCTCGAGGGCGAGCAGCGGTGCGACGTTTCGCTCCAGCGACTGGCGCGTATCGGCAAGGTGGTCGAGTACGACAAGCGTACGGGTCTCGGGCCAGGCGGCAGCGAGCGCTTCCAGGTCTTCGCGCAGTTCGCGATTGATGAGGGCGTCGCCGCGGCCGAACTGCAGCATGACGACGTCACGGAACAGGGACTGCAGATCGGTGAGCACGCGGTCGATGCCGTCGCGCAGGCTGCGGGTCGCGCGCTTCTTCTGGTCGTCTTCGAGGGCGGAGATCTGCGAGCGCAGAGCCGGTGGAACGGCCTGCCCCTCGGCGATCCCCACCGTCCGCAGCAGGCTGGCGCGCTCGGCGGCGTCTCGCTCGGCTGTCAGCGCCTTGGCGTCGTCGGTCGCGGCCTGGATGATGCGTCCAGCGACCTCGACCGCGTCGTTGACGCCGCGCACCGCGAGAACCGAGCGGAGCGTCTCGTCTCGCCGCCGCCGTGCGGCGTCGTCGGTGGCGAGGCGCTGGGCCATTCCGATGTGCCGCTGGGCGTGACGAGCCGCCTGCTCGGCGACGACCTCGTCGACTCCGGTGCGCAGGGTGATCAGACGGGCGACGTCGGCGACATCGGGCTCCCGCAGCCGCAGCGACCGGACCCGGGAGCGGATGGTCGGCAGCAGGTCGGCCTCGCTGGGGGCGCACAGGATCCAGACCGTCTGCTCCGGCGGCTCCTCGAGCGCCTTGAGCAGCACGTTCGAGGTGCGCTCGACCATGCGATCGGCATCCTCGACCACGATCACGCGGTAGCGTCCGGCCGACGGCGCGAAGTATGAGCGCTCGACCAGCGCGCGCGCCTCGGCGATGGTGATGATGACCTTGTCGGTGCGCAGCGCCGTCACATCGGGATGCGTGCCGGCGAGGACCTGGCGCATCGCCGCCTCGTCGTCGGGGTGGTCGGCGATCAGCGCGGCTGCGAACGCGTACGCCAGAGTGGATCGCCCGGATCCAGGGGGCCCGGTGATGAGCCACGCGTGCGACAGTGCGGAAGGATCGGATGCGGCGCTCCGCAGAGTCTCGACGGCAGCGTCCTGCCCCCACACGTCGGCCCACGGGAACGGAGCGGCGACAGTCTGGGGCATGTCCTCAGCCTAATCGGGAGCACCGACGTGCACGGCACGCGGGCGATCTCCGCCGCTGTGGCGATGCCGGCGCTCGGCCGTTGCGATGCCGGCGCTCAGTCGAGCAGAGCGGACACGCGCTCCCGGATCCGATCGGCGATCGACTCCGGACTTCCGGCCGCGTCGAGCACCAGGAAGCGCCCCGGCTCCGCCGCCGCAAGGCCGAGGTAGGCATCACGCACCCGAGCATGGAACTCGGTCTTCTCCGCCTCGAGGCGATCGAACGGCTTGTCGGCCGAGTCGAGACGCACCCGCGCCGCCTCTGGATCGAGATCGAGCAGCACGGTGAGGTCGGGCAACGCCCCTTCGGCGGCCCACAGGGACAGGTCTCGGATCTCCGCACCGTCCAGCACACGGCCGGCGCCCTGATAGGCGACGGATGAATCGAGGTAGCGGTCCTGCAGCACGACCTCGCCCCGAGCGAGCGCCGGGCGCACGACCGTGGCCACGTGGTGTGCACGATCCGCTGCGTACAGCAGCGCCTCGGCACGGGGCGCGATGTCGCCTCGGTGGTGCAGCACGATGTCGCGGATCAACTGACCGACGTCCGAGCCTCCTGGCTCACGGGTCCGCACGACGGTGCGGCCGGTCTCCACGAGCCAGTCCGCGAGGAGATTCGACTGAGTGGTCTTGCCCGAGCCGTCTCCTCCTTCGAGGGTGATCCAGAGACCGGAGTCCGACGTCACGAACCGGCCTTCTTCGCCGCGTTCGCCGCACGGGTCGCCGCCGCCTTCTTCGCGGCGGCCGATCGCGCGGCAGCCTTCTCGGCATCCGACGCGGTGGACTTCGTCGCGGCTGCCTTCTTCGCGGGAGCCTTCTTGGCGGCTGGCTTCTTCGCGGCTGCCTTCTTCGCGGGAGCCTTCTTGGCGGGAGCCTTCTTCGCCGCACCGCGCTTGGGTGCCGGCCCCTTGGCGCGCTTGTCGGCGAGCATCTGCACGGCAGTCTCGAACGTGATGTCCTCGACCTTCTGGCCGCGCGGGATGGTCACGTTCGTCTCGCCGTCCGTGACGTAAGCGCCGAAGCGGCCGTCACGGATGCGGATCGGCTTGCCGCTGACCGGGTCGGCCTCGAACTCGGCGAGAGCGCTCGACGCGCGACGGGATCCTGCCCCGTACTTGGGCTGTGCGTAGATCTCGAGGGCCTTCTCGAGCGTCACGTCGAAGATCTCCGACTCGCTCTCGAGCGACCGGGAATCGGTGCCCTTCTTCAAGTACGGCCCGAATCGACCGTTCTGCGCGGTGATCTCGTCGCCCGTCTCGGGGTCGGCGCCCACGACGCGCGGAAGGCTCAGCAGCTGCAGCGCCGTGTCGAGGTCGATGGTGTCGACCGACATCGAGCGGAACAGCGACGCGGTGCGCGGCTTCGGCGCGGCATCCTTCTTCGCTCCGCGCTTCGGCTTGGGCGCCTCCACGACCTCTCCGGTCGCCTCGTCGACGGCGGCGTCGTCGGACACCGGGTCGTTCTCCTGCACGTACGGACCGAATCGGCCGTCCTTCACGACGACGATCTTGCCGTTCTCGGGGTTCGTGCCCAGCACGCGGTCACCCGCGACGGGGGCATCGATGAGCTCCTGCGCCTTGGCTGCCGTGAGCTCGTCCGGCGCGAGGTCCTCCGGGACGTTCACGATGCGCGGCTTCTCGTCCGGCGCCTCGGGGTTCGCGACCTCGAGGTATGGCCCGTACTTGCCGAAGCGGAGCGTCGCGTTCTCGGTGATCGGCGTGGAGTTCAACGCACGAGCGTCGATCTCACCGAGGTTGTCGACGACCTGACGGAGGCCGACATGCGAATCGGAGCCGTAATAGAAGGAGCGCAGCCACTCGACGCGCTTCTGCTCGCCCCGGGCGATCGCGTCGAGGTCGTCTTCGAGCGCGGCGGTGAAGTCGTAGTCGATGAGGTCGGCGAAGTGCTCCTCGAGCAGCCTGACGACGCTGAAGGCGAGCCAGGTCGGCACGAGCGCCTGGCCGCGCTTGGTCGCGTAGCCGCGGTCGATCACGGTGCCGATGATGCTCGCGAAGGTCGACGGGCGGCCGATGCCGTGCTCTTCGAGGGCCTTGACGAGAGAGGCCTCGGTGTAGCGCGGCTTCGGGGTCGTGCGGTGCCCCTTCGCTTCCGAGTCCGACATGCGCAGCTGGTCGCCGACGGCGACGGCGGGCAGCGACTGGTTCGCCTCTGCGTCCTTGTCGTTGCGCTTCTCGTCGCGTCCTTCCTCGTACGCCTCGAGGAAGCCCTTGAACGTGTAGACGGTTCCGGATGCGGTGAATTCGGCGTTCTGCCCTGCGGCGTCGACCGCGATCGTCACGGTCGTGGTCTCGTACTTCGCATCGGCCATCTGGCTCGCGACGGTGCGCTTCCAGATCAGGTCGTAGAGGCGGTGCTCTTCGCGGTCGAGTTCCGAGGAGACGGACTTGGGGGTGCGGAAGGTCTCGCCCGATGGGCGGATCGCCTCGTGCGCCTCCTGCGCGTTCTTGCTCTTGGACTTGTAGACGCGGGGCTTGAGCGGCACGGCGCTGTCACCGTACAGGGCGACGGCCTGGCTGCGTGCAGCCTGCACCGCCTGGGTGCTCAGCGCCACCGAGTCGGTTCGCATATAGGTGATGTAACCCTTTTCGTACAGCCGCTGGGCCACGCTCATCGCCTGCTTGGCGCTCATCGAGAGCTTGCGGCCCGCCTCCTGCTGCATGGTGGAGGTGGTGAACGGGGCGTAGGGGCTGCGGGTTCCTGGCTTCGCCTCGACCTTGGTGACCGCGCCGGTGCCCGCCGCATCGACGGCGAGCGCGAGCTGTGCGGCCTTCTGCTCGTCGAGAATGACGACGGCCTTCTTGAGCTTTCCGTCGTCGTCGAAGTCGGTGCCGCGGGCGAGCTGTCCGCCGTCGACCCGGACGAGCCGCACGGTGAAGCCGGACGTCGTCGAGGCGAGCGCCTCGACATCCCAGTACTCGGCGGAGACGAACGCCATGCGCTCGCGCTCCCGCTCGACGATCATGCGAGTGGCTGCGGACTGGACGCGTCCGGCGGACAGGCCGGTCTTGACCTTGTACCAGAGCACCGGGGAGACATCCCAGCCGTACAGACGGTCGAGGATGCGGCGGGTCTCCTGCGCGTCGACGAGATCGGTGTCGAGTTCTCGGGTGTTGCCGATGGCCGCCTGGATCGCGTCCTTGGTGATCTCGTGGAAGACCATGCGCTTCACGGGCACCTTGGGCTTCAGCGTCTCCAGCAGGTGCCACGCGATGGCCTCGCCCTCGCGGTCCTCATCAGTGGCGAGCAGGAGCTCGTCCGCCGTCTTGAGCGCGCGCTTGAGTTCGGCGACCGTCTTGGTCTTGCGATCGGAGACGACGTAGTAGGGGTCGAAGTCGTTGTCGACGTCGATCGAGTACTTCCCGTACGCCTGCTTGTCGGCGGCGGGGATGTCCTTCTTGTCTGCCAGGTCGCGGATATGGCCGACGGAGCTGAGCACCTCGTAGCCGTCGCCGAGGTACCCCTGAATCGACCGCATCTTCGTCGGAGACTCGACGATGACGAGCTTCTTGCCTTCAGCCAAGGGAGCATCCTTTCTTCGAAGCACACCATACACACCGCCGTGATGGGTTGGTCCACGGAGGTCGCCTGCATTTTCGCGGGAAAGTGCTTCGCGCCGCCGTCATGTCCCCTCGGGTGGCCCGGCACGGGCTCGGGAGACGGCAGCGAGTCCAGCGTACGCCGCCTTCACCTGCACGGTCGCCACGAAGCCGTCGAGCGAGCACTCCGTCAGCGCCGCGGCCGAGGCGGCGGCGACGCGAGCGGCCAGGGCACAGGGGTCGTCGACGGTCGCGACCGCCCCGCTCGCCGCGTCGGCCGCGGCGAGGGCTGCGGCGTCGGCGGCGCCTGCCGCTCGCTGCGCCGTGACGGCGGCACCTCCGACGACGGCGAGGCCGAAGGACAGCGCAGCCGTAGCCGACAGGATTCCCGCGGCGAGCGCGGTGCCCGCCATCACGACCCCCTCTCGGTGGTCGGCATCAGCGCCCCCCGACGAGTGCGCAGCTCGACGCCTCGAGCGGGAGGCGGATGATCCCGCCGATCGCCACGACCGAGTGCGCGCTCACGCATACGAGGTCGTTCGAGGCGCGGCTCGACATCCCTGCTCCGGACACGGCCACGGAGACCACGCGATGCGCTGCCCCCTCTCCCTCTCCTCGTCCGAGCAGGCGTGCGGCATCGGCTGCTGCGTCCTGCAGGGCGACCTGGCGCGACGCCGCCCCGAGCGCTCCCGCTCCGAGGAGGAGCGCAAGCACCACCGCGGGAAGAGCCACCGCGAGTTCTGCCGCCGCCGACCCTCGGTCGTCTCTCCCCCATGCGATTCTCACGACACCGTGAGAGCGCGGCGCACGAGATCGGTGAGGATGCCACGCACCTCGTCCGACCTCATGATGACCACGAGCATGCCGGCGAATGCCACCGCGGCCATGGTCGTGATGGCGTACTCGGCCGTGGCGGCGCCGCTGTCGTCGCCGAACAGGGCGGCCGAGCGGCGACGCGTGAGCGGAGGGATGGTGTTCATGTGCTCCTTCTTTCTGTGGCGGACGCGAGCGCGTCCTGGGATGTGGTCCGGGTCGGCGTGTCAGGGCAGCGGGGTGGAGGCGAGGACGCTCAAGAGCAGGGGGGCGACTCCGAGGAGGAGGAACGCGGGAAGCGTGCAGACCCCGAGGGGAATCAGCAGGGCGGTCGACAGCTTCGCCGCCCGAAGACGACCCTCGATCCGTGCCGAGTGACGTGCCTGACCCGCAGCGGCACGCAGCAGTTCACCGGCAGGGACGCCGGCAGTGTGCGACAGCTCCAGCACCGACAGGATCCGCGACTCGTCGTCCGCACCCGCCGCAGCCCCCTCACGGCGCACCGCGCTGAGGCCGACGAGGCTGAGGGCGCGTTCGATCGATGCTCCGCCGGACAGCGCCACCGCGAGGAGCTCCTCCTGCATTCCGGGTGTGCCGGGAGCGGGCCTCGCCCGGCGCAACAGACGTCGCGTCCACGCCCGCGCCGCGAACACGAGCAGCAGTCCCCCTCCGACACACCCCGCTCCGGCGGGGGTGCTGATCGCAGCTATGGTGTCGAACCCGAGCGCGAATCCGAGCAGGAGCCCGGCGAACGGCATCCACAGCAGCAGCCTGGCGGTGCCCGCGGGCTCCGCGAGCGCGATGCGCACGTCGTCGGCGGCCGATGCGGCGTCGCGTAAAGTCTCGGCGATCGTCCGCAGAACGTCTGCGAGTGGTGCGCCGACGATCATCGCGACCTCCCACGCCGCGGCGAGGTCGCGCCACGGACCGCCCTCCGCCTCGATGGCGGCAACCAGCGGTGCGCCATCGTCGAGCCGCCGCACGATGCTCTCGGCGTGCCGGTCGCCGATTGACGCGAGATGACGCCAGGCGACCGTCGGCGCAGCCCCGGCCTGGAGCAGCACGGCGAGCGTCTGCACAGAGGCCGCGGCATCCGAGCCAGCCATTCGAGCCGAGCGTCGCCACCGCCTCACCACGGATGCACCTCTTCTATCTCGAGACGATCTCCGGTGAGGGTGAATGCGCCTGCCTTGGCGATTCGCCGTCGCCCACCCGCAGCGCGCTCCAGGTGCAGGACGACGCTGAACGCGCTCACCACTTGGCGCGCGAGAGCTGTGGCATCCATCCCGGCCAGCGCGCCCAGCGCTTCGAGCCGCGCCGGCACGTCGCCGAGCCCGCTGGCATGCAGAGTCCCAGCCCCTCCGTCGTGACCGGTGTTCAGCGCGGTCAGCAGCTCTCGGACCTCTTCTCCCCGGCACTCCCCCACCACGAGACGGTCCGGACGCATCCGCAGCGATTCGCGCACCAGGCGGGACAGCGTGATGCCTCCTGCTCCCTCGAGGTTCGCCTGTCTGGCTTCGAGGGCGACGTGGTGCGGATGACGCGGGCGCAGCTCGGCGACGTCCTCGATGGTGATGATGCGCTCGTCGGCCGGCACCTCGGTCAGCAGTGCGGACAGCAGCGTCGTCTTGCCCGTGCCCGTGCCGCCCGTGATGAGGATGTTCGCTCTCGCGGCCACCAGCTCGAGCAGCCATTCGTGCTGCGACGGGTCGAAGGCCCCGAGCCCGGCGAGTGCGGCGAGATCGGCAGCGCGCACGCGGGGAATCCGGATGGAGAGGGCCGTTCCCGACGTCGACACGGGCGCGAGCACGGCATGCACCCGGATGCCGGAGTCCAGCCTGACATCGACGCACGGAGCCTGGTCGTCGAGATGTCGACCGCCGAGGCCGACGAGGGCGACTGCGAGGTCCCGGACCTCGCGTTCGGACGCACTCCACGACGGCACCCGCTCGGTGCCGTGCCCTCTGTCGACGAAGAGTCCTGCCGCTCCGTTGACGAAGAGATCCGTCACGGCGTCGTCGGCGCAGTGCTCGGCGAGCGGACCGAACACCGGGTCGAGTTCCAGGGGCTGCTGCGCGTGCCTCTCGACGCCCTCTACCCAGGGCGATGTGCCGCGAGGTCGGATGATGAAGGAATCGGACATCCCCCGAAGCTAGGCGCGCAAGCCGACGCACCGAGGCCGAGAGACCGCGGCACTGCAGCGGTTGTGAGCAACCCCGAACACACGGGATCAGTGCAGAGGGGAACGCGTCGACCCGCTTCACCGGGAGAGCTAGCAGAGAGCGCTCCCAAAGAAATGGGCGGCATCTCACGGGGGGAATGAGATGCCGCCCACGGCGCGACGCACGATGGGGGCATCGGGCGCGCCAAGGCCAGAATGAGAATTCGGCTGTCGTCGAGTGTACGCAAGGCGACCGTCCTGACAAAACCCGTCGCACTACCGACTTTCGGCAGTATGCGCTGTCGGCGGCCGAGACTAGATTCGCCCTGACCTGATCGCGCCCCCGCGCGGTCATGCCTGCACGACCTGCTATGCCGCAAAGGAGCGCCTGCCGATGAGCAGCCAGATCGATCATCTTCTCGATGAGACCCGCCAGTTCCCGCCCTCCGAGGCATTCGTCGCGCAGTCGGTGTCGTCGCCGGCCCTGTATGAGCGCGCCGCGGCCGACCGTGAGGCGTTCTGGGCCGAGCAGTCCCGCGAGCTCCTCGAATGGCACAAGCCGTTCACGCAGGTGCTCGACTGGTCGACGCCGCCGTTCGCCAAGTGGTTCGACGACGGCGAGCTGAACGTCGCGTACAACTGCCTCGACCGCCATGTCGAAGCCGGCAACGGCGATCGCGTCGCCCTGCACTGGGAGGGCGAGCCGGGAGACTCGCGCACCCTGACGTACGCCGAGCTGACCGAGGAGGTCAAGCGCGTCGCCAACGTGCTCGAGGGCTTGGGCGTCGGACACGGCGACCGCGTCGCCATCTACCTGCCGATGATTCCCGAGGCCGTCGCCGCGATGCTCGCGGTCGCCAGGGTCGGCGCCATCCACTCCGTCGTGTTCGGCGGGTTCAGCGCCGACAGCCTGCGGTCCCGCATCGACGACGCGGGCGCCAAGCTCGTCATCACCGCCGACGGCGGCTACCGCAAGGGTCGGGTCTCCGCGCTGAAGCCGGCCGTCGACCAGGCCCTCGCCGACCGCGGTGAGGGCGAGCAGCAGACCGTCGAGCACGTTCTCGTCGTCAAGCGCGGCGAGAACGAGGTCGAGTGGCAGGACGGTCGCGACCTGTGGTGGCATGACGTCGTACCCGCGGCATCCGCCGAGCACACCGCCGAGGCGTTCCCGGCCGAGAACCCGCTGTTCATCCTCTACACCTCGGGGACGACGGGGAAGCCGAAGGGCATCCTGCACACCTCCGGCGGGTACCTCACCCAGGCGGCCTACTCACACAAGTACGTGTTCGACCTGCACCCCGAGACCGACGTGTACTGGTGCACGGCCGACATCGGCTGGATCACGGGGCACAGCTACGTGACCTACGGTCCGCTGGCGAACGGCGCGACCCAGGTGATCTACGAGGGCACCCCCGACTCCCCGCATCCCGGCCGCTGGTGGGAGATCATCGAGAAGTACAAGGTCTCGATCTTCTACACCGCACCGACCGCGATCCGCTCCTTCATGAAGATCGGTCGCAGCGTTCCCGCGAAGTTCGACCTCTCGTCGCTGCGCCTGCTCGGCTCGGTCGGCGAGCCGATCAACCCCGAGGCCTGGATCTGGTACCGCGATGTGATCGGCGCCGGTACCACGCCGATCGTCGACACCTGGTGGCAGACGGAGACGGGAGCGATCATGGTGTCGGCGCTGCCCGGCGTGACGGCGACCAAGCCCGGTTCGGCGCAGGTCCCCCTGCCGGGCATCTCGATCGACGTGGTCGACGAATCCGGCGAAGAGGTCGGCAAGGGCAACGGCGGCCTGCTCGTGATCACCGAGCCCTGGCCGAGCATGCTCCGTGGCATCTGGGGAGACCCCGAGCGCTACAAGGAGACCTACTGGGAGAAGTTCGAGAAGCAGGGGTACTACTTCGCCGGCGACGGCGCGCGCCTCGACGACGACGGCGACCTGTGGCTCCTGGGCCGCGTCGACGACGTGATGAACGTGTCGGGCCATCGCCTCTCCACCGCCGAGATCGAGTCGTCCCTCGTCGCACACGAGGCGACGGCCGAGGCCGCAGTCGTCGGGGCCGCCGACGAGACCACAGGCCAGGCGGTCGTCGCCTTCGTCATCATCAAGGAGAGCTACCTCTCCGCGCATGATCCGGCCGGACTCGCGCAGCAGCTGCGACTCTGGGTCGGCGAGCAGATCGGCGCGATCGCCCGTCCCCGCGACGTCTACATCGTCGGCGAGCTCCCGAAGACCCGCTCGGGCAAGATCATGCGTCGACTGCTGCGCGATGTGGCGGAGGGCCGTGAGGTCGGCGACACCACGACTCTCGCCGACACTGCAGTCATGAGCATCATCTCGGCGCAGGTCAAGTAGGCGCAGGTCGAACAGAACCGTACGCAGAACGCCCCCTCCCGATCCGGGAGGGGGCGTTCTGCATGGATGCGTCAGGCGAGGATGAAGGAGACTTCGACCTCGACCGGGCTGTCGAGCGGAAGCACCGGCACGCCGACGGCCGCGCGGACGTGGCGTCCTGCGTCACCGAAGATCTCGCCCAGCACCAGGCTCGCGCCGTTGATGACGCCCGGCTGACCGGTGAATTCCGGAGTGGATGCCACGAAGCCGCCCACTCGCAGGACTCCCGCGATCCGGTCCACGCCGCCGGCGGCATCCGCCGCGGCGGCGAGCGCGTTCAGCGCACAGGTGCGGGCATAGGCGTTGGCGTCCTCGGCCGACACCTCGGCGCCGACCTTCCCCGTCGCAGGAAGAGCGCCGTCCGTGAACGGCAGCTGACCCGACGTGTAGACGAGACCGTCATGGACGACGGCGGGAACGTACGCCGCCACGGGGGCGGCGACGGTGGGGAGCTCGATGCCGAGCTCGGTCAGACGCGCGGAGATGCTCATGCTGCGCCTCCCTCGAACTGGCGCGACGCCTCGGCAGCGGCGGCGAGGCCGGCGGCGTTGCCCGTGGCATCCGCGGTCACCGGGCGCTTGAAGTAGGCGACGAGCCCGCCTTCCGGCCCCTGGACGACCTGCACGAGCTCCCAGCCCTGCTTGCCCCAGTTGTTGAGGATCGCGGCGGTGTTGTGGATCAGCAGAGGCGTGGTCAGGTACTCCCACGTGGTCATGGCACTCCTGTCTGGCCGCATCAGCGCGCGCGGATGCGTCAAAGGCGGTATTCAGGGAACTCCCCTACGATCAAGCGTATGCCTCAAAAGAATCGCACGGTGAAAGGTGCGCTCGGCGGAGTCCTCGGACTCGTCGGGCTGAGCGCCGTCGCTGGCCTCCTCGTCGCGGCCAGCGTCACCCCGGTCCTCGCCATGACCGGCATCGCCGGGTCGCAAGCTCTCACGATCTTCGACAAGCTCCCCGCCAACCTCCAGGTGAACCGGCCGATGGAGCAGTCGACGATCTATGCGATGAACGCAGACAAGAAGCCGGTCGAGCTGGCATCTTTCTACGAGCAGAATCGCATCCCCGTCACCTACGACCAGATCAACCCGGTCGTCTACGACGCGATCCTCTCGAGTGAGGACAAGGACTACTTCAGCCACGGCGGCATCAACGTCGGCGCGACGGCGAAGGCTCTGGTCGACAACCTGCGCGGCACCGACGATCGAGGCGCGTCGACGATCACGCAGCAGTACGTCAAGAACGTGCTGATCCAGGAGTGCGAGCAGGAGGCGGATCCCGCATCCGGCACCTACGCCGACGACCTGCAGCAGTGCTGGCTGGACGCCACGAACGCGAAGGGTGCCGAGGGCATCGAGCGCAAGCTGCAGGAGATGCGGTACGCGCTGCAGATCGAGAAGGAGTACTCGAAGAACGACATCCTCCTCGGGTACCTCAACATCGCCAACTTCGGCGGCACGGTGTACGGCATCGAGTCGGCCGCGAACTACTACTTCTCCACCACGGCCGCGAAGCTCACGGCCGCTCAGGCGGCCACGATCGCCGGCATGGTGCAGAACCCGAACCTGTACCGCATCGACAAGCCCGCGGGGACGTGGACGGACAAGGACGGCGTCGCCCACAACACCGCCGACGACGGCTATGCGATGACCCTCGAGCGCCGGCACTACGTGCTGCAGCGCATGCTCACGCTCGGCAAGATCACCCAGGCCCAGTACGACGAAGCGGATGCCTCCCCCATCACCCCTGCGATCACCCAGCCCACCCAGGGCTGCGTCTCGGCCGGCAACGTGGCGCGCAGCGCCTACTTCTGCGAGTACGTGAAGTCGGTCGTGCTGACCGATCCCGCCTTCGGTGCGGATGAGACGGCCCGCAAGGATCTGCTGCGTCAGGGCGGCCTGAAGATCTACACGACGATGAACATCGACATCCAGACCGCGGCCGCCGAGAGCATGGCGAATCTGGTTCCTGCTGGATACGACAACCAGTACTTCGGTGCCGCGGGTGTTTCGCTCGAGACCGGCACCGGACGTGTTCTCGCGATCACGCAGAACACCACGTTCAGCGAGACGGTGACCGGCGATCAGGCTTACTCTGCGCTGGTCTTCGCGACCGACAAGGCGCACGGTGGATCGAACGGCTTCTCGGTGGGATCGACCTACAAACTCTTCACCCTGATCGACTGGCTCGAGAAGGGGCACTCGGTCCGCGAAACGCTGAATGCGAGCAACCGCGTGTTCAGGAATTTCAAGTGCGGTGACGACCCGATCATCAACACGACCAAGATCGACAACTTCAATCGCGCCGGCGGCTACACGGGGTCGGTGATGCGGTTCACCGCGGACTCCCTCAACAGCGGGTACCTCGCTATGGCCGAGAAACTCGACCTGTGCGACATCAACAAGGTCGCGGACCGTATGGGCGTCACCCTCGCCTCCGGAAAGAAGACGACCGACGACCCTGCCGTGCCCTACGACATCCTTGGTTCCAAGTACATCTCGCCCCTCGCGATGGCCGGCGCGTACGCCACGGTCGCGAACAAGGGCATCTACTGCACGCCGAAGTCCATCGACCGGGTTGTCGACGGAGACGGGAACGAGCTCCCCGTGCCCGAGTCGAAGTGCACTCAGGTCATCGATCCCGCCGTCGCTGCAACGGCCGCGTTCGCGCTACAGGGCGTGATGAACGGCGGCACCGGCGCCAAGGCGAACAACTATGACGGCGTGCCAGTGATCGGCAAGACCGGTACCCACGAGAAGTGGGGAACGATGATGATCGAGTCGAGCACGAAGGTGACGACGGCGGTCTGGGTGGGCCGTTCGGAGGGCCAGGCGAGCATCCTCAACCAGTACTGGAACGGCACCGCCCTGAACGAGATGCGCTACTGGGTCGCCAAGGACATGCAGCGCGCAGCGAACAACATCTACGGCGGCGACCGCTTCCCTGAGCCCGACAACAAGCTGATCCGTCAGGTGCTGACCGACGTCCCCGACGTGGTCGGGCAGACCGTCGAGCAGGCGACGGCGACGCTCAAGGGCGCCGGATTCCAGGTCACCGTCGGCGCACCGGTCGACAGCGACAAGGCGACCAACATCGTCGTGGCGCAGGATCCGGCCGGCAAGGCACCGAGCGGTGCGACGATCACCCTGTCGCCCAGCAACGGTCAGGGGGCGACGGTTCCGGATATCACGGGGCAGTCTCAGGCCGAGGCGCAGAACGCCCTCTTCGGCGCGGGGTTCACCTCGATCGACTTCGACGGGTCCTGTAACGGCAACGGCGCGAAGGTGGCCTCGACCACCCCTGCAGCGAACAGCGCGGCGAACAAGAGCACGACCATCAAGGTCGCCTGCAAGTGACCTCACGCCCGACGGCGCACCCGGCCCTCATCGCGCTCGGCGCGGTGGGGGCCGCTGGTGCTGCGGCCGCCATCTGGGGCATCGGGATCGAGCGCTACCTGTTCACCGTGCGCGAGGCGACGGCATCCGCTCTGGCGCCCGGCTCCGCTCCCCTTCGCGTCCTGCACGTCTCCGATGCGCACATGGCGCCGTGGCAGCACCGCAAGCAGGACTGGCTCGCCTCGCTCGCGCAGCTGAAGCCCGACCTCGTCATCAACACGGGTGACAACCTCGGCCACCGGGAGGGCCTCGAAGGCATCCGCCGAGCGTTCGAGCCGTTCGTCGGCATCCCCGGCGTCTTCGTGCACGGCTCGAACGACGTGAACGGACCCGCTCCGCGGAACCCGATCCGCTACTTCGCCGGACCCTCGCAGCGGCATCGCGAGCCGACCTTCCTCGACACCGATGCGATGGATTCGTTCTTCACCGACGAGCTCGGCTGGACCGATCTGAACAACCGCGCCGCACGTCTGAGCGTGGCGGGGAACCCGGTCGACTTCTTTGGTGTCAGCGATGCGCACCGACACTGGGATCGGCTCGAGGACCTTCCCGGCGCGATCCAGTCGCTCGGGCCGCAGGATGCCGGAACGTCGGTGCTCGGCGTCACGCACGCCCCCTACCAGCGCGTGATGAACCGCTTCGTCGAGCTCGGCGCGGATGCCATCTTCGGCGGGCACACGCACGGCGGGCAGGTCTGCCTGCCCGGATTCGGCGCGCTCGTCGCGAACTGCGACATCCCGCTCAAGCAGGCCAAGGGTCTGAGCACATGGACGCAGGACGAGCGGACGGTTCCGCTCAACGTCAGCGCGGGCTGCGGGCACTCGATCTATGCGCCGGTCCGCTTCGCGTGCCGCCCCGAGGCGACACTGCTGACGCTCACGGCGCGCGACTGAGCCCTCGATTCGGTGCTGCGGCCATTTCGCTGTAGACTCGGAGGGTTGCAAAACGGGGTGTGGCGCAGCTTGGTAGCGCGCTTCGTTCGGGACGAAGAGGTCGCAGGTTCAAATCCTGTCACCCCGACCAGTAACACCGGAAGGCCGCCCTCACGGGCGGCCTTCTCTGTACACGACCGAGGCGAAAGGCACAGCGTGAGCCGCTTGTTCCCTCCGCCTCGTCGTCTCACCCGCGGCATCGCCCTGGGGATCGCGATCCCCTTCGTCGCCGCCCTCGCGCTGCTGACGCTGACCCCGGCGCGCGTCGAGCAGTCGATGCCGAACCTGCTCGATCTCGTGCTGTCCGGCGCGCATCGCTTCGGGTGGGAGTCCCTCGACTTCACGCGACTCGAGATCATCGCCAACGTGCTCGTGTTCGTGCCGATCGGCATCCTCGCGTTCATCCTGGTGCCACGCCCGCTGTGGCCGCTGGCGATCGTGCTCGGCCCCGCCCTGTCTCTCGCCATCGAGGTCGCCCAGCGCCTGGCGCTTCCGCATCGCGCCGCCACTCTCACCGACGTCATCGCGAACTCGGGAGGGGCACTGATCGGCGTCTTCGTCGCGATCACCGGCACTCTGCTGTTCGCCCCGCATCCCTCCCAGCTTCCGCCCCGTACCCTGGAGGCATCATGACCTCGCCTGCACTCGTGGCCTTCGATCTCGACGACACCCTCGCCCCGTCCAAGGGGCCGATCGATCCTCGGATCGCCGCGCAGCTGCATGCGCTGCTCGCCAAGGTCGATGTGGCGATCATCTCGGGCGGCAACGAGACGCAGTTCCGCGCACAGGTCATCGCACGGCTCGGCGAGATGGATGACGCCGCAGCTGCGCGGCTGCACCTGCTCCCGACGTGCGGCACCCGCTATCTGCGCCACGACGGAACCGACTTCGCCGCACTGTACGCGCACGATCTCTCGGCGCAGCAGAAGGCGGACGCCCTGACCGCCCTCCGCGAAGAGGCCGAGCGCCTGGGGCTGTGGGAAGCGGAGCCCTGGGGCGACATCCTCGAGGACCGCGGCTCGCAGATCACCTTCTCCGCGCTCGGACAGAAGGCGCCGCGCGACGCGAAGCACGACTGGGATCCGAGCGGCTCCAAGCGAGAGGCTCTGCGGGATGCGGTGGCCGCGCGCCTGCCCGACCTCGAGGTGCGCTCGGGCGGCTCGACGTCGATCGACATCACCCTCGCCGGCATCGACAAGGCCTACGGTATGCGCAAGCTCGCCGAGCACACCCGCATCCCCCTCGCCTCCATGCTCTTCTACGGCGACCGACTCGACGAGGGCGGCAACGACTACCCCGTGCTGGCGATCGGCGTGCCCTCCGTGGCCGTGGATGGCTGGGAGGACACGGCCGACAAGCTCGACGAGCTGCTCGAGACGCTCTGACGCCCGCCGGTCACACTCGACCGGCGGGCGTCAGTGCTCAGCGCTCAGCGCTCAGCGAGCCGTGCTCGGTGAGCCGTGCTCAGCGAACAGCCACGTCGGAAGCCGCGCGCGCCACCGGAACGAGCCGCGTGAGCTGCGTGACATGCGCCGGCTCCAGTTCGGCGAGCGACGCCACTCCGAGCAGGCGCATCGTCCGTTCGATCTCGGTGCGCAGGATCTGGATGGTGCGGTCGACGCCGGCGCGCCCGCCCGCCATGAGCCCGTACAGGTAGGCCCGGCCGATCAGGGTGAAGTCGGCCCCCAGCGCCACCGCGGCCACGATGTCGGCGCCGTTCATGATGCCGGTGTCGATCATGACGGTGAAGTCCTCCCCCACGGCCGCACGGACCTCGGGGAGCAGGTGGAACGGGATCGGCGCACGGTCCAGCTGGCGCCCACCGTGGTTGGACAGGACGATGCCGTCGACGCCGGCGTCACGCAGACGCACCGAGTCCTCGACGTTCTGCACGCCCTTGATCACGATCTTGCCCGGCCAGATGTCGCGGATGACGGCGAGGTCGTCGTAGCTGATCGTCGGATCCATCGCCGCGTCGAGCAGCTCGCCGACGGTGCCGCCGGTGGTGCTCAACGACGCGAACTCCAGCTTCGGCGTCGTGAGGAAGTCGTACCACCACCACGGGCGCGGGATCGCGTTGACGATCGTGCCGAGGGTCAGCTGCGGCGGGATGCTGAACCCGTTGCGCTTGTCGCGCAGTCGAGCGCCGGCGACGGGGGTGTCCACCGTGAACTGCAGGGTGTCGAACCCGGCCGCTGCCGCACGACGGGTGAGCTCGTACGAGATCTCGCGGTCGCGCATGACGTAGAGCTGGAACCAGTTGCGCCCGTGCGGGTTGGCCGCCTTCACGCCCTCGATCGACGTCGTCCCCAGGGTCGACAGGGTGAACGGGATGCCGGCCGCAGCCGCAGCGCCGGCTCCGGCGACCTCACCCTCGGTCTGCATGAGACGGGTGAAACCGGTGGGCGCGATGCCGAACGGGAGCGCCGACGGGCCGCCGAGGATCTCGACGGAGGTGTCGACGGTCGGCGCGGGGCGCAGGATGCCGGGGTGGAACTCCACGTCCTGGAACGCCTGGCGTGCGCGGGTCAGCGACAGCTCGCCCTCGGCCGCGCCGTCGGTGTAGTCGAACGCCGCCTTCGGCGTGCGACGCTTCGCGATGGTGCGCAGATCGTCGATCGTCAGGGCGCCGTCGAGGCGGCGCTTCCTGCCGTCGAGCTCGGGCTTCTTGAACTTCATCAGCTCGAGCAGCTCTTTCGGGTTGGGAACCTGGCGCTGGACCATGTCGTGTCCTCTCAGTCGATCGGTCGGGTGCTGCGGGTCAGTCCCGCCGCGGTGTAGTAGCCGGTGATGTGCGCGCGCACGAGGGAGCGGGCGGTCGACGCCTCGCCCGCAGTGATGGCGTCGATGATGGCGCGGTGCTCGGAACGCAGGACCTCGGCCATGGCATCCCAGTCGCTGATCGCAGAGGCGCCCTCCTGCACGTAGGACTCGATCGAGGTGCGAAGGCCCGCCATGATCGCGGCGACCACCGTGTTGCCGCTGGACTCCGCGAGAGCCAGGTGCAGCTGCGCGTCGAGCGCGAGGAACTCGGCGGAGGTCAGGCCCGCGGCATCCATCGCGTCGAGGACCCGGTGCGCGGCGGCGAGGTCCGGCACGCTCTGGCCCGCGAGGGCGGTCACGACCGCGTCTTCGAGCAGCAGACGCGTCTGCACCACATCGGCGAGCGGGAAGCCCTGCGCGGCGACCTGGAGCCGCAGGAGCGTCGACATCCCGCCGGTCGGAGTGGCGATCACGATGGCGCCCGCCTGCGGCCCGGAGCCGGTCGACGTGCGGATCAGTCCGAGCACCTCGAGCACGCGGAACGCCTCGCGGACGCTGGACCGGCCGACCCCGAGGTCGGCGGCGAGGTCACGTTCGGAGGCGAGCCGATCGCCGGGGCCGATTCGCCCCTCGAGCAGGTCGCGCTCGATGTGCTCGAGGACGGCACGCCAGGCGCGCGCGGGCTGCTCGGGCATCCGCTCTCCTCGTCGTCGGCGATAGGCGGCGCCACCCGGCGCCTTCCTGTGGTCTGACCACAGTAGCGCGTGTGGTCAGACCACGCAATCGAAGCGTCGAAGACCAGCGGTAGCGGTTCACTTCTCAGCACAGTCCGACCACACCATGCCGTGGAAGCAGCAGGATCGCCGCCTCGGGCCGATCGATGCTGAGTTGTGCACGGGCCGGCGTCCTGACGACGCCGGAACGCTGGGGGCAGGACGGGGGGCTGGGTCAGCCCAGGCGCCCGCCGGACTCCTCGAGGTAGCACGCGCCGCACAGCGATTCGTAGGTGGTGAGCTCCGGCGCGGCGGATCCGTCCGCGCCCTCATCGATCGCGACCTGGTCGCCGTCGAACACGAAGCGTCCGCCGATGACCCGACCGTTGAAGACGGCCTTCCGCCCGCAGCGGCAGATCGTCTTGAGTTCCTCGAGCGAGTGCGCGATCGCGAGCAGACGCGCCGAACCGGGGAAGGCATGCGTGAGGAAGTCATTGCGGATGCCGTAGGCCATCACCGGGATGCCGTCTTCGATCGCGATCCGGAACAGATCATCGACCTGCGCGGCGGTGAGGAACTGCGCCTCGTCGATCAGCAGGCAGGCCACATCGACCGGTCCGCTGGGGATCAGCTCCTCCTCGGCGGCACGACGCACCCGGTCACGGTGCTCGGCGAACAGCGCTCGTGCGTCCGCATCAGGAGCGATCAGGAAGTCGACTTCGCGGGTCACGCCGAGCCGACTCGCGATCTCCGACGCACCCTTGGTGTCGATCGCCGGCTTCGCGAGCAGCACGTGCTGCCCGCGCTCCTCGTAGTTGTAGGCGGCCTGGAGCAGCGAGGTCGACTTGCCGGAGTTCATCGCCCCGTAGCGGAAGTAGAGCTTGGCCACCGGCCGCTACTCGTTGATGCCGAGGGTGGCCGCAGTCGACGCCGTCGACGTCGCCGCCAGTTCGGGGTTCTTGTTGAGCTGCTCACCGAAGGTCGGGATGAGCTCTCGCAGCTCGGACTCCCAGCCCGGGTACTCCTCGGGGAAGCACTTCTTCAGCAGGTCGAGCATGATCGGCACCGCGGTGGATGCTCCCGGCGAGGCGCCGAGGAGCCCTGCGATCGAGCCGTCGGCCGCCGAGACGACCTCGGTCCCGAACTGCAGGATGCCACCCTTCTTCGGGTCCTTCTTCATGACCTGGGCGCGCTGGCCCGCATCGATCAGAGTCCAGTCCTCGTCCTTCGCCGTCGGCATGAACGTGCGCAGGCTGTCGACCTTCTTCTTGTGGTTCTTCAGCAGCTCGCCCACGAGGTAGGTGATGAGGTCGGGGTTCGCGAACGCCACCCGCAGCATCGGCCACAGGTTGTGCGTGCGCACCTGAGACACGATGTCGAGCATCGATCCGTTCTTGAGGAACTTCGGGCTGAAGGTCGCGAAGGGGCCGAACATCAGCGAGGCCTCTCCGTCGACCACGCGGGTGTCGAGGTGCGGCACCGACATGGGAGGGGCGCCGACGGATGCCTGCGAGTAGACCTTCGCCTTGTGCTGCGCGACCACCTTCGGGTTCGTGGTCTTGAGGAACTGACCGCCGATCGGGAAGACGCCGTAGCCCTTGATCTCCGGGATGCCGGAACGCTGCAGCAGCTTGAGCGCCCATCCGCCTGCACCGACGAACACGAACCGCGCCTTGATCTGGTTCGGCGTGCGTCCGATGGTCGTGCGGTAGTTGATGAGCCAGGTGCCGTCCTTCTGCTTCTTCAGGCTCTTCACCTCGTGGTTCGTGCGCAGCGCGACACCACTCGAGGTGAGGTGATCGAACAGCTGGTGCGTGAGCGCACCGAAGTCGACGTCAGTGCCCGCGGGCACGCGGGTCGCGGCGAACGGCTCGCCCTTGCGGCGCTGCTGCATGAGGAGCGGCGCCCACTTGTTGATGACGCGCGAGTCCTCGCTGTACTCGATCCCTGCGAACAGCGGCTGCTTCTTGAGCACCTCGTAGCGGTCCTTGAGGTACGCGACATCCTTCTCACCCCGCACGAAAGTCATGTGCGGGGTCGCGTTGATGAAGGTCGACGGCGCATCGAGCACACCGCGGTCGACGAGTGACGACCAGAACTGACGGCTCTGCTGGAACTGCTCGTTGATCGAGACGGCCTTGGCGGGGTCGAGCGGAGCGCCCTTCTGCTGCGGCATGTAGTTCAGCTCGCAGAGCGCCGCGTGACCGGTGCCCGCGTTGTTCCAGGGGTTGGACGACTCCTGCGCCACATCGGAGAGTCGCTCGAACGCGACGATCTTCCAATCCGGCTGCAGCTCGTGCAGCAGGGTACCCAGGGTGGCGCTCATGATGCCACCACCGATCAAGACGACATCGACGGTTTCGGTCACCAGGACAGTCTAGTTCGAGGTCGCGGCGCCACTGACCAGACGGGCCTCCTCAGCCAGACCGGTTCGGTATCGCGGGGATGCTCTCAGGCTATGACGGCCAGACGCTCGGCGAGAATCTCCGCGATCTGCACGGCGTTGAGCGCCGCGCCCTTGCGAAGGTTGTCGTTGCTGATGAACAGCACGAGCCCCTTGTTCTCAGGAGCGGACTGGTCGGCACGGATGCGGCCGACGAAACTCGGGTCCTTGCCGGCGGCCTGGAGCGGGGTAGGCACCTCGTCGAGGACGACGCCCGGTGCGGCTGCCAGCACCTCGGCCGCACGCTGAGGGGTGATGTCGTTGGCGAACTCGACGTTGATCGAGAGGGAGTGGCCGGTGAAGACGGGCACGCGCACGCACGTGCCTGCGACACGCAGATCGGGGAGCTCGAGGATCTTGCGGCTCTCGTTGCGGAGCTTCTTCTCCTCGTCGGTCTCGTTCTGTCCGTCGTCGACGAGGTTCCCGGCGAACGGGATGACGTCGAAGGCGATCGGTGCGACGTACTTCTCGGGCTCGGGGAAGTCGATCGACGACCCGTCGTGCACCAGGCGGAGGGTGTCGCCCTGCGCCAGCACGCCCTCGACCTGGCCGAGGAGCTCCTGAGCGCCGGCGAGGCCGGAGCCCGAGACGGCCTGGTAGGTCGAGACGATCAGGCGCTCGAGGCCTGCCTCGGCATCCAGTGCCTTCAGCACCGGCATCGCGGCCATCGTCGTGCAGTTCGGGTTGGCGATGATCCCCCGCGGGCGGTCGTCGATCGCGTGCGGGTTGACCTCGCTGACGACCAGCGGAACCTCGGGGTCGTTGCGCCAGGCGCTGGAGTTGTCGACGACGACGGCTCCCGCCTCGGCGAAGCGCGGCGCGTACGCACGGCTCGCGGTCGCGCCGGCGGAGAAGAGTGCGATGTCGATTCCCGACGCGTCAGCGGTCTCGACGTCCTCGACGATGACCGTCGCACCGGCGAACTCGATCGCGGTCCCGGCGGAGCGCGACGATGAGAACAGTCGCAGGTCCCGGATCGGGAAGGACCGCTCGGCGAGAATCTCGCGCATCACGGTGCCCACCTGGCCGGTGGCGCCCACGATGGCGACGGAGAGTCCTGAGTCGGAGATGCGGGTCATGATGTTCCTTGGCGTCGTGCAGTGCAGCAGTCGAGGCTTCAGGCGCGACGTCGGGATGCGGATGCCGCGCCTGGCGCCGATGTCAGGGTTTCGGTGAGTCTACCGTGCCGTGCGAGGGTCAAGACTCGCCCGCGGTGGGTCAGCGACCGGTGCCGGCGTGGACGGTCGCCTCGGCGTCCCCGTCGAGGCCGTACGCGGTGTGCACGGTGCGTGCGGCCTCGGCCAGGTCGGTGTCGCGCAGCACGACCGAGATGCGGATCTCGGACGTCGAGATCATCTCGATGTTGATGCCGCCGGCGGACAGCGCCTCGAACAGCACCGCCGAGACTCCTGAGTGCGTGCGCATTCCGGCACCCACGACCGAGAGCTTGCCGATCTGGTCGTCGTGCACGAGGTTCTGGAAGCCGACCTCGGTCTGCTCACCGGCGAGCGCCTTGAGCGCTGCTGCCGAATCCGCCTTGGGAACCGTGAACGAGATGTCGGTGCGTCCCGTCGCCGACACGTTCTGGACGATCATGTCGACGTTCGCGCCGGACTTGGCGACGATCTTGAAGATCTCGGCCGCCTTGCCGGGGACGTCGGGGACGCCCGCGACCGTGATCTTGGCCTGGCCGAAATCGGTGGCGACACCGGCGACGATGGGTTCTTCCATGGCTGCTGCTCCCTCGGCTTCGCGAGGGTTCTTCATGCCCTCGCCCAGAACGTATGTGCCCTCGGACGACGAGAAGGTCGACCGGGCGTGGATCAGGACGCCGTGTCGGCGTGCATACTCGACGGCGCGGATGTAGAGCACCTTGGCTCCGTTGGCGGCGAGCTCGAGCATCTCCTCGCTGCCGATGTGGTCGAGCTTCTGCGCCTTGGGGATGACGCGCGGGTCCGCGGTGAAGATCCCGTCGACGTCGCTGTAGATCTCGCAGACATCGGCATCCAGTGCTGCCGCCAGGGCGACGGCGGTCGTGTCCGAGCCGCCGCGGCCGAGCGTCGTGATGTCGCGGGTATCGCGGTTGAACCCCTGGAATCCGGCGACGATGACGATCGCGCCCTCGTCGAGCGCCTCGCGCAGTCGCACGGGAGTGACATCGACGATGCGAGCGGCGCCGTGCTGGGAGTCGGTGATCATGCCGGCCTGGCTGCCGGTGAACGAGCGTGCCTCGAAGCCCATCGAGTGGATCGCCATGGCCAGGAGCGCCATCGAGATCCGCTCGCCGCTGGACAGCAGCATGTCGAGCTCGCGCGGAGCCGGGATCGGCGCGACCTCGTTCGCGAGGTCGAGCAGCTCGTCGGTGGTGTCGCCCATCGCGCTCACGGCGACCACGACATCGTGACCTGCACGACGCGTGTCGACGATGCGCTTGGCGACGCGCTTGATGCTCTCTGCGTCGGCGACGGACGAGCCGCCGTACTTCTGCACGATGAGGGCCACGATCACTCCCTGGGATGTCGGGCGGATCCGCCCACGCTCATTCTACGATCGGCGCATATGCCCTGCGTCGCATGTGACGCCCCTCCTGTCGGCGGCGGCCGGCGTCCTGGTGATGGCGTGCGCGGCGGCGTCCGCCCTGGGCACAGTTTCGGAGACGGCGGCAGACACGCCGGAGGACTGCAGGATGCGGCGGCGCGCCGCCCGCGGCATCCGAAGTTGTGCCCGCAGAACGGGGGGTCTGGAACAGAGGAGGGTGGACGAGGAGGGACAGAGGGGGCGGAGGGGTGGCGTCAAGGCGCGGGCGGCAGGGGCGCGGGGACGAGCTCGGGTGCAGAGGATGCCG
Organism: Microbacterium hydrocarbonoxydans; assembly: GCF_900105205.1. Lineage (NCBI taxonomy): Bacteria > Bacillati > Actinomycetota > Actinomycetes > Micrococcales > Microbacteriaceae > Microbacterium > Microbacterium hydrocarbonoxydans. Next base: position 1,096,407 of record NZ_FNSQ01000005.1, on the reverse strand, counting down.
GAGGGCGGAAGCGACCGCCGGTGGCGGCGAACCAGCATCCGACGATGATGAGCGGGAATCCGATCAGCAGTCCAGGGGTCAGCGGCTCGGCGAGCACGATCGCGCCCAGGATGATCGCGACGACCGGGTTGACGTACGTGAACAGCGGGGCGCGCACGGGGCCGACCTCGCGGATCAGCGCGAAGAAGGCGAGGAACGCGACAGCCGTGCAGATCACGGCGAGAGCGAGAAGCGCTCCGACCGACGGCAGTGTGGGGACTTCGTGCTGGGTGAGGATGCCGATCGGCAGGTAGATCACTCCGATCATCAGCAGCGACAGCACGATCGTTCCCAGGGAGGGGACGTCGTTCAGCTTGCGCGCCACGATGAAGGGGGCGATGGCGTAGAGGATCGCGACCAGCAGCACCTCGCCCGCCGCAAGCAGGCTCACCTGGCCCCCGAAGAGTCCGGGACCGGCGACGACGATCGCCACCCCGAGGAATCCGACGAGCAGTCCGATCGAGCGGGATGGACGCAGCACCGCCCGATCGCCTCCTCCGAGCGCGATGAGCGCGGCGAACAGCGGCACCGTCGCGACGAGCAGGCCTGTCATCCCCGAGGGAAGCGTCATCTCGGCGTGACCGAGCAGCACGAAGGGGCCAGCCATCTCGATGATCCCGAAGGCGAGAACCCACGGCCAGTGTCGAAGGGCGGCGCGCAGCGCACCCCCGCGGATCGCGAACGGCAGGAGCAGGAGCGCAGCGATGAGAGTGCGCCCGGCCACGATCGCGGGCGGAGAGATGGACTCGACCGCGATGCTGATGAACAGGTAGGGCACGCCCCACAGCAGGGCCATCGCCCCGAAGAGCAGCCAACCGCGTCGCGAGAAGCCGCCCTGCGCGTTCACAGCACGCGCCGGCCCTCGAAGGCGCGACCGAGGGTGACCTCGTCCGCGTATTCGAGGTCGCCTCCGACGGGAAGACCCGAGGCGAGACGCGACACCGTGATCTGCATCGTCGTGAGCAGTCGACTCAGGTAGCTGGCGGTGGCCTCGCCCTCGAGGTTCGGGTTGGTCGCCAGGATGACCTCCTGCACCGTCCCGTCGGCGAGACGCGTCATGAGCTGGGCGATGCGCAGGTCGTCGGGCCCGATACCCGCGATCGGGCTGATCGCCCCGCCGAGCACGTGGTAGAGGCCGCGGAACTCACGCGTGCGCTCGATGGCCGCGACGTCTTTCGCGTCTTCGACCACGCAGATCAGGGCCGCATTGCGTCGCGGGTCGCGACAGATGGCGCAGCGCTCCTGCTCCGCGACGTTGCCGCAGATCTCGCAGAAGCGCACGCGCACCCGGATCTCGACGAGCAGCTCGGACAGGCGCGCGACATCGAACGTCGGCGTCTGCAGGATGTGGAACGCGATGCGCTGCGCGGACTTGGGTCCGATACCGGGAAGCCGGCCGAACTCGTCGATCAGCTCTTGCACGATGCCGTCATACATCAGGAGAACCTCGTCGGGGGCTCGTAGGGCTCTTCGCGCACGAACGTCGCGCCGAGCACCTGGCGGATCACGGCCTCGCCGTAGCGCTGGACTCCCCCGGCGGGGGCGCGCTCGGTGACGACCGGTGCGGCGGATGCTGCGCGCGCCGGAGTGGAGGGCACGGCAGCGGACTGCGCAGGAGCGGCAGGCCGCACGGAAGCGGATGCTCCGGATGCGGGACGTCCGGAGGACGCGCTCGCCTGCGGGGCGGGCTCGTAGGCCGGATCGTACGGGGGTTCGTCGTCGTAATACGGCGGCTCGTCGTCGACGGGAGGCGGCGGCTCGTCACGGTCACGCGGCGCGGGCTGCGAAGTCGCGACGGCATCCCCTGCCGGCACGGATGCATCAGCCGCTGTCCGGGCCGCCGTCGACGGCGCCGGTGCGGACACCGCCGCGGGAGCCGGCACTGCCTCGGCCGATGCCGGGATCGGGGCGACCGCCCACTCGGTCACCGACGCTGCGGTCGTGGCTCGGCTCTGCGATCGGGGGGACCCCGCTGACGCAGGCTCCGATACGGGGGCGTCGTCGGCGGGTCCGCTCGACGACGACGTCGTGGGCTGACGAGGCGCTCCCCCGGCCGGCATGGGGGCAGGAAGGTACTTCACACGTACGCCCACCTCCTGCTCGATGGCGGTGCGCAGGTGGTCGGACGGGCCGGATCCCGGGGTCGTGCCCTTGAACTTCGCCACGTCGTGCTGGCTGGCGAACCCGAGGGTGAGCACCTCGGTGTCCGTGACGTACGCGAGGGGCTGCACGGCAGTCGCCAGCAGCCACGAGGTGCGGCTGATGGTCTCTAGCCGCTTGAGGACGGCGGGCCACGCCGCAGCGATGTGCTCGAGCGTCACAGGTCCCACAGGTGCGGCGACCGGCTCTGCGGCCTGAGGCTCGACGGCCGGCACGGCTGCGGCCGGAGCCGCGGCGGACTCCGACGACGTCGATTCTGCGGAGGCGGTCGCTGCGGCATCGTGCGCCGAGGACGAAGCAGGAGCAGCAGCCGCAGGAGCAGCAGCAGCAGGAGCAGGAGCAGCAGCCGCAGGAGCAGCAGCAGCAGGAGCAGGAGGAGCAACAGCCGGAGCGGCAGCGGCAGGAGCAGCAGCCGGAGCGGATGCCGGAGCACTCGCCCGCACGGGAGCAGCCGCACCCGCCGGCGTTCCCGCGGCCGGAGCGTCGTTCGCCGCGGCGAGCACGCGCGCCACCATGAGCTCGAGGTGCAGTCGCGGAGAGGTCGCACCCGACATGTCGTCGAGGGCGGCGCTGACGACGTCGGCGGTGCGCGACAGGCGCGCCGCGCCGAAGGCATCCGCCTGCGTCCGCATGCGGGCGAGCTCGTCTTCGGCGATGCCGCGCAGGACCGAGGACGCCCCGGCTCCGACGGCCGCGATCACGATGAGATCGCGCAGCCGCTCGAGAAGGTCGTCGACGAAGCGCCGCGGATCCTGGCCCGTCTGCACGACACGATCGATCGCGGGGAACGCCGCTGCTGCATCCGCGGATGCCAGTGCGTCGACGATCTCGTCGAGCAGCGCCGCGTGGGTGTAGCCGAGCAGTGCGACGGCGCGCTCGTATGCGACGGTCACCGTCTCGGAGCCTGCAGGCGAGTCGGAGCCGGCGATGAGCTGGTCGAGCAGCGACAGCGTGTCGCGAGGAGACCCGCCTCCGGCGCGGACGACGAGCGGCAGCACGCCCTTCTCGACGATCACACCCTCTTCGGTGCACAGCTTCTCGACGTATTCGAGCATCGCGGCCGGCGGGACCAGCCGGAACGGGTAATGGTGCGTGCGCGAGCGGATCGTGCCGAGCACCTTCTCGGGCTCGGTCGTCGCGAAGATGAACTTCACGTGCTCCGGCGGCTCCTCGACGAGCTTGAGGAGGGCGTTGAACCCCTGCGGCGTCACCATGTGCGCCTCGTCGAGGATGAAGATCTTGTAGCGGTCGCGGCTGGGAGCGAACGTCGCGCGCTCGCGCAGGTCACGCGCGTCGTCGACGCCGTTGTGGCTGGCGGCGTCGATCTCGACCACGTCGAGGGACCCGCCGCCGGCCCGCGACAGCTCGACGCAGCTCGGGCAGGTGCCGCACGGCACGTCTGTGGGCCCCTCGGCGCAGTTCAGGCACCGGGCGAGGATGCGCGCAGACGTCGTCTTGCCGCAGCCGCGCGGCCCGGAGAAGAGGTAGGCGTGGCCGACACGGTCGCCACGGAGGGCCGTCATCAGCGGTTCGGTCACCTGGGACTGCCCGATCATCTCGCCGAACGACTCGGGGCGGTAGCGGCGGTAGAGGGCTGTGGTCACCAGAACAGCCTACGGCGTGCCACGGACGTTCAGGCAGGCGGAACAGCGCGACCGACCGCGGTGGGCTTCAGTGCCCTCTCCTGGCACGGTTCGCGGACCCGAGATCACGACGACACGGCCTCGAAGACGCCCCCGACGACCTCGACGACACCGCCGGTGGCGTCCATCAGATCGCCGACCGCGCTCACGAGATGCACGACTCCTCCCACCAGCTCGATCACCTCGATGACGCCTCCGGCGACCTCGAGCGCGCCGTCCACGCCATCGGCGAGGCGCAGCTCCTGCGATTCGGTTCTCAGCACCGACGTCCACGAGCGCTCCAGCCCGAAGAGCACCGCATAGGGCAGCAGCCTCTCGTTCAGGAGGAATCGCTGCAATCGCTCGCTCGCCGCCTCGGGCGAGACATCCTGCCGCAGTTCCGCCCCGTCGGCCGACTGTGAGAACCGCAGCGGCTCGGCCTCAGCGAGTGCGATGTACTCGCGCATCCCGGCGAGGTGTTCGCGCATCGGCTGCGCGGCGGGGCGGAACCGCCGCCAGGGCGCCGGAGCGACGACCATGGTGGCGATCGCGATGACAAGACCGGCGAACAGGACGACGTAGAGCGCCGCCCCCGGCTCGCTCACCGCCCAGGCGGCGAGGAGAAGGAGCAGGCATACTCCGACGACGAGCGTGGCCGCCACGCGGAGCAGGTAGGTCGCCCACCCGCGCCGCCCGCGGGCGAGCAGGCCAGCGGCGGCGAGTCCCGACTCGGCTTCATCGAGCACCGCCCGCACCCGCCGGTGCAGCGCCCGGCCGTCCGAGCTGAACCGCCGCACGCGTCCGGACGTGTGGTCCGGCCCGAACAGCGCCTCGAGGACGCCGAGCTCCTCCGGCGCGAACGTCGCGCCGTCGACGACCTCGATCGCGACGGGAGCGCGCTTCCGTCCGCCGCCCTGCGGTGCGGCATCCGCGTCGACCAGCAGCCGCACCTTGCGGCGCACCGCCAGATCGATCAGCGCGGCCGCGATCGCTCGACGGTCGGCGTCGAGCAGCAGCGCGTCGTACAGCACCGTCGCGCCGGGCGCCGGAGCGAACCTCGGCCCTGGCGACGACACCCGCTGCACCGAGCGGGCGCGCTCGACGATCGCGAGAACGAGCAGCAGCAGGGCGGGCGCCAGCCCGAACAGCGCTGCGGTGATCAGCACCCCTCAGTCGATCGGTTCGATGATCGGGATGGCGGTCGTGATCACCGGCACGGATGCCGACAGCCGCGTCCCGTCCTCTCGCAGCGCATCGGCGAACTGCCGCAGCGACGGCCGACCCGGGATCAGCGGTCCCTGATCGGCGAGCGGGACGACGACCTCCTGCTCGACGGTCGCGATGTACGCGACATCCCGCACCGTGAACGGGACAGGGTCGCCGGTGAGCACCCGCACGCGCAGTTCTCCCGTGGTGAGGGTGATCTGCAGCGCCGATCCCTGCCACTGGAGGGGATACGACAGTGAGGGCCAGTCCGCGGGGAGACGCGGGTCGAAGCTGAGCTCCCCCGCGTAGTCGCGCATGCCGCCGAAGCCGCAGACGAGCGCAGTCCAGACGCCACCGGCCGATGCGACGTGCACGCCGTCCGCCGCATTGTGGTGCAGATCGTGGAGGTCGACGAACAGCGACTGGCGGAAGTACTGCAGCGCCAGGTCCTGATAGCCCACCTCGGCGGCGAGGATCGACTGCACGACCGCAGAGAGCGTCGAGTCGCCCGTGGTCAGCGGGTCGTAGTAGTCGAAGTCGGCCTTCTTCTCCTCCGGCGTGAAGTGGTTGCCCTGCAGGAACAGGGCGAGAACCACATCCGCCTGCTTCAGCACCTGGAACCGGTAGATCACCAGCGGGTGGAAGTGCAGCAGCAGCGGGCGCTGCTCGGCCGGAGTGTGCGCGAGATCCCACACCTCGCGCTCGAGGAACAGCGAGTCCTGAGGATGGATGCCGAGGTTCTCGCTGAACGGGATGAACATGGCATCCGCTGCCCGCTCCCATCCTTCGGCCTCGCCCTCGGCGAGTCCGGTGCGCTCGACGACCCTGGCGAACTCCTCGCCGTTCGCCTCCTGCGCCTCGCGGACGACCTTCGCCGCATAGCGGAGGTTGTAGCGCGCCATGACGTTCGTGTACAGGTTGTCGTTGACGACGGTCGTGTACTCGTCCGGCCCCGTGACGCCATGGATGTGGAACGTCTCGATGCCGTCGTCGTCTGTCGTGTCGGCGACGAGGCGCGAGGTGCGCCAGAACCCGAGCGTCGCCCACAGACGCGCCGTCTCGATCGCGATGTCGATGCCCTCGCGACGCAGGAAGTCGTCGTCACCGGTGGCGCGGACGTACTTGCCGAGCGCGAAGCTGACGTCGGCGTTGATGTGGTACTGCGCGGTGCCGGCGGCGTAGTAGGCCGAGGCCTCCTCGCCGTTGATCGTGCGCCACGGGAACAGCGCGCCCGCCTCGTTGAGCTGCGCGGCCCTGCGGCGGGCGGCGGGGAGCATGAGCACGCGAGCGCGCAGCGCATTCCGCGCCCACTGCGGCGACGTGTAGGTGAGGAACGGGAGCACGTAGATCTCGGTGTCCCAGAAGTAGTGCCCGCTGTACCCCGACCCGGAGACGCCCTTCGCCGGCACTCCGGTGCCGTCGGCGCGCGCCGAGGCCTGAGCGAGCTGCAACAGGCACCAGCGCGTCGCCTGCTGGATGTCGTCGTGCGCGCCGATCTGCACGTCGCTGCGCGCCCAGAACGCGGCGAGCCATTCGGCCTGCCGATCGAACTGGGCCTGCACGCCCTCGAAGGCGACGCGGTCGAGCGACCGACGGCAGCGGTCGACGAGCTCCCGCGGCGGCACACCACGAGATGTGTGGTAGCTGACGAGCTTGGTGACGGAGATCGGCACACCGGCCTTCGCCTGCACCCGGAACACGTTCTTGGAGATGTCCTCCTCGATGAGCGTGCGGGAGGTGTAGTCGTTCTCGGTGTCGATGACGTGATCGGCGACGACGGCGACGGTCATGCCGGACGCCGCGACGGTGTACGACAGGGCCGAGCGCAGGTCGTCCTGCCAGTGCTCGGCCGGCTCGAGGACGCGCTCGGCGATCCTCTCTGCCTTGCGGGGATCGAAGCCGCTCTTCGCCTGGTTCGGGGTGCCCGCATACACGCCGGCACCGTCCTGACGGTTGATCATCTGACAGCTGATCGTCACGGGGGCGTCGGCGTTCTCGACGACGACCTCGAGGCGGAGGATCGCGAGGTGGCGCTCCTCGAAGCTGACGATGCGCTCGTCGCGCATCCGCACGCGCTTGCCAGACGGGGTCTCCCACACCACGACGCGCTCCAGCACGCCGGTGCGCATGTCGAGCGTGCGGCGGTACTCGCGCACGTCCGCCTCGTCGAAGGAGATCGGCTCGTCGTCGACGTACACGCGCATGACCTTGGCGTCCGGCGCGTTGACGATCGTCTGGCCGACCTCGGCGAAGCCGAAGGCCTGCTCCGCGTGCCGGATCGGCCAGGTCTCGTGGAGTCCGTTGATGAACGTGCCGTGCTCGTGCGCGCCGCGTCCTTCGATGTGATTGCCGCGAAGTCCGAGGTACCCGTTGCCGACGGCGAACAGCGTCTCGGCCACTCCGTCCTCCGAGTAGCGGGTCTCGATGAGGCGCCAGGGGTCGACGGGGAAGCGGTCGCGGTCGATCATGCGGTCTCCTCGGGGTCGGAGGGGGTGGCCTGGGGGGACGGAGCTGCGGACCCGGAGTCCGAGAGGAAGACGGCGAGGTCCTCGACGACGACGGTCGCGCCGGCCTCGCGGAGGGCATCGGCGCCCGCGCCCCTGTCGACGCCGACGACGGTCGCATAGCCGGCGGCCGCGGCGGAGGCGACGCCGGACGTCGCGTCCTCGACGGCGATGCTGCGGGCGGGATCCACCCCGAGCGCGACGGCGCCGGCACGGAACATGTCGGCGGCCGGCTTGGAGGCGAGGTGGTCGCGCTCGGCCACCACGCCGTCGACCACGACGGGGAAGAACGAGCGGATGCCGGCGGCGGTCAGCACCTCTTCGGCGTTCTTCGAGCTCGACACGACACCGATGGGCACCCCTGCGGCGGAGAGCTTCTCGATCAGCGCGAGCGAGCCGGGGAACGGCGCGATGCCCTCGGCGCGCAGCGATTCGGCGAAGGCGGCGTTCTTGCGGTTGCCGATGCCGCAGATCGTCTCGGCCTCGGGCGGATCGTCGACAGCACCCCACGGCACCTCGACGTTGCGGCTGTGCAGCAGGCTCGCGACGCCGTCGTAGCGCTTCTTGCCGTCGACGTAGTCGAAGTAGTCCGCATCGGAGTACGGCGGGGTGATGCCCCAGCGTTCGAAGACGTCGTCGAACACGACCTTCCACGCGCGCATGTGGACCTCGGCGGTCGGCGTCAGCACGCCGTCGAGGTCGAACAGGACGCCATCGGCGCGGAGCGGATCGGGCAGGGCTTCGGGCACAGCAGCCTCCAGGAGAAGGACGAGGGTTCCGGCACCTCTCCGTGCCACTGTGCAAGCGTAGTGCGGTGCGGCACCGTCGGTAACCCCCGAGGCGGATGAATCAGAGCAGGCGCGAAGTCTGTCTGGCGATCTCGAGCTCTTCGTTCGTCGGCACCACGAGCACCTCGACGGTCGACGTGTCGGTGGAGATCCGTCGGATGCCCCGCTGACGCGCGGCGTTGCGCCCGTGATCGATCTCGACCCCCGCGAATCCGAGGGTCGCCATCGCCTCGGCGCGCACCGCCGCCGCGTTCTCCCCCACGCCGGCCGTGAAGGAGATCACGTCGACACCACCCAGCTGGGCGATGTAGGAGCCGGCGTAGGCACGCAGCCGGTGGATGTACACGTCGAAGGCGAGCGTCGCCGCCGCGTCGCCGGCATCCCTCCCCGCGAGGATGTCGCGCATGTCGCTGCGACCAGCGAGCCCCTGCAGGCCGCTGCGGGAGTTCAGGAGCACATCGAGGTCATCGATCGAGTACCCGGCACGACGGGAGAGGTGCACGAGGGCCGCGGGATCGAGGTCCCCGGATCGCGTGCCCATCACGAGACCCTCGAGCGGCGTGAGCCCCATCGAGGTCTCGACCGAGCGTCCGCCGTCGATGGCTGTCACCGACGCCCCGTTGCCGAGGTGGAAGACGAGCTGGCGGAGCGTGCCGAGATCGCGCCCGAGGAAGGCGGCGGCCGACTCGCTGACGAACTGGTGGCTCGTGCCGTGGAATCCGTAGCGTCGCACCCGGTGCTCCGCGGCGAGGTCGGCGTCGATGGCGTAGGTGTACGCCGCGGGCGGCAGCGTCTGGTGGAATGCCGTGTCGAACACCGCGACGTGCGGGACGTCGACGAACACGGCCCTGGCCGCGACGATCCCGGCGAGGTTCGCCGGATTGTGCAGCGGAGCGAGCACCGAGAGCTCCTCGATCTGCTCTTCGACGTTCGCCGTCACGAGGGTCGGCGCGTAGAAGCGGGCGCCGCCGTGCACGACCCGGTGGCCGACGGCGGCAGGAGGATGCTCCGCGAGCACCGGTCCGTGCTCCTCGAACTGCTCCAGCATGACCGCGAACGCGGCGTCGTGGTCGGCGACGGGCCTCTCGGTCTCGTAGGACGCGTCGAGCATCGCGACGACCGCACCGGTCGAGGTGTCGGGTCGCACGGTGTGCGTGATCGCGCTGACATCCTGACCGATGCGCTCGATGAGCCCTGCGGCGAGCTCGTTCTCGTTCTCGATGTCGATCAGGCTGTACTTCAGCGACGACGATCCGCTGTTGATGACGAGGATCGCGCTCATGCCGTCGCCTCCGCAGCCTGGGCCTGGATGGCCGTGATCGCCACGGTGTTGACGATGTCGTCGACCAGGGCTCCGCGCGACAGGTCGTTGATCGGCTTGTTGAGCCCTTGCAGCACGGGTCCGATCGCGACGGCGCCCGCCGACCGCTGCACCGCCTTGTACGTGTTGTTGCCGGTGTTGAGGTCGGGGAAGACGAACACCGTCGCGCGCCCTGCGACGGCCGAGTCCGGCAGCTTCGCCTTCGCGACCGCGGCATCGGCCGCCGCGTCGTACTGGATCGGACCTTCCACGAGCAGTTCGGGTGCACGCTCGTGCACGAGAGCGGTCGCCGCCCTGACCTTGTCGACGTCGGCGCCGGTCCCGGACTCGCCCGTCGAGTACGAGAGCATCGCGATGCGCGGCTCGATGCCGAACTGCTGTGCGGTCGCGGCAGAGGAGATCGCGATGTCGGCCAGCTGCTCGCTGGTGGGATCGGGGATCACGGCGCAATCGCCGTACACGAGCACCCGATCGGCGAGCGCCATGAGGAACACGCTCGAGACGACGTCGACGCCCGGCTTGGTCTTGATGATCTCGAACGAGGGCCGGATCGTGTGCGCCGTGGTGTGCGCCGCACCAGAGACCATGCCGTCGGCGAGGCCGAGATGCACCATCATCGTCCCGAAGTACGACACGTCCGTGACGGTGTCGGCCGCCTGCGCGAGCGTGATCCCCTTGTGCGCACGAAGCCGCGCGTACTCGGCGGCGAAGCGCTCGACGTGCTCGGGGTCGTTCGGGCTGATCACCTGCGCTGCCGTGATGTCGACCCCCAGCTCGACCGCACGCGCTCGCACCGCTGCCTCGTCGCCGAGGATGGTGAGGTCGGCGACGTCTCTGGCGAGCAGCGTGGCCGCGGCGCGCAGGATGCGGTCGTCGTCGCCCTCGGGCAGGACGATGTGGCGGCGATCGGCGCGGGCGCGCTCGATCAGTCCGTACTCGAACATCAGGGGCGTGACCACGCGCGATTCGGCGAGGCCGAGCTGAGTGGTGAGCTCGGCGACGTCGACGTGGGTCTGGAAGAGACCCAGCGCGCGATCGTAGCGACCGCGGGACTCCGGCGAGATGCGCCCTCGCGCGCCCATCACCCGCACCGCGGTGTCGTACGTGCCGAGATCGGTCGCGATGATCGGCACGGTCGAGGAGAAGCCGTCGAGGAGCTGCACGATGGGCTCCGGCAGCGGGAACGGTCCGTTCAGGATGATGCCGGCGACCCGAGGGAAGGTGCCGGACGCATCGGCGAGCAGCGTCGCCAGGAGCACCTCCGTGCGATCGGCCGGTATCACCACGACCGATTCCTCGGTCAGTCGGGGCAGCACGTTCACCATCGACATCCCGGCGACGACGATAGTCAGGGCCTCGCGCGCGAGGCGGTCGGGGTCGCCCTTGATGAGACGCCCGTCGACCGCGGTGAGGATGCCGCTGATCGACGGCGCCACAAGGGTGCGGTCCTCGGGGATCGCCCAGACGGGCGTGGTCTTCTCCGGTCGCACGCCCGCGACCGCCGATTCGATCTCGTCGAGAGCCTCAGGATCTGCGCGGTTGACGACCACGGCGAACAGCTCGGCCCGCTCGACCTCGAGCTCCGAGAGTGCGAGAGCCGCGATCTGGCCCACGGCTGCGGGGGTGCGGGCGGTGGTCGTGCCCAGCTGCTCGGCCTGCCGCTGCTGATCGCGGCCGCTGAGCACGAGCAGCACGGGGGCCGCGAGGTTCGCGGCGATCCTGGCGTTGTACCCCAGCTCCGCAGGGCTCGCGACATCCGTGTAGTCGCTGCCGATGATGACGACCGCGTCGCATCGGCTCTCGACCGCCTTGAACCGGGCCACGATCGTCGACAGCGCGCGGTCGGGATCGTCGCGCACGTCGTCGTAGGTCACGCCGATGCAGTCCTCGTAATCGAGATTGACGCCGTCGTGGGCGAGCAGCAGCTCGAGCACGTCGTCGCGCTCGGTCACCGATCGGGCGATCGGTCGGAAGACGCCGACCCTGGGCGTCACGCGCATGAGCGCGTCGAGCACGCCGAGGGCGATGGTGGACTTGCCGGTATGGCCTTCGGCCGAGGTGATGTAGATGCTCTGCGCCACGGTTACACCCTAGGCGCACCTCGCCCTGAGGGCGCTGGACGGCCGGCCGTGCGAATCCGGATCAGCAGGTGTGCGAGAGGGCGTCGACCACGGCGACGGCGTCGTCGGAGTAGCGCGTGTAATAGGTGGGGTCGAGGTTGATCTGCACGCGGTGGATGGCGAGCGAGGGCTCCATGCTCTGCCATCCGCGCACGCGGGCCAACCGCTCGTAGAACAGCGTCGCGGCGGTCGCCGGATCCATCCGCTGCTCGGGTGTGCCCCACCAGTCCTGCTGTTGGAACAGGCCGATGCTCGTCGTGCGGCTGCCGTCGGGATTCGTGAATCCGCTGGTCTCCCAGTCGCCGTAGTCGATGTTTCGCAGGCTGCTCTCCCCCATCGCCGTCATCACGCCGAGCACCTGACCGTCGCGGCCGAATCCCAGCGAGGTCGCGGTCTGCATGATGGTGGCCGCATTCTCGAGCTGTTCGCCGTGCCAGCCCGCCACACCCGTCTCGGGGAACGTGCTCGGATCGCCGAGGCAGACCGCGGCGGGCTTCTCGTGCGCGAGTCCGAGCGGGATCAGCACCGCGGCGAGCGCGACGACGATGACTGCAGCGGCAGCGAGGGCGATGCGTCGCAGGAGGCGCACGCGCCGCATCCGCCGCTGGGCCCGTCGCCGCGGCGACATCCGCCGTGCACCTCCCCGACGGCGCCCCGAGCGCTTCTTCGTCCGGCGCGCGGGTGCGCGGCGCGCGGGTGCGCGGCTCCCCCGGCGAGTGGTGCTCACCGGCGTCCTGACGTGTTCCGCCCGACGAAGGCGGCGAGGCCTCCTCCGACCGCACCGAAGAGGTGAGCCTGCCACGAGATGCCCTCACGCACCCCGACGACCCCGGCGAGCATCGAGCCTCCGTACACGGCGATCACTGCGAGCGCGATGAGCGCGTAGATCACCCGATGCGCGACACGGCCGGGGGCGAACACCCGCATGACCGTGTAGCCGAAGTAGCCGAAGACCAGTCCCGATGCGCCCACCGTCAGCGCACCTGGCGCGTTCACGAGCCAGGTGCCGAGGCCTCCGACGACGGCGGCGATGACCGTGACGGTCCAGAACCTGCGTGAGCCCTCGACTGCGACCAGGCATCCCAGCACCAGTAGCGGCACCGAGTTCGCGACGAGGTGCGCCCAGTTCGCGTGCAGCAGCGGACCGAGGAGGATGCCCCCGAGGCCCGAGAGATCCCAGGAGCGGAGCCCGAAGCCGGTGAACGAGCCCGGCAGGACCGCGTCGGCGAATTGGATCGCCCACATCAGCGCGAGCAGCAGGAGCGGCGACAGGAATCGGCTGAACGCACTCGAGCGCGGGGAATCGGCGGTGCGGTTCACGTCTGGCCTTGTCACGTCTCGATCCTGGCAGGGCTGCCCCCGAGGACGCTGACAGAAAAGAAAGTGACCCTCCGCGCACCCAGCAGAGCCCGGTTACCCTTGCTGCGTTTCCGCCCTGGGGGAATTGGCCTGGATGCCGCCACGCGGAGAGCCGTCGACAAGTCTAGCCGATGTCCGGACGTGCTCTTCGACAGGCCGTCGACTCCCGAGGTCGCAGCCGAGCTGTGCAGCTGTGTGCGCAGCGGCATCCGCACTCCCCCGTTCTCACCCCATCGGGTGGCAGCCGGGTTACGATCGGTTCACGCGCACCGCAGCGCCCAGTGAGAGGGAACGCATGCCAGAGAATCCGACCCTGATCCCGACCGTCGTCGACGCCGAGCAGTTCGCGGTGCAGACGTCGGCGATCGTCGATTCCGTCAGTCGGGTGATCGACGGGAAGCCGGATGCCGTGCGCAGCGCTCTCGTGTGCCTCCTCGCCGAGGGCCACCTCCTGATCGAGGACGTCCCCGGCGTCGGCAAGACGATGCTGGCCCGCGCGCTGGCGGCGAGCGTGGACGCGACCGTGCGGCGCATCCAGTTCACCCCCGACCTGCTGCCGGGAGACGTGACCGGGGTCAGCGTCTACAACCCGGTCGATCGCGAGTTCGAGTTCAAGCGCGGCGCGGTGTTCGCGCACATCGTGATCGCCGACGAGATCAACCGCTCGTCCCCCAAGACGCAGTCCGCTCTGCTCGAGGCGATGGAGGAGGGACAGGTCACGGTCGACGGATCGACGCACATGCTGCCGGACCCGTTCCTCGTCGTGGCCACGCAGAACCCGCTCGAGATGGAGGGCACGTACGCGCTGCCCGAGGCCCAGCGCGATCGCTTCATGATGCGCATCTCGATGGGCTACCCGGACGCGGCCGCAGAGGCCGAGATGCTGCGACAGCGCGATACCGTGAACCCGCTCGCCGCTGTCACCGCGGTCGCCGATGCCGCCTCGATCTCGGGACTCATCGCCTGGGCCCGCTCCGTGCACGTGGCTCCGGCGCTAGAGGAGTACACGGTGGCTCTCGCCCAGGCGACTCGCGCCGATCCCAATCTTCACCTCGGCGCCAGCCCTCGGGCGACCCTGCAGCTGATCAGGGCGGCGAAGGTCTGGGCTGCGCTCGACGGACGCGACTTCGTGATCCCCGACGACGTCACCGCTCTTCTGATCCCCGTGCTCGCACACCGGCTGCTGCCCGCCCGGGGCGCGCATCGAGCGGGGGCCCAGCCCGTCGAAGCCGCCCTCCGGCAGATCGTCGAGCGGGTGCGCGTCCCCGTCACGTCCCGTTCCTGACCCACCGCATCCGCTCATGCCCCGTCGTCGATCGCTCACCGCGCGAGGGATCGGTGCGCTCGTCGCCGGGCTCGGCTGCCTGATCGCGGCCAACCTGGTCGGCGCTCCGATCCTCCTCTACATCGGCGTCCTGCTGATCGCCGTCACGGCCTTCGCCGTGCTCGCTGTCAGGGCGCCCCGCCGCTCCGGTTCGGTGGCCCGCCAGATCTCGACCGATCTGCTCACGGTCTCCGAGACCTCCAGGGTGACGGTGCGCTTCTCGCTGCGCGCGTTGCGCGTTCCCCGCGCTCTCTGGCGGGATGTGCTGCCCGAGGCCGTGAGCGGCGACTCGGCAGGCGAGTACCCGTCCGAGACCGGTCAGCTCAGCTACCTGATCACCGGTGTGCGACGCGGTGTCTGGCCGATCGGCCCGCTGGTGCTCCGAACCGTCGACCCCTTCGGCCTCGCTCAGCGCGAGCAGGCGTTCGGCGAGACGCGCTCGGTGACGGTGGTCCCCGAGGTCTTCACCCTCGCCCCTCTGACCGTGAAGGTGGGCGCTGCCGGCGGCACGGCGCACACCTCGTCGAGCCGCCTGGGGCAGGGGAGCGACAACCTCTCCCCCGGCGGTACGTCTCCGGGGACTCGATGCGCCGCATCCACTGGCGCGCCACCGCTCACCGCGGCCAGCTGATGGTGCGTCAGGAGGAGGAGGAATCCAGCCCGGATGCGCTCGTCATCCTCGACCGCAGCGCCTCGCGCTGGGAGCGCCCCGGCGACGAGGCCGACCCTGCATTCGAGACGGCCGTGTCGATGTGCGCCTCTGTCGCCGTGCACCTCGTGCAGGAAGGCTACGGCGTCGATGTGATCGACAGCGCCGGGACGCTCCTGGGCACGCTGCGCGGCCACGAAGACGACCGGGACGGCTTGCTCGTCGCGCTCGCGCTGACAGCGCCGCGAGGAGAGGCTCGTGACGTGGTCGCTCTGGTCGGCGGCACACCTCCCGGTCCGCTGGTCTACATCACCGGGCGGATCGACGAGGAGGATGCCGCCCGCCTGCGCCCCGCGGGAGCAGCCGCGCCTCTGCTGTTCGCCACTGCCCTCGAGCCGGGCGCGAAGGATGTCGCCGCGCAGCAGGGGTGGCGAGTCGCGGACCTCGGTGAAGACATCACGGAGGCGTGGGAGGACGTCCTGCCCGATCGTGTGGGACTCGCCCCCGCCGAGCCGCAGGGGCGTGCCCGGTGAGCGCCGCCGAGCGTCGAGAAGCGCGCGCACGTCGCCTCGCACGTCGCCTCACCTGGCACCGGGAGCATGAGCTGCCCCCGGGAACGGTGCTGCCGTCGGTGCTGGCGGCCGGCGCCGGCATCGTCGCGATGTGGCCCTACACGTCCGTCATCGAGCCGGGCAGCTGGTCGCTCGCGGTCCTGGGCGTCATCGTCGTCACCGCCCTCGTCGGAACGGTCATGCGCACGATGCTGAGGCGGCGATCGCAGTGGGTGCGCGACCTCGGCACCCTCGCGGCGCAGATCCTGGCGGCGGTCGGCACCGTCACCCTGCTCGTCGCCGGCGACACCGCTCTCTTCGGCGTCATCCCCACGGATGCCACCGTGTTCACCTTCCAGGCGCTCGCCGCCGCGGCGTGGGAGGAGGTCGCCTTCGGGTCGGCTCCGCTCGCCGCCTCGCCAGGACTCCAGGCGATGATGGGCATGGGATTCGCCCTCGTCGCCATCCTTCTCGACCAGCTCGTGACGCTGCGCGGTGCGATTCTGGCCTGCGTGCTCACCGCGGTGATCGGCTCGGTCCCGATGATCGTCACGCTCGGCGGAGTGAACATCGTGTGGTTCGTCATGCTCGGCATCCTCATGCTGGTGCTGCTGCACCACACGGCCGCGCAGAACTCCGACTCGCCGCGACGCCCGTCGCTCGCGCTCGCCTCCGGAGTCGGTGTGGCGGCTCTCGCTGCGACGGTCCTCGTCGCGCCAGGGCTCCCGGTGGCGGCGAGCCTAGCGGGCACCGGCGTCGGCGTCACGGTCGACGCGTCGCTGCGGCTCGGCGACGACCTGCGCCAGCCCAACCCGGTCGAGGTGCTCACGGTGGCCACCACCGCCGACACCGCCCCTTACCTCAGGCTCACGACCCTCTCGCAGTTCAACGGACGGGTGTGGGAGCCGGATCGCGGAGGCCTGCGCCCCCAGCGGGACGGATTCGGTCCTGACGAGTGGAGCGAGGATGTCGAGACCACCGAGGCGAGCACGTCGATCCGCATCATCCGCATGTCGAGCGCCTGGCTGCCCGTCCCGTACCCCGCCGTGAGCGTGCAGGGAATCCCCTCCGCGTGGCGTCTGAGCCAGGACAACCGCACCATCACCTCGCGCGCCGCGGATGCCGTCGGCAACGACTACACGGTGCGCTCCCTGGAGGTGACGCCGACACTGGAGCAGATCCGGGCGATACCCGCAGCCGAGCCGGTCGTGGACGCGGGATCCGAGCCTGTGGATCTGCCCGCGGTGATCAGGGCGACCGCCGAAGAGGTGACCGACGGCGCCACCAATGACTATGACCGGCTCGTGGCTCTGCAGTCGTGGTTCCGCACCGAGTTCACGTACTCCCTCGAGACCCCCGTCGACGAGGGCTTCGACGGCACCGGAGTCGACGCGGTCGCGCAGTTCCTCGACGAGCGCTCCGGATACTGCATCCACTTCGCCGGCGCTTTCGCGCTGATGGCCGAGAGCCTCGACATGGAGGTGCGGATCGTCGTCGGGTACCTCCCGGGAGTCCTGACCGAGAACACCCGCGGCGACGAGTCGGTCTACTCGGTCTCGAGCGATCAACTGCATTCCTGGCCGGAGGTCCTCTTCCCCGGTGTCGGCTGGGTGCCGTTCGAGCCCACCGCATCGCTGGGCGTGCCGACGGCGTTCGAGGCGGCATCGACCACGGGCGGCGGGTCCGGCGGCTCGGCGACGCCCGCTCCGTCTGCCGCGCCGAGCACCGAGGCGACGACGGGTCCGGAGGTCGAGCGTGAGGACGTCGGCGACGATGCGGGTGGCACGGGCGAGCTCCGCAGGCTCGACCCGACACCTGTGCTGCTGACGACGCTCGGCGTGCTCGTGGTGCTGCTGCTCCCGGCGCTCGTCCGCTTCGGGATCGCCGCCTCGCGACGCGCTGCCGCCAGACGCGGCGACGCGGCATCCGCCTGGGCCGAGCTGCGCGCCACGATGCAGGATCTGCACCTGCCCCTCTCCGACGCCGAGACCCCGCGCATGCGCGGTGACGACCTCATCAGGGACAACCGGGTGGATGCCGCGGCGATGCAGGTCCTCGTCGCCGCCATCGAACGGGCGAGCTACGCGCGTCCCTCGTCAGAGCAGTCCTCCGATCTGGATGACGCCCTCGGTACCGTGCTGGGTCAGCTGCGGCGCAGCGTCGATCGATGGCCGCGCGTACGGGCCGCACTGATTCCGCGGTCGCTCTTCGCCAGTCGCCGGACCGACCTCGCACTGACCGCGGGCGCTGGCTGAGCCGGTCCCGCTCGTTCCTGGTGCCCTCAGGCGGCGTGCTGCGCGCAGGGAACCGACTGACAGCTCTCGCACACCACGAACTGCGTGCGGCACGACAGGTCGGGGCAGTTCGCCGTGCGGTTGGTCGCCGCACCGCATCCCACGCACTCGCCGATGACGGCGGCGTGGTCGGAGAAGTCGACGGATCCGCGCTTGTCGAAGACGTAGAGCGAGCCGTCCCACAGCCCGTCGTCGCCGTACTTCTCGCCGTAGCGGACGATGCCGCCTTCGAGCTGGTACACCTCACCGAACCCGCGCGAGGTCATCAGGCTCGACAGCACCTCGCATCGGATGCCGCCTGTGCAGTAGGTCACGACGGGCTTGCCCTTCAGATCGTCATAGGCGCCGGAGTCCAGCAATTGCACGAAGTCACGGGTCGTCTCGGTATCGGGCACGACGGCTCCACGGAAGCGACCGATCTGCGCTTCGAGGGAGTTGCGTCCGTCGAAGAAGACGACGTCGTCCCCACGCTCGGCCATCAGCTCGTGCAGCGCCTCGGGGCTCAACCGTGTGCCGCCGCCGACGACGCCGTTCTCGTCGACCTGCAGCTCGCCCGGCGCGCCGAACGAGACGATCTCGTCGCGCACCTTCACGCTCAGTTTGGGGAAGTCGAGGCTGCGGCCCTCGTCGTCGACGCCGCTCCCCTCGCTCCACTTGATGTCCGCGTCCTTGAAGGGGGCGTACGAGCGGAAGGAGCGGGCCCACTTCTTCAGCACCGGAAGGTCGCCGCCCAGGGTTCCGTTGACCCCGTCCTTCGAGATCAGCACCCGTCCGCGCAGCCCGAGGGCTTCGCCGAGATCGCGCTGCCAGGCCCGGATCGCCTCCGGGTCGGCGAGCGGGGTGAAGACGTAGAACAGGACGATCTTGGGGGTTGCCACCCAGCGATTTTACGTCGTCCGCGCTGATGACCTGCGGTCGACCGGCATCCGGGTCCCGAGCAGCCGTGCGACGTGCCGGTGCACGAACGGCACGACGTGCGCGTGCTCCCCCGCGTCCGCTCTGGTCAGCAGCTTCGTCATCACGTACAGCTGCGACACGATGCCCCCGTCGGAGTCGAGGTCATCGCGGAACCGCCGCGTCACCTGTTCGGCGACCTGCGGCACGGCCAGCGAATGCCCGAGCAGGAACGCGGCGTCATAGCCGCGAGGGGCGCGCCCCCACGCCTCCCAGTCGGCGATGGAGAACGGATCACGATGGATGTTGTTCCAGTGCAGATCTCCGTGACTGGCCGTCCACCGTTCGGGATCGATGTCGAGATCGATCCCGAAGAACACGCCTATGCGGCGCCGCATGATCTCGGGGTCGAGTATCCGGCGATCCGTCGGCGTCTCAGAGAGCGCCTCGAGGCTGCGGTCCAGTCTCGACCACCACTCGTCGTCGAGAGCAGGCGCCCGTTCGAGCACGGCCGTCGGCGCACAGGCCCTGCCTGGCAGCAGCGTCATGAGCTCCGCGCGGTAGACGAGGGGTCCTTCCTCCCATGCCCTGGCGTCGAGCACGCGTGGCTTCGGGACTCCGGTGATCGCCGACGCCTCATGGTTCCCCATCCACCAGTCGCCGCGCGCCTGCTCCCGCCGTGCCCAGACGATGCGCAGCCACAGCCTCGTGCCTGCCCGCTCGACGACCGACCCAATCGATCGGTCACGCCAGCCGAATCGGACGCGGCCGAGCGAGAGAAGACCCAGTTCCGTGACCGCGCGGGTGTGTGCCATCCGCAGCACGGTGCGCAGAAGGGTGCTGATCGACGGTGCGGCACCGACGGGGATCATCGAGGTCCTTCCCAGGAGTGGTAGGAAGGTCCGCATGTGACGCGTGAACATCCTCATATGAGGCTAGACAGCACCGCTCTGCGTAGCAAGGAATCCGGCGATCGCATACCGGTGCAGCGGCATCCGAGTCGGCGAGCGTCCGCGGACGCCCCCCGGAGCCCTGGTCATGGGCGGGGCACGCGATCGGATAGACTGTTCAGGTTGTTCCTTGGTGACGTGTCCGAGCGGCCGAAGGAGCACGCTTGGAAAGCGTGTGTTGTGCAAGCAACCGCGGGTTCGAATCCCGCCGTCACCGCCAAAAGCATGAAGGGTCTCCGCGCCAGCGGGGGCCCTTCATGCTTTTATCGAGCACCGGGGATTCGGGGAGAACCGAGCGCAGCGAGGATCGGAGTCCCGCCGTCACCGCCACGCTCCGGACTCCCGGGAACGGCCCCGTTCAGTCGAACAGCACGCCGAAGCTCTGTCCACCGGGTTCGGCCGGCAGCGGCGTCATCCCGAGCCGCGTGTAGAACGCGGCGGCGCCCGTGTTGTTCGGGTCCATACCGAGGTGCAGGCCGCGCACTCCCCGGCGCCGCAACTCGGCGAAGAGCGTCTCGATCAGCTGACGCCCGAGGCCCTGACCTTGAGTCTCCGGCAGGAGGTCGATGTGTAGGTGTGCGGGGTAGGCCGCGGCATTCGCGTTCTTCCCCGGACCCTGGCTGTAGCCGTAGTCGACCATCCGCTCCTCGCGCGTGCTCGGCTCGGCCGGCTTCGGGTAGCGCTCCTGCAGCGAGGGCCACCACTCGTCGCGGAACCACGTCGCGAACGCGTCGGTGTCATCGGTGGCCACGATGTACCCGATGACCCGCTCGTCGTCGGTCTCGACGACCCATGCGAGGTCCGGATGCCGTTCGACGTACGGCACCGCGAAGAGGTCGCCCCACAGCGCGTCATCGGAGAAGAGGCCGGTTGCATCCGCTCCGGCATCGGCGGTGCGCACGCACACCTCGTAGAGAGCGGCTCGATCGGACGGACGATACGGGCGGATGCGGGACACGACGAACTCCTCGATGAGATGGGGTGCTGTCAGCCTATCGACGCGTGTTCAGCATCCCGTCGCGAGTACGTTCGCACCCACGGCAGCAGCCACGCGCCGAGCACGAGCACTACGCCGGCGCCGACCAGCGCCCCGCCCAGGGTGTCGGTCGCCCAGTGCACCGAGAGCAGGGTCCGTGAGAGCGCCATCGCGAGGATCCAGAGGATGCCGAGCAGAGCGGTCCACACCCGCGGGAACACGAGCCACAGCACCACGGCGATGGTCGCGGCGTTGGCGGTGTGACCGGAGGGGAACGAGCCGTAGTCGCTGACCACGATCATGTCCTCGGGGCGCGCACGTCCGAAGAGTTGCTTGAGCAGCTGCACGGCACCCGCACTCGCGAGGAACGCCACCGCCGCGAACACCGCGGCCCGCCATCGGCGTGCGATCAGCAGGGCGGCGATCAGCAGCAGCGGCACGAGGAGGATCGCGATCCAGCCGCCGCCGATGCTGTTCAGCACCAGGGCGAACGACAGCACGGCGTCGGTGCGGTACATGTCGACCGCGTCGTTCCACCAGCGGTCGAACGCCGGGGGCTCGGTGTACCCGAACACGATCGCCGCTCCGAGGAGCGTCGCCGCGACGAGCATCCCTGTTCCCCACCACAGCAGCATCCGTCTTCTCATCGCACCATTCTGCCGGTCGGAGGCTGAGAATCAGGGAGCGAGCATGCCGACGGTGCGCGGACGCACGATCAGCCACAGCGAGAGGATGCCGATTGCCGCGCATCCGACCATGACCGAGGCCATCGTCGTCGCCGTGATTCCGGCTCCGTGCGAGATCCAGCCGACCACGGGCGAGATGAGGCCTGCGACGCCGAAGTTCGTCGCGCCGATCACCGAGGCCGCAGTTCCCGCCGCCTTGCCGTGTCGGTCGAGCGCGAGCACCTGGACGTTGGGGAACGTGAATCCGCACGCCGTCATGAAGAAGAAGAGCGGGATGACCGTGCCCCACAGCCCGAGGCCGAGCTGGTCGGTCACGATGATCGCGATCCCCGCCAGCAGCAGCACCGCCGTGGAGTAGGCCATGACCCACTGCGGGCCGAAGCGCGCCGCGAGCCGCGAGGCGGTCTGCACACCGGCGACGACCCCGAGCGAGTTGACCGCGAACAGCAACCCGTACTGCTGAGCATCCAGTCCGTGCGTCTCCTGGAACAGGAACGGGGATGCCGAGAGGTACGAGAACAGACCGGAGAAGGTCATGCCGCCGATGATCAGCACGCCGACGAAGACCCGATCGGAGAACACCGAGCGGTAGCGCTGCAGCACGGTCGCGCCGCCCTTCTCCTGCCGGCGCGCGACCGGGAGCGTCTCGGGGACGAAGACGACCGTCGACGCGAGCATGACGACGCCGTACAGCGCCAGGACGACGAAGATGCCCCGCCACGGCATGAGGGTGAGCAGCCACGAACCGATCAGCGGGGCGATGACCGGTGCGACGCCGGAGACCAGCGCGAGGCGGGACAGCATCACGACTAGGCGCCGACCGCCGAACAGGTCGCGCACGATGGCCATCGCGACGACACCTCCCGCTGCCGCACCGACGCCCATCAGCACGCGGGCGCCGCTGAGCAGGGGCAGCGTCGGGGCGTAGGCGGCCGCCGCGCTGGCGAGCACGTGCAGCGCCGTGACGACGATCAAAGGAATGCGGCGTCCGACCTTGTCGCTGAGCGGACCGACCACCAGCTGGCCGAGCGCGAAGCCGATCATCGTGCCGGTCAGGGTGAGCTGGATCGCCGCGGCCGTCGTCTCGAAGTCGCGCTCGAGGACGGGGAACGCGGGCAGGTACAGGTCGATGGTGAAAGGGCCCAGCGCCGTGAGGGCTCCGAGGAGCACGATGTAGAGGGCGCGGCGTCGGTTCGGGATCGAGTCGCCCGGGTGCAGCATGATCGGCGCTGTGGCCGGGTTCGAGCCGAGGGTGCGGATCGCGCCGGTGGACGACGGGATGCGGATGCTGCCGGTGGCCGTCCGCTCGGCGGGTGCGGTCGGCAGGGAGTCAGTGCGTGGAGCGTCGGGCACGACGGTCCTTCCGGAGTTCGAGGGGATTGGTGCGAGCCGCAGCGGGTGGGGGATCCGCGGTGGCCGAATCGACCACCAGGACCGACTCGAGGGTCGGATCGACTCGAGGTCGGGCGACTGGATGGCCGGGCCGAATCGATTCGATGCGGGCGAAGTCTCCATGCTACCCCTCGCGCGCAGCCAGTTGCATGCTGAGAAGACGGATGCATGCCGAGAACAGCTGTTTCGGCATGCATCCGTCATCTGAGCAGACATCCGGCACCAGGCGAACGGCGCAGCCAGGCGAAGGACGACCCCCGTGTCAGCGCAGGCGTGCGAGCGCCTGCTCGAGGTCGGCGATCAAGTCGCCCACGCCTTCGATGCCGACCGAGAGCCGGACGACGTTCTCCGGCACGGCGAGCGCAGTGCCGCGCACCGAGGCGTGCGTCATGTCGGGCGGGTACCCGATCAGCGACTCGACGCCACCCAGAGACTCCGCCAGCTGGAAGAGCTCGGTGGACTCGGCGAACGACTTCGCCGCGTCGGCTCCGGCGGACAGGCCCAGCGACAGCATCCCGCCGAACCCGCTCATCTGCCGCGCAGCGACGTCGTGGCCGGGGTGCGAGGCGAGTCCCGGGTAGTAGACGGTCGCGAACTCCGAGCGCGAGGCCGCCCACTCGGCGATCGCCTGCGCGTTCTCGGAGTGCTGGCGCACCCGCACCGCGAGAGTCTTGATGCCCCGGGTCGTCAGCCACGCATCGAACGGTGCGGAGACCGCGCCGACCGCGAACTGCTGGAACTTGATCGACTCGAAGAACCGGTCGTCGCCGAACACCACCGCACCGCCGAGCACGTCCGAGTGCCCGCCCAGGTACTTGGTGGTCGAATGCACGACGAGGTCGGCGCCGAGCGAGAGCGGCTGCTGCAGCGCGGGCGACGCGAACGTGTTGTCGACCACGGCGATCGCTCCGGCCGCATGCGCGATCTCGGCGATCAGTGCGATGTCGACGATCTTCAGCAGCGGGTTGCTGGGGGTCTCGACCCAGACGATCCTGGTCTCGGGACGGATCGCGGCGCGCAGCGCATCCGCATCCGACAGCTCGACGGTCGTGGTCTCGATCCCCCACGGTGCGAGCACCTTCGTGAGCAGGCGGTAGGTGCCGCCGTAGACGTCGTTGCCGAGCACGATGTGGTCGCCGGGCTTCAGGATGCCGCGCAGCAGCGCATCCTCCGCCGCGAGCCCCGACGCGAACGACAGGGCGTTCGCCCCGCCCTCGAGCGCCGCGAGCTGGGTCTCGAGCGACGACCGGGTGGGGTTGCCCGCCCTGTTGTACTCGTAGCCCTCGCGGAAGCCGCCGATCCCGTCCTGGACGTGCGTGGACGCCTGGTAGATCGGCGGGATGATCGAACCCGTGGTCGGGTCGGGGGCCTGACCCGCGTGGATGGCTCGGGTGGCGAATGCGTGCTCGGACATGCCCCTCAGCCTACGTCCGACGCCGCCGGCACCGGCGCGCCTGTTACGCCGGACGTCGTCACACTGTCAGCGCGAGATGTACGACAGCAGGTCCTGCCGGGTGAGCACCGTGTGCGGTTTGCCGTCGGCCGTCACGAGCAGGGCGTCGACATCGGCGAGCGCGGCCCTCGCCTGGGCCAGCGGAGCATGGATGCCGATGAGCGGCAGCCTCTCCCCCACATGGGTCCCCACGGCATCCGCAGGCTTCGCCTCTCCGCGGAAGAGGAGATCGAGCAGCCCCTTCTCGTCGACCGTGCCGAGGACCTCGCCCATCATGACCGGCGGCTCGGCGCTGAGCACGACGAGCTGCGACACGTCGTACTCGGTCATCATGCCGATGGCCTCCAGCACCGTGTCGGTGGGATGCGCGTGCACGAGGTCGGGGATGCCTCCGCCCTGGCGGCCGGCACGGGTCGCCAGCACATCGGCGACGGTCTCGCCCTCTTCCACGTCACTGAATCCATAGGACCGCATCCAGCCGTCGTTGAAGATCTTGCCGAGGTAGCCCCGACCGCCGTCCGGGAGCAGGACCACCATGACGGCGTCCGCGGGGAGCTCTCTCGCGATGCGCAGCGCCCCGACGACGGCCATGCCGCTGGAGCCGCCGACGAGGATGCCCTCCTCGCGCGCGAGCCGCCTGGTCATCGCGAAGGACTCCGCGTCGTCGACGGCCACGATCTCGTGCGGCACGGTCGGGTCGTATGCTCCCGGCCAGATGTCCTCCCCGACGCCCTCGACCAGGTACGGACGGCCGGTTCCTCCGCTGTAGACGCTGCCCTCGGGATCGATGCCGACGATGCGCACCCGGTCCTCCGACACCTCGCGCAGGTAACGACCCGTCCCGGTGATGGTGCCTCCGGTGCCGACGCCGGCGACGAAGTGGGTGATCCGGCCGTCGGTGTCGCGCCAGATCTCGGGTCCGGTGGTCTCGTAGTGGCTACGCGGCCCGTTCGGGTTCTCATACTGGTTGGGCTTGAACGCGCCGGGGATCTCACGGGCGAGGCGGTCGCTCACGCTGTAGTACGACTCCGGGCTGTCGGCCGCCACCGAGGTCGGTGTGACCACGACCTCAGCGCCGTATGCACGCAGCACGTCGATCTTGTCCTCGCCGACCTTGTCCGGCAGCACGAAAACGCACTTGTACCCGCGCTGCTGGGCCACCAGCGCGAGCCCCACTCCGGTGTTGCCACTCGTGGGCTCGACGATCGTGCCCCCGGTCTGCAGTTCCCCCGACGCCTCGGCGGCGTCGATGATGCGGGTCGCGATGCGGTCCTTCGCAGAGCCCCCGGGGTTGAGGTACTCGAGCTTCACGAGCACGGTGCACTCCACACCCTCCGTGACGTGCTGGAGCTTCACGAGAGGGGTGTCGCCGACGAGGTCGACAATGGAGTCCGCGTACTTCATGTTCACAGCGTAGAACGGCGGACGCCGCGGCGCTGGAGTGTTGCGCGCCGCGGCATCCGCCGTCTGGATTCCTGACCCTTCGGGGCCCTGAGCCTGTCGAAGACGGCATCAGCCTTTCGTCGCACCTGCCAGGAGGCCTCGGACGAAGAAGCGCTGCAGGGCGAAGAACACGATCAGCGGGACGACCATGGCGATGAATGTTCCCGCAGACTGCAGGAACCACTTGTTCCCCCATGTGCCCGACAGCGAGCTCAAGGCCTGCGTGATCGGCAGCGCTCCTGGCGAGGCGAAGATCGTCGCCACGAGCAGGTCGTTCCACACCCACAGGAACTGGAAGATGCCGAACGAGGCGATCGCCGGGGTGGCCAGCGGAAGGATGATGCGGAAGAACACCTGTCCGTGACCCGCGCCGTCGACGCGTGCAGCCTCGATGACCTCTCCGGGGATCTCCGAGATGAAGTTGTGCAGCATGAACGTCGCCAACGGCAGTGCGAAGATCGCGTGGGCGATCCAGACGCGAGCGAAGCTGTAATTCACGTCGCTCAGCCCGAACCCGGGGAAGATCGGCACATCGTTGATGATGAGGCCGTCCGAGAACAGACTCAGCAGCGGCACGAGCGCCATCTGCAGCGGCACGATCTGCAGGGCGAACACGAAGATGAACAGGGCATTGCGCCCCTTGAAATCGATCCACGCGAACGCGTACGCAGCCAAGGCCGCCATCACGATCGGGAAGACCGTCGCGGGGATCGTGATCGCCAGCGAGTTGACGAACGCTGCGCCGAGCGTCGTCGACGTGCCGCCGGCGGTCCACGCCTGCACATAGTTGTCGAGAGTGAACTCCGGGTCCGTGAACGCGGTCCACCAGCCACTGTTCTGAGTGTCGGCCCCTGGCCGGAACGACGTGACGAAGAGGCTGAAGGTCGGAATGGTCCAGAAGATCGCGATGATGACGGCCGCGATCGTCGCGCCCTTCGACGTCAGCTTCTTGTGCGCGATCGCCTCGTGCTTGCGCGTATCCCGCTCGACCTGTCGCTTGGTGCGGTTGTCGGGGGTGGTGACTGCCTGCGTGGCGCTCATCAGCGGATCTCCCTCTGCTTGGCCATCGATCGGGCGTTGTAGACGATCAGCGGCAATACGAACAGGAACAGCACCACGGCGAGGGCCGAGGAATGTCCATAGCTCTGGAAGCGCTGCTGCTGGTTGACCATCTCGAAGCCGAGGACGCTGGTGTCGTCACGGCCACCCGTCATCACTGCGACGAGGTCGTACACCTTCAGCGAGGCGATCGTGATCGTCGTCAGCACGACGATGAGCGACGATCGGATGCCGGGCACGGTGACGTTGCGGAAGCGCTGCCACGCGTTGGTCCCATCGAGCTCGGCTGCTTCCATCTGCTCGATCGGCACGGCTTTGATCGCGGCGGAAAGGATGACCATCGCGAAGCCCGTCTGCGTCCAGATGAAGACCACAAGGATCATCAGCGTGTTGATGACCGGCTTGATCGCGAGCCACTGCACGGGGTCGCCGCCGAAGGCCGTGACGATAGCATTGAGAAGCCCGATCTGGTCGCCCTGGCGTGCGTCGTACATGAACTTCCAGATGATGCCCGCACTCACGAAGGAGATCGCGACGGGCATGAAGACGAGCACTTTGAGAAGCTTCTCGCCCCGTGCCCGGTCGATGAAGACCGCGTACGCCAGGCCGATGACTACCGAGATGATGGGCGCGATCAGCGCCCAGATGATGGTGTTGATCACCGACGACGTTCCCACCGGGTTCGTGAAGACCCAGAAGTAGTTCTCCATGCCGACGAACTCGTCGCCCTGCTTGTTGAAGAACGATTTGAAGATGGTGGAGATCGCCGGGTAGATGAGCCCGAGAATCAGCATGATCGATGCCGGCGCCATGAAGAGGATCAGCTGGAAGAGGTACCCCGCGCCCTGGCGTGCCCGGAAGTCGGCGAAGAACAGAAGTGCGCCGACGACCAGAGCGATGGCGACGACGTAGAGCACCGCGTTGGCATAAGGGCGCAACAGCAGGAAGGCCAGCACCGGAATCACCAGGCACGCCGCGAGGCGCATGATGAAGTAGCCCCGGCCGGCGCGGGGCGCGAACTCGATGAGCACCAGGATCAGCGCGACGACCACGCCGAAGGCGAGAAGCACGAGCGGAATCTGAAGCAGCGGATTGAGTCCGCCGAGGAAGACGAAGAAGCTGTTCAGCGAGAACCCGATCGTGACGCGGGAGGATTCTGCGCTGGAGGTGGTGAAGACGAGCAGGAGCGCGAGGGCGACGAGCACGGCGAAGCCGATCGCAAGGACCGTGCGGGTGACCGCACGCCCCTTCGCATCGGTGCCATGCGTCGTCATCGGGAGAGCGTCAGCCTCAACGGGCTTCTCTACGGTCGCGTGCGACATGGGTGTCCCCTTCTGAGTACAGCTATGTACTCGAGCGGTGCGGATGGGAGGAAGTGGGGCCGGGCTCCGAGAGCCCGGCCCCACTCAGCTCACGCTGATCGTGACGCGACGATCAGTTCTCGTAGCCGGCCTGGATGTCGGAGAGCACCGTCTCGGTGTCCTTGCCGTCGATCCAGTCGACGATTCCCTTCCAGAACGAGCCCGAGCCGACCGTGGACGGCATCTGGTCGGACGCGTCGAAGCGGAACACCGTGTTCTCGTCCTGGAGAAGCTCCATCGCGCTCGTCAGGAACTCGCTGGATGCGAGGGACGGATCGGCGTTCTTGTTGGCGGAGATCACGCCGCCTGCCTCGACGCTGGCATCGGCGAACTCGGCCGACGCCATGTACTCGAGAACCTTGACAGTGGCCTCATCGTCGTTGAAGCCGGCGACGAACTCACCGCCGCCCTCGATCTGGAGCTCGCCCTCGGTCACGCCGGGGAGGATGAACGCGTACACGTCGCCGTCGGGCGCCACGACCGGCTCGTTGCCTTCCTTCGTCTGGACATCGCGGAAGTTCACCTCGAGGAACGAGGCCTGGTGGGTCAGAGCGCAGCTCCCGTCAGCGACCGCTGCTGCGACGTCGCCGAATGCGGTCGAGTTGATGCTCTTGACGTCGCCGTAGCCCGCGTTGACGTAGTCCGGGTTCAGCAGGATGGTTCCCACCGCATCGAACGCGTCCTTAATCTCGGGGTCCGTGAACTTGACGTCTCCCGCGACCCACTGGTCGTAGACCTCGGGGCCGGACTGGCGCAGCACCAGGTCTTCGACCCAGTCGGTGCCCGGCCAGCCGGATGCCGCCTCGGACGAGAATCCCGCGCACCAGGCGGGCTGACCGGTCTTCTCGACGATCGTGTCGGTGAGGGCGATCATCTCGTCCCACGTCGTGGGAACCTCGACGCCCCACTCCTCGAAGCTCGCCGGCGAGTACCAGACGTAACCCTTGACGTTGGCGAGCATCGGCGCCGCGTAGAACACGTCATCGACAGTTCCGTACTTCTTCCAGTCCTCCGACCAGTTCTCGTCGACCGCGGACGCGACACCCTCGGGGGCCTCGATGACCTTGCCGGTGTCGATGAGGGTCTTGAGCAGACCGGGCTGCGGCACGATGGCGATGTCCGGGGCGTCACCACCGGTCACCTTGGTCACGATGTTGCCTTCGAAGCCCTTGTCGCCGGTGTACTCGACCTTGATTCCGGTTTCTTCGGTGAAGGAATCGAAGGCGCCGTTGAGGTCATCAGCCTGGGGCCCGGTGATACCGCCCGAGATGCGGACGGTCTGGTTGGCGTCGCCGCCCCCACCGCCGTCGCCCGAGCCTCCCTCGGTACAACCGGCGAGAGCGAGCGTTGCGACTCCGATGAAGGCGATCGGGGCGAGAAGGCGGTATCGCTGTGACAAAGCCATGTGTATTTCTCCTCTTAGCTAGATCATCCGTTCGCCACGAGGAGCAATCGCCGCATCCATTGGGGAACCGATTCCAGGTAAACCTACTGGCCTCTTGGCATCGCACACAACAAGTGAAGGTCACAAGCTCGCAACCTTTACCGACATATCGGTTGGCACCGCGGGAGCGCTCCCGTGGTCCCCTGGTGGAACCGGTTCCCTTCGGACGCCTCGGCGACTACGCTGTGATCGGCCCACGAAGAGCGTGGCGCTCGCGCACCGGGTCGAGGAGGACCGATGAGTAAGATCTCTGACGTCGCCGCCCTCGCCCGAGTCTCGAAAGCCACCGCCAGTCGCGCTCTCAGCGGACGAGGCTATGTCTCGGAGGGGACCCGTCAGCGCGTCGCCGATGCGGCGCACGAGCTCTCGTACGTCGCGCACTCCTCCGCGACCAGCTTGGCCACCGGGCGCACCCACACGGTGGGTGTGATCATGCCGCCGGTCGACCGCTGGTTCTTCTCCGAGCTGCTCGCCGGCATACAGGAGTCGCTGTTCGCGCGCGACTACGACCTGTCTCTGTACGGCGTGCCCGAGGCGTCCGAGACGAGGAAGCGGCTCTTCGACAGCGTCCTTCCGCGGCGCGGGTTCGACGGTATCATCGCGGTCGGCATCAGACCCAGCGACCACGAACTCGAACGGCTGCAGAGTACAGGACGTCCGCTGGTGAGCGTCGGGCCGTACAACGAGGGATCCAGCGCGGTGTCGATCGATGACACGGCGGCCGCACGCATCGCGACGGAGCATCTGATCGAGCTCGGTCACACATCGATCGCGTTCATCGGCGGAGCGGTCGACGGCACGACGGCAAGCGTGGGCGACATGCGGCGGATAGCGGGGTACCGGTCAGCGCTGGATGCCGCGGGACTCCGCGACCATGCGCGGGTGGTCAACGCGTCCCCCACCCTCTCCGACGGATATGCGGCGGCAGTCGGGTTGCTCGGCGACAGGCGGCATCGTCCGACGGCCGTGGTCGGGGTGTGCGATGAGGCCGCGATCGGCGCGGTGATCGCGGCCCGGCGGCTCGGCATCGCGGTTCCCACCGAGTTCAGTGTCGTCGGAATCGACGATCATCAGCACGCAGAACTCTTCGCGCTGACAACGATCCGTCAGACTCCCCGCGAGCAGGGACACGACGCGGTGCGACTCCTGATCGAGCAGATGAACGGACCGGATGCTCCGGTACAGCGCATCGTCGCGGCATCCGCACTGGTCGTGCGCAACTCGACGGCCGTCCCTCGTTGACCGCCTCGAGTCCGCCCGGGTGGGCCCGGATGCACGAATGCCCCGGGTGAACCCGGGGCATTCGCAGAACTGCGTGACGCGGTGACTACTTGAGGGTAACCGTGGCGCCTGCCTCTTCGAGGGCAGCCTTGGCCTTCTCGGCGGCTTCCTTGTTCGCGCCCTCGAGCACGGCCTTGGGAGCGCCGTCGACGACAGCCTTGGCCTCGCCGAGACCGAGCGAGGTGAGCTCGCGGACGGTCTTGATGACCTGGATCTTCTTGTCGCCGGCAGCCTCGAGGATGACGTCGAAGGAGTCCTTCTCTTCCTCAGCCTCGGCACCTGCGCCAGCACCAGCGGCACCTGCGACGGCGACGGGGGCAGCAGCGGTGACCTCGAACTTCTCCTCGAACGCCTTGACGAAGTCGTTGAGCTCGACGAGGGTCAGGCCTGCGAACTGCTCAAGCAGCTCCTCAGTGGTGAGCTTAGCCATGATGTATCTCCTAGATTGATGGGGTTTGTTGATCGAGAACGTCAGGTCGCTTACGCGGCCTCAGCGGTCTCCAGCTTTTCGCGAAGAGCATCGATGGTGGCGGCAGCCTTGCCCATCGTGGCCTTCATCATGCCCGCAGCCTTCGCCAGCAGAACCTCACGGCTCTCGAGCGAGGCGTACTTGTTGACCTCGTCGGCAGAGAGGGCGTTGCCCTCGAAGATGCCGGACTTGATCACGAGAAGCGGGTTGGCCTTGGCGAAGTCACGAAGAGCCTTGGCAGTGGCGACGAAGTCACCGTGCACGAACGCGACGGCCGACGGACCCTTGAGGTCGTCGTCCAGCGCGGTGATGCCAGCCTTGTTGGCGGCGATCTTGGTCAGCGTGTTCTTCACCACGGCGTACTCAGCGTCCTGACGGATGCTGTTGCGCAGCTCCTTGAGCTGGGCAACCGTCAGACCGCGGTACTCGGTCAGCAGAACGGCAGTCGAGTCCTCGAATGACTTCGTGAGCTCGGCGACCGATGCATCCTTCTGCGCCATGGTCACTCCTTGGTGTGTACGAGGTGCCTCACGGCGGTGAGGCACCGACTCGGACCGCATGCAACAGAAAAGCTCCGGCGCAAGCGCACGGAGCTTTGAGAAGTTCGTGTCCTGCGCGGGCCCCTGCTGAGCAGAGCTTCGATCGCCTCGCGTTCTCACGCACGACGATGACCAGCGGTCTTCGGTTGACTCCAGGCTACCCCATCCGCGACGCTCCCCCAAATCGGCGGGAGCGGTTACGGTGAGAGCATGACCGATGCGACGACGCTCGTTATCCTCGGCGCCGGCGGCGATCTCACGTCCCGGCTCCTTCTCCCCGCCCTCGGCCAGCTGCTGGTCCGCGAGCCCGATCGCGCCGTGCGCATCATCGGCGCTGACCGCGAGGAATGGACGGATGCCGAGCTCGCGACCGTCGTGCGGACGGCGTTCGCGTCGATGGACGCCGAAGACGCGGCCGCACGGGTGGACGTCACCTACGTCCGCACCGACATCACGCAGACCGATGACCTGCGTGCGCTCACGGCGGGTCTGACCGGGCGGGTCGCGCTGTACTTCGCCGTGCCGCCCTCGGTCGCCGCCGCATGCATCTCGACGCTCACACCCGACATGCTGCCCGCCGGCACCATGCTCGTGATGGAGAAGCCCTTCGGCACCGATGAGGCCAGCGCCCGCGAGCTGAACCGGACGCTCACCGCTCTCGTGCCGGAGAGCCAGGTCTTCCGGGTCGACCACTTCCTCGGCCGCTCGACCACGTTGAACCTCCTCGGGGCGAGGTTCGCCAACCGCATCCTCGAGCCGCTGTGGTCAGCCGAGAGCATCGAGTCCGTCGACATCATCTACGACGAGTCGCTCGCGCTTGAGGGGCGCGCCGGATACTACGACCGGGCGGGTGCGCTGGTCGACATGATCCAGAGCCACCTCCTCCAGGTGCTCGCCGTGCTCGCGATGGACGAGCCTGCGAGCCTCGATGAGGTCGACTTCCGCGCCGCGACCGGAGCCGTGCTGCGCGCGACGGCCGTGTGGGGCGACGACCCGGCGGCATCGTCACGTCGGGCGCGCTACACCGCAGGCGAGATCGACGGCACCGCGAAGCCCTCGTACGTCGACGAGCCGGGGGTCGATCCTGACCGCCATACCGAGACACTCGCCGAGACGGTCTTCGAGGTGCGCAACGCCCGCTGGGCCGGAGTGCCGTTCCGGCTCCGCTCGGGCAAGGCCATCGGCACGCCCGCCAGGGAGATCGTCGTGCACTTCCGACCTGTGCGGCATGTGCCGCAGGGACTGACCGGCTCGTTCGACGGCGCGATCCTCCGGTTCTCGCTCGGCCCCGACCGGATGGCGCTCGAGCTCAACCTCAACGCCGCGGAGGACCCGTTCGAGCTGGAGCGCGCGACGCTGTCGGCCGAGCTCGGCGAGGGTGCTCTCAAGGCGTACGCCGAGGTCCTCTCCGGCGTCCTCGACGGCGACCCGATGCTCGCCGTGCGCGGCGACGCGGCAGAGCAGTGCTGGCGGATCGTCGCCCCGATCCTCGAGGCCTGGCAGCGCGACGAGGTGCCGATGGACGAGTACGTCGCAGGCTCCCTCGGCCCCGAGGGATGGCCCGCGTACCGCTGACCCGCGTGCCGCACACGTCTCCTTCCGGGAGGGATGCCGTGGAGCGGCGTGTACGGGGATCGAGAGTCCCCGGCCGGGGTTACGCTCGATAGGTGACCCCCGAACTCCACGCACGCATCGTCGCGGACTCCCGCGACCGCGTGGCCTGGATGCGAGCGCGGTCCCGCGGGATCACGGCGACCGACGTGGCGGGGCTGACCAGCGAGAGGTCGATCGCCCGTGCCGCGGACTCCAAGCTCGGCGGCGGTCCTCGCTTCGGCGGCAACGCCTACACCGACCACGGACGACGTCGGGAGCCCGAGATCGCGGCCTGGGTGGCGGCGACGCACGGCATCCTGCCCTCATCCGCACTGTTCCGCGCCGAGGTGGAGCACCGGCACCTGGCGACGCCCGACGGCATCGCCGTGGATTCAGCCGGACGCATCGAGCTGGCCGAGATCAAGACGACGAACAAGGCGTTCCGCGGCATCCCTCGTACCTACCTGCGTCAGGTGTGGTGGCAGCAGCACGTGCTCGGAGCCGAGCGGACGCTGTTCGTGTGGGAGGAGCACGTCGACTTCTCCCCCATCCACGACGAGCCGCGGTGCGTGTGGATCGACCGCGACGACCGTGAGATCGCGAAGCTCGTCGGCCTCGCCACGAACCTGATCGACGAGCTGTACCGTCGCACCACCGGACAGCAGATCCCTACCAGGATCGCCGAGGCCACGGCCGCAGCCGCCGCGAGTCGTCGCGAGCACCTGCGCGAGCGCGACGCGTTCCGCGCCCTGGCCCTCGCCGACTGAGCCGCCGCGTGCGGGCCGCGTCACGTCCCGTTCGAGAAGGTGCAGCTCGGAGCGCCGATGACCAGCGGGGCGTTGTACGTCACTCTGCTGAATCCCGGCGAGGTCCATCCGCTGTAGGTGCTGCGCAGGTCGATGAGCACATCCGCCCCGAGCAGTGATCCCAGCAGACCGCTGAGCAGGCCGGTGGTGATCGTCGCCGTGTATCTCCCCTGCCCGTCCGGCCCCGTCACCGTCGGAACGATGACGGTGGTGCCGACCCGCCACTGGACGTTGCTCGCCGTCATGGTCGTGTAGGGCGCCGTCGCGCTCGGCCACTGGAACACGACCTGCAGGAAGGTGCCGCCGGTCAGCGGGGGCCGGATGCAAGTGGCGAAGCTCGTGACCTGCGGCGGGACGAGTCGCAGGGCGGTGATCGTGGCCCTGGCGTGCTCCGAATCCGTGAACGCCGCGTCCGTGAGCTGCGCCGGAGGCATCAGTCCCACCCCGCACAGCAGCGCGATCCCGGCCGCCCCGGCCAGGATGCGGTGTCGCCGACGCGCGCTCATGGCCGGACCCTCCGATCGCTCCGCAGCCGCCGCCGACGGCGCGACGCACTCAGCGCGGTGCCGACCGCGACCAGACCGAGACCGGTGGCGAGGACCCCCACGGGAACGCCCGTGCCGCCGGTCGTCGCGAGGCCGCCTTCCGGCCCGATGACCGCGGATTCCCCGGCGCCGCTCGCGTGCACCCGCACCCGGGTGCTTCCGCCGCCGTCGCCGAGGGTCACCGTGAACCGCAGATGCGCGACGTCCTCGTCCGACATGTCGAGGAGCGCGTTCTCCACGCCGTCGAGCGGAAGTGCCCAGTCCGTCTTCAGCAGAGTCGCCCCTCCCGCGCATCCGCTCTCACTCCAGGGCTGCGCGCAGAGCGCGACGTCGACGAGCAGCGCCGCGTCACCGGTCGCACTGATGCCCACCGCGACGGTGCCGGGATCCGGTGCCTCGGCGCTCACGGTGACGTCCCACCGCACCGGCTGCCCCGGCAGCAGGCTCGACGCCGCATCCCAGTCGGCGCTCGAGACGAGGCGCAGCACCTCGCCCTGCACGACCTGCGTCGAGGGCGCCGCCCACGCCGGAGCCGCCGCGAGCACGCCGAGCGCGGCAGCCGCCCCGACGGCGGTCACGATCCTCCGTGGGCTCATCCGTCGTCCTCGACACTCTTCGTGGGCCGGATCCTCCCCGACCGGGGCCAGAACGCCCAGACGACCAGTGCGGTCGCGGCGAGCGTGAGGCCCCCGAGCACGTACGGGTGGCCCATCGCGACGATGACGGTGGCGATGCCGGGGACGGAGAAGAGCACGATGCGCACGGAACGCACGGTGTAGGGGTACGGATCGTCAGCCGCGTTGGCATCGCCCCGCATCGTGATCACGCGTTCGGCTCCTCCGCCACCAGGGGCGATCGAGGTGACGCGGTGGGTGACGGGCAACGCGCCCTCGCGGTCGACCGTGACGACATCGCCGACCTCGATGTCCGCGGCCGGCACGCGCTGCACGACGGCGACCGACCCGGCGGGAATGGTGGGCGACATGGATCCCGTGCGGAACATGATGAGCGTGATGTTCGCGGTGAGGGCAAGGATGACGAGCACCATGCATCCGGCTCCGGCGATGGCGGCCACCCAGAGCAGCCCGTCGGCGAGCGCCCGGCCAGCGCCGCGGCGGGGTGCGGTGGCGGAGACAGGGGACGGAGCGGATGCCGAGGTCCCGCTGAGGCCGGCATCCGAAGACCGCTGCTCGCGCAGGCTCCGCCTCGTCTGCGTGCTCATGCTCCCCCTCCCTTCGCCATCCCAGACTCCTTCGCCCGCACCATCAGCTCGAGGTGCCGGCCACCTGCCAGGTCTGGATCGCCGTCAACCCCTGGGCCGTGTTGTCGGTGCCGGCGGGCAGCGTGACCGCGAAGCAGTAGTTGACGGTCGATCCTCCGTTCGCGGCGACCGCCTGAGTGCCCGTGCCACCGGTCGCCATCGTGGAGTTGTCCGGCACGACCGCCGTGCCCGCCGCGTACGTGGTTGCATTGCAGGTCGTGCCGGCGATGGTCCGCACGCCGTACCGCAGGAAGGGGCCGAGCCCCGTCCCGGCCGTCGAGGTCACGCTCAGCTGAAGTGCGCCCGCCACGGACGGATTCGCGGTGCGCACGCTGAACAGCGCATGCACCGTGTTGCCGGGCGCGATGGCGTTGAAGGGGGCCGTGAAGCTCAGGGCCGCCGGAGCCGTGGAGGCATGGCTCGAGAACGTCGTGCCGTCGATCGCGCCCACGATGTCGAAGCGTCCGGCGGTGAAGGTCGCTCCGCCGAACTCCGAGTCGTTCCACGCGGCCAGCGTCATCGTGGCGCCGACGCCGAGCACGAGTCCGCCCGCGAGTACGGCGCAAACCCGTCGGGAGAGCATCCGCTTCCCCTCCCGCATGCTTCTGCGGGTGCCGGTCATGATCAGCCCGCGGTCGAGGTGGCCGTGAACTCCCACGTCGCTGTCGCTGCGGCCCCCTGAGTCAGCCCGGCTCCGGCGGTGACGGCGAAGCACAGCTGCACGGGGGCGCCGGCGGTGCCGGCGGGAGTGCCTTCGGCGAGAGCGACCGACGTGGCCCCGGTCTGCGCGCTCAGCGTCGACCCGGTCGCCACCACGGTGCCTGTCGCGCCGGCTCCGCAGGTGGCGCCGGCCGCGATCGCCGTCACGGTGTACGACAGGTTGGCCTCGTTCCCGCCGGTTCCGGCGGTGACCCCGGTCGGCAGCAGCGTCGCACTGTTCGTCGTCGTGCTGTCCAGGCGCACCCAGAACGGTGCGTACACGACGTCGCCGGGCGACAGCGACGAGGCCACTGCCGGCAGCTGGAAGACGAGCGACGCCGCGGTGTCACCCTCGTCGACGTTGTGGTCGGCGTAGCCGGTCGTGGCGCTCGTGATTGAGCCTTCGAGGTTGAACGACCCGGCAGTGAAGGTGCCGGTCGCGAACTCCGAGTCGTTCCAGGCCGCCAGTGTCACCCCGATCCCCACTCCGAGCACGAGGCCTCCGGCGAGTACGGCGAGAACCTTGCGTTGCGTGTCCTTGTCAGCCATGACATTCCCCCTCAGGAATTCATGAACCGCGGATGCCTGGGAATGGCCGCCCTTCCGGGACCTGCACCAGCGCGTTCAGGTGGTCCGGTCAGTTTTGTCCAAGATATCGCCGAGAACAAGGGCATCCCGATCACGAGAGCGCATCAATCTCGCATTCATCATGAAAAACGTCCAAAGATCTTTCGCACCCGTCGGTCACAGCACAGACGTCGCGGCGCGAGCTCCTGCGCGCCTCATCGCGAGAGCACGCGCATCGCCTCGTCGGCGACCTCGCCCGCGATCGTGTCGAGGAGGGGCGATCGCAGGTTCCACTGCTGCCAGTGCAGCTCGACGCGCAGCGGCGGACCACCGAGGGGCACCAGCCCCTCGGTCTGCTGCAGCACCGGGACCATCCCCCAGCCGAGCCCCAGCCGCACCGCGAGCGCGTAATCGGCGGATGCCGGCACGTAGTGCCTCGGCACGTCCTGATGCGGGACGCCCTTCGCCTCGAGCCAGTCGTGCTGGAGGGTGTCTCGCCGATCGAAGTCCACGAAGGGTGCCGCTACGAGCGCCTGCGCGGTCACTCCCTGCGCGAACCAGCGCTCACAGAAGCCGCGCTCGGCCATGGCGTGATACTCGAGTACGCCGAGGGGCGATACGGAGCACCCCGTGACCGGCGCCGACTCGCTCGTCACCGCCGCCATCACCGTGCCGGATTCGAGCAGCCGTGCCGTGAAGTTCTGGTCGTCCCGGTGCAGATCGAAGTCCAGACCGTGACCGGCCGACAGTCGCGCGAGCGGGGGCAGGAACCACGTCGCCATCGAATCGGCATTCACGGCGAGCGGGATGCGCGTGCGCCCGGTCTCGCCCTCGTCGAGGCCGAGCCCACCCCACGCGTCGTGCTCGAGCAGCGCCATCTGGCGGGCGAGGCGCACGACCGTCTCACCGGCCTCGGTGAGGCGCACCGGCTTGCTCCGCACGACGAGGATCCGGCCGAGTTGCTGCTCGAGCGTCTTCAGCCGCTGACTCACAGCAGAGGGTGTCATCCGCAAGCGGCGCGACGCCGCATCCAGCGTCCCTTCGTCGGCGACGGCGGCGACGGTGGCGGCGAGTTCCGGATCGATGCGCACATTAGTGATGCTAATGGTTCGCAAGCAATCTTCGCTGGTGTTGATGTCCGGCACTGCCTACCGTTGACTCATGCTCTCCGTCTTCTCCGGGCTCGGACTCGGCCTCTCCCTGATCGTCGCGATCGGGGCCCAGAACGTCTTCGTGCTGCGCCAGGGCATCCGTCGCGAGCACGTCCTCGCCGTCGTCGTGATCTGCGCCGTGTCGGATGCGCTGCTCATCGCTGCCGGCGTCGCGGGGCTGGGCTTCGTGATCTCAGCCGCCCCCTGGCTCGTGGTCGTCGCCCGGTGGGCGGGCGCTCTGTTCCTGCTGGCCTACGGTCTGCTCGCCGCGCGACGCGCGTGGCGGGGCGGCGAGCAGTTGCGCGTCGAGACGCCGGATGCCGATGCCGGCACGACCCCGCCCGGCTCGACCCGGACGGTCACTGCGCCCCGGACGGTCACTGCGCCCCGAACGGCTCTCGCCCCGGTGGTCGCCACGGTCCTCGCGCTCACCTGGCTCAACCCGCATGTCTACCTCGACACGGTCCTGATGCTGGGCTCGATCGCGGCCACGCACGGCGACGAGCGCTGGCTCTTCGCAGCCGGGGCGATCGCGGCCAGCATCCTGTGGTTCACCGCCCTGGGGTTCGGCGCGCGCTTCCTCGGACGCTGGCTGCGCACCGAGCGGTCGTGGCGGATCCTGGACGCCCTCATCGCCGTCGTCATGATCACGCTCGCCGTGAGCCTCGTCCTACCGGTGCTCGGCACCTGAGAACCTCGGGCCCGACGTCAGTCCCCGTCGAGCGGGCGGAGGATGCGGGTGAGGAATCGCTTCGTGCGCTCATGCGTCGGAGCCGCGAAGATCTCGGCGGGCGGCCCCTCCTCGACCACCGCACCGGCGTCCATGAAGAGGACGCGATCAGCGGCCTCACGCGCGAAGCTCAGCTCGTGCGTGACGACGACCATGCTCCACCCCTCGTCCGCGAGCTCCTTGATGACCAGGAGCACCTCGCCGACGAGCTCGGGATCGAGCGCGCTGGTCGGCTCGTCGAAGAGCAGCAGGTCGGGCCGCAGCGCCAGGGCGCGGACGATCCCGACACGCTGCTGCTGACCGCCGGACAGCTCGTGCGGACGAGCATTCTCCTTGTCCTCGAGCCCCACCCTGGCGAGGAGGGTGCGCGCCTCGGCGACCACCTCGGCCTTGGGTCTGCCCTGCACCCGCCACGGTCCCTCGATCACGTTCTCGAGCACGGAGAGGTGCGGGAAGAGATTGTGATGCTGGAAGACCATCGCCGAGCGGTCGCGGAGCGCGAGACGCTTCTGCGCACGAGCGCGCCGGGACTCCGGCTGCGCGGGCGCGAAGTCGATGTCCGGCCCACCGGCGACGACGATCGTGCCGGCATCCGGCGTCTCGAGTCCGTTGAGCGCGCGCAGCACCGTCGTCTTGCCCGAGCCGCTGGGGCCGATGAGCACGACCACCTCACCGCGGTGCAGGGTCAGGTCGATGCCTCGCAGGACCTCGTTGTCGCCGAAGCGCTTGTGCAGACCGCGGACGGTCAGGAGCGCATCCCTCGTGTTCGGATCCGCAGGAGTGGGGTCAATGGGCGACATTGCGATCCAGTCTCCTCTCCAGCGCGCTCTGCCCGAAGGACAGCACGAGGCACAGCACCCAGTACACCAGCGCAGCAGCCAGATAGAGCACCATGAACTCGAGCGTCGCCGCCGCGATCTGCTGCGCCACCTTGAAGAGCTCCGTCACGAGGATCAGTGAGGCGAGCGAGGTGTCCTTCACGAGCGAGATGAACGTGTTCGACAGCGGCGGCACCGAGACGCGCGCGGCCTGCGGGAGGATGACGCGGGTCAGGGTGCGCGTGCGGTTCATGCCGACGGTGTAGGCCGCCTCCCACTGCCCCTTCGGCACCGAGAGGATGGCGGCGCGCACGACCTCGGCGCCGTACCCGCCGACGTTGAGCGACAGTGCGATGATCGCGCTCGGCCACGGGTCGATCTTCACATCGATCGACCCGAGGCCGTAGAAGATCACGAACAGCTGCACGATCATCGGCGTCCCGCGGATCACCGAGATGTAGAACCGGGCGATCCCCGACAGTACGGGATTGACCGAGATCCTCATCAGCGCGACGCCGATGGCGATCACGAGCCCCAGCGCGAACGACACCAGCGCGAGCGGCACCGTCACCGTCAGGCCCGCCAGGGCGATGGGCCCGAGCGAGTCGAGGAACAGCTGCCAGGGGTTCTCCATCGATTACTCGGTGACGTCTTCGCCGAAGTACTTCTCGCTGATCTCGGCCAGGGTGCCGTCGGCGCGCAGCTCCTCGAGTGCGCCGTCGATGGCCTCGACGAGGTCGGCCTTGTCCTTCGTGAACACGAACGCCTGCTCGCCGGCCTCATCGGTCTCGGCGGCGATCTTCAGCCCAGAGGGGCTGTTGGTGTTCTCGTAGTCGAGGAAGGTCAGCTTGTCATTGACGGTTGCGTCGACGCGGCCCTGACGCAGCAGCTCGACGGCCTGCGCCCATCCCTCGACGCCCTCGACGGTGGCGCCGGACTCGGTCGCGAGCTCGTACCAGTTGCTGGTGAGCGACTGCGCGGTGGTCTTGCCTTCGAGGTCCTCGAACGACGAGATGGAGTCGTCGTCCTCGGCGACCACGATCACTCCGGGAGACACGGTGTACGGGGTGCTGAAGAGGTACTTCTCCTGGCGCTCCTCGTTGATGCTGACCTGGTTCGCGATCACGTCGAAGCGATCGGCGTCGAGGCCGGCGAAGATCGCGTCCCACTGGGTCTCCTGGAACTCGATCTCGAGGTCGAGCTTGTCGGCGACCGCCTGGATGATCTCGACGTCGAATCCGGTGAGGTCGCCGGTGCCGCCGTCCTCGTGGAAGCTGAACGGGCGGTAGGTGCCCTCGGTGGCGACCGTCAGGGTGCCGTCCTTGACCAGACCGAAGTCCGGGCCGCCCTCCGCGCTCGAGCTCTCGGGCGCGGTGCTTCCGCTGCACGCGGTGAGTGCTGCGGCGGTGACGACCAGTGCGGTGACGGCGATGAGGCGACGGGACATGTGACCCTCCTGGGGTGCGGTGAGGCGCGAGTGCTGTGGCGCGGAACTCACTTACAGTACGTGGCTTCGGCCCAGCATCCCACATCGGATGACGCAGGATGTCGGGACCGGTATGCAGAAAGGCCCCCGCATGATGCGGGGGCCTTTCAGGATCACACTCAGATGGCGTTGACGTCCAGCGGGATGCCGGGGCCGAACGTGGTCGACACGGCGCCCTTCTGGATGTAACGGCCCTTCGAGCTCGACGGCTTGAGGCGGACGATCTCCTCGAGCGCTGCGCCGATGTTCTCGTTCAGCTGCTCGGCGGAGAACGACGACTTGCCGACGACGAAGTGCACGTTGGCGTGCTTGTCGACGCGGAACTCGATCTTTCCGCCCTTGATCTCCTCGACGGCCTTGGCCGTGTTCGGGGTCACGGTGCCGGTCTTCGGGTTCGGCATGAGTCCACGCGGACCCAGGACCTTTCCGAGACGACCGACCTGGCCCATGAGCTCAGGGGTGGAGACGGCCGCGTCGAACGCGGTCCAGCCGCCGGCGACCTTCTCGATGAGCTCGGCGCCGCCGACCTCATCTGCACCTGCCGCGATCGCTGCCTCGGCCGCGGGGCCGGTGGCGAAGACGATGACGCGGGCGGTCTTACCGGTGCCGTGGGGCAGGATGACGGTGCCGCGCACCATCTGGTCCGCCTTGCGGGGGTCGACGGCGAGCTTCAGCGCGACCTCGACGGTCGAGTCGAACTTCGCCGAACCGGTCTCCTTCGCCAGGGCGACAGCCTCGGTCGGAGTGTAGAAACGGTCTGCCTCGATCTTCTCGGCGGCAGCCTTGTAAGCCTTGGACTTCGTAGCCATGATTATTCTCCTCAGCCCTCGACCGTGATGCCCATGGAACGGGCGGTGCCGGCGATGATCTTCGAGGCAGCCTCGATGTCGTTCGCGTTCAGGTCGGCCTGCTTGGTCTCGGCGATCTGACGGACCTGGTCCTTGGTGATCTTCGCGACCTTGACCGTGTGCGGCGTCGACGAGCCCTTGGGCACGCCGGCGGCCTTCTTGATGAGCTCCGCGGCCGGCGGGGTCTTCAGGATGAACGTGAAGCTGCGGTCCTCGTAGACGGTGATCTCGACGGGGATGACGTTGCCGCGCTGCGACTCGGTCGCGGCGTTGTACGCCTTGCAGAACTCCATGATGTTGACGCCATGCTGACCGAGCGCGGGGCCGATCGGCGGCGCCGGGTTGGCTGCACCGGCGTTGATCTGAAGCTTGATCAGGCCGGTCACCTTCTTCTTCGGTGCCATATCCTCTTCCTTTCATCGAACGGATGCCGGTTGCATCCGCTCTCCCGCGAACCCGGCATCTCCGGGCTGCGGTCGTCTGCGCGCACGCCGAAGCGGCACACAAACCACACAAGTCTACCTGATGCTGGGGCATGTCGATCACTGCCGCTCGATGACCGGTTGCCTGGCGGGGTCGATTGCGCAGCGGAACAGCCGGTTTCGGATGCGGAACTGACCCCGCACGGGCCCGGGGATGCGGAACTGACCCGCACGGGCCCGGGCACGTGCACGTGGAGCGCTGCCGCTCGATGACCGGTTGCCGGGCGGGGTCGATTGCGCAGCGGAACAGCCGGCTTCGGATGCGGAAGTGACCCCGCACTGGCTCGCGGATGCGGAACTGACCCCGCACGGGCCCGCGGATGCGGAACTGACCCGCACGGGCCCGCACGTGCACGTGGAGCGCTGCCGCTCGATGACCGGTTGCCAGGCGGGGCCGATTGCGCAGCGGAACAGCCGGTTTCGGATGCGGAAGTGACCCCGCACGGGCTCGGGGATGCGGAAGTGACCCCGCACGGGCTCGGGGCAAGCGCCGGGAACGCGAGAACGGCCGCCCCGCATGGGACGGCCGTTCTCGGAAAGCAGGTGTCAGATCATCTTCGTGACCTGGTCGAACGACAGCTCGACCGGGGTCTCGCGCTCGAAGAGCGAGACGAGGACCGTGAGCTTGCCGCTCTCGGGCTTGATCTCGCTGATCGAACCGGGAAGACCCGCGAACGAGCCCTCCTTGATGGTGATCGTCTCGCCGACCTCGAAGTCGACCTCGGCCGGCAGCGGACGAGCGACGGCGACGCCGCCCTTCGACGCGATGTTCTTGGCGGTCGGGACGTCCTTGACCTCGACGAGCGACTTCAGCATGTTGAAGGCCTCTTCGAAGCGCAGCGGCGTCGGGTTGTGGGCGTTGCCCACGAAGCCGGTGACACCGGGGGTGTGGCGCACGACCGACCAGGTGTCCTCGGTCAGCTCCATGCGCACGAGCACGTAGCCAGGGATGCGCACGCGGGTGACCATCTTGCGCTGGCCGTTCTTGATCTCGACGACGTCCTCCATCGGGACCTCGACCTGGTAGATCTCGTCCTCGACCTCGAGCGTCGACTTGCGCTGCTCGATGTTCGCCTTGACCTTGCGCTCGAAGCCCGCGTAGGAGTGGATGACGTACCACTTGCCCGGGAGCATCCGCAGGTCGAGGCGGAACGCCTCGTACGGGTCTTCCTCGGAGTCGTCCTCCGCCTCGGCGTCGGCATCCTCGTCGCCGTTCACGTCGGGGCCGTCGTACGGGGTGACCTCGTCGGCCTCTGCGGCCTCGAGCTCGGCGGT
Organism: Microbacterium hydrocarbonoxydans; assembly: GCF_900105205.1. Classification (NCBI taxonomy): domain Bacteria; kingdom Bacillati; phylum Actinomycetota; class Actinomycetes; order Micrococcales; family Microbacteriaceae; genus Microbacterium; species Microbacterium hydrocarbonoxydans. The sequence goes on along the minus strand of NZ_FNSQ01000005.1, from coordinate 1,052,262 downwards.
CTCCTCCGCCACAGAATCGTTCAGGACCTCAGCGGCAGCCTCAGACTCAGCCGCTTCGTCCAGGTTGAGAGCGTCGTTCACGATCGCGTCCGCCTCCGGGTCGTCGATTTCGATGTCGGTGTCGTCCTGCGTGTCGGTCTCGTCCTCGCCGTCGACGTCCTCGATGTGGAGGGCGACATGCTCGGCAGACGTGACCGAGATCTCTTCTGCGGCGAGGACGTTGCCCTCCTGGGCCTCGTCCTCTTCGCTCGACTGCTCGGCAGCCGTCGCCCAGTCGGCGTCGTCGGAATATCGTTCAGACACGTTGTTTCTTTCCAATCACTGCGGCCAGGGCCGCGTGGGCGTCAGGCGCCCGGGACCCCGAAGACGATGTGCGTCACCCAGGCGAACAAGGTGTCCAGTCCGTACACGATGCCCATGACGATCAGAACGAAGACGAGCACCACCGCGGTGAACTTGACCAGTTCCTTGCGGGTCGGCGTGACGACCTTGCGCAGCTCTGCGATGACCTGACGGAAGAACAGGGCGATGCTCCCGAAGAAGCCCACGATCCCGCGCTTGTTCTCGCGGGTGGCGCCGGCCGCGACGACCTCGCCGCGCGGTTCGTCCTGATCCATCCTGAATGTACCTTTCGTGTGTCAGCCTGTGCTGACGCGCAGGGCGGACAGGAATCGAACCTGCAACCTGCGGTTTTGGAGACCGCTGCTCTGCCAATTGAGCTACCGCCCTAGAGACCGGGAGGTCTCGGGGTGTCATCTTCATCCTGCCACCGCTATCGGACCGCAGGGACCGGGCACGGCGAAAGAATGCAGACAACAACTGCTGGTCCAGCATACGGCATCCTTCGGCCGGAGCCGAACCGGGTGGGGCCCGCCCGTTGTTGTTAGGCTCGGCGGGCGGATGCAACAGGAGGGGATGCGGTGAGTGCTGACGTGCAGCAGTTCCAGGTGGACCTGCGCATCGAGGGGTGAGCGGCGTCACCTCTCCGGGAGGAAATCTCCTCTTCGGGCGGACGAACCGCGCAGACTTCTCCTCCCAAGGAGGTGTTCTCCTCCCGAACGCGCGCCTCAGAGGAACGCGCGCCTCAGAGGAACGGCCGGCTCAGAGGAACTGGCGCCAGTTCGCCCGTGCGAGGTCGAGCAGCTCGTCACCCTTGCCGGACATGACCGTGCGGATCGCGTAGAGCGCGAAGCCCTTGACCTGCGCCGCCTCGATCGCGGGCGGCATCGACAGCTCCTGTCGCTCGGTGACGACATCGAGCAGGGCGGGGCCGTCGTGCGCGAGCACCTCGCGCACGGCATCCGGCAGGTCCTCGCTGTTCTCGACCCTGCGGGCGAAGATGCCCATCGCCTCGGCGATCGCCGCGAAGCTCGGGTTGGTGAGCTCCGTGCCGTAGTTCACGAAGCCGGCCGCCTTCATCTCGAGCTCGACGAAGTTCAGCGACGAGTTGTTCACGACGATCGTCTTCACGGGAAGCCCGTTCTGCGTGAGAGTCAGCAGCTCGCCGAGCATCATCGCCAGACCGCCGTCGCCGGCCAGCGCGACGACCTGACGGTCGGGATGCGACACCTGAGCGCCGATCCCGTGCAGCAGGGCGTTCGCCATCGAACCATGCGTGAACGAGCCGATCAGGCGGCGGTTCTCGGTCATCGACAGGTAGCGCGCAGCCCACACGGTCGGCGAGCCGACATCCGCGGTGAAGATCGCGTCATCCGCCGCCTGCTCGTCCAATAGGCGCGCGAGATACTGCGGATGGATCGGCCGCCCGGCCCTGGTCGGGGTCGCGAGGTCGTCGAGCTTGGCCCTGGTCTTGCGGTAGTGAGCGGTCGAGTCGTCGAGGTGGTCGCGATCGCTCTTCTCGGCGAGGCGCGGCAGGAGCGCGGCGGCCGTCGCGCCGACGTCGCCCACCAGGCCGAGATCGAGCGGATGCCGCTTGCCCAGCTGCGACCCGCGGATGTCGACCTGGATCGTCGTCGCGTGCTCCGGGTAGAACTGCTCGTACGGGAAGTCGCTGCCGAGCACCAGCAGCGTGTCGGCGGCCTCCATCGCCCGGTAGCCGGAGGCGAAGCCGAGCAGCCCCGTCATGCCGACGTCGAACGGGTTGTCGTACTCGATGAACTCCTTGCCGCGGAGGGCGTGCACGATCGGCGCTCCGAGGCGGTCGGCCAGCGCGATGACCTCGTCGTGGGAGCCCTCGACTCCTGCGCCGGCGAGGATCGTCGTCTTCTTCGACGCGTTCAGCAGCGTCGCTGCACGGTCGAGCTCGTCACCGCTGGGAACGATCACCGGATGCGAGCGCTCGATGACCACGGCGCGGTCGTCGGCGATCTCGGCCAGCGCGACATCGCCGGGGATCACCAGCACGGCGACCCCGCGCTGCTCGATCGCCGCGCGCATCGCGATCTCCAGCAGGCGCGGCATCTGCTTCGGATCGGCGACGTATTCGACGTAGACGCTGCACTCGCGGAACAGCTCCTGCGGATGCGTCTCCTGGAAGTAGCCGGTGCCGATCTCGGTCGTGGGGATGTGCGCGGCGATCGCCAGCACGGGGACCCGCGAGCGGTTCGCGTCGTAGAGGCCGTTGATGAGGTGCAGGTTGCCCGGCCCGCAGGAGCCGGCGACCACTGCGAGCTCGCCCGTGAGCGAGGCATCCGCTGCGGCCGCGAATGCCGCGGACTCCTCGTGTCGCACGTGCACCCAGCGGATGCCGCCGTCCTTGCGGAGGGCATCGGTGAACCCGTTGAGCGAGTCGCCCGGCAGACCGTAGACGCGGTCGATGCCGTTGGCGCGGAGGGACTTGACGATGTTCGCTGCGACAGTGGCCATACATCCAACCTACGCCCGGTCACGGAGGTCGGCTCCGGTGCGGCGCCTACCTCCTCGGCGCCGCCGGGGACGCAGAGAGGGGCGGATGCCGCAGCATCCGCCCCTTCCTCGATGCGATCACTCAGCCGATGCGGATGAGCTTCTTGTTGACGAACTCGTCGGCAGCCAGGTGACCCAGCTCGCGCGACGTGCCGCTGCGCTTGATGCCGCCGAACGGCAGCTCGGGGCTGTCGGCCAGCACGAGGTTCACGTAGACCATGCCCGCCTCGATGTTGTCGGCGACGCGCTCTGCCTGCTCGGCATCGGTGGTGAAGACGTACGAGCCGAGACCGAAGGTGGTGTCGTTCGCGAGGGCGACGGCTGCATCCTCGTCGGTGACCCGGTAGACGACCGCCGCGGGTCCGAACAGCTCCTCGCGGTAGACGTTCATCTCGGGCGTCACGTCGGCGAGCACCGTCGGGGCGAAGAACGCGCCGTCCCTGGTGCCTCCGGTCAGCAGCGTCGCACCCTGCTCGACGGCCTGGTCGATCTGCTTCTGCAGGTTCTCTGCCGCGGTCTCGGAGGAGACCGGGCCGAGCACCGTGTCGTCGAGCGTCGGGTCGGTCGCCTCGACCGAGGCCATCGCCGCCGTGAACTTCTCGACGAAGGCGTCGTACAGGTCGTCGACGATGATGAAACGCTTCGCGCCGTTGCACGCCTGACCGTTGTTGTCCAGGCGCGCGTCGACACCGGCCTGCACCGTCGCGTCCAGGTCGTCGGTGGACAGCACGATGAACGGGTCGGATCCGCCGAGCTCGAGCGCGACCTTCTTGAGGTTGCGCCCGGCGATCTCGGCGACGGCCGCACCGGCACGCTCGGATCCCGTGAGCGAGACGCCCTGCACGCGCGGGTCGGCGATCATGTCGGCGATCTGCTCGTTCGTCGCGAGCACGTTCTGGTACGCGCCCTTCGGGAATCCGGCGTCGTGATAGATCGCCTCGATCGCGGTCGACGATTCCGGACACTGCGGAGCGGGCTTGAGCAGGATGGTGTTGCCCACGATCAGGTTCGGAGCCGCGAAGCGGACGATCTGATACGCCGGGAAGTTCCACGGCATGATCCCGACGAGCGGACCGAGGGAGGACCGGCGGATGATCGCCGAGCCGTCTCCGAGGATCGCGATCGGCTGGTCGGCCATGATCGCCTCGGCCTGGTCGGCGTAGTACTCGGCGATGTCGGCCGCGAAGTCGACTTCTCCGAGTGCGGCTTCGCGGGGCTTGCCCATCTCGCGCACGAACACGTCTGCGAGGTCCTCGCGGCGCTCGCGGTGCAGCTCGGCGGCACGGCGGAGCAGCCCCGCGCGCTCCGTCACGGTCGAGGACCGCGACCACTCGCGGTGCGCGGCGTCGGCGGCGGCGACCGCCTCCTCGATCTGCGCGTCCGTGAAGGTGTCGAAAGACGCCAGCGTCTCTCCGGTGGCGGGGTTGATGACGGCGTAATCGGTCATGTTCTCTCCTCCTCTGGCCGCCCGGTCAGGAGACCGGGATCAGCGTGTACTTGGTGGACAGGTACTCGTGGATGCCCTCGAGACCGCCCTCGCGACCGACGCCGGACTGCTTGACGCCGCCGAATGGGGCAGCGGCGTTGGACACCACTCCCACGTTCAGACCCATCATGCCCGTCTCCAGCCGGTCGATCATGCGCTGTCCGCGCTGCAGGTTCTCGGTGAACACATACGAGACGAGCCCGTACTCGGTGTCGTTCGCCAGACGCACGGCGTCGTCCTCGGTCTCGAACGTCGCGATGGCGAGCACCGGTCCGAAGATCTCCTCGCGGAGGATGGCGGATCCCGGCACGACGTCCGTGAGGACGGTCGGCTCGTAGAACGTGCCGGTGCCCTCGAGCGCCTTGCCTCCCGCGAGCAGGGTGGCACCGCGCTCCACGGCGTCATCGACGAGCTCGCCCGCCTTGGCGACGGCATCCTTGTCGATGAGCGGTCCGATGGCGACGCCCTCCTCGGTGCCTCGCCCGATCTTCATGGCGTTGACGCGCTCGGTCACCCGACGGCCGAACTCCTCGGCGACGTCCTTGTGGACGATGAAGCGGTTCGCCGCGGTGCAGGCCTGCCCGATGTTGCGGAACTTCGCGGCCAGGGCCCCGTCGACCGCCTTGTCGAGGTCGGCGTCGTCGAACACGACGAACGGGGCGTTGCCGCCCAGCTCCATCGACACGCGAAGCACGCCTTCGGCGGCCTGAGCGATGAGCTTGCGACCGACCTCGGTGGATCCCGTGAACGACAGCTTGCGCAGCCGCGGGTCGGCGATGATCGGGGCCGAGAGCGCCGACGACTTGGACGTCTGCACGACGTTCACGACGCCGGCCGGGAGACCGGCCTTCTCGAGCAGCGACGTGAAGAACATCGTCGTCAGCGGGGTGAGTGCCGGGGGCTTGATGACCACGGTGCATCCGGCTGCCAGCGCCGGCGCGATCTTGCGGGTCGCCATCGCGAACGGGAAGTTCCACGGCGTCACGAAGAACGACGGCCCCACCGGACGCTGCGAGACGACCATGTGGCCGGTGCCCTCGGGGTTGATGCCGTAGCGGCCGCTGATGCGCACAGCCTCCTCGCTGAACCAGCGGAGGAACTCTCCGCCGTATCCGACCTCTCCCCGCGCCTCGGCGAGCGGCTTGCCCATCTCGAGCGTCATCAGCAGCGCGAGGTCCTCCTTGTGCTCCTGCACGAGGTCGAACGCGCGGCGCAGGATGTCGCTGCGGGTGCGGGGCGCGGTGGCCGCCCACGAATCCTGGGCGGCGACCGCCGCATCCAGCGCACGGATGCCGTCGCCGGGGGTGGCATCGGCGATCGTGCGGATGACCGCGCCGGTCGCCGGATCGTGCACGTCGAACGTGGCACCGGTCTCGCCGTCGATCCACTCTCCGCCGATGAAGAGGCCGGTGGGGATGCTGTCGAGCAGCGCCTGCTCTGTCTGAGTGCTCATGGATTCTCTTTCTGTGGGGGCGGGGACTTCAGGTCAGCGGCGACGGACGCTCGGCGGCGCATCGACGCCGAGGGTCTCGCCACGGAAGAAGGCCGGACGACGGATCGCCTGCCAGATCATGATCGCGATGCCGACGACGATGATGCCGACACCGAGGACGAACACGAGGCCGAGGCCGCCGATGCTCGATCCGCTGCCGTACGCCGGGTCCATCGAGTCGATGAGCGTCGTGACGAACAGCACGGCGAGGATCGCGCCGCCGACGAGCGGGAACAGGAACGTGAAGAAGAAGCTCCTGGCCGAGTCGAACCACTGCTTGCGGAAGTACCAGACGCAGGCGAAGGCGGTGAGTCCGTAGTAGAAGCAGATCATCATGCCGAGCGAGAGGATCGTGTCGGTGAGGACGTTCTCGCTGACGAGGCGCATCACCGCATAGAAGACCGAGGCGACGACGGCCGACACGATCGTCGAGTAGCCCGGGGTGAAGAACCGGGGGCTGACCCGTGCGAACTGCTTGGGCAGAGCACCGTAGTGTCCCATCGCGAGGAGCGTGCGGGCGGGGCCGACGGCGGTCGACTGGAGGGAGGCCGCCGAGCTCGACAGCACGGCGAGCGAGACGAGGAACGCGAGCGGCCCGAGGATCGGGTCGGACAACGCGAAGAACACGTTCGCGGAGATGTCCTCGTTCGCGAGTCCGTAGTCCCCCGTGCCGACACCGGCGAACATGATGAGACCGATCGCGAGAAGCAGGTAGAGGGCGACGACGACCACGACGGTGACCATGGCGGCGCGCCCAGGGGTCTTGGCCGGGTCCTTCGTCTCCTCGTTCATGGTGAGGACGACGTCCCAGCCCCAGAAGATGAAGATCGAGAGCGAGAGGCCTGCGGCGAAGGCACTGAACGACGGCACCTCGAACGGGTTGAACCACGACCACGAGAATGCGGTCGGCTCCGGTGCGTCGCCGTTCACGGCCTTGATGATCGCGACGGTCGCGAAGACGACGAGAACGAGCACCTGGAAGCCGACGAGGATGTACTGGAACTTCTGGGTGGTCTGCATGTCGCGGTACGACACGAGTGTCGCGCCGAGCATGAAGAGCAGACAGACGACCACGTTGATGAAGGGGTTGAACGCGAGGTCCGCGATAGCGGGGTTGCCGCTGACCTGTGCGATCAGCAGGAACAGGAACTCGACGGCGATGCCGGCGAGGTTCGACAGCACGATGACGGTGGCGGCGATCAGACCCCATCCGGTCATCCAGCCGATCCACGGCCCGAACGCCCGCACGCCCCACGTGAAGGAGGTGCCGGAGTCGGGCATCATGCGATTCAGCTCGCGGTAGCCGAAGGCGGTCAGGAGCATCGGGATGAACCCGACGAGCATGATCGCGGGCACCTGCGTGCCGACGACGGCGACCGTCGGACCGAGGGAGGCGGTGAGGGTGTACGCCGGGGCGATGGTGGAGACGCCGATCACGACGGCTCCGAGGACGCCGACGGCCCCTGCACTCAATCCTTTCTGCGAGATGCCGGTGGTCACGCCGGATTCGGGCTCCGTCGCCCGGTTCGTGCTGCTCATCAGCGGACTCCTGCTTCGGCGCGGGTGCGCGGGACGACGATCATGGGTACGGGCAGTTCGTGCAGCATCTTCGCTGCGGTGGAGCCCAGGAACAGGCGGCGCGGCTGCGCCAGACGACTGGAGCCGACGAGGACGACCTCGCCGGGCAGCCAGGTGAGATTCGCGACCGCGTCTTCGACGGAGTCGCCAGGTGCCTCCTCGACCTCGGCCTTCAGCTCTTCGGGGAGCAGGCCCTTGGCGACCGCCAGCACGTCGTGGGCGTGGGCGTCGCCGACCAGGCGGATCGCCCCCGTGTCGAGTCCCGGCGGGACGTCGAACGGCACCAGGGAGACGAGACGGAGCCCGACGCGCGACTCGGTCGCGATCGCGGCCGCCTCGTCGAGCAGGTTGTCGGCGCCTGCGCGGTTGCCGACCGCGACGGTCACGCGGGGCAGGACGTGGTCGTCCTCGTCCGCGGTGCCCGCCGGCGCGAGCGCCACCGGGATGGTCGAGGAGTGCAGCAGCTCCGAGGCGACGCTGCCGAGGCGGTGGCGGCCGAAGATGCTGCCCCCTGCGGTGCCGACGACGATCACACGGGCGTCGAACTCCTCGCCGGCCGCGATCAGCCCTTCCGCGAACGACTCGCCGAAGCGCACGTGCCCGGTGCGGGTCAGCTCCTGAGGCAGCCGGACCACGGCATCCTCGAGCCACTCCTTCGCCTGGCGGCGGATGTGGTCCTCATACGCGCGCTCCGGCGGGACCGCCGCACTGCGGGTGCCCTCCGAGGGGAGCACGATCACGAGGTGCAGGACGGCCCCGAGGCTGCGGGCCAGCCGCGCGCCGAGCGCTGCGGCATCCGCTCCCGCATCCGTCGCCGTGTAGCCGACGACGACCGCGCCGGTCATCAGCCGACCTCGACCTTGTCACCGGCAGTGCGGCTCGACTCGACGATGTTCGCCGCGGCGAGGTGGCCCATGCGGATGGCCCCGTCGACGTGCTGGTACCCGGCGCCGGCCATGTCGCTGCAGGCGAAGTGGATCGGACCGACCGCCGACCGGAGGTCCGCACCATAGCGGTGCAGGCCACCCATGTCGAAGCTCGCCGCGTATGCGCCGCGGGTCCACTCCTCGCTGCCCCAGTCGCTCTCGTAGTAGACGACCGGGTTCTTGGCCTCGTCGCCGTAGTAGTGCGAGAGCGACTCGAGGATGCGCTGCTTGCGCTCCTCGGCAGACAGCTCGAAGACGCCGTCGGCGTTCTGGTCCGACACGAAGCCGACCAGCGTCCCGCGCTCGTCACCGTGGTTGGTGTTGTCGTAGGCCTCGTGCACGATCTCGTAGGGGCTGAACGCCGTCGCGCTGAGTCCCTGCTCGCGCCAGAACGGGCGCTCGTACACCGCGTGCACCTTGATGACGAATCCCATCGAGAGGTGCTGGTGGAGCTGGTGCTGACGGCGCGGCAGCGGCGGCACGAAGGCGATGCGGCTGTACAGCACCGGCGCGTGGGCGAGGATCGCGAACCGGGCGCGCACGGTGGTGTCGTCGGTCGTGGCGGTGACGCCCTCGTCGCCCCATTCGAGCGAGCGCACCGGCTGGTTCAGGAGCACGTCGTCGCCGAGGCGCTCGGCGAGCAGCAGCGGCACCTTCTGCAGGCCGCCCACCACACGCTTGTCGAGGATGAAATCCGCGTCGACGAGGTTCGAGTACGAACCGGCGGATGCGGCCATCAGCAGCGACTGGAGCAGCGAGAAGCTGTGCGTGGGCTTGGTGAGCATCGCGGAGCCGGTGGCGAAGGCGAGGTTGCGGACGGCCTCGTCGTCGTCGGTCTGCACGCGGAGCCAGGCGTCCCAGGTGATCGAGTCCCACTCCTGGGCGAGCGGGTGCTCCCACGGGCGGTCCGGGTCGATCTCGGCGACCATGCCGTCGAGACGCTCGGTGATCTCGGCGATGACCGCCTCGGTCTCCGCCGACACCGGGAACATCTCGCCGGTGAATCGGTGCGCCTGGCCGTCAGGGCCCACGTACACGCTGTCGCCCTCGCGGTAGCGGCTGTACGTCTCGAGCCCCAGTTCCTCGATGGTGTCCTTGAGTGCATCCTGGTCGGGCGACACCCACTGCCCGCCGATCTCGAGCATGGCGCCCTCGATGACATCGGTCCACAGTCGCCCGCCGACACGGTCGCGTGCCTCGAGGACGGCGACCGACAGGCCTGCCTTGCGCAGGTCGTTCGCCGCGGTGAGCCCTGCGGCTCCGGCTCCGACGATCAGCACGTCGCGAGTGATCTCAGCCATCTGCATCTCCTTCGTTGGAAAAAATGTGCCGGTCGTGACTCGAAATCCCCCGATACGAGTCACGACCGGACGTGTGTTCGGGTCGCGGTTCCCCGCGACCGGGTCTGTCTCAGGCCTGGGCCAGCGCGGCCGCGACCACGTCGAGGCCCTCGTTCAGCAGGTCGTCGCCGATCGAGAGCGGAGGCAGGAAGCGGATGACGTTGCCGTAGGTGCCGCAGGTGAGGACGATGACGCCCTGGGCGACGCAGGCCTTGGCGACGGCCGCGGTGAGCGCGGCGTCGGGCGCCTTGGTCTCCGGGTCGACGAACTCGGCGGCGATCATCGCGCCGTGTCCGCGGATGTCGCCGATGCGGGCATCCTTCTCCTGGATCGCGCCGAGGCGTGCCGTGAGGATCTCGCCGATCTCGCGGGCGCGCTCGATGACCCCGTCGTTCTCGAAGACGTCGATGGCGGCGAGCGCGGCGGCGCACGCGATCGGGTTGCCTCCGTAGGTGCCCCCGAGGCCGCCGGCGTGCGAGGCGTCCATGATCTCGGAGCGCCCGGTGACGGCGGCGAGCGGCAGACCGCCGGCGATGCCCTTGGCCGTGGTGATGAGGTCGGGCTCGATGCCGAAGATCTCGCTGGCGAACATGTGTCCGGTGCGCGCGAACCCGGTCTGCACCTCGTCGGCGATGAAGACGACGCCGTTCGCGCGGCACCAGTCGAGGATCGCGGGGAGGAAGCCCTCGGCCGGGACGATGAATCCGCCCTCGCCCTGGATCGGCTCGATGATGACGGCGGCGAGGTTATCGGCGCCGATCTGCTTCTCGAGCTGCAGGATGACGCGGGCAGCGGCCTCGCCGCCCTCGAGCCCGTCGCGGAAGGGGTACGACATCGGCGCACGGTACACCTCGGGGGCGAACGGGCCGAAGCCGCTCTTATACGGCATCGACTTCGCCGTCAGCGCCATCGTGAGGTTGGTGCGGCCGTGGTAGCCGTGGTCGAACGCGACGACGGCCTGGCGACCGGTGTGCTTGCGGGCGATCTTGATCGCGTTCTCGACGGCTTCGGCACCGGAGTTGAACAGTGCGCTCTTCTTGGCGAAGTCGCCCGGGGTGAGCCGGTTGAGCGCTTCGGCGACGCCGATGTACGACTCGTACGGCGAGATCATGAAGCAGGTGTGCGTGAACTGGGCGGCCTGCGCGGCCACCGCGGCGGCGACCTTGGGGTGCGCGTTGCCGACCGTCGTCACGGCGATGCCGGAGCCGAGGTCGATGAGCGAGTTGCCGTCCGCGTCGACGACGACACCGCCGCCGGCGGCGACGGCCGCGACGGGAACGGTGTGCCCGACGCCTGCGGCCACGGCGTCTGCCTTGCGGGCGAGGATCTCGGCCGATCGGGGGCCGGGGAGCTCGGTCACGAGGCGACGCTCCTGGGGAAGGTCGGGTCCGCCGAGGGGAGTTGCAACAGCTGCGGTGTCGAGGAGTGCCATGTGGGCGAGCGTACGACCGGAGAGCAGCCGGATGCATTCGCCGAACTGTACAATCTCTCCCAGAGTATCGCCGCGCTGTACAGAGCAGGCGTACTCACGACAGAGGGAGACGGGCATGGATGTCACGGAGCAGCCGACACTGCGCGCGCTGCTGAGCCGTCGAGACCTGGGCCTGCGTCTCGTGTCGCCCGAGGAGGATCTTCCCCCCGGAGCCCTCGACCAGCCGCTGCGCTGGGTGCACAGCTCCGACCTCGCCGACCCCACTCCCTTCCTCGCGGAGGACCTCGCCCTGCTCACGACCGGCACCCAGCTCGACGCCGACACGGCGATCGACTTGTACGTGAGTCGACTGGCCGACCGGGGGGTGCGCGGTCTCGGCTACGGCACCGAGGTGCACCGCGCGGGGATCCCCGACGAGCTCGTCGCAGAATGCCGGAGCCGAGGCATCCCCCTGTTCGAGGTGCCCTACCTCACTCCGTTCATCGCGATCGCCCGCGCGCACTCCGAGGCGATCGCCGCGCAGGCGTACGCCCGCCGGTCGTGGGCCCTGGATGCGCAACGCGCGCTCGCTCTCGCGGCGCTCCGCCCGCACGGCCTCGACGCCACGCTCGCCGAGCTCGGCCGCCGGCTGGGTGCCTGGGTCGGCATGTTCGACGCCTCCGGGGCGCTGAATCTCTCGCACCCGCGCACCTCGGCACCGTCGAGCAGGCTGACAGCCCTCGGCGAGCGCGCCACCGAGATCCTCAACAGAGGGCTCGAGGCCGGGCAGTCGCTGACGATCGACGGCTGGACGTTCATGCTCTTCACGGTCGGACGCGGCGGGCAGTTGCGCGGCGTGATCGCGCTCGCCGTCGACGCCCTCGATCCCGAGGCGCGCACCGTCGTGACCTCGGTGATCGCGATGGCGGGGCTCGCCCTCGAGCAGAGCGACCAGCTGGCGCGCAGTCGGCGGCGCCTGTACTCGCAGTTGCTCGGATCGCTGCTCGAGAACGAGCCGGCCCTCGCCAGGAAGGTGCTCGGCGGACTCCCCTCAGCACCGGTCACGGTCGCGGTCGCTGCCGACGCCCCGGCCGGTCCACTGACGGACTGGTGGGAGCGGCGCCGCATCGAGCACGGCACCCCGAGCTTCCTCGCCGAGTCGACGGAGGGCGTCGTGATGTGCGTCTCGGTCGCCGACGACGCCCTGCTCGACGAGGTGGCCACGCGCTTCGGCATCCGCATCGGCGCATCAGGCTCGGAGTCGTACGATGCCTTCGCCCGTGCACACGCTCAGGCACTGGCGGCTCTCCGTCAGCAGGCGGATGCAGGGGTCTTCCGCTATGCGGACACGGTGGGGTCCAGCATCCTCAGCGCTCTGGCGACGGATGAGGCGCGGCTGGTGGCCGAGTCCCGCCTGGCCCCTCTGCGAGACCATGACGCGCGATCGGGCTCCGATCTGGAGGGCTCACTGCGCACCTGGCTGGAGCACGACGCCCGCGTCGATCCTGCCGCTGCCGCACTGGGAGTGCACCGGCACACCCTGAGATCCCGCATCACGCAGTCGGGGGCACTGCTGGGGATCGACCTGTCGTCGTTCCCGGCTCGGGCGGAGCTGTGGGCGCTGCTGCAGACGGCGCGCGACTGAGCGGATCGGCCGGGTGGAGGTAGCGTCCCACGAACTCCTCGAACAGGGAAACCATGTCGACGGACTCGTCCAGGAGCCATTGGAGCTGGATGCCGTCCATGACAGCGCTGATCAGTCGTGCCGCCGACGCAGGGTCGATGTCGTCGCGCACCTCGCCGTCGCGCTGACCGCGGCGCAGGATCTCCTCGGCCTCGGCGGCACGGTCGCGATAACGCGCCGCGAAGTCCGCGTGCGAGGGGTGCTCGGGGTCGACCGCCTCCGCCGAGACGATCGCGTAGAGCGAGGTCAGACCTCGCGACGTCTGATTGTGCGCGACCACCCGCCTGGCCTGCTCGACCAGCGTGTGCTCCGCGGGGTCCCCGGCGGCCTCTCGCACCTTCTCGTCGCGCTGGTGGAGCACTTCGGCGAAGAGCTCCTCCTTGCCGGCGAAGTGATGCAGCAGGCCGGCCGGCGTCATGCCGACGCGCTTGGCGATCTCCCGCAGCGATCCGCCGTTGAATCCCGTGCGGGAGAACACCGCCAGCGCCTCATCGACGATGGCCTGTCTGCGCGCCTGTCCCGTGGCGTAGGGGCCGCGGGGTCCGCGCCCCGCGGCCGGTCGCTCGTCCGTGCTCATCGTCCACTCCCTCCCGTGACGCGGGCGATGCGGAGCGTCAGCCCTTGTGGCCGCCTCCGGCTCCCCACGACGAGCCGAATACCTGCTGCGTCATCGCCGGCCGCAGGCGCTGCTCCATCTCGCGGTCCACGAAGTAGGCCTTGAGTGTATCTTTCGTGAGTTCGTTGCCGATCGCCGCCATGATCATCGACTGATCGAGCGAGAGGTAGCGGTCGGCGATCGTGCCGCTGTGCACCGCGACGGCGTCGTAGAATCCGCCGGGGCCGTACGCGCCCAGCTCGTCCTCGATGCCCTCCAGGTTCTTCAGCGCACCTTTGCGGTCGTAGGGCAGGGCCAGGAATGCCGCGTGCGGCGTCACCACCCCGTCGCCGAACTCCGGCGCGGGATTCGTACCGGTCGCGCACCCGGGGCGATCGATGTCGACATCCGTCTTCTCGGCATCCGAGGTGTAGCCGTCCGACCGCATGCCGGCGACGTCCACCCCGTACTCGGCGTACCCGCCGAACGGGTCGCTCGCGGGCGAGAATCCCCAGTAGCCATAACCGGCCTCCTCGAGTCCGTGCTGCTTCTGCACGGCGACCGTGATCGGGTGGTTCAGCTTCCACGACCGCGGACCCCACTTGGTCTCCGGCACGAGGAGGTCGGGCATCAGCGACTCGAACATGCTCCCACCCCAGCTCGGCACGAACGACATCCCGTCGTACGAGTACGTGCCCTCCCAGACCTCGACGCCGTCGTAGGTGCGGACCTCGCCCTGCGGCAGCTGCTCCTGCCAGGCCCAGTCGCAGCCAGGAGGCATGGTGCGGTGCGTGCCGTACAGGGCCGTGGCCGGGATCTGCCCGTTCGCGATGCCGAGGTAGGTCGCGATCCGGCTCTCGCTGACGGTCGTGTCGTAGTGGTGGCAGGTGTAGTACGCGGTCTCCCCCGATCCGTTGTACATCGGAGCCTCGACACTGCAGTCCGGCGGTGCCGCATCCCAGAATCCGCCGCGATTCGTGCCGGCCGGAAGACCTGCCGCACCCTCGGGGTCGAAGAACGCCGCGAAGTCCATCGAGTCGTACAGGGCGTCGGCCTCTGACGCGAGCTCCGGTTCCGCCTCGCGGACGATGCGCAGCGCTGCGGCGAGCCAGCCGTTGTCGACCGTGCTGAGGAACGGATGCACCGGATCGCCGGAGTCCGGCCAGGTGGTGAGCTTCTCCCCCGTCGTCGGCGAGTACCAGTTGTAGAACATGCCGCTCGCCTCGTTCCGCTCGAGGTTCGCGAGAGTGTCGAGGGTGGTCGACAGACGAGAACTCGCCTCGTCGTCGCTGATGATCCCGAGATCGCGAGCAGTGACGGTCGACCACAGGTATCCGCCGATGTTCGTCGGCGAGGTGTAGGCGCCAGGCGTCTGCAGATCACCGGTGATGTTGTCCGACGGCAGTCCGGTCTGCTCGTCGGTCATCGCGTCCAAGGATCGCCAGGTGTCCGCTGCCCAGCGGTTCAGCTCGGCCGTGCCCGGTCGTCCCCCGCCGGCCGCTGCGGGCCCGGCGAGCCCCACTGCTGAGACGACGAGTCCGATCGCCGCCAGCGTGCTCATCCATCGCTTCATCGTGTCTCCTCATCGAGAACGGCGCTGCCGATCGCAGCGCTCCGACACGCGAAAACCTAACACCCGTTCGATGTTGGATCAACCCCCGCTGATGCGGGGTCGATGCCGCCCGACGCGTCTCAGCGCGGCGCGTGCGCGTCCAGGAACTCGTACACGTCGGTGGTGTCCACCCCGGGGAACGCCCCGGTCGGCAGTGTGGCGAGCAGCGTCCTGGGCGTCTTCACGTTCGGCCAGGACTTCTCGCGCCAGCGCCCTTCGAGCTCGGCCGGCGCCCGTCGGCAGCACACCTCGACCGAGTGCTTCGAGACGCCGCGGTGCGGGGTGTCACGACCGACGAACCAGCGGGTGTCGTCGAAGCGCACGCCCACACTGACCGAGTGCAGCCCCTCGCTCGACGCCTCGACCCGCGCCGTGCACCAGTAGGTGCCGTTGCCCGTGTCGGTGTACTGGTAGTACGGGTTGAACCGGTCGTCCTCGTCGAACACGACCCTGCTCGTCCAGCGACGGCAGCACATCTGGCCCTCGATGGATCCCAGCCGGTCGGTGGGGAAGTTCACGTCGTCGTTCTCGTACGCCTTGGTGATGGTGCCGGACTCGTGCACCTTGAGGAAGTGCACCGGGATGTCGAGGTGGCGCGTCGCGAGGTTGGTGAACCGGTGGGCCGCGGTCTCGTACGACACCGAGTAGGCGTCGCGCAGATCCTCGATCGAAATGGCCTTGCGTGCCTTCGCGTCCTTCAGCGCGGGGACGACATGGGCCTCGGGGATCAGCAGCGCGCCGGTGAGGTAGTTCGTCTCGACGCGCTGGCGGAGGAACTCGGCGTAGCTGCGCGGCTCGGCGTGACCGAGGATCCGACTCGACAGCGCCTGCAGCACAGCGGTCCTGGCGTCGCCCTTCGCCGGCACGCTGCTCGACAGGTACAGACGGCCGTTCGCGAGATCCGCGACGCTGCGGGTGGTCTGCGGCAGATCGGGCGCGTAGTGCAGGGTGAAGCCGAGGTGCGCCGCGATCTCCGACGCCGTCCGCTGCGTGAGGGGCCCGCCGGGGTGCCCGACGGCGGCGAGGATCTCCGCCGCCTTGGCCTCGAGGTCGGCGAAGTGATTGTCCTGACGGCGCATCAGATGGCGCAGTTCGACGTTGGCCCTCCGCGCCTCCTCCGGCGTCGCCGCGCGCTCGTCCTTGAGCCGATCGATCTCGCCGTGCAGAGCGAGCAGCGCCTTGAGGGCATCCGTCGGCATGCTCTTCGCGATCCGGAACGGCTCGATGCCGAGCGCCTGGAACGTCTGCCCCTTCATGGCCCGTTCGAGGGCGATCTCGATCGCGCTGCGCTCATCGAGCGGCTCGCCCTCGAGCAGCGCGTCGATCGTGACGCCGAGAGCGCGGGCGATCGCCTGCAGCTGCGTCAGCTTCGGCTCGCGCTTGCCCGTCTCGATCATCGACAGCTGACTGGGTGCCCGATCGACGGCGGCGGCGAGGTCGTCGAGGGTCATCCCGCGCGCGGTGCGCAGCTGGCGGATGCGGCGGCCGATGGTGAGGGCGTCGGCGTCTTCTTCGACGGCAGGGGTGCTCATGGGCCGATTCTGTCACAGAAACAGAATTTCACGCGATCTTCACCCCAGGATCGGTCGTCGATGGCGCGGAACTTCACGCACAGTGGGAACACGCCACCCGGCTTCACGGTCCGGGCATCCAACGGAGGAGACACCATGACGAACACCGCTCAGAACCAGACCCCACGCCCCGCCGGCCTGCGTGCCGGCGACCAGGTTCAGACGGCCGCCGAGCTCCGGGAGATCTGGGAGACGGATCCCCGCTGGGACGGCGTCGAGCGCACCTACACGGCAGAGGACGTCATCCGCATCCGGGGCTCCGTCCGCGAGGACGCGACGCTCGCTCACCGCGGGGCCGAGAACCTGTGGAACCTCCTGCACACCGAGGACTACGTCCGGGCACTCGGCGCCTACACCGGCGGTCAGGCCGTGCAGCAGGTGCGGGCGGGTCTCAAGGCCATCTACCTGTCGGGATGGCAGGTCGCCGCCGACGGAAACCTCGCCGGCCAGACCTACCCCGACCAGTCGCTGTACCCCGCGAACTCGGTGCCGGCGGTCGTGCGCCGCATCAACAACGCACTGATCCGTCAGGACCAGCTCGAGCACGCCGAGGGCGAGGTCACCCAGGACTGGCTGGCCCCGATCGTCGCCGACGCCGAGGCCGGCTTCGGCGGACCGCTCAATGCGTACGAGCTCGCCCAGTCCCTGATCCAGGCCGGAGCGGCCGCGATCCACTGGGAGGACCAGCTCGCCAGCGAGAAGAAGTGCGGCCACCTCGGCGGCAAGGTCCTGGTGCCGACGCAGCAGCACATCCGCACGCTGAACGCCGCACGTCTCGCGGCCGACGTGGCCGGCGTCCCGACGGTGATCATCGCAAGGACGGATGCTCTGGCCGCCGACCTGCTCACCAGCGACGTCGACGAGCGCGACCAGCGGTTCACGACCGGCGAGCGCACGCCCGAGGGCTTCTACCGCATCCGCCCCGGCATCGAGTCGGTCATCAGCCGAGGCCTCGCATTCGCCCCGTACGCCGATCTGCTGTGGGTCGAGACGGGCGAGCCCGACATCGAGCTGGCGCGTGATTTCGCCGCGGCGATCCACGCGGAGTTCCCGGGCAAGTTGCTCGCCTATAACTGCTCGCCGAGCTTCAACTGGAAGCGCCACCTGTCGGACGCCGAGATCGCGACGTTCCAGCAGGAGCTGGCAGACCTGGGCTACAAGTTCCAGTTCATCACGCTCGCCGGCTTCCATGCCGTCAACCACTCCATGTTCGATCTCGCCCGCGGCTACGCCGAACGTGCCATGAGCGCGTACGTCGAGCTGCAGGAAGCCGAGTTCGCCGCCGAGGCGAACGGGTACACCGCCACCAAGCACCAGCGCGAGGCGGGCACCGGCTACTTCGACGTCATCTCCACCGCGCTCAACCCCGACAGCGCGACCCTCGCCCTCGCCGGCTCCACCGAAGCCGCGCAGTTCCACTAAGCCGATCCCAAGGACTCAGATCATGACCACTCCCACCGCACCTCCGACCACCACTCCCATCCAGACGACGCAGCAGGGCCCCGCGATCACCATCACCGGTCCGCTGCGCGCGCACTACGACGAGATCCTGACCCCCGAGGCCATCGCCTTCCTCACCGAGCTGCACCACCGGTTCGCCTCGCGCCGCCACGATCGGCTCGCCGACCGGATGCGCCGTCGGTTCGAGATCGGCAACGGCCACGACCCGCGGTTCCGCGACGACACCGCGCACATCCGTGCGGATGCCGAGTGGCGGGTCGCCGGCGCAGGGCCTGGGCTCGAGGACCGACGCGTCGAGATCACCGGACCGACGGATCCGAAGATGACGATCAACGCTCTCAACTCGGGCGCCCGCGTGTGGCTCGCCGACCAGGAGGACGCCACGAGCCCCACCTGGAAGAACGTCATCGAGGGCCAGCTCTCGCTGCGCGACGCGATCCGCGGTCAGCTCTCCTTCACCTCTCCTGAGGGCAAGGAGTACCGCGTCACCGCCGAGCGCACGCCGACGATCGTGATGCGCCCCCGCGGGTGGCACCTGCCGGAGAAGCACCTGCAGTTCACCGATCGGGCTGGCCGCCGCACCGCGGCATCCGGTTCGCTGGTCGACTTCGGGCTCTACTTCTTCCACAATGCGCAGGAGCTCATCGCGAACGGCCGCGGGCCCTACTTCTACCTCGCCAAGATCGAGTCGAGCGAAGAGGCGAAGCTCTGGGACGACGTGTTCTCGTTCAGCGAGGAGTACATCGGGATCCCGCACGGCACGATCCGCGCGACCGTGCTGATCGAGACGCTGCCCGCCGCGTTCGAGATGGACGAGATCCTCTTCGAGCTGCGCGATCACTGTGCAGGCTTGAACGCCGGACGCTGGGACTACATCTTCTCGATCATCAAGAACTACCGCGGCCGCGGCGCACGCTTCGTGCTCCCCGACCGCAGCGAGGTCACGATGACGGTGCCGTTCATGCGGTCGTACACCGAGCTGCTCGTGCAGACCTGCCACAAGCGGGGCGCCTACGCGATCGGCGGCATGAGCGCCTTCATCCCGAACCGACGCGACCCCGATGTGACGGCGAGGGCGATCGAGAAGGTGACGGCCGACAAGAAGCGCGAGGCCGGCGACGGCTTCGACGGCACCTGGGTGGCGCATCCCGACCTGATCCCGACCGCACAGGCGGAGTTCGACGCGGTGCTCGGCGAGCGACCGAACCAGATCGACCACACGCGCCCCGAGGTCCTGGTGACCGCATCGCAGCTGCTCGACCTGCACATCGGTCGACCGATCACCGCCCAGGGGGTGCGAGACAACGTCTCGGTGGCGATCCGGTACCTGGAGGCCTGGTTGCGGGGCCTCGGCGCCGTCGCGATCGACAACCTGATGGAGGACGCTGCCACGGCCGAGATCAGCCGCTCTCAGGTCTGGCAGTGGATCCACCAGGATCGCTCGACCGAGGACGGCACCGCCATCACCGCCGAGTTCGTGGAGGGCCTGATCACCCAGGTGCTCGGCGAGGTCGACCGACACGACGGCGATCGCTTCGACGACGCGGCGTCCGTGTTCCGCGAAGTCGCGCTGCAGGAGGAGTTCCCCGCCTTCCTGACGCTCGGCGCCTACAGCCGGTTCCTCGTCGAAGAGGCCTGAGCGCGGGTCGGGCCCCTCGGATGCATCGGCATCCGAGGGGCCCGACGGCGTGTACGGGCGTAGCCTGGAATCATGAGCGCCGTCTGGTCCGACCTGGCTTCCGAGTTCCTGCACCTGTACCCGCGAGGCCGTCGTCTGATCGCGGTCTCCGGAGCGGATGCCGAGCGCTCGCGCCGCGCCGCCGATGATCTCACGGCCGCTCTCACCGCCGCGGAGCAGCACGTCGAGCGCAGGCACATCGATGACGATGACGAGGCCGCGCTGCGAGCCGACATCATCGCGCCCTTCCGCGCCGCCGACGGGCCGACGGTCCTGGTGGTCTCTGGACCCGCGATGCTCGTGGCCCCGACAGCCCGTGGCCTCTGGAACTTCATCGTGTGGCAGCTGGCCGGCGATGAGCCGCCCCACTCGATCGCGAGCGCGCTCGTCGACCTCACGGATCCCGACAACCCGAGCCGTCGCTTCGCCGACTACTGCGCGTTGCCCTCGTCGTTCGGCGCCTGATCGCGCGGCTCCCTCACCCGGACCCGAGCTTCCGGACCGGCGATGCGCCGAGTCCGGAAGCCCTGACGGGTCGGCATCTCCAGGCCCGCGGACCCATCATCACCTGCCGTCGTGACCCGCCTGGGGGTGCGGGCAGGTTCAGAGTAGAGACCCTCGAGACAGGCAGGAAGCACCGCGGCGGCTTCTGTCACCACCCGCGCGCACTCCGGCGCTGAGCATCGAGGATGGCACGCTATTCGCGGTCACGCGTCACCCAGAGCGCGGCACGGGGGTGCCGCCGGGTGGACCGGCCTGCTCGTCGCTGAGCAGCATCGCCTCCGCCAGCCGCGGCGGCCGCGAGCGGGCGGCATGCCGGAACGCTCGGGGGCTGAGTCCGAGATGACGCGAGAACTGCGCGCGCAGGGCTGCCGCATCCGCGAAGCCCGACCGGGCGGCCACCGTGGCCAGGTCCTGAAGCGGTACGGCCAGCAGCTCCTCGCGGGCGGTCACCAAGCGTCGGCGCGACAGTCGACCGGCGACGGTCTCCTCGGTGCCCGCGAAGAGCCGGAACAGCTGCCGCCTGCTCATGTGCATGTCGGACGCGAGCTCCTCGATGCCGAAGGCCGGCTCGCGGTGGCGCTGCTCGATGATCCTCGCGGCCTCCGTGCGGAGTTCGCTCGCGCGATCCGTCTCGCCGTCAGCGGGGAACTGCCGGAACAACCCTCGAACCAGGGCGATCAGCGAGGCCTCGGTGCCGGCCACGGCCCCGGCCCCCTGGTCGGGGTCCCTCGACCATTCGAACAGCATCCGTCCGAACGATGCGCCGGCCGCCCTGGTGAGCGGCGAATCGGGGAAGGTCGCAGCTCCCTGTGCGAGCACCTCGCGATAGCCGGGGACAGCGGAGACGGGAACGACCACGCCCGTGGTGTCGCTGATGCCCAGATGCTCGACGGTCGAGGCGCCCAGGCTCGACATGAAGCCCATCCGCCCGACGCTGAGGAACTGGACCCCGCTCGCGGTGTGCAGCCGCTCACCGCCCTGATTCGCGACGCCGACGATGATGATGTCCTCGTCCTCGGTGGCACCGCCGTCGTAGGTGACGGTGTGGGCGGTCTGGAGGGTGCTGTAGAGCATGGTCGCGCCGATCGGACGCCGGAGCAGGGCCGCCTCGAACGCGTCGGGATCGTGCGCCTTCATCGTTCCGAAGTTCGACAGCTGGAGCATCCCCACCTGTCCCTCGAGCCTCAGGACCTCCGCTGCGAACCAGGCGGGCACGGTCGCACCGGCCGGGTCGTCGCCGAATCTCGTCCACAGTCCGCCCGAGAGACGGCCGAGCCACGCAACCATCTCCGCGTCGTCGAGCACACGGCTCATCGCACCCCCACCGGATGCGGACCGCTCACGCGTCGGCCGCTCCGTTCCCGCCCTCACCCTAGGGAGGCGGCGAGAGCGCCTGCAATATATATGCTCGCGGGGCGCGGTTCGAGGGGGCTCAGCGGAAGGAAGCCGCCACCGAGTTGCGGTGGTAGTCGAACACGATGCTGGTCCTGGTCGACGCGACGCTGCTCTGCGCCGACAGATGCTCGAGAACGAACTCGCGCATCTCCGACGAATCGGCGACCGCGATGTGCAGCAGGAAGTCGTCGTCCCCTCCGAGGAAGAACACCTGGATCACCTGCGGCAGGGCCCGCACGCGGTCGGCGAACTCGACGATGCTCTCGCGTCGCGCACTGGGTCGCAGGCTCACGCCGATGATCGCCTGGAGCCCGGCGCCCAGCATCCGCTCGTCGACGCTCGCGTGGAAGCCGCTGATGACCCCGCGATCGACCAGCGCCCGCAGCCGGGCGTGGGCCGTCGAGGGTGCGACGCCGAGGTGGCCGGCGAGTTCCGCGTTCGTCATGCGCCCGTCGCTGCTCAGGAGCTGCACGATCCGCGCGTCGATCGGGTCGAGCGCCGGAGCGCGAAGAGTGTTCGACGGCGAGGCTTCGGATGAGGTCTCCATGTGAACGATTATGCAGGAATCACCCTGACAGCGAATCTTCTTCAGGAGATCTGTCGATCGATCGACGTTTCTGCGATTCTGTAGTGCACTCGCGCAACCGTCACTTGGAGGATCGATGAAGATCGGCGTGCCCACAGAGGTCAAGAACAACGAGAACCGCACCGCGCTCACTCCCGCAGGCGCCGACCGCCTCGTGCACGAGGGCCACCGCGTGCTCGTGCAGTCGGGTGCGGGCGTCGGCTCAGGGATCTCCGACGACGACTACCGCACGGCCGGCGCCGAGATCGTCGACACCGCGGCTGAGGCCTGGGGCGAGGCGGAACTCGTGATCAAGGTCAAGGAGCCGATCGCCCAGGAATACGGCTTCCTTCGGCCCGACCTCACCCTCTTCACCTACCTGCATCTCGCCGCCGATCGCCCCCTCACCACGGCGCTGGTCGATGCGGGCACGACGGCCGTCGCCTACGAGACCGTGCAACTGCCCGACCGCAGCCTGCCGCTGCTCGTGCCGATGAGCGAGATCGCCGGGCGCCTCTCGGTCACGATGGGCTCGTACTCCCTGATGCGCTCCGCCGGAGGGCGCGGCGTGCTGCTCGGCGGCATCGCCGGCACCCCGCGCGCCAAGACGGTCGTGATCGGCGGCGGCGTCGCCGGAGAGCATGCGGCGGCGAACGCGCTCGGACTCGGCTCGCAGGTGACCGTGATCGACATCTCCCTCCCCCGACTGCGCGAGCTCGAGCACCGCTACGGCGGCGCCCTGCAGACCAGGGCGTCGAGCCGTTACGACATCGCCGAGGAGCTGGCGAGCGCCGACCTCGTGATCGGCTCGGTGCTGATCCCCGGTGCCGCTGCACCGAAGCTGGTGACCGACGACATGGTCGCCGCGATGAAGCCCGGCTCGGTTCTCGTGGACATCGCGATCGACCAGGGCGGATGCTTCGAGGGATCGCGTCCGACCACGCACGACGACCCCACCTTCGCCGTGCACGACTCGATCTACTACTGCGTCGCGAACATGCCCGGTGCCGTGCCCGAGACGGCCACCCGTGCCCTCACGAACGCCACTCTCCCGTACGTGTCGGCCATCGCCGGTCAGGGCTGGGATGCCGCGGCCTCCGCCGATGCAGCGCTGGCGAAGGGGCTCAACGTCCGTGACGGACGGATCACGCTGGACGCCGTCGCTCGCGCGCACGGGTTCGACGCGGCCTGAGCGATTCGGACGCGGCCGGGCGCGTGACCACCTGACCGCCTGACCGCCTGGCCGCCTGGCCGCCTGGCCGCCTGGCCGCCTGGCCGCCTGGCCGACCGATAAGAAGCTCGGTTCTTGTCGGCGACACGCCCGGCAGGACCGGGGGCCTCCCGGGTACGCTCGTACTCGTGACCGAACGCGCTCCCCTCTCTCGCAAGCTGTCCGCCATCGCCGAATCGGCGACCCTGAAGGTCGATGCGAAGGCGAAGGCCCTCAAGGCCGAAGGCAAGCCCGTCATCTCGTATGCCGCCGGTGAGCCCGATTTCGCGACGCCGCAGTTCATCGTGGATGCGGCCGCCGAGGCGCTCGCCGACCCTGCGAGCTACCGGTACACCCCCGCTCCCGGTCTGCCGGCGCTGCGTGAGGCGATCGCGGCCAAGACACTGCGCGACTCCGGTCTCGAGGTCTCCCCCAGCCAGGTCATCGTGACCAACGGGGGCAAGCAGTCGGTCTACCAGGCCTTCCAGGCCGTCGTGAACCCCGGCGACGAGGTACTCCTCCCTGCGCCGTACTGGACCACCTACCCCGAGGCGATCCGCCTCGCCGACGGCACCCCGGTGGAGGTCTTCGCCGGTGCCGACCAGGAGTACAAGGTCACGGTCGAGCAGCTCGAGGCCGCCCGCACCGAGCGCACCACGGTGCTCGTGTTCGTCTCCCCGTCGAACCCGACCGGCTCCGTCTACACCGCCGAAGAGACCAGGGCCATCGGCGAGTGGGCGCTCGAGCACGGCATCTGGGTGATCTCGGACGAGATCTACCAGAACCTCACGTACGAGGGCACGACGGCCACCTCGATCGTCGAGGCGGTTCCCGATCTCGCCGGCCAGACGATCCTCGTCAACGGAGTGGCGAAGACGTACGCGATGACGGGCTGGCGGGTGGGCTGGATGGTCGGCCCCGCCGACGCGATCAAGATCGCGGGCAACCTCCAGTCGCACCTCTCGAGCAACGTCAACAACGTCGCGCAGAAGGCCGCGATCGCGGCCCTGAACGGTCCGCAGGCCGAGGCGGAACAGTTCCGTGAGGCCTTCGACCGCCGCCGCCGCCTCATCGTCTCCGAGCTGTCCAAGATCGACGGCCTCGTCGTGCCCAACCCGCTCGGTGCCTTCTACGTCTACCCGGATGTGCAGGGGCTGCTCGGACGCACCTGGGGTGGAGTCACGCCGACGACCTCGCTCGAGCTGGCCGACCTCATCCTCGATCAGGCCGAGGTCGCGGTCGTGCCGGGAGAGGCGTTCGGCCCCTCCGGCTACATCCGCATGTCGTACGCGCTCGGAGACGACCAGCTCCTCGAGGGCGTGCAGCGGTTGCAGCGGCTGTTCTCCTGAGTCCGGCGCGACTCAGTCCTCGTCGTGGAATCCGATGAGCCAGCGGATTCCGTAGCGGTCGACGAGCGTACCGTCATAGTCGCCCCACGGGCGCTTCTGCAGCGCATCGATGACGCGCCCCTGCACGGCGAGCCGGTCGAACCAGCTGGTGAGCGTCGAGGCGTCCGCGGTGCCCAGCAGCGAGAGGAACATGCCGTTCATCTGCACGGCGTCGTCGTCGGCACCGGCATCCGCTCCTGCCAGCTCGACCGGACCCGACAGCTGCCCGTGCGCGATCGCGTCACCGGGACCGTCGTGACGCCCGGCATGTGCGTAGTCGAGAAGCTGCAGGTCGCCGCCGAAGACCGAGCGATAGTGCTCGAGCGCCTCTGCGGCGTTGCCGGGGAACAGCAGGTACGGGATCAGTCCGCTCATGCCGCGAGTGTACGGCGAACCGTCGAGCTTGTCAGTCGGGGACGGCGCTGCGGTAGCGGCGCGGCTTCCCCTCGCCGAGGTCGATGGGCCGCGCGACCCGACGCACCGTCAGCGGCTGCCCGAGCAGGACATGCAGTGCGGTGCGGATCGCGCGCTGGTCGCCTGCGACGATCGTCGCACTGATCTCGCCGTCGGAGTCCTGCGCGATCGACCAGCCCTCCGCGCCGTGCGACTGCAGCTGCTGGGTCAGTTCCACACACGGCACGAGAGTGCCGTCCGCGGCCAGGAAACGCGTGTTCTCCCTGCCCTCGAGATCGGCGATGCCCTGTGTGCCGTCGGCGAGCGTCACCAGACGTCCGTGGTCGCCGGTGCGGTATCGCACCAGAGGCAGGAGCGGGTTCTCCCCCGCCGTCACCACGATCTCGCCCATCTCTCCGGGCGAGACGGCGACGTCCCGCCGGGGGTCCAGCACCTCGACGTGCACCCGGCGGTCGAGGATCCGGAACGGACCGGCGTCGGCGCGCGCCGCGATCGGGCGCGTCTCGTGCAGGCCGTAGACGTCGATGACCGGGCAGGCGAAGGCCGCCTCCAGCCGTGCACGCAACGGAGCGGACAAGGCCATCGCCCCGGAGAAGACGACCGCGGGATGCAGGGCGCTATCGAGCCCTGCATCCAGCAGCTCGGCCAAGCTCGTCGGGTGTCCGCTGAGGATCTGCGGGTCGGCGTCGGCGAGGAAGCGGGTACGGGCGGCCGGCTCCGGCCACGCCGAGGGATGCAGGTTGAGCCGTGCCATCGCCCGGTGCGCGAAGCTGGAGATCACCGACACGTACGTGAACGCCTGCCGTTGGAAGACGAGGTTGGCGACCGCCATCCGCTCACCGTCCGCGACGACGGTGGCTCCGGCGCGTTCGGCGAGGCTCAGGAGCAGGTGGAAGCCGCGCGCGACCTCCTCGACGTCGTCCGGGATCAGCAGGGCGGCACCGGTCGACCCGGAGCTCGTGCCGTGGAGCATCCGGGAGAGATCGGCGTCGAGAGGGACGAACGCCGCCAGGTCGTCGACGAGGTCGGTGCGGGAGATCGTGGGATGCTCCTCGAGCGCCGAGCCGGCGGGCATCCCGCGATACCGCAGCGTGCGGCGGGCCGTGGCGAGGTGCTCCTCGAGCCAGCCGTCGATCGGGAGCGGCCGGCGCACCCGCTCCACCTGCTCGGCGGTCAGTCTGTCGCCGGTGGCATGGGTCCAGTGCGGGGCGTCGGGATGCGCGCGCCAGCGCGACAGCCGCGCCGACCCCTCCCGGTCGATCGTCGGCCAGCGCTCGGCATCCGACAGCACCGCGGCTTCCCCCTGCGCGTACTCCGCGAGCGCCAGCGCTCCCGCGAGGTCCGGGTCACTCACTGGAGTACCGCGCCGCCGCCTCCTTGCGTCGGGCCTCCTGGAGCTTGCGGGCGATGTCCGCCCGATGCCGGTGCCCCTCGTACGCCTCGGCCAGCGCCCGGTTGCGGGCGAGCGAGTCGCAAGCGGCGAGCAGCGAGGCGGCCGTCGCGGCATCCTCGCCCGCGGGGAGGAACCCGCACCACAGCAGGAACGTGCGCGCAGCCTCGATCCGTCTCTCCTCGTCGGAGGTCCATGCCGACGGCGCTGCCACCGGGGCGACCCGAAGTGCCAGGGCGTCGACGGCGAGGGCGGGCCATCCGGTCGAGAGGGCCGGCTCGAAGGGCTCGAGCAGTCCCTCGCTCGCTGCGAGCCAGAGACCGATCGCCGCCCCCTGACGCACCCGCGGGTCGTCGTCGAAACGCTGCGCCGCGAGCTGTGCGCCGAGGACGTCTCCGGCGAGCGCCCGCAGGGAGATCCGCTCGTCGAGGAACTCCTGCGGGACCCCGGAGATCCGCGCCGCGATCGCGTCGAGGCGGGGTCCCGGGCGTGCGCGCGCCCAGGCTTCGGCTTCACCGCCTGAGCGTTCGCTCCACGCCGCGAGAAGCGCTTCCGTCTCAGCCATGCAGAGCCTCCGCCAACGCCGCGCAGGCTCGAGGGGCGTCGGCCATCGTGCGCAGATACACCACGTCGTAACCGTCGCGCTCGGCGAGCTGCGCCACCTGGTGCCGAGGATCCATGAGCACGAGCGTACCGGTGGTCAGGACCTGACGAACGGTCTTCGCGACCCCCGCGTACGGCTCGTTGCCGACGCCGAACATCGACACGAGTCCGTCGTCGGAGAGCACCACGACGTGGCGCTGGGCCTCGTCGCCGGCGGGCGGGAGTCCGGCATAGCGGGAGGAGTAAAGGTCGAGCGGGAAGGAGGTCGAACGCCCGAAGAAGAGCGACACGGCGGCGATGATCTCGGACGGGTTCCGACCGAAGCGGGTCATGCCGGCCACCTCGCCGGTGCCGGAGAAGCTGGTGACACGCACCCTGCCGCCGCCGCGCAGGATCGACAGTGCGAGGATCGTCGCCGCGAGGACGGCGGGCGAACCGTTGCGCGGATGGGTCATGGACCCGGACGAGTCGATGTACAGGTCGAGCTCGAGACTCGTCTCCTGCACGAGCGGTTCATCGTCGAGCTCCGAGCGTCGACGCGTGGTGACCCCGGGGATGACCGCACCCGAGCGCATCGTCAGCGGCCAGTCGACGTCCGCGAGTGCGTCGCCCACCTCCCACAGCTCGACGGGACCGGGGATGCCGCCGGTCGGCGTCGAGGCCGCCCGACGGGTATAGGGGCGCACCCACGCTGCGGCCTCGTTGCGGTACCAGGCGGCGAGCACGGCATCCTCTCCGCTCTCGCTGTACAGCTGCAGCGTTCGGGCGATCGTCAGGGTCTGCCCGACGCTCCCGTCGTCCGAGGCATCGTCGCCGTCGATGCCCTCGTCCGTCTCCCGGTGCGCGCCGGGATGTCGAGGCAGGTCCCTGCGGAGCCGTTGATCGGCCAGGATGCGACCGAGCTCGTCCGCGGTGGCCGGGGCATCGTCGACCCCGCATCCGCTCGTGGCGCTGCTGCCTCGCCCGCCGCCCTTCGGGGTATCGCCGACCCCGCCCGCGCCGTCGTGCTCCGCGAGGTACGGCGCCGCGATCACACCGAACAGTGCCGCTCCCGAGACAGGGTCGGCGGAGAAGGACCTGACCGCATCCGCGATGAGAGCGGCGTCCACCGCGGGATTCGTCGCAGTCGCCCCCGCGAGCTCGGCGGCCACACGTGCGCTCTCGGCGCGCGCCGCCCGCAGCAGCCGCTCCTGCTCCCGGTGCTTCTCCGGGATGCGGCTGAGCGGCACCTCGGTCGATTCGACGCGCGCCCGCACTGGCCGCGCCGGGGGCTGGGCTGGGCACAGAGTTCCTGCCGGCAGCTGCCACAGCAGCTCGTAGGCGCGGCAATAGACCCACCAGAGACGGTCGGTGCTCCCCTCGGGAGCCGGGTACAGCGCGCGCCCGAGGCGGACGACGCCCAGGGCGGCGGTGGGCACGAGGTCGGGCGCCCGCTCCGCCCGCTGGAGCTGGGCGAGCCTCGTGTTCACGAGCAGGTCGCACCACAGATTCGACAGCCGCCGCGCCCCGTCGCCCGCGTCACGCCGCGGCGAGGCGACCGCGACCGCCCTGGCCATCTGGTGATCGATCTTGAGCGAGTCGATCCGGGTGCTGGGGGCCAGCACATGGTGACCGATCTCGTGGGCGAACATGCTCCACAGCTCGTCGGCGAGCCCGTGATCGGCGAGATAGCGCGGATCCACGGTCACCGACGGCGGGAACGCGAACCAGGCGGGCGCGCCCTGGGCGGCGGCGGCGCCAGGTCGGATCGCGGGATCGTCCAGTCGGACCCGCCACAGCGCGAGCGCCCGCTCCCAGGCGGAGCGAGCCTGCTCGGACAGCGGCACGCGGTCGGGAAGCCGGGCCATCACTGCTCCTGCACGTGCACCCAGGCGAGGTGGGTGTCCGGTCCGATCACGACGCTCACACCGTCGTCGCGAGCGGGAAGGTTCGACGGCTCCTCCGAGAGCGACGAGAGCCGCGCACCCCAGACATCGCTGTCCAGCCGCCACCACGTTCCGGCGACCAGCAGCGCGAAGGCGCCGTCGTCGCCCAGCCGCTCCACCCGCTCCGGCGGACGGATCCAGGTGCCGCCGATGCCGCGGAAGCCGCCGACGGCCAGCACGTACCCGCGCTGATCCGCGCGCCCTGGCCACCAGTACCGGTCGGTCTGCTGACGGCGTCGGAACTCATCGAGCACCTCCGGCTCGAGGCCGAGCGTCGCCGCCGCCGCGGTCAGACCGGGCACGGTGTCGACCGTGCCGAGCCGGCGGAGAGCATCCGCCCTGAGCGCCAGGGCACCCGACCGCCAGGCCGCGATCGCGACGAGGGCGAGAGCGCGCTCCCGCCCCGTCGCCGCCGATGGGTCCGTCGCGACGCCCGCGGCGAGCGCGTGAGCGAACAGCAACGGGTCTCCGTGAGCCGCTCGCACGGAAGAGGCTGCCAGTGCGGCATCCAGTCCCGCGGCGGACAGATCGGGGAGCTCGGCGGGGGTGAAGCGCGCCGCGATGTTCGCCAGCTGCACGGGCAGACGGTTCACCCTCGCAGCTCCTGCCAGCGCACGTAGGCGGTGTAGCGCTGGTGGAGGTACTTCAGCGCGATCACGTCATCGAAGTCGCGTCCGTAGAGCTTGCCGACCGTGGCGATCCCACGCAGCTGCGCCTCGACCGCCGTGATGCGCCGCGAGGCCTCCAGCGCCGAGACCCCGTCGAGTCCTCGCTCGAAGTCCGCGAGCAGGGCCGCCACCTCATCGTCGGCATCCCGTCCAAGGGCGTCGTACTGGCGGCAGGACTGCGTGAACAGGTCGGCCAGCCAGCTCACGGTGTCGGTGCTGAGCTCGGGTTCGGCACCGACGTCGAACCGCGGGTGCGTGCTGTGCGGCAGGAGCTTGCCGCGGAGCACGAAGGGGAGCACCGCCGCGACATCGTCGAGCTCGACCGCGTCCATCCCCCGGAACCAGGCCATCGCCTTCGCGTACAGGATGAGCGTCTGCAGGGCTCGCACCGACAGCCCGTTGCGGGTCTGCGCCCCGAGGTCGACCTCGAGGTCGGCGCCGCTGTTGGCTTCGATGACATCGCCGACACGCCCGCCTGCCGTCGTGACGACATCCTTGGTCCGGTACTCGAACCGGCGCCCTCCGTGCTGCACGAACTCGAAGTGGCTGAGGAAGAACCGCAGCCGGTCCCGCACCGCACCCGGGATAGGGACCGCGCGGATCTGCGCGCGCATCTCGGACTGCTGCGCGGCGTCGAACGCGAGCTCCGCCGGGACATGCTCCTCCGGCTTCTCCCCCGCCTCGACGCGGGTGATCAGCTCGTCGAAGAACCGGCTGTTGAAGCCCGCCGCCTGCACCGTGACGTCCATCCGATCGCGGAGCGCCTGGATGACGGGGAAGGTCCCACCACCGGCGTCGTCGTTGGCGGTGAAGAACCAGCTCTCGACCCCGCCGTCCGGCGCCGTGCGTCGCATCTGGTCGTGACTCTCGACGTATCCCTCCGCCACCATCGTCAGCAGCGCGGACTGCGTCTTGGTGGGGATGCGGTTGTACTCGTCGATGATCTTCACCGGGAGACCGAGCCAGTCCCGCCAGGCGATGCGGATGTCGGCGAGGCGCTCCGCGCCGACGAGGTCGCGCGGAAGCGGGATGCCGACGAGATCGCTCACGGTGAGCTGCGGCTGTCCCTGCTGCACAGCCCGTCGCACGTCCTCGGCCGACGTGCCGGCGAGCACCCCCATCAGCACGGCCACGGTCGTCTTGCCGCGTCCTGGCCCGCCGATCAGCAGGCACTTCCCGCCGACAGCGAAGGTGAGCAGCGGCACGAGGACGTTCGACGAGAACGAGGCCTGGGTCGGCAGCGAGACCGTCGCCCCGGCGTCTCCGAGCCCGATCGACAGCGGCTCGCCGTGCGAGAACTCCATGTCGTAGTAGGGCGAGATCACCGCACGGTTGACGATCCAGTAGTAGACCTGTCGGAGCTTCTCGTCGAGAGGCACGGTCGCGCGTGCGGCCGGGCGGAACAGGTCCTCGGCGGTCAGCGCCTCGACGCCGTGACCGCTGCCGGGGTTCGTGGGAGATGCGGAGACGCGGTTCCAGCGGTCGGGCATGCGATCATCCTAACGATCTCGCTCGCGCGTTCGACTGGAGCGCACGCTGCTCGTCGAGGGGTCTCGCCTCCAGCGGCACCGCGAACCGCAGCCTCTCGGCGAGCAGCGGAGCGAGGGCGGATGCGGCATCCTCGACGCGCGCCGGCACATCGCCGCGCACCTCGAGCCACGGCACGTCCTGCGCCGCGAGTACGTCTCGGAACCGCTGCTGCATGTCGTGGCGGATGTGCTCGCCGTCGCGCATGCCGTCCTGCTCGAAGGGGATCTCGTCCCCGGTCAGGACGTACAGGAGCGGACGGTGCGCGGCCGCCGCGTCGTGCAGCCGCCGAGCCTGGTGACCCACGTAGCGCTCGTGCCAGAGCGCCGTCGCCAGCACGTCGGTGTCGCACACGAGCACGGGCACGGGCACCTCTCGGAGCGCGCGCTGCTCGAGGTCGATCTGCCGGTCGACGATCAGGTCGAACTCGTCGCTGCGCCAGGGGGCGGTCAGGCCGCCCTCACGGGTCACGGAGTGCTCGCGACCGTACTCCGGGACCCACAGCGTGCCGAGGTGCGCCGCGAGCGCTGCGGCGAGGGTCGTCGAACCCGTCGACTCGGCGCCCAGCACCACGACCCTGGAGGTGAGCCAGGCCCGCACGGCCGGGGCGAGCTCATGCCAGTGCCCGGCGACGTCGCTTCGGATCGCGGTCCCGGAGACCGGGTTGATCCGACGTCCCTCGTCGATCTGCACCCATCGCGCGCCGAGTCGCCTGGCGAGCTCGCCGCCGTAGGCGTCGCACGAGAACACTGTGTCGACGGGGCTGTCGAGCAGCGACACGATCAGCGCCATGTGCTCTTCCCAGGCCGACTCCGAGTCGAAGTCGACCGGGGCATCGTCCATCGCCGCGACCACTGTCGCACCGGGGTGGGACTCGCGGATCCATGCCGCACGGACGTCGAGCGGTATCGATTCGACCGAGGCCCCCAGCACCTGCACGGTGACCCGGTCGCTCGCACGCTGGGCTGAGCGGATCAGGTGGGAGTGACCGCTGTGGAAGGGATAGAACTTGCCGATGACGAGTCCGTGCCCGAGCCCGTGACCGCTCATGCTCGTCCCTTCACGCCTGCGCCCTCACGCGCGGACGACGGATGCCGCAGCACCCGCCCCGAGATCAGCGGCGGCCGCCCGGCGCCAGGAGCGGT
Organism: Microbacterium hydrocarbonoxydans; assembly: GCF_900105205.1. Classification (NCBI taxonomy): domain Bacteria; kingdom Bacillati; phylum Actinomycetota; class Actinomycetes; order Micrococcales; family Microbacteriaceae; genus Microbacterium; species Microbacterium hydrocarbonoxydans. The sequence goes on along the minus strand of NZ_FNSQ01000005.1, from coordinate 1,019,829 downwards.
ATCCGATCACGCAGAGCCCGATGAAGAGCGTGTAGAGCGCAGCGATGACCCACAGCCCCGCCGCGATGGACAGTCCGACGAACGCAATGTCGACAGCGATCCAGACGAACCAGTTCTCGATCCACTTGCGGTTCAGCATGTACTGCGCCACGAGACTCACGGCGGTCGTGGCGGCGTCGGCGATCGCGACCTGCGAGTCGGTGAAGGTCACGAGCACCCAGACGAGCACGGCCGTCCCGGCGAGCGCGGCTGCGATCAGCCACGGCCACGCGCGGCGAGGAGTGCTGACGACGTAGGTGCGACTCTGCTCGACGCCGTGCGTCCAGCGCCACCAGCCGTGCACGCCCATGAGCAGGTACACCACCTGCAGCACCGCGGTCGCATACAGCCCCGCGCCGATGAAGACCACGAACAGCACCATGTTGTTGGCGATGCCGATCGGGTAGTTCGCGACGTGGCGTCGGCCGGCGAGCCAGACGCACACGGCGCCGGTGACGAAACCGAGGACCTGCGGCCACTCGGCCTGGAGCCAGTCGAGCATCGTCGCTAGAGCTCGACGCCCAGCAGCACCGGCTCTGGCTGCAGCACGAGGCCGAACTCCGAGTGGACGCGGCTCTGGATGAAACGGGCGAGCTCCGAGACCTCGGCGGCCGTCGCACCGCCCCGATTGGTGAGGGCGAGGGCGTGCTTGGTCGAGACCGAGGCGCGCGACCGCGGGAGCTTGAACCCCTTGCGGATCCCGGCCTGCTCGATCAGCCACGCGGCGCTCACCTTCACATCCGGCGCCTCCGGCTTCACGGCGGACACGAAGCCGTCGTAGGAGGCCAGGGGGATCACCGTCACCGCGTCGAGGTCGGGAGTCACCGGCCACCGAGGACACTCGGGCGGCAGCGACCGCGCCACGATCTCCGGCACGATCGCGTTCTGGAAGAAGGAGCCGACGCCGTGGGTGTCCGGATCGTGCTCATCGAGCAGCATCCCCTTCGACGCGCGCGTGGCGAGGATGCGCTCGCGCACCCACGTGAGCGGCACCGGTGCGTCGGAGTCGAGACCGAGTGCTCTGCGCAGCTGCTCGCCGCGCACGACGCGCTCACTCGCGACCACGAGGTCGACCGTGACGGAGAGGATGACGGCCCGACGCTGCGGCACCCCGCCGTAGTGGTGCTTGAGCACGGAGGTCCGGAACCCCAGACCGAGCTCGGCCGCCGGGACGACCGAGATCTCGCCCGTCGCCTCGTCGATCAGCTCGACCTCGACCAGCGTCTCCTGGATCTCCTGGCCGTACGCCCCGATGTTCTGAACGGGTGAGGCGCCGACGGTTCCGGGGATGCCGCTCATGGCCTCGAGGCCCGCGTACCCGTGCTCGACGGCGTAGGCGACCAGGTCGTCCCAGCCGTGCCCCGCCTGCACGCGCAGTCGCACGCGACCCTCGTGCGGCGACGACAGCTCCTCGATGCCCTGGGTGAGGATGCGGATGACGGTGCCCTCGAACGGCTCGTCGCCGACGAACAGGTTCGAGCCGCCGCCCAGGACGAGCCAGTCCTCGCCGCGCGACCACACATCGGTGAGCGCGTCGACGAGCTCTGCCGTGGTCGACGCCTCGAGCATGCGCTCGGGTGCGCCGCCCGTGCGCAGGGTCGTCAGAGTCGAGAGCCGGATCGGCTCGACCTCGTGCACCGCGCCGCCCATCAGGAGGCGATGCGCAGCTGCGCCTTGACCAGGACGGTCGTCTCGTCGAACGTCACTTTGAGGTCGACGCGCGTGGAGGCCTCATCGACGGCACCCACGGTCGCGACCACATGCAGGTCTGCTCCGTCGACCGGGTCGACCACCACCGGCTTGGTGAAGCGCACTCCGTAGTCGACGATCCGCGTGCCCGGCTCGAGGGCTGCGACGACCACCGACGAGGCGATGCCCATGGTCAGCATGCCGTGGGCGAGCACGCCGGGGAGACCGACCGACGCTGCCACGTCATCGCGGTAGTGGATGGGGTTGAAGTCGCCGGACGCACCGGCGTATCGCACGAGGGACTCGCGCGTGAGGTGGACGGTGCGCTCTGCGACGACGTCTCCGACGGCGAACGGCATCACTCGGCTCCTTCTTCTGCGCCGACCAGCAGCACGCTGGTGGCGGTCACGACGTGCTCGCCCGCGGCATCCACGATCTCGGCCGCGCTGGTGATCATCGCGTTGCCGCCCATCATCCGGATGCCGGTGACGCTGAGTCGCCCGGTGAGCTCGTCGCCCGCGACGATCGGCCGCGAGTACGTGAACTTCTGCTCGGCGTGGATGGTCCGCGCCAGCACGATGCCTGAATCGGGCTCTGCGAGAAGCTGTTGGAGCGTCTGGTCTTGGATAACCATCGCGAACGTCGGTGGAGCGACCACGTCGTCGAAGCCTGCGGCACGCGCGGCGTCGACGTCGGTGTGCTGCGGGGCGTCGGCGAAGACGGCGCGAGCGAACTCGCGCACCTTCTCACGGCCGACGAGGTACGGGGCCGTCGGCGGGAACGCCCGGCCGACCAGTTCTTGATTCACTGCCACCCCTCGATCCTACCGAGGGCCTGCGACAGGTCCGCCCTCAGTCCTTCTTCTTGCGCCCCTTGATCGCCTTCAACGCCATCTGCACCGCGATCACGACGAGATATGCCGCGAACAGCATGTTGCCGACGAGCGGATCGATCAGCGTCGCCAGCCACGCCCCGAGCGCCGTGGTCGTGCAGGCCGACACCCCGACGATCGCCGCGGCCCGGAGGTCGACGTTGTGATTTCGGAGGTTGCCGATCGTCCCCGAGATCGCGGTGGGGATCATCATCAGCAGCGAGGTGCCCTTGGCCACCAGGTCGCTGGTGCCGAACGCCAGCATGAGGACCGGCACGACGATCACGCCGCCGCCCACGCCGATGAGTCCGGCGAGGATGCCGGTGCCGACGCCGACCACGAGCAGGGCGAGCCCGTTCAGCAGCTGCAGCTCGAACTCCGCGTCGCGCGACGGGACGACGAGGAACAGGCTGATGATCACGATCACGAGGAAGCCGACGAAGAACCAGCGCAGCACCGTTTGCGAGATCCTCGGCAGCAGTCGGGTGCCGATCTGCGCCCCCACCACCGCGCCCGCCGCGAGGATCAGTGCCGGGATCCACGCGACCGCGCCGTTCACCGCGTAGGAGATGACGCCGACCGTAGCCGTCGGCACGATCGCGGCGAGCGAGGTGCCGGCGCCGAGGCGCTGGTTGAAGTGCAGGAGGAGCACGAGGAGCGGCACGATGACCGTGCCGCCGCCGACGCCGAAGAGGCCGGAGAGGAGGCCGGCGATCAGGCCGATCCCGATGAAGGCGGTGTAGGCGCGAGGCCCTCTGCTCAGGGTCTCGGCATCAGTCACCGGTTCAGCCTACTCGCGGACGAACCCCGATTCGGACTTCGGATGATCCCTTGGGACTGGGTATCGACATGTGCGACACTGGATCGCATCGGACGTCGTCGTCCTCGACCGGATCGAAGGAGATCTCATGGTTCGCAGCTCCTATCCCGATGTCGAGATCCCGGCGGTCTCGATCCACGAGTTCCTGTTCGGCGACGTGGACGAGGAGCGGCTCGACGCGATCGCCCTCATCGATGGCGTCAGCGGCGCGACCACGACCTACCGGCAGCTGATCGGTCAGATCGACCTCTTCGCCGGTGCCCTCGCTGTGCGCGGAGTGGGCGTCGGGACGACGATCGGCATCCTGTGCCCGAACGTCCCCGCCTTCGCGACGGTCTTCCACGGGGTGCTGCGGGCCGGCGCCACCACCACCACCATCAATTCGCTGTACACGCCGGACGAGATCGCGAACCAGCTGTCGGATGCCGACGCCGACTGGCTGATCACGGTGTCACCGCTCCTCCACGGGGCGAAGGCCGCCGCCGCCAGCCGCGGGATCGCCGACGATCACCTGATCGTGCTGGACGGCGCTGACGGCCATCCGTCACTGCCCGCACTGCTCGGACAAGGGCACCGGGCCCCCGACGTGACGTTCGATCCGGCGACCCACCTGGCCGTCCTCCCCTACTCGTCGGGAACCACCGGGCACCCCAAGGGCGTGATGCTGACCCACCGCAACCTCATCGCGAACGTCAGCCAGTGCCGGTCCACGATCTCGCTCGGCGACGACGACCGCGTGCTCGCCGTCCTGCCGTTCTTCCACATCTACGGCATGACCGTCCTCCTGAACTTCGCACTGCGCCAGCGCGCCGCGCTCGTCACGATGCCCAAGTTCGACCTGACCGAGTTCCTCCGAGTCGTGCAGGACCACCGCACCACCTGGGTGTTCATCGCTCCCCCCATCGCGGTGGCGCTCGCGAAGCATCCGCTCGTCGATCAGTTCGACACCTCGTCGATCAAGGTCATCTTCTCGGGTGCCGCTCCGCTCGACGGCGCCCTCGCCACGGCCGTCGCCACGCGCCTGGACTGCACGGTCTGCCAGGGATACGGCATGACCGAGACCAGCCCCGTCACACATGCGATCCCCTACGACCGCCCCGACATCGACCGCTCGTCGGTCGGCCTGCTCCTCGCCGACACCGAAGCCCGCCTGCTCGGCGAGGACGGAGCCGACGTCGAGGCACCGGCAGAGGGTGCGAGCGCACCGGGCGAACTCCTCATCCGCGGGCCTCAGGTCATGCGGGGCTACCTCAACCGTCCTGACGCCACGGCCGACATGCTCGACGCCGACGGGTGGCTGCACACCGGGGACGTCGCGACGGTCACGCACGACGGCATCTTCCGTATCGTCGACCGACTGAAGGAGCTCATCAAGTACAAGGGGTATCAGGTCGCACCGGCCGTGCTCGAGGCCGTACTGCTGGAGCATCCCTCCATCGCCGATGCCGCCGTCATCGGCGCACTCGACGACGACGGGCAGGAGGTGCCCAAGGCGTTCGTCGTGGTGCAGGCGGGTGCGGAGCTCGACGCGGATGCCGTGATGGCGCATGTGGCGGGACACGCCGCCCCGCACGAGAAGGTGCGTCAGGTGGAGTTCATCGACGCGATCCCGAAGTCGGCCTCCGGCAAGATCCTGCGCAAGGATCTGCGCGCCCGCTCCTGACACTGAGGCCCAGACGCGAAGAAGCCCGCCATCCTCTCGGATGACGGGCTTCTTCGCGTGAGCGAGGTGCTTACTCGGACTTCTTCTCGACAGCGTCCTCGGCGGCAGCCTCGGCTGCCTCACCCTCGGCCTGGGACTCGGCGCCGGCGGACTCCTCGGCGGGAGCCTCCTCGACGGGAGCCTCCTCGGCCGGAGCCTCTTCGACGACCTCGGCCGGCTTCTCAGCCTTGGCAGCCTTCTTGGTGGACTTCGCCTTCGGGGTGACGGGCTCGAGGACGAGCTCGATCACAGCCATCGGAGCGTTGTCGCCCTTGCGGTTGCCGACCTTGGTGATGCGGGTGTAGCCGCCGTCGCGGTCAGCGACCAGCGGTGCGATCTCGGCGAACAGGGTGTGCACGACATCCTTGTCACCGATGACCGAGAGAACGCGACGACGAGCGTGCAGGTCTCCGCGCTTGGCGAAGGTGATCAGGCGCTCGGCGAGCGGACGAAGGCGCTTGGCCTTGGTCTCGGTCGTCTTGATCGACTTGTGGGTGTACAGGGCCGCCGCGAGGTTGGCAAGCAGCAGGCGCTCGTGGGCGGGGCCGCCTCCGAGGCGGGGACCCTTGGTGGGCTTGGGCATATCTAGCTCCTGGTCAGGAAAGGTCGGTCAGCTGGCCTCTGCCAGATGACAATCCGGGTGGGTCAGAAGGACTCGTCTTCGCTGCCGCCGTAGAAGTGGGCGCCGTCGAAACCGGGCACCGAATCCTTGAGCGACAGACCGAGCGAGATGAGCTTGTCGCGCACCTCGTCGACCGACTTCTGGCCGAAATTGCGGATGTTCATGAGCTGCGTCTCCGACAGGGCGACGAGCTCGGAAACGGTGTTGATGCCCTCACGCTTCAGGCAGTTGTACGAACGCACCGACAGGTCGAGATCCTCGATCGGCATCGACAGCTCGCTGGAGTTCACTGCCTCCACCGGTGCCGGGCCGATCTCGATGCCCTCAGCCTCGACGTTCAGCTCGCGGGCGAGTCCGAACAGCTCGGTGAGCGTCTTGGCAGCCGAGGCGACGGCGTCGCGCGGGCTGATCGCCGACTTCGTCTCGACGTCGAGGACGAGCTTGTCGAAGTCGGTGCGCTCACCCGCACGGGTGGCGTCGACGCGGTAGCTGACCTTGAGGACCGGCGAGTAGATCGAGTCGATCGGGATCTGACCGGCCTCTGCGTACTCGTTGCGGTTCTGCGTCGCCGAGACGTAGCCGCGGCCACGCTCGATCGTCAGCTCGAGCTCGAACTTGGCGGTCTCGTTGAGGGTCGCGATGACGAGCTCGGGGTTGTGCACCTCGACACCGGCCGGAGCCGAGATGTCTGCGGCGGTCACTTCGCCCGAACCGGTCTTGCGCAGGTACGCCGTGATGGGCTCGTCGCGCTCGGACGAGACGACGAGCTGCTTGATGTTGAGGATGATCTCGGTGACATCCTCCTTCACGCCGGGGATGGTGCTGAACTCGTGCAGCACGCCGTCGATGCGAACGCTGGTGACCGCGGCGCCGGGGATCGACGACAGCAGGCTGCGACGCAGCGCGTTGCCGATCGTGTAACCGAAGCCGGGCTCCAGAGGCTCGATGATGAACCGGCTACGGTTCTCGACGATCTTTTCCTCGGTCAGTGTGGGACGCTGTGCAATAAGCACTCTGTGTTCCTTTCGATCACATGCCCGCTATATGACATGTGGTGGGGTGAGGTCTTGAGTTGTGGAAGTCGATGCCCGCTGGCGGGCGTCGAGCCGCTCGAGCCCTGAGGCACGAGCGGCTCAACAAGCCGGATCAGACGCGGCGGCGCTTCGGCGGGCGGCAGCCGTTGTGCGCCTGCGGGGTGACGTCCTGGATCGAGCCGACCTCGAGGCCGGCGGCCGTCAGCGAGCGGATCGCGGTCTCGCGACCCGAGCCCGGTCCCTTGACGAAGACGTCGACCTTCTTGACGCCGTGCTCCTGCGCCTGACGGGCGGCCGACTCGGCGGCCATGCCAGCGGCGTAGGGGGTCGACTTGCGCGAGCCCTTGAAGCCCACTCCACCCGACGATGCCCAGCTGATGACAGCGCCGGACGGGTCGGTGATCGAGACGATCGTGTTGTTGAACGTCGACTTGATGTGGGCGTGGCCCAGCGCGATGTTCTTCTTTTCCTTGCGGCGCGGCTTGCGCGCGGCGGCCTTGGGTGCAGCCATGAAAGTGTTCTCCTAGTCCCTGGGGCCGCGCTTAGCGGGCCTTCTTCTTGCCGGCGACGGTGCGCTTCGGGCCCTTGCGGGTACGGGCGTTGGTCTTGGTGCGCTGACCACGGACCGGGAGGCCACGACGGTGGCGGATGCCCTCGTAGGAGCCGATCTCGACCTTGCGGCGGATGTCTGCGGCGACCTCGCGGCGCAGGTCACCCTCCACCTTGTAGTTGCCTTCGATGTAGTCGCGGAGGGCGATCAGCTGGTCGTCGCTGAGGTCCTTCACGCGAATGCTCTCGTCGATCTCCGTAGCCTTGAGGATCTCGACCGAGCGGGTACGGCCGACGCCGTAGATGTAGGTAAGGGCGATCACCACGCGCTTATCGCGCGGGATGTCAACGCCGGCAAGACGTGCCATGCGGTTCTCCTGGATGTTGTGGAGGTGTGGAGCAGGATCGGTGCTCGGGCCTCCGCCCCGAGGTGTCCCCCACTCGCGTGGGATCTGATCCTGCCGTTGTGTGTATTGAGTTGTGAGTCAGATCAGAAGAGTGATCAGCCCTGGCGCTGCTTGTGGCGCGGGTTGCTCTTGCAGATCACCATGACGCGGCCGTGACGACGGATCACCTTGCAGTGATCGCAGATGGGCTTGACGCTGGGATTGACCTTCATGATGTGTCCTGTTCGCTGTCTTCACCGGGCAGGCGGAGTGCCTGGGGTGTTACTTCTCGACCGATCAGCGGTAGCGGTAGACGATCCGGCCGCGGGTCAGGTCGTAGGGGCTGAGCTCCACGACCACACGGTCCTCCGGGATGATACGGATGTAGTTCTGCCGCATCTTGCCTGAGATCGTTGCAAGGACCTTGTGTCCGTTGGAGAGCTCAACGCGGAACATCGCGTTGGGCAGAGCCTCGGAGATCACTCCCTCGATCTCGATGACACCGTCTTTCTTAGCCATAGCCTCGCTGACGCTTCTGCAGACCGGTCGATCTGCGGTGGGTGGTTGGAATTGCGATGCCGCGCCGATTCAGACACGCCGAATCAAGGCACAAGGCACCAAAGATCTATGTTATCCGACAACGGGAGTTCCGGCAACCTGAGCAGGATGCCGGAACTCCCGTCGGAAGATCGTCGATCAGCTGATGAGATCGGTGAAGGTCTTGAAGTCCGCCGCATCCTGCAGATCGAGGCGCTTGCCGTTGACCTCCACGGTGGGCGTGCCGTTGACCTCGTTCTTCTGCGCCTGAGCCTTGCCGAACTTGCGATAGGTCTCGTCCGTGATGCACGACACCGCGTCATCGGCGCCCACCTGGGTGGCGAAGTCGGCGAGCTGCTGGGTCGTGAGACCGCTCGTGTTCTCCGCGGGCTGGTTGTCGAAGAGCGCCTGCGCGTAATCGAGGTACAGGTCCGGGGCCGACTCTGCCACGCACACGGCGGCGCCGGCCGAGCGAGACGAGAACTCCGTGCCCTGTGAGTAACGGTCGAGGATCGCGATCGGGTGGTACGAGAGAGTGATCTCCCCCTCGGCGGCCGCAGACTGCAGCGCCTCCCCGTACTGGTCCTCGAAGCTCTTGCAGACCGGGCACTGGAAGTCGACGAAGATCGAGACCTCGTCGTCACCGTCTCCGAACGAGACAGCTCCGGTCTCGGAGTTGAACGTGTCGTTCGCCTTGGGCGTCGCGCCCGGGCTGGTCGCCTGGTTGTTGAGGTTCACGACCACGATGGCGAGCACGGCCAGAACGACCACCACTGCCGCCGAGACGCCGATCACGAACCAGTTGGTGTTGCTCTTCGCAGCTGCCATTGCGTTCCGTTTCTGTCGAGGCCTGCCCCCGTCGGGCACGACCTGAAGTCCTGGGGTGCACGCGCACCCGTACCACCATTGTGCCCGGAGAAACCTATGCGCGCGTTGTGACGGCGTTCTGCATGACGACGCGGACCGAGTGATCCGCGATGTCAGGGGATCGGGGTCGGCGTGATGCCGAACGCGGCGAGGCCCGCTGCGCCGCCGTCGGCAGTGGTCAGCACCCAGATGCCACCCTCGTGCAGAGCGACGCTGTGCTCCCAATGGGAGCCGTCGGTCCCGTCGACCGTCGAGACCGTCCAGTCGTCGTCTTCGACGAACGTCTCGTCGCCGCCTGCGGTCACCATGGGCTCGATCGCGAGGACGAGGCCGGGCTTGACCTCCGCGCCCGGATCGGGCGTGCGGTAGTTGAAGACACTGGGTGCTTCGTGCATCTTGCGTCCGATGCCGTGGCCGACGTACTCGCGGAGGATGCCATAGGTCTCCCCAGACACGGCGGAGGGCCCCTGCGCCTCGATGTAGCCCTGAATGGCGGCACCGATGTCGCCGAGGTGCGAGGCGGATGCCATCGCGGCGATCCCCGCCCACATCGACCCCTCGGTCACGCGGGAGAGCTCCTCGCGCTGTGCGACCAGCTCGGGGCGCGTCTCGTCGGGGACGACGACGGTGATGGCGCTGTCGCCGTTCCAGCCCTGGTACTGCGCACCGCAGTCGATCGAGACAATGTCGCCGCCCTGCAGCACGCGCTCACCCGGGATGCCGTGCACGACCTCCTCGTTCACCGAGATGCAGGTGGTGTGGCGGTAGCCGCGGACCAGCTGGAAGTTCGACTCGGCACCGCGCGCCAGGATGACCCGGTTCGCCTCGGCATCGAGCTCCAGCGTGGTGACACCAGGACGGATCAGCGGGCGGACGGCATCCAGCGCCGCAGCCGTGATGAGCCCCGGTTCAACCATCGCGCGCAGCTGCGCGGCGTTCTTGTAGATCGACTTGCGGAACATGGTGGTGCGGGTCAGGCCGCGAGGCGGAGACCGCGGGCGGTCAGCGCGGCGAACACGCGCTCGGTGATCTCGTCGAGCGAACCCACGCCGTCGATGCGGTCGACGATGCCGCGCGGTCCGTAGACCTCGAGGATCGGGGCGGTCTCGTGCTCGTAGATGTCGAGACGGTGTGCGATCGCCTCGTCCGTGTCATCCGAGCGTCCCTGCTCCGCCGCGCGGAGCTTGAGCCGTTCGAGGCTCTCCTCGCGCGGGACGTCGAGGAGGATGACGGCGTCGAGGGACTCACCCCGAGCGCCGAGGAACTCGTCGAGATGTGCGACCTGTGCCGTGTTGCGGGGGTATCCGTCGAGCAGGAATCCGTTGGCCGCGTCATCCTGAGTCAGACGATCGCGGACGATCTCGCTGGTCAGCTCATCGGGGACCAGGTCACCCTTGTCGAGGATCGCCGTGACCTGCTGGCCGAGCGGCGTCCCCTCCTTGATGTTCGCGCGGAAGATGTCTCCGGTCGAGACGACAGGGATCCCGTAGGACTCGGCGATGCGGATGCCCTGGGTGCCCTTGCCGGAGCCCTGCGGCCCGACGATGAGAAGACGAGCGGATGCTGTCATCGGAGGAGCCCTTCGTAGTGACGCTGCTGCAGCTGCGCATCGATCTGCTTGACCGTCTCGAGACCGACACCCACGATGATGAGGATCGAGGCGCCGCCGAACGGGAAGTTCTGGTTCGCGCCGACGGTGGCGAGGGCGATGAGCGGGATGAGCGCGATCAGACCGAGGTAGATCGACCCAGGCAGCGTGATGCGGGTGAGCACGTAGTCGAGGTACTCGGCGGTGGGGCGACCGGCGCGGATGCCGGGGATGAAGCCGCCGTACTTCTTCATGTTGTCGGCGACCTCGACCGGGTTGAAGGTGATCGCGACGTAGAAGTAGGTGAACCCGATGATCAGCAGGAAGTAGACCGCCATGTAGATCGGGCTGTTGCCGGTGGTGAAGTTCGCGCTGATCCAGGTGACCCACGCCGCGGGCTCAGACCCGTCCTGCGGAGTGTTGAACTGTGCGATCAGGGCCGGGATGTACAGCAGCGACGAGGCGAAGATCACGGGGATCACACCCGCCATGTTCACCTTGATCGGGATGTATGTGTTGGTGCCGCCGTAGGTGCGACGGCCCACCATGCGCTTCGCGTACTGCACGGGGATCCGTCGCTGGGACTGCTCGACGAACACCACGAGCGCCATGACGATGATTCCCACCAGGAGCACCAGGAGGAAGACCTCGAAGCCCTTGCTCTCCCAGATCAGCCACATGGCGCCGGGGAAGGTGGCGGCGATCGAGGTGAAGATCAGCAGCGACATGCCGTTGCCGATGCCGCGCTCGGTGACGAGCTCCGCGAACCACATGATGAGTCCGGTACCGGCGGTCATCGCCATGATGATGAGCAGCTGTGCCCACCACACGTCGTTGGTGAGGAGGTTCTGGCAGGCGGCGACATCCGTCGTGCCGAACAGCTGTCCGCTGCGGGCCACCGTGACGAGGGTGGTCGACTGCAGCAGCGCGAGTGCGATCGTGAGGTAGCGCGTGTACTGGGTCAGACGGGCCTGCCCGGACTGACCCTCCTTGTGCAGCGCCTCGAAGTGCGGGATGACGACTCGCAGGAGCTGGGTGATGATCGTGGCCGTGATGTACGGCATCACACCCAGTGCGAAGATCGACAGCTGGAGGAGCGCCCCGCCGGAGAAGAGGTTGACCAGCCCGAGGAGTCCTTCGGTGCCCGAGTTCTGAGCCAGGCACTCCTCGACGTTCGGGAAGTTCACGAACGGAGCAGGGACGTTCGAGCCAAGCCGGTAGATGGCGACGATGGCGAGGGTGAAACCGATCTTCCGACGCAGGTCGGGCGTGCGGAAGATCCGCGCGATGGCGCTAAACAAGGACGTTCCTCCTGAAAAGGTTGCCGTCCTTGGAGGACGGCTGAAAGAACAGGCTAACCCATAAGAGGGGCCGGAGAATCTCCGACCCCTCTCATGAAGTGGTTACTTGACGGATCCGCCGGCCGCCACGATCTTCTGCTCGGCAGAACCCGAGACCTTGTCGACCGAGACGGTGAGCTTCACGGCGATGTCGCCGTTTCCGAGAACCTTGACCTTTTCGTTCTTGCGAACGGCACCCTTGGCGACCAGGTCGCTCGTGGTGACGTCGCCGCCCTGGGGGTACAGCTCCGCGAGCTTCTCCAGGTTCACGACCTGGTACTCGACGCGGAACGGGTTCTTGAACCCGCGCAGCTTCGGGGTGCGCATGTGCAGCGGCATCTGCCCACCCTCGAAGCCGACGCGAACGGTGTTGCGAGCCTTGGTGCCCTTGGTGCCACGACCAGCGGTCTTACCCTTGGAACCCTCACCGCGACCGACACGGGTCTTCGCGGTGTTGGCTCCGGGGACCGGACGCAGGTGGTGCACCTTCAGCACGCCGGGGCGGGATGCCGGAGCATCCTTCTTCGGCGCTGCCTTCTTGGCAGCCGGCTTCTTGGCGGTCTCGGCCTTGGCCTCGGACGCCTTCGCGGGTGCCTTCTTGGCAGCAGGCTTCTTCTCGGCTGCGGCCTTGGGAGCGGCAGCCTTCTTCGGGGCCTTCTCGGCCTCGACGGCTTCGTTCTTCTCAGCCATTAGTCGATCTCCTCAACCTTGACGAGGTGGGCGACGGTCTTGACGTAACCGCGCGTCTGCGCGTCGTCGGGGCGAACGGTGCTGTCACCGATCCGCTTCAGACCGAGGCTGCGCAGCGTGTCACGCTGGTTCTGCTTCTCGCTCACCTTGGACTTGACCTGCGTGACCTTCAGGCGCGCAGCCATCAGGCACCTACCTTCTGTGCGGCGATGGCGTCAGCCTCCGCACGGACGAGACGCGCGGGAGCCACCTGGTCGAACTCGAGGCCACGACGCGCGGCGACCGCACGGGGCTCCTCGAGCTGCTTCAGGGCGGTCACCGTCGCGTGCACGATGTTGATCGTGTTCGACGAACCGAGCGACTTCGACAGCACATCGTGGATGCCGGCGCACTCGAGGACGGCGCGGACCGGACCACCGGCGATGACACCGGTACCGGCAGCGGCCGGACGGAGCAGGACGACGCCTGCTGCAGCCTCACCCTGCACGGGGTGCGGGATGGTGCTGCCGACGCGCGGGACGCGGAAGAAGTTGCGCTTGGCCTCTTCGACACCCTTCGAGATGGCCAGAGGCACCTCGCGGGCCTTTCCGTAGCCGACGCCCACCAGACCGTTGCCGTCACCGACGACCACGAGAGCGGTGAAGCTGAAGCGACGACCACCCTTCACGACCTTCGAGACGCGGTTGATGGTGACGACGCGCTCGAGGAACTGGTTGTCCCCACGGTCACGCGAGTTGCGGTCACGACCACCCTGGTTGCGGTCACCACGGCCGCCGCGGCGGCCGTCGCGCTGATCGCGAGACGGCTCTGCCTGCGTCGTGCCGGCAGCAGTCTCGGAAGTGGCAGCAGCCGCTTCGGTCACTTCGTTCTCCTTGTTGTCACTCACAGTGCCAGACCCCCCTCGCGGGCGCCGTCGGCGATGGCGGCGACACGACCTGCGTAGCGGTTGCCGCCACGGTCGAACACTGCCTCGGAAACGCCTGCAGCCTTCGCACGCTCGGCGAGAAGCTCGCCGACCTTGCGGGCCTTGGCGGTCTTGTCACCCTCGAGCGAGCGCAGGTCGGTCTCGAGCGTCGAAGCCGACGCCACGGTGTGACCCTTGCTGTCGTCGACAAGCTGCACGAAGACGTGGCGAGCCGAACGGTTGACGACGAGGCGCGGACGCACCTCGGTGCCGACGACCTTCTTGCGAAGGCGGGCATGACGACGCGCGCGGGCGTCAGACTTTGACTTGAGAGCCATGGTTACTTACCACTCTTTCCGGCCTTGCGACGCACGATCTCGCCGGCGTAGCGCACACCCTTGCCCTTGTACGGCTCGGGCTTGCGGATCTTGCGGATGTTGGCAGCTGCCTCGCCGACAGCCTGCTTGTCGATCCCGCTGACGGTGAGCTTGTTGTTGCCCTCGACCGTGAGCGTGATGCCGGCGGGCGGATCGATGAGGACCGGGTGCGAGAAGCCCAGGGCGAACTCGACCGAGCTGCCCTTCTGAGCGACGCGGTAACCGGTGCCGACGACCTCGAGACCCTTGGTGTAGCCCTGGGTCACGCCGATGATGTTGTTGTTGATGAGCGTGCGGGTCAGGCCGTGAAGCGACCGGGACTCGCGCTCGTCGTCGGGGCGGGTGACGAGAACCTGGTTCTCCTCGACCGCGACCTCGATGGGGTTTGCGACCGTCAGGGTGAGCTCACCCTTGGGGCCCTTCACCGCGACCTCACGGCCGTCGACCGAAACGGTCACGCCCGCGGGAACGTCGATGGGAAGTCGTCCAATACGCGACATTTTCGATTACCACACGTAGGCGAGAACTTCTCCGCCCACGCCCTTCTGCTCTGCCTGACGGTCGGTGAGAAGACCGGAGGAGGTGGACAGGATGGCCACGCCGAGGCCGCCGAGGACCTTGGGGAGCTCGGTGGACTTCGCGTAGACGCGGAGGCCGGGCTTCGACACGCGCTTGATGCCCGCGATCGAACGCTCACGGTTGGGGCCGTACTTCAGCTGCAGGGTCAGGTTCGTCCCGACGCGAGCGTCAGTCGTCTCCCAGCCTGCGATGTAGCCCTCCTGCTGGAGGATCTCGGCGATGTGCGTCTTGAGCTTGCTCGACGGCAGGGTCACGGAGTCGTGATGCGCCGAGTTCGCGTTGCGCAGACGGGTCAGCAGATCTGCGACCGGGTCTGTCATTGTCATTGTTGTTTTCCTTTGTTCATGAGGTTCCGGCTGCCGTTACACGACAGACGGCCTGCGATGACACGCAATCTTCAATTGTACGGGATCGGGCGGGGCGCCGTGCGCCCCGCCCGAAACCGCTTACGCCTGGGCGTCTTCCGAGCGGAAGGGGAAGCCGAGATGACGCAGGAGTGCGCGGCCCTCGTCGTCCGTCTTCGCCGTGGTGACGACAGTGATGTCGAAACCGCGGACCCGGTCGATCTTGTCCTGATCGATCTCGTGGAACACGCTCTGCTCCTGGAGACCGAAGGTGTAGTTGCCGTTGCCGTCGAACTGCTTGCTCGACAGACCGCGGAAGTCGCGGATGCGGGGCAGAGCGAGCGAGACGAGGCGGTCCAGGAACTCCCACGCACGGTCACCACGGAGGGTGACGTGTGCGCCGATGGCCTGGCCCTCACGCAGCTTGAACTGCGCGATCGACTTGCGAGCCTTCGTGACGAGCGGCTTCTGACCGGTGATCTTGGTGAGATCGTCGATCGCGCCGTCGATCACCTTGCTGTCGCGGGCCGCTTCACCGACACCGGTGTTCACGACGACCTTGACCAGACCGGGGATCTGCATCACGTTGGTGTAGCCGAACTCATCCTGCATCTTCTGCTGGATCTCGGCCTTGTACTTCGCCTTCAGGCGGGGCTGGATCTTGCCAGCCACCGCAGCGTCGGTGGTTGCCATCAGAGGTCCTTACCTGACTTCTTCGCGTACCGCACGCGGACGGTGCGCTTGACGCCGTCCTTGGTCTGCTCCTCGACCCGGTGGCCGACCTTGGTCGGCTTCTTGGTCGAGGGGTCGACGAGTGCGACGTTCGAGATGTGGATGGAGGCCTCGACAGTCTCGAGGCCGCCCGTCTTGGTGCCACGCTGCGTCTGACCGACGCGCGTGTGCTTGGTGACGTAGTTCACGCCTTCGACGATGACGCGGTTCTTGTCGGCCAGGATCTCGAGGACCTTGCCCTGCTTGCCGCGGTCGCCGCCACGCTCCTGCGTGGCTCCGGTGATGACCTGAACCAGGTCACCCTTCTTGATCTTCGCCATGACTTAAATAACCTCCGGCGCCAGCGAGACGATCTTCATGAACTTCTTGTCACGAAGCTCGCGACCGACCGGTCCGAAGATACGGGTGCCGCGGGGCTCCCCGTCGTTCTTCAGGATCACGGCGGCGTTCTCGTCGAACTTGATGTACGAGCCGTCGGGACGACGCGTGGACTTGACCGTGCGGACGATGACGGCCTTGACCACATCGCCCTTCTTGACGTTGCCGCCCGGGATCGCGTCCTTGACGGTCGCGACGATCGTGTCACCGAGTCCCGCGTACCGGCGGCGCGAGCCACCGAGGACACGGATGGTGAGCAGTTCCTTCGCGCCGGTGTTGTCGGCGACCTTGAGGCGGCTTTCCTGCTGGATCACTTGGCCTTCTCCAGAATCTCCACCAGACGCCAGCGCTTCGTGGCGCTCAGCGGGCGGGTCTCGTTGATCAGGACGAGGTCGCCGATGCCGGCGGAGTTCGCCTCATCGTGCGCCTTGACCTTCGAAGTGCGGCGGATGACCTTGCCGTAAAGCGGGTGCTTCACGCGGTCCTCGACCTCGACCACGATGGTCTTGTCCATCTTGTCGCTGACGACGTAGCCACGACGCGACTTGCGGTATCCGCGAGCGCTGTCGTCGCGGACGTCGTGCTCGGAGGACTCGTGTCCTGCCGACTGCGCCTCGACGGCTGCTTCCTTCTTGGTGGCCATCACTCAGCCTCTTCCTTCACGGCGTCGTCAGCGGAGTCCGCCTTCTTCGCCTTCGACTTGGTCGCCTTCTTGGCCGGAGCCTCGACCGGAGCGGGCGTCGCACGGATGCCCAGCTCGCGCTCGCGGATCACGGTGTAGAGGCGCGCGATGTCGCGCTTGACGGCGCGGATGCGGCCGTGGCTCTCCAGCTGGCCGGTGGCCGACTGGAAACGGAGGTTGAACAGCTCCTCCTTGGCCTTGCGCAGCTCCTCAACGAGGCGCTGGTCTTCGAACGTGTCGAGCTCTGCCGGAGCGAGCTCCTTGGTGCCGATCGCCATTACGCGTCGCCCTCCTCGCGCTTGATGATGCGTGCCTTGAGCGGCAGCTTGTGGATTGCTCGGGTGAGGGCCTCGCGAGCGAGCTCCTCATTGACGCCTGCGACCTCGAAGAGGACGCGACCCGGCTTGACGTTCGCGACCCACCACTCGGGGGAACCCTTACCGGAACCCATGCGGGTCTCGGCAGGCTTCTTCGTGAGCGGGCGGTCGGGGTAGATGTTGATCCACACCTTTCCACCACGCTTGATGTGACGCGTCATGGCGATACGAGCGGACTCGATCTGACGGTTCGTCACATAAGCGGGGGTGAGTGCCTGGATGCCGAAGTCGCCGAAGGAGACCTTCGTGCCACCGGTGGCCTGGCCATCACGCTTGGGGTGATGCTGCTTGCGGTACTTGACCTTGCGGGGAATAAGCATCAGGCAGACGCTCCTTCTGCGACAGGGGCCTCGTTGCGCGGCGCGCGGCGGCGGTCGCCACCACGGTCGTCACGACGGGACTTCGGTGCGTTGGCCTGCTCGCGAGCAAGCTCCTTGTTGGTCAGGTCGCCCTTGTAGATCCAGACCTTCACGCCGATGCGGCCGAAGGTGGTCTTCGCCTCGTAGAAGCCGTAGTCGATGTTCGCGCGCAGCGTGTGCAGCGGCACACGACCCTCGCGGTAGAACTCGGAACGGCTCATCTCGGCGCCGCCGAGGCGGCCGGAGACCTGGATGCGGATGCCCTTGGCACCAGCGCGCTGCGCGCCCTGGAGACCCTTGCGCATCGCACGACGGAACGCCACACGAGCAGAGAGCTGCTCGGCGATGCCCTGTGCGACCAGCTGAGCGTCGGCCTCGGGGTTCTTGACCTCGAGGATGTTCAGCTGGATCTGCTTGCCCGAGAGCTTCTCGAGGTCGCCGCGGATGCGCTCGGCCTCGGCGCCACGACGACCGATCACGATGCCCGGACGGGCGGTGTGGATGTCGACGCGGACGCGGTCACGGGTGCGCTCGATCTCGATGTTCGAGACGCCGGCGCGGTCCAGCTGAGTCTTCAGCAGGTTACGGATCTTGATGTCCTCAGCCACGTAGTCGGCGTAACGCTGACCGGCCTTGGTCGAGTCCGAGAACCAACGAGACACGTGGTCCGTGGTGATGCCGAGGCGGAAGCCGTACGGGTTTACTTTCTGTCCCATTACTTGCTCGCCTTCTTGTTGCTGTCGCCTGCAGCGGCCGGAGCCGCCTCGGGCGTCGAGAGCACGACCGTGATGTGGCTCGTGCGCTTCTTGATCTGGAAAGCGCGACCCTGTGCACGGGGCTGGAAACGCTTGAGCGTCGTGCCCTCGTCGACGTAGGCGTTAGCCACGTACAGGTCCTGCTCGTCGAGGTACTCGCCGTCACGATCCGCCTTGACCTGCGCGTTGGCCATGGCCGACGCGACAAGCTTGTAGATCGGCTCACTGGCGCTCTGCTGTGCGAACTTCAGGATCGCCAGAGCCTCCTGGGCCTGCTTGCCCTTGATGAGCGCGACGACACGACGAGCCTTCTGAGGGGTCACGCGGATGTGTCGCACGCGTGCGATGGACTCCACCATTTCTCTCTCCTCTATCGCCACCGCGTCAGCGGCGGCGGCCCTTCTTGTCGTCCTTCTCGTGGCCGCGGAAGGTGCGGGTGGGCGCGAACTCGCCCAGTTTGTGGCCGACCATGGTCTCGGACACAAACACGGGGATGTGCTTGCGACCGTCGTGGACCGCGATCGTGTGACCCAGCATGGCCGGGATGATCATGGACCGGCGAGACCAGGTCTTGATGACGTTCTTCGTGCCGGCTTCGTTCTGCACGACCACCTTGCGAAGCAGGTGCTCGTCGACGAAGGGGCCCTTCTTAAGACTGCGAGGCATCTTCTCTTACTCCTACTTGCGCTTCTTGCCGGCGTTACGACGACGCACGATGTACTTGTCGCTTTCCTTGTTGGCGTGACGGGTGCGACCCTCAGCCTGACCCCACGGGGAGACGGGGTGACGTCCACCGGACGTCTTGCCCTCACCACCACCGTGCGGGTGGTCGACCGGGTTCATCGCGACACCACGGACGGTCGGGCGGACGCCCTTCCAGCGCATACGGCCGGCCTTGCCCCAGTTGATGTTCGACTGCTCGGCGTTGCCCACCTCGCCGATGGTCGCGCGGCAGCGCGCATCGACGTTGCGGATCTCGCCCGAGGGCAGACGCAGCTGGGCGTAGTTGCCATCCTTGGCGACGAGACGGACGGATGCACCGGCCGAACGTGCCATCTTCGCGCCGCCGCCGGGGCGGAGCTCGATCGCGTGGATGACGGTACCCGTCGGGATGTTCTTCAGCGGGAGGTTGTTGCCCGGCTTGATGTCGGCACCAGCACCCGACTCGACGACGTCGCCCTGCTTCAGCTTCGCCGGCGCGAGGATGTAGCGCTTCTCGCCGTCGAAGTAGTGCAGCAGCGCGATGCGAGCCGTGCGGTTGGGGTCGTACTCGATGTGAGCGACACGGGCGTCCACGCCGTCCTTGTCATTGCGACGGAAGTCGATGACGCGGTACTGGCGCTTGTGGCCACCACCGATGTGACGGGTCGTGATGCGGCCCTGGTTGTTGCGACCACCGGTCTTCGAGAGCGGGCGCAGCAGCGACTTCTCCGGCGTCGATCGAGTGATCTCGGCGAAGTCAGCCACCGACGAGCCGCGACGGCCCGGGGTCGTGGGCTTGTACTTGCGAATAGCCATGATTGTCCTTATCCCCCGGATCAGCCGATTGCCGTGAAGATGTCGATGGTGCCCGACTTCAGGGTCACGATGGCGCGCTTGGTGTCCTTGCGCTTGCCGGTGCCGAAGCGGGTGCGACGAGCCTTGCCGACGCGGTTCAGGGTGTTGACCCCCGCGACCTTGACGCCGAAGATCTTCTCGATGGCGAGCTTGATCTCGGTCTTCGAAGCGCGCGGGTCCACGAGGAAGGTGTACTTACCCTCGTCGATGAGACCGTAGCTCTTCTCGGACACGACGGGCTTCAGGATGATGTCGCGCGGGTCCTTGTTCAGGGCCGTCTGGAGAACAGATGCCTGCTCGCTCATGCGGAGACCTCCTGGTTGGCGCCGGACTTGGAGGCGATGAAGCCCTCGAGCGCGGCCTGGGTGAAGACGATGTCGTCGGAGACGAGCACGTCGTAGGCGTTGAGCTGGTCGAACGTCAGCACGTGCAGGTTCGACAGGTTGCGGATGCTCTTCAGCGTCACGTCGTCGTTGCGCTCGATCACGACGAGCACGTTCTTCGACGAGACGACGTTGGTGAGGAAGTTCACCGCGGTCTTGGTCGAAGGCGTGCCGTCGATCCCGAAGGACTCGATGGCGTGGATGCGGTCACCGCGGAAGCGGTCGCTGAGCGCGCCCAGCAGGGCGGCGGCGATCATCTTCTTGGGGGTGCGCTGCGAGTAGTCGCGCGGCTTCGGGCCGTGCACGATTCCACCACCGGTCATGTGCGGCGCGCGGATGGAACCCTGACGGGCGTTACCCGTGCCCTTCTGCTTGAAGGGCTTGCGGCCGGCACCGGAGACCTCGCCACGACGCTTGGTCGAGTGCGTGCCCTGGCGAGCCGCCGCGAGCTGCGCGACGACGACCTGGTGGATGAGCGGGATGTTCGTCTTGGCGTCGAACAGCGCGGCGGGAAGCTCGATCGAGCCTGCCTTCTTGCCGTCTGCCTTGAGGACGTCAAGCGCGAGAGTGGAGTCAGCCATGATCAGGCACCCTTCACTGCGTTGCGGACGTAGACGATACGGCCACGAGCACCGGGGACGGCGCCCTTGACGAGCAGCAGACCCTTCTCGATGTCGACGGCGTGCACCGTGAGGTTGAGGACGGTCACGCGCTCGCCACCCATACGGCCGGCCATGCGCATTCCCTTGAAGACGCGGCTCGGGGTCGACGATGCGCCGATCGAGCCGGGCTTGCGGTGGTTGCGGTGCGAACCGTGCGAAGCCGAGACGCCCTTGAAGTTGTGACGCTTCATGACACCGGCGAAGCCCTTGCCCTTGCTCGTGCCGACGACGTCGACGAGCTGGCCGGCTTCGAAGGTGCCGTCGACCGTGAGCTCCTGGCCCAGCGAGTAGTCAGCGGCATCCGCGGTGCGGATCTCGGTGACGTGACGACGCGGCGTGACGCCGGCTGCCTCGAAGTGGGCGGTGAGCGGCTTGTTCACCTTGCGCGGGTCGATCTGGCCGTAGGCGATCTGCACGGCGTTGTAGCCGTCCTTCTCGGGGGTACGGATCTGCGTGACCACGTTCGAGGCGAGCTCGATGACGGTGACGGGAACGAGCTTGCCGTTCTCGTTCCACACCTGGGTCATGCCGAGCTTGGTGCCGAGCATGCCCTTGGAAATCTTGGAGTTGATGTCAACCATGTCCGACCTCAGAGCTTGATCTCGATGTTGACATCGGCAGGCAGGTCGAGACGCATCAGCGAGTCGACAGCCTTCGGCGTCGGGTCGACGATGTCGATCAGACGCTTGTGGGTGCGCATCTCGAAGTGCTCGCGGCTGTCCTTGTACTTGTGGGGCGACCGGATGACGCACACGACGTTCTTCTCGGTCGGAAGGGGCACGGGGCCGACGACGGTCGCGCCCGCACGGGTCACGGTGTCGACGATCTTGCGTGCGGACGTGTCGATGACCTCGTGGTCATACGACTTCAGGCGAATGCGGATCTTCTGTCCCGCCATTGTCTGCTCTCTCTCTTTAGGCGTCTTACCGTCCTGGGCCGGGTGACCCAGGGGCATTGGACGCACGTCGGCGCTGTTCGCGCCTCGGCACTCGAACGGCTCTCGCGAGTCGATCTGCTGCACCACTGTTCTGCTGTCATCCCGCACGCCCTGAGACGGGCGGGTGCCGACCTCCGCCGCGCACGGCGGAGCCCTCGTGATGAAGATGTCGGGATCGTTCTGCCACCCGCGGCCTAGGTCCCTGCGCGTCTGCGCCGCCTATGCACTGCCGTGATGGTGATCCGGCCTCGCTGAGCGCGCCGGAATGTCGAACCTGTCTATTCTGCCACGGCCGATTTCACTTGTGCAAACCCGGGCGTGTCGCGGGGGCTGAGCATCCCCTGTGCGTCCATCGTCACGGGTGCGCTGCGCGGTCGAAGACGGCTTCGATGCCGACGACCATGCGAGTCAGGACGCGGGTCAGGATGCAGGTGAGAGCGGGGCGAGGCATCCCCATGCCTCGCCCCGCTTGGGGAGGGCGTTCAGTGCGAGGGGGCACACCGAACGCGAGGAATCCGGCGTGAAGGGACGCCGGGATCCTCGACCGAGGGCGCGGCGGAGCAACCGCCGCGCAGGCGGGAAGACGTCAGAGCGCACAGAGTGCGCGCGTCGCACGATGATCCCCAAAATCGTATTCCCCAGTTTGACGCGGTTGACCGCGTGAATTCGGGAAGTCGAACCCCTTCGACTGTCCCTGATCGCAAGTTCCCCAGGCGATCGAATCCCATTGTACGCGAACAGCCCTGTGAAACGCGATACCGGGACGGCGAATACTTGGTCCCGGACGCAGAAGAGCGGCGGCTCCCCTTTCGGAGAAGCCGCCGCTCTGGGTGCCGGACCCGACTGCTACTCGTTGCCGACGGCCTTGTCGGCGCCGTCGCGGATCTCGTCGATCTTGTCCGCTGCGCCGGGGGCGATCTTCTTCGCGAAGTCCGCGACGCCGTCGAGCACCTTGTCGCTGATGTCCTCGGCCTGCTCGCTCTTCACGGCCTCGGCGATCTTGTCCTTGTTCTGCTCGTAAAGGTCCTTGCCCTTGTTGACCGTGTCCTCGATACCCATGCGGGCCCCCTTGTATGCGATAGATGGCGCCGGAGGTCCGGCGCACGTTCATTCTGCACGGATCCGGGCGTCGGCGGAAGGGACGGGGAACACGACGTCGCACGGGCGTGTCGCGCCGGGCACGACAAAGGGGCCGGACCCGAAGGTCCGACCCCTGTGCCAGTGAAGCAGATGCTTACTTGATGATCTTCGTGACCGTACCGGCGCCGACGGTGCGTCCACCCTCACGGATGGCGAAGCCGAGGCCCTCCTCCATGGCGATCGGCTGGATCAGCTCGACCGTCACGTCGGTGGTGTCGCCGGGCATGACCATCTCGGTGCCCTCGGGCAGCGTGATGACGCCGGTGACGTCGGTGGTGCGGAAGTAGAACTGCGGGCGGTAGTTCGTGTAGAACGGGTTGTGACGCCCACCCTCATCCTTGGACAGGATGTACGCGGTGCCAGCGAAGTCGGTGTGCGGCGTGACCGAACCCGGCTTGACGATGACCTGACCGCGCTCGACGTCCTCGCGCTTCGTACCACGGAGCAGGAGACCGCAGTTCTCGCCGGCCCATGCCTCGTCGAGCTGCTTGTGGAACATCTCGATACCCGTGACCGTGGTCTTGACGGTCGGACGGAGTCCGACGATCTCGACCTCGGAGTTGATGGCCAGCGTGCCACGCTCGGCGCGGCCGGTGACGACGGTTCCACGACCGGTGATCGTGAAGACGTCCTCGACGGGCATCAGGAACGGCTTGTCCTTGTCGCGCACGGGGTCGGGAACGTTGTTGTCGACGGCCTCCATGAGGTCGAGGATGGATTGCGTCCACTTCTCGTCACCCTCGAGTGCCTTCAGAGCGGAGACGCGGACGACAGGAGCGTCCTCGGCGAAGCCCTGCGAAGCGAGCAGCTCGGAGACCTCGAGCTCGACGAGCTCCAGGATCTCCTCGTCGTCGACCATGTCGGCCTTGTTCAGCGCGACCAGCAGGTACGGAACGCCGACCTGCTTGGCGAGCAGCACGTGCTCACGCGTCTGAGCCATCGGGCCGTCGGTGGCGGCGACCACGAGGATCGCGCCGTCCATCTGCGCAGCACCGGTGATCATGTTCTTGACGTAGTCGGCGTGGCCGGGTGCGTCGACGTGCGCGTAGTGGCGCTTCGGGGTCTCGTACTCGATGTGCGAGATGTTGATGGTGATTCCACGCTGGCGCTCTTCCGGCGCCGAGTCGATGGAAGCGAAGTCGCGCTGCACGTTCGTGTCGGAGGGGTACTTGTCAGCAAGCACCTTCGAGATCGCTGCGGAGAGCGTGGTCTTGCCGTGGTCGACGTGACCGATCGTTCCGATGTTGACGTGCGGCTTGGTCCGCTCGAACTTGGCCTTAGCCACTTGGTCCTCCTCAGGACGTCGTGTAGAGGTCACCGGGCACTGGATTGCGACCGGATCTCTACGGGTTAGGTTCTCAGTTTAGTAGAGAGGGAATGTGAAGTTGTAGGGGACCTGGGAGCCGGGCCGGAACCCGGCCCCCAGGAAGTGTTACTCGGCGCCCTGGTGCTTCTGGACGATCTCGTCGGCCACGGCGCGGGGCACCTCAGCGTAGCTGTTGAACTCCATCGAGTAGACCGCGCGACCCGAGGTCTTCGAGCGCAGGTCGCCGATGTAGCCGAACATCTCGGACAGCGGGACGTGTGCACGGACGACCTTGACGCCTGCGGCGTCCTCCATCGACTGGATCTGGCCACGACGCGAGTTCAGGTCGCCGATGACGTCGCCCATGTACTCCTCGGGAGTACGCACCTCGACCGCCATGAGCGGCTCGAGCAGCGCGGGGTTCGCCCGACGAAGGGCTTCCTTCATACCCATCGATCCTGCGATCTTGAACGCCATCTCCGAGGAGTCGACGTCGTGGGCCGCACCATCGACGATCGTGGCCTTGACGCCGACGATCGGGTAGCCGGCGAGCACGCCGACGTTCATCGCGTCCTGGAAGCCGGCATCGATCGAGCCGATGTACTCGCGCGGGATGCGACCACCGGTGACCGCGTTGACGAACTCGTACGTCTTCTCGTCGTCGAGGTCGAGCGGCTCGATGTTGAACTGGATCTTCGCGAACTGACCCGATCCACCCGTCTGCTTCTTGTGCGTGTAGTCGTACTTCTCGACGCCCTTGCGGATCGTCTCGCGGTACGCGACCTGCGGCTTGCCGACGTTGGCCTCGACGTTGAACTCGCGCTTCATGCGGTCCACGAGGATGTCGAGGTGCAGCTCGCCCATGCCCTTGATGGTCGTCTGACCGGTCTCGGGGTTGAGCTCCGTGCGGAAGGTCGGGTCCTCCTCAGCGAGCTTCTGGATGGCGACACCCAGCTTCTCCTGGTCGGCCTTGGTCTTCGGCTCGATCGCCACCTCGATGACGGGCTCAGGGAACGTCATCGACTCGAGGACGACCGGCGAGGCCGGGTCGGTCAGGGTGTCACCGGTGGTGGTGTCCTTCAGACCGATGACCGCGTAGATGTTGCCGGCGGTGACCGAGGGGACGGGGATCTCCTTGTTGGCGTGCATCTGGAAGATCTTCCCGATGCGCTCCTTCTTGCCCTTGGTCGAGTTGATGACCTGGGCGCCGGAGTCGAGCTGACCCGAGTAGACGCGCACGTAGGTGAGGCGACCGAAGAACGGGTGCACGGCGACCTTGAACGCGAGAGCTGCGAACGGGTCCTTCGCGTCGGGGTGACGCTCGATGATCGTGTCGTAGTCCTTGGGGTCGTGCGCCTGGATCGAGCCCACGTCGAGCGGGTTCGGCAGGTAGTCGACGACCGCGTCGAGCATCGGCTGCACACCGCGGTTCTTGAACGCGGAACCGCAGAGCACCGGGTAGATCTCGGAAGCGACGGTGAGCTTGCGGATCGCGCCCTTGATCTCGGCGACGGTCAGCTCTTCGCCGCCGAAGAACTTCTCGAGCAGAGCGTCGTCGGTCTCGGCGACGGTCTCGAGGAGCTGCTGACGGTACTCGTCTGCCTTCTCCTTGAGGTCGGCCGGGATCTCCTGGATCTCGTAGGAGGCGCCCATGGTGACGTCACCCTTGGAGTCACCCGCCCAGACGAGCGCGCGCATCTCGACGAGGTCGATGACGCCGATGAAGTCGTTCTCCGCGCCGATGGGCAGCTGGATGACCAGCGGCTTGGCGCCGAGGCGGTTGATGATGGTGTCGACGGTGAAGTAGAAGTCCGCGCCGAGCTTGTCCATCTTGTTGACGAAGCAGATGCGAGGGACGTTGTACTTGTCGGCCTGACGCCACACGGTCTCGGACTGGGGCTCGACGCCCTCCTTGCCGTCGAAGACGGCGACGGCACCGTCGAGGACGCGGAGCGAGCGCTCCACCTCGACCGTGAAGTCCACGTGACCGGGGGTGTCGATGATGTTGATCTGGTTCTTGTTCCAGTAGCAGGTCACGGCGGCAGACGTGATCGTGATGCCGCGCTCCTTCTCCTGCTCCATCCAGTCGGTGGTCGATGCACCGTCGTGGGTCTCGCCGAGCTTGTGGTTGACGCCCGTGTAGAACAGGATGCGCTCGGTCGTGGTGGTCTTGCCAGCATCGATGTGAGCCATGATGCCGATGTTCCGAACCTTGTTCAGGTCGGTGAGCACGTCTTGTGCCACAGGAGTGTCCTTATCTTTTGTGCAGTCGTACTGCGAAGAGGGGGTGCCCGCCCCCGATGTGTGATCGGGGGCGGGCGAAACTGTTTACCAGCGGTAGTGAGCGAACGCGCGGTTCGACTCGGCCATCTTGTGCGTGTCCTCGCGGCGCTTGACCGCTGCACCGAGACCGTTCGACGCGTCGAGGATCTCATTCTGGAGACGCTCGGTCATCGTCTTCTCACGACGACCCTTGGCGTAGCTGACGAGCCAGCGCAGCGCGAGGGTGTTCGCACGGTGCGGCTTGACCTCGACCGGCACCTGGTAGGTCGAGCCACCGACGCGGCGGCTCTTGACCTCGAGAGTGGGGCGCACGTTGTCGAGCGCCTTCTTGAGAGTGGCGACGGCGTCCTGGCCGTTCTTCGCCTCGACGCCACGGAGGGCGTTGTAGACGATCGACTCGGCGAGCGACTTCTTACCGTCGACCAGGATCTTGTTGACCAGCTGGCTGACGATCGGAGCGCCGTATACCGGGTCGTTGACGACGGGACGCTTGGGGGCGGGACCCTTACGAGGCATTGGACTCAGCCCTTCTTCGCGCCGTAGCGGCTGCGAGCCTGCTTACGGTTCTTGACGGCCTGGGTGTCCAGGGCGCCACGGACGATCTTGTAACGGACACCGGGGAGGTCCTTGACACGGCCTCCACGCACGAGCACGAGCGAGTGCTCCTGCAGGTTGTGACCCTCACCGGGGATGTACGCGGTGACCTCGGTCCCGTTGCGGAGCTTCACACGAGCGACCTTGCGCATCGCCGAGTTCGGCTTCTTCGGGGTGGTGGTGTAGACGCGGGTGCAGACCCCGGCCTGCTGCGGGTTCGACTTGAGTGCGGGCGCCTTGGTCTTCGAGACCTTGGGCGAGCGACCCTTGCGAACCAACTGCTGAATGGTTGGCACGTTCTCTCCTCATAATGCTGCACGGTGACAGCGTGATGGGTTTCACATCATGACCCACCGGCACGCCGGAATCGACGAGCTTTTGTGGTGGTGGGTATGCCGTGGGGGCGGACCGGCATGGTGCCGACGCCCAGCGCGCACGTCGAGACGTGCACACACCTGATCAAGTGTAATGCCGCGTAACGTGGCGGTCAAATGAGCGTGGGACCGACGGCCCCGTTCTCGATGGGAAGCACGACCAGGCTGAGCAGGAAGCGCGCGGCGAGTGCGCCGCGCGGAGGCGGATCCCCCCAGCGGATCCGCAGGCTAGGAGACGTCAGGGTCGAAGGGCGAGTCGAGCGAGTCGGTCAGCTCGGCCAGCAGCGCCTCGATCTGCGGCTCCACGTGCTGCGAGATCGCCGCCTGGATGTGGATGCGGTGCCGAAGCAGGATGCTGCAGATCTCCCGCCCGACCATGTTGGCGTACTCGTCGGCGAGCGCGACCTCCTGGCGGAGCGCCACCTTCGCCTCGTCGCTCAGCGGGGGTAGCGGCGGCAGGTCGGCGACCGCGTCGTCTGCCATGCCCGCGATGGTGAACAGGAAGGGTGCGCCGGGCACCGGCTCCGGATCGAGCGGCAGGCCGTCGAACTCGGGGTCGAGTCCGTCACCGGGCCGATAGCTGCGGGCACGGTTGCGGGCGGCCTGCTGGTCGAGCTCCCGCTGGAGCATCGGCAGATTCCGCGCCGTGTACTCGGCGACCGCGTGGTCGACGATCGTCTTGATCCGCGTCGAGAGACCGTGCTGCACCCCGTGCGGCGTGTTCGAGCCGATCCCCGCCGCCGACAGGATGGGCGACCCGAGGCAGCGGCGACATGGCGCGACCCGACCTCGGTGGGTGGCCGGCTCCCAGCGCGGCACCCAGCGCAACCAGGCCTCCACGGCCTGGCCCACCTGCGTCTCCAACGAGCGCTCCACCCTTAGAGCGTACGGTGCCGGTGCGCCCCACGCCTCGATTTCCGCGCTCGCGGCGGGGCGCTATTCGTCGTCGTCCCGCTCCCAGGGCCACTGCGGATGCTCGGCCCTCGTCCGCCGCAGGGCGATGCCGCCCCACGCGGCGATCGCAGCAGCGCCGAGCATCACCGCGCTCGGGCCTCCGACCACCAGTCCCCCGGCGACCGCCGTGGCGACGATGAGGTCGCCGCTGGCGACCGCCACGCCGATCCAGAGGGCCGCCAGGTGACCCAGCGCGGTCGCCAGGGCGATACCGGGGACCGAGAGGAAGGTCGCGGGCGATCGCCGCAGCGCGACTCCCAGCCCGAGTGCGAAGACCAGCACGGCCGCCAGCATCCCGACGGCTCCGGGAACGGGTCCGAGGCCCGGCACCGAGATGATGTCGCGGTCCGTCGCCACACTCACCGCGCCGAGGCCGAACACGGCCAGCGCGAAGAAGCCGATCGTGGCGAGCACCACCGCGAGGACGGCAGAAACCCCCGCGGACTCGGGCCCGCGGGGGTTCTGGGAGGACATGGCCGTGACTACCTCGAGAGAGTGGGGCCCGCTTCGAGCGTGCGCTCGTACTCGCGCTGCGCCTCGGCGTTGAGCTCGGTCTTGCGTGCTCCGCTGCGAGCCACCCAGGCACCGAACCAGATCGTGAGCTCGCGCCCGAACACGAAAGCGGCGATGGCGAGGGGGTGGAACAGCTGGGATCCGACGAGCTCGTTGCCCTCGCTGGCCGTGAGGAGCCAGAACGGAGCCTCGAACAGAGCGCCGAGGATGTGCCCGCCGTAGGCGATCAGACCGACGATGATGCCGAAGACCACCCAGAGGCCCCAACGACCACGGTTGATGAAGGCACCGAGCAGCCAGAAGCCCAGGAAGAACACGACGACGGGCACCCAGAAGCCCCATGTGGTCAGCGGCGCGAGTGCGGCCTCGCCGATGTTCGTGCCGTCGACGTCACCGGCGATCGCGCCGAGACCGAGCGTCGCTCCGAGGTAGAGGATCGCGAACACGAGCGTGGCGAGCAGGCCGATGCCGCCTGCCGTGCCCCGGTTGCCCCGCTCACGGGGCGGCTCGGGGGCCTGGACGAAGATCGGCTGCTGCTGGACCGGGGCGACGATCGGCTCGGACGCCGCGGGCTCCGAGGGCACGATGCGCGTCTCGGTGTCGTCGGCCGATGAGTAGGCCGCCCCTGCCATGGCGGACTGCTCGTGTGCGGCCGGAGGCGTGTAGACCGCGGTCGCATCGGCATCCGAGTTCCACGACGACGCCCTGGTGTCGGTGTCGTCGTCGAGGTACTTGGGGTCGTTGAGCTCCGGCGTCGCGAAGGTGCCAGGGTGCTCGTTCTCGGCGGCCTCGAAGGCGGCGAGATCGGGGTCGACAGCCGGCTCGGTCGTGGTCGGACGATCGGCGTCTGCGGCTGCCGGTGCGGCTGCGCCGGGGACGCCGGCACCCGCGGCGGCGGCGGCGTCGAGTCCAGCGTTCGCGCTGTCGACGACGTCGTTGACGTCCTTCGGCCGCTCGGGCTGTGGAACCTCGGGGTCACTCATGGGGTGCGCCTCTCATCGGAAGTGTGCTCTGCGAGGTTACCGCCGCCTCGCCACCCCCGAAGGGAGGCGTGCCGACGTGTCGCCGAGCCCATGCCCCCGCCTGTTCAGGGGTGTCACCGGGCGCCCGGCGTCACGGGAGGGCGGAGCGCAGAGCATCTCCCACGAAGGACGCCATCACCGGGACGATCGGCATCGACAACCAGACCAGTGCGAGCACGACGCCCGCGCACAGGACCCCGGCGATCCAGGCGATCGCCACGTTGCGCCCTGCGACCCGTGCCATGCTCCCAGGCTAGAGCCGGTGGACATCCGCGCCGAGGCGCAACGCCGACGACAACGCCGGAGTCAGCGCGCTGCGCGACCGCGCAGACGCCAGAGCAGCCAGAGACCGGACAGCGGGATGAGGACGACGCCGAGGAGCATCACGCCGAACCAGACCAGGTCGTACCAGGCGGGGATGAGGGGGTTGATCGCCTCGAACTCGCCACCAGAGCCGGTGCCGCTCGAATCGGAACCGCCCGTGCTCGTCCACGACGAGAACCCCATCGCGGACACGAGGAGGCCGGACAGCGCGCACAGCACGAAGGGCACGACGATCGCGACGACCTTCTCCCCCGCCTTCCACAGGCTGCTCAGACTCACCAGCACCGCTCCGACGAACCACCCGACCAGCGGCAGCACGAATCCGCCGAAGCTGAGCGTCAGGGCCGCGGCGATCGCGAACCCGCGGGTCCTCGTCGTGGGGACGGGAGTCTGCGGCACACCCACGGCGGGGACCGGCGCGACGGCGTCCACCGACTGCGCGTGATGCGCCTCCCTCGCGATGTCCTCCGGATTCCCCAACCGCGCGATGCGCTCTGCCGTCGTCGCCTGGTCGAGTCCTTCGAGCTCCTCGGCGATCCCGCCCCGGATGTCGGCGGCGACGCCGTGCGGAAGGCCTCGCATCGCCTCGTCGAGACGCGCGAGGTAGTCGTCGCGCATGCTGTTCGCGGTCCGGGTCATGATCGTGCCTCTCCGACGATGCCCGTGACGACACGGGCGAACGGGGCCCACTGCGCGCGGAAGCGAGCGAGCTGCTCGATCCCCGCATCCGTGAGCCGGTAGTACCGGCGGACCGGGCCGCTCTCCGACGGCCGGTCGAAGGTTGTCACCCAGCCGTTGTCCCGCAGCCGACCGAGCAACGGATACAGCGTGCCGATGCTGGCGATGAGCCCCGCCTGCGTCAGCGCATCCGACAGTTGCCAGCCGTACATCGGCTCACGCCCGAGCAGGCCGAGCACGCAGTACTCGACGACGCCCTTGCGCATCTGCGCACCGATGTCGACTGTCATGCGTCACAAGCTAGCATGCGACGCATGCTACCGCGAGCCGCCGACCGATGCCGTGACGGCGTCTCGCGTCGCGCCTGCTCAGCCCTTCGTTGCGCCGGCGGTCAAGCCGCCCACGATGTAGCGCTGCAGGAACAGGAACAGGATCATCACCGGGATGGCCGCCATGACCGCGCCCGCCGAGAACGCAGACCAGTCCGCGTAGCGGGGGTTGGCGACGAGCTTCGTGAGGCCGACGACCAGGGTCTGCTGGTCGACGTCGACGAGCATGACACTCGCGATCACGTACTCGTTGACCGTCCCGATGAACGAGAGCAGCGCGACGACCGCGAGGATCGGCGCCACCAGCGGCAGGATCATCGTGAAGAAGATCCGGGCATGACCCGCGCCGTCGATGCGGGCAGCCTCGTCCAGCTCCATCGGCAGGGTGTTGAAGAAGCCGTACATCAGGTACGTGTTCACGCCGAGGGCTCCACCGAGGTAGACCAGGATGAGGCCCGTGTGCGTGTTCAGGCCGATGGCCGGGAACCAGTCCCCCAGGGTCGACATCAACAGGAAGATCGCGACCACGGCGAGCAGCTGCGGGAACATCTGGACGACCACGATCGTCACGAGGCCGATCCGACGTCCGGCGAAGCGCATGCGCGAGAAGGCATACGCGGCCAGCGCCCCGATGAACACGGTCACCGCGCCCGTCACGACGGCGATGATCAGGGTGTTCAGGAACCACTTCGCGTAGGGGTTCTGCGGATCGCTCAGGATCCGCACGTAGCTGTCGATGCCGAAGGCCGAGAAGAGCTGGTTCGAGCCGGTCAGCGTTCCCCTCGGGTTGAGGGAGGCCGAGAACACGTACAGCAGCGGGAAGAGCGCGAACGCGCTGACGATGATCGCGACGACGTGACGCCACCCGGTGTCGGCGAACCAGGCGCCGACACTTCGGCGACGAGGGGCGATGCGGCGTTCGGGCGTCGTCGTGGCTGCGGCCCTGATGTCCGTGGTGCTCATGTCAGTTCAGCTCCTCGAGGGCCTTGGTCTTGCGGAAGCTGACGATCGAGATCGTCGCGACCACGATGAAGATCAGGATCGTGAATGCGGAGGCGAGTCCGTAGTCGCGGGTCTGCCCCGTGAAGGCGACCTTGTAGACCATCGAGATCAGGATGTCGGTATGTCCTACCGGGATGCTCACGTCGTCGAAGCGGGGACCGCCCTTGGTGAGCATGTAGATCAGGTTGAAGTTGTTGAAGTTGAAGGCGAACGACGAGATCAACAGCGGCGCGACGGTCACGAGCAGCAGCGGCAGCTTGATGCGGCGGAAGACCTGCCAGGGATTGGCGCCGTCCATGACCGCGGCCTCGTTCACATCCTCGGGGATGCCCTGCAGTGCCCCCATGCAGACGAGGAACATGTACGGGAACCCGAGCCACAGGTTCACCAGCAGCACCGACACCTTCGCGAGGGTCGGATCGGTCAGCCACGGGATCTCGGCTCCGCCGAAGATCACCTGGTTGATGAATCCGAAGCTCTCGTTCATCATGCCGGCCCACACCAGGGCGGAGAGGAAGGCGGGGAACGCGTACGGGAGGATCAGGATGATCCGGTAGCCGTTGCGGAACCGCATCCGGGTGTTGTTGAACACCAGGGCGAGCAGGAGCCCGAGGAAGAACGTCGTGGCGACGGAGAGCAGGGCGAAGACGAACGTCCAGATCGTGACCGAGATGAGCGGCCCGCGGATCGACTCGTCGCTGACCGCGCGGACGAAGTTGTCGAACCCGACGGTCGTCTGCCAGCCCGGCAGGAGCTCCGTGCCGTCCTCGGCCGCGAATGCGCCCTCACCCGTGTCGGAGTACACCACGCCCGAGGTGGTGTCGGTGATGGTGTCGGCGTCCGCGTCGTACTCGAGGGTGGAGATGTAGAGGTAGCCCTTCTGGCCGTCCGGCGCTCTCAGGGCCCCGTCGTTGGGGTCCTCACTGAACTGCACCGACAGCTTCTCGAGCTGCTCGGAGAGGGTGAAGACCTTCGCGAGCGGCAGCGTGGTCCATCCGTCGACGGAGATCGCCTGGCCACTCGCGAACTCGGCGTCCACCTCCTGCAGCGGCTGCTCCGCCGTACCCAGCAGGGCCTCTCCGGACTCGGGATCCGTCACCAGGAGTCCGTAGGTGCCGAACTGCTCGACCACCGTCACCGGGTATGTCGCGGAGTCCTCGACGCGCTCCTGCGCGGAGGCGAGCAGCGAGGAGATCGCCTGATCCTTGGTGCCGTTGTGTCCGGTGCCGTAGTTCGTGAAGCCGATGTAGCCGGTGTACAGGAGCGTGAAGACCTGGAAGATGATCAGGAAGATGATCCCGGGGGTGAGGTACTTGGCGGGCACCCGCTTCCGCGAGAAGTAGATGTAGTTCACCAGCACGGTGACCGCGACCACGAGGCCGAGCACGAGCCATTCGTGCTGGCCGACGAGCACGAACACCGCGTACAGCGCGATGGCATCGACGACGGCGAGCAGCAGGATCTTCAGCAGCATCCAGCCGATCGGCCCCGACGCCGCCTCGGCAATCCTGGTGGCCTGGCGCTGGCGCCTGGTGAGTGGAGCCGTGGGCTCAGCGGTCTCTGTCATCTCGTCCCCGTCGTCGAGCTGCCGGGGCGGACGAGGTCCGCCCCGGCAGGGCTGGTGCGTGAGTGTGTTACTTGATCGCCGCGGTCACGTCGTCGACGAGCTTCTGCCACGTCGTCGCCGGGTCGGAGCCGTTGATGATGGCTGCCTCTGCGACACCCCAGAACTCCCAGACGGAGCCCATCGCGGGGATCGCCGGCATCGGCACCGCGTCCGCACCGACGGCCTGGAAGCCGGCGATGATGGGGTCGGATGCCGCGGAGTCGGCGGCCGCGGTGAGTGCGGGAAGAACGTTCCCGGCCTTGAACAGCTCGAGCTGGACGTCTTCCGTGCCGATGTAGTTGACCAGGAAGTCGTTCGCCGCGACCTTGTTCTTCGACTCGGAGCTGACGAAGAAGCCCTTCACGCCGGCGAACGGCGATGCCGTCTCACCGGTGGGGCTGGGCACGGGGTCGATGGCGACGTTGATGCCGGCGTCGGTCGCTGCACCCACGTTCCACGGACCGGTCAGCCAGAAGGCCGCCGTGCCGTCGAGGAACTGCTGCTTGGCGATCTCGCCGTCGATGTCGGTGTTCAGCGTGCCTGCCGCGCCCTGCGCAGCGAGCCAGTCGGCGAACGCCGTGCCACCCTCGCTGCCGAGCTGGAGGTCGGAGGAGTCGTAGCTGCCGCTGTCGTCAGTCCCGAAGACCGGTGCACCGAAGGCGGTCTGGAACGGGTAGAGGTGGTACGGGTTGCCCTCGGCACCCTGCTCGACCACGAACGTGCCCTGGGACACCATGTCGTCGAAGCTCG
Organism: Microbacterium hydrocarbonoxydans; assembly: GCF_900105205.1. Lineage (NCBI taxonomy): Bacteria > Bacillati > Actinomycetota > Actinomycetes > Micrococcales > Microbacteriaceae > Microbacterium > Microbacterium hydrocarbonoxydans. The sequence goes on along the minus strand of NZ_FNSQ01000005.1, from coordinate 985,194 downwards.
ACGGGGCTTCGGGGACCATGTCGGCATTGCGCAGCACCGCGATGTTCTCGACCGCGTACGGGAGCATGTAGACGGTGCCGTCGTAGGTGGCCGCCTGGAGCGCGACCGGGAGGTAGTCCCCCGAGGAGTCGCCGAGCTCGAGCGGGGCGACGACGCCGTTGGTGGAGAGCTCGCCCAGCCAGTCGTGCGCGCCCATGACCACGTCGGGGCCCTTGCCGGTGGGGACCTGCTGGATGAAGTCGTCCTTCATGTCGTCGACGGACTTGCCGACGAGCTTGACCTTGACGCCGGTCTTGTCCTCGTAGGACTCGGCTGCGCTCTTCAGCGCATCGACGCGCTCGGCGTCGACCCAGACGGTCAGCGTGCCGCCGCCCTCGGCGTCGGACGAGTCGCCGCCCTCGGTCGCGGTCGAGCAGCCGGCCAGGGAAAGAGTCGAAACGATCGCGATCACGCCGGCGGCGACGATGCCCCTCTTGTTCACCTTCATTGGTGTGTGCCTCTCTGAGTACAGTGGGCCTGCAAGGACTGCAAGCGCTTACAGTATGCAACGAGAACGTTGAGGTTCGCAATGCAAACGCGCTTCGATATCAAGCTGTGACCGCGAGTTCTCGCGTGCAAGGACATGGAAACGCTTCCATGCGAGCGTGGAATCCTCCGTGTCGATACACTTTCGGTATGGCTGACAGCTCATTTGACATCGTCTCGAAAGTGGATCACCAGGAGGCGGAGAACGCTCTCAACCAGGCCCGCAAGGAGATCGAGCAGCGATACGACTTCAAGGGCACTGGAGCGTCGATCGCCTGGAGCGGCGAGCAGATCCTCATCATCGCCAGCACCGAGGAACGCGCGAAGGCCGTTCTCGACGTCTTCCAGACCAAGCTCATCAAGAGGGGCATCTCGCTGAAGAGCCTCGAGTCCGGCGAGCCGTTCGCCAGCGGCAAGGAGTTCCGCATCGTCTCCTCCCTCAAGGACGGGATCTCGTCCGAGAACGCCAAGAAGATCAACAAGCTCATCCGCGACGAGGGCCCGAGGGGCGTCAAGAGCCAGATCCAGGGCGACGAGCTCCGCGTGCAGTCCAAGAGCCGCGACGACCTCCAGTCCGTGATCGCACTGCTCAAGGGCGCCGACCTCGATCTCGATCTGCAGTTCATCAACTACCGCTGACGGCGTGCGACGAAGGGGGCGGATGCGCGGCATCCGCCCCCTTCGCTGTACTCAGCGGATCGCATTCCGATATATGGGTGTCAGTGCCCGAGACTGGATGCTGTCGCGTCCCGATGCGATAGACGATCCGGCGATCCATGGCACTGCCGAGCCTCTTCCCGCGCGCCCGCACGAGTGCGGCCTTCGCCATGTCGGCGTGGAGTGCGGTAGGGCTCACTCGGCGCGCCGCCGTCACCGGCCGACGAGTGTGACGACTCGAGAGCCGGAGAGTCATCCGTATCGAATCCCGCGATGACGCACCGCCGGGGGGTGTGCGGCACCCGCCGAAAGTGCATCTGTGGATTGTTGGCATCGCGATCTACTTCGTGATGTAGTGGCCGTCCGGGCACATCATGGGGGGCCCGGATCTGGAAAGCAACTGGGGGCAATCCATGAGCAACAACAGCTCATTGACGAGCATTCGAGAAAGCAAGCAGCTCTTAGCGGAGGAGGTCTTCCAGCACATCGGCGCACAGATCGTCGAAGGTGTGCTGGAGCCTGGACATCGCATCCGCGATGTCGACGTCGCGGAAGAGCTGCATGTGTCACGAACTCCGGTGCGAGAGGCGTTACAGCGCCTCGAGCGCCTCGGACTCGTGACGATGTACCCGAGCCGTTACACGGAGGTCACCGCGGTGACGCCGGAGATCGTCGAGCAGACGCTCGAGTTCGCCGGGTATCAGGCGGGAATGGCGGCCCGTATGGGCGTCGCAAGGATGACGCCGCACGAGCGACAGAGTCTCGCGTCGCTGATCGAGCAGATGTACACCAGGCTCGATGACGACGTGCACATCTCCAACACGCGGTGGGCGGTGTTCTCCTTCCTGAGCGAGCGCAGCCGCAACCTGCAGCATCAGGTGCTGATCAACGACGCGAGCATGGCGTTGTTCCGCAACCTGCGCGGGTGGAGCGTTCCCGAAGACGACCGGGAGCGGATGCTGCAGGTCTATCGGGACTTCCACGACGCGGTGCTGCGTGGCGACGCCGACGAGGCGGAGCGTTTCGCGCGCCTCATGCACTACGTCTGACGCTCGCGCACGGCGGACCACGCTCTGACCCACCGGTCGAGACGTCGATACGCTTCCTCTCTCGCCTCGTGGCGGGAGAGGAAGACGTCGTGCAGCGCACCATCGATTCGCTCGACGGTGACCGAGGGGCCGAGCTTCAGCGCGGCTCTGGCGATGTCGTCGACGACGAGAACCGAGTCGGCACGGGTCAGGTCCTCGGACCACCGCGTCGGAGTCGCCGAACGCGCCGAGAGCAGCACGCACACCGGTGCGTCGACCGAGAGCCCGGCGGCGACCTTGGCGTGACCGCTGAGGATCGCGTGGAACCACCCGGCGTGCACAGCCATGGTCTGAGCCGGGCGCCACAGCAGGTTCACCTCGACCGGGTCATCCGGATCGGAGACCTCCTGCTGGGCACGCGTGTAGAAGCCGAGATCGACCTGCGGCGCGACCTCCCGTGGCGCCCAGCGCGCCTGGAGCTCCGCCACCGGTGCGATCAGCGGCCGCGCCGACGCGACCTGGAACTCCAACCAGGGGCTGTTCAGCACCAGGGCATCCACCGCCCCCGGGTGTCTGGACGCCCACAGGCTGAGGGTGAGGCCGCCCGTGGAATGTCCGAGGAGTATCAGCCGTCGGTCGGATGCAGCACCCTCACCGCCGCGCCCCATGGCGTGCAGTGCTGCCGCGATGTCCTCGTCGTAGGTGGCGAGGTCGGTGATGTACCCGGGGGTCTGGCCGTCGCGGAGGCTGCGCCCGTACTTGCGGAGGTCGAGGGCGAAGAATCGCGCACCCCTCGATGTCCAGAACCTCGCGAGCCGCTTCTGGAAGAAGTAGTCCGACCAGCCGTGGATGTAGAGGACGTCGACATCCTCCAGCGCGCCACGCTCCCGCGTCAGGCGTTCCCACCAGCGCGACCGCGCAGGGAGCGCACGGACGAGGGTCGCGACGACCGGCCCCTCGTCGTCCTCCGCCAGCTCGAGCGTCAACTGCTCGAACTCGTCGCCGAGGACGTCCGGTATCCAGTCAGGCATGCCGCCAGGCTATCCGACGGCCTGCGGGCTACTCGGGAGCGGTGTGTCCGACCGTGAGGTTGCGCACCACCGTCTCCGCGAGCGGGAGCGGGTCGTCGGCCCCCGCGCCGTTGTCGTAGGTCATCAGCCGGATCCAGTCGGGGCCGACACGCAGGTCCAGTACCCTCTGACCGTGCTCGCCGGCGCTGACCTTGGCAGCATCCGCTCCTGGCACCTCCACCGGGTCCCCCTCGAGCTTCTCGAACGCCCAGGCTCCCGCGGGAAGTGTCGTGAGCATGAGATAGCTCCTCAGGGACTCGCTGTTCCCCTCAGTGGAGGTGTAGTAGCAGATGCGAGAGCCGTTGACGTAGTGGTAGATCTCTGCGGGTATCCCCCACCCCCCGAAGTCAGCGAAGAGCACCACGCCTTCGCCCACTGATTCGGCCACCTGCTCCACCGTGATGAAGCGATCGCACGCGAGACCGACGATGTCGCTGTCGACGTATTCGACCGCGTGCCCGGTCGCCGCAGCCCGTGCTGCCAGTCGTCGCAGCCCTTCCTCGATGCGGCCCGTGTCATCGGCCCCGAGCGCGGGATCGTCGACGAACGCCGAGAGCAGCACGTCCGAGTCGACGATCTCGAACCGACACATCCCCTCGCTGCAATCGGCGCTCTCGCCCCACCATCCTTGACGCTCCGCCGCACCGTCGATCACCGCCTGCGCGTCAGGGACGATCGTCACCTCCCAGTTCCGCGCATCATCACCCGCGGAGCAGGCGATGCCGCCCGCACGCTGGAACATGTGCTGCGCCGGCCCGGGGAGCCAGCTCATCGTCGAGATGATGGACATGACCGGCTGCACCGGAGTCGGCGGCTCGCCCACGAGCGCGGCCATCGCGTCCGCGACATCGTCACATGTCACATCGAACGCGGCGTCCGGGTCGGCGAGGGGTTCCGGTGTCGGCGTCGGCGTCGGCGTGGGTGACGCCGTCGCAGACGAGGTCGCCGTCGGCTTCGGAGTCGGCTCGGCTGTGCACCCGGAGACGAGCAGCAGAGCAGCCGTGCCGAGGACGAGCAGAGAGCGCAGTCGCATGCGCTCAGCCTAGAGTCGAGCCTTCACTCCGCCCCGCATCCGGACGACAACGATCGGGTGACGGTCACTCCGCCCGGGAGACCCGCACCATCTCGTCGCGGGGAACCACCTTGACGCGGGCCCGCTCCTGCGGGGCGCCCAGGGCCACCTCGTGCTCGTCGAGGCGATGCCAGCCCTCGAGATCGGTCCAGCGCACCCCGCGTTCGCGCAGCAACGCCGGGATCGCCTCCTCCGACGGGTCCTCCGGGTGCCACCACGACCCCTGGTCGTTGATGATGTGGCGTACGGTCTCCATCGCGTCGGACTTCGTGTGCCCGATGAGTCCTACGGGGCCGCGCTTGATCCAGCCGGTCGCGTAGATGCCGGTCATCTGCTGGTTGGAATCCTTGGCGAGCACCTGGCCCTCACGGTTCGGGATGACGCCGTGCTTCTTGTCGAAGGGCACTCCCGGAAGCGGCGAGCCGAAGTAGCCGATCGCGCGGTAGAGCGCCTGCAGCGGGACCTCGCGCATCTCACCGGTTCCCACGGCGCCGCCCTGGCCGTCGGGCTTGGTGCGCTCGTAGACGAGGGCCGCCACCCGGCCGGCCTCGTCCGTGCGGACCTCCACCGGGCGTGCCCAGAAGTGCAGGTGCAGGCGACGGGATGCCGTACCGCCGACGTTCTCGCCGTCGCCTCTGGCGTCATTGACGGACGGGCGCTTGCGCCACGACTGCAGGATACGGTCGATGACCATGACCTGCTTGTTGCTGGCGACGGCATCCTTCGATGCCTCGTCGTAGTCGAAGTCCTCGTCGTAGACGACCATGTCCACGTCGCGGAGCTCGCCGAGCTCGCGCAACTCGAGGGGCGTGAACTTCACCTGAGCAGGGCCGCGGCGGCCGAACACGTGGACGTCGGTGACCGCGCTGGCCTTGAGCCCCTCGTAGACGTTCTCGGGGACCTCGGTGACCAGCAGATCCTCGGCGTGCTTCGCCAGCATCCGAGCCACGTCGAGCGCGACGTTTCCGTTGCCGAGCACGCCGACGGATGCCGCATCCAGTGGCCACTCGCGTGGCACGTCGGGGTGACCGTCGAACCAGCTGACGTAGTCCGCCGCACCGTACGAGGCGACGGCGTCGATGCCGGGGATGTCGAGGGAGGTGTCGCGGATCGCTCCGGTGGCGAAGATCACCGCGTTGTAGTGCTTCTTGAGGTCGTCGAGGGTGATGTCCTCGCCGAAGCGCACGTTGCCGAAGAGGCGGATGTCGCCGCGGTCCAGCACGTCACGGAGCGCGTTGATGATGCCCTTGATGCGCGGGTGATCCGGCGCCACGCCATAGCGCACGAGGCCGTACGGTGCGGGGAGCTGCTCGAACAGGTCGATGGACACGTCGAACTTGCGCTCCGCCTTCAGCAGGATGTCGGCGGCGTAGATGCCGGCGGGGCCCGCTCCGACGATGGCCAGTCTGAGCTTGGTCATAAGGGGTCCTTTCGTATGCCGTCACGTCCGGCGGCGCGGCATGTCGGCCGCGGCACCTCAGCTGGAGCGTTCGACGAGGGTCTCTGCGAAGCGGGTGAGCGCCTCGCGCACGGTGCCGCGCGGAAGCGGGGCGAGCGCGTCGATCGCATCCTGGGTCCAGGAATGCGCGAGCGCGAGAGTCTTCTGGGTGCTGGCGTGGTCACGCAGCTCGGTGAGCGGCCCGTCGAGGATCGCCGGGTCCTCGCCGTCGGCGATGCGGGCGACGCCGTCATCGATGCGGACGGCGAGATCGGTCGACGCGTCGTCGCGCTGCGCCTTGAGCAGCAGATACGGCATTGTCGGTACGCCGGCACGCAGGTCGGTGCCAGGCACCTTGCCGGTGTCCTCGGGCTTCGCCGACAGGTCGATGACGTCGTCGAGCAGCTGGAAGGCCACGCCGATCTTCTCGCCGTAGACGCGCAGCGGCTCTTCGTACTCGGCCGGGGCATTGGAGAAGATGACGCCGCCCTGCGTCGCCGCGGCGATCAGCGAGCCGGTCTTGTCGGCGAGCACCTGGATGTAGAACTCGATGGGATCGTCGTCGGGCTGAGCGCCGATCGTCTCGTGCATCTGTCCGAGGACCAGACGCTCGAACGTGTCGGCCTGCAGGCGGATCGCCCGCTCGCCCAGACGGGACATCAGCTGGCTCGCCCGCGAGAACAGGATGTCTCCCGTGAGGATCGCGATGTTGTTGCCCCACACCGTCTGCGCCGCCGGGACGCCCCGTCGGCGGTCGGCGCCGTCCATGACGTCATCGTGGTACAGCGAGCCGAGGTGGGTGATCTCGAGCGCCTTCGCCACGTCGATGACCTGCTCGGTGTTGCCGTCGCCGAGCTGGGCGGCGAGCAGCGTCAGCACGGGCCGGATGCGCTTGCCTCCGGCCTCGTAGAGGTAGCGGCTCGCGGCATCCGCCAGCGGATCGGCGACGCGCACGTCGTCGGCGAGGCCCGTCTCGACACGCTCGAGTCCGTCTTCGATCGCCTGGGCGATACGCCGGCCGGCGGTGCCGATGAAGACACGGTCGCTGAAACCGAGACGGCTCGCCAGTCGCGAACCCGGGGCAACGCGGCTCGAAGTCACGATCTCAGCCTACCGTCGTCGGGGACACCGGTTCGCCGCGCGCTCACGCGGCCTTGAACGCCCGGTGCAGCGCGACGATGCCGAACGAGAGGTTGCGGTACTGGACCTCGGTCCACCCCGCCTCGCGGATCCAGGCCGCGAGCTTCTTCTGATCCGGCCACTCGCGGATCGATTCGTTCAGATAGTCGTAGGCGTCGCCGTTGGTGCCCGCGACGCGGGCCACGCGCGGCAGCACCTGCGAGTTGTAGAAGCGGTAGGCCGTGCGGAACAGCGCGCCAGGCGGCGTGGAGAACTCGTTGATGACGAGCCGACCGCCCGGCTTGGTGACGCGGAGGAGCTCGCGCAGCGCCTTCTTCGGGTCGTTAACATTGCGCAGCGCATACGACATGGTGACCGCGTCGAACTCGCCGTCCGCGAAGGGCAGATCGGTCGCATCCGCCTGCACGAAGGAGAGGTTGCGCATCCCGCCGTGCCGCCGCTGCCCTTCGGCGAGCATGCCGGGCGAGAAGTCTGCGGCGACGACCTCGGCGCCGCTGCGGGCGAGGGATGCCGACGACGATGCCGTCCCTGCCCCGAGATCGAGGATCTTCTCGCCGGGCTTCGGCGCGACGGCGCGGGTCGTGGCGGCACGCCACAGCGCGTCGTTGCCGACGGTCATCGCCGTGTTCGTGCGGTCGTAGCCCTTGGCGACCTGGTCGAACATGCCGCTGACGCGGGCGGGGTCCTTGCCGAGGTCGGCGCGGTTTGCTTCGTTCGGGGTCACGAGTCCAGTCTAGGCGCGAGCTGCAGCGCCTCGAGGCGGTCGAGCCACGGATCTGCGGTGGCATCGTCGAACGGGGCGACCTGATCGCGCACGCGCTGCTCGAGGTCGAGAGCGAGGTCCTCGAGCGTGCGCATGACAGCTGCGGGATAGGCGTGCTGCGCGCTGTGCTCCGCCCACTCGTCACGGTCGTCCACCCAGGTGCCGCGCTCCCCCTCGACCCGCACGACGTCGAGGTCCATGTCGATGCCCACCGCGAGCAACGGGTCATCCGACCAGCGGACGTCCCATCCGAGGTCGATGTATATCCGCATGCCCTTCGGATGGTTGCGGTTCACGGTCAGCGCGAAGTCCGTCTGTCTCGGCACGAGGGTCACGTTCGGCCCCGCCGCGACGAAGGACGCCCCGGGGCGGGCGCTGCGCCAGCCCACCGGCTGACCGATCCAGTCGCCCCACTCGTCGGATCCGAGGTAGACGCACTCATGCCGCCAATGCTCGGAACCGTCCCATTTGCGCCACTGGAAGACCATCTCGGTGCCGGGGGCCGGCCGCGCCTCGTTCATGGACACAGCCTAGGCACCGCCTGGGACGTGCCGGATCATCGACGAACTAGGCTGGAGGCGTGAGCAGCAGGCTGGTCGTCGAGACCCGTGAGATCGATCCGATCGAGGATCTCCTGGCCTTCGCCGATCCGGCACGGCCCCTCGCGTGGCTGCGACGGGGGGACGGGATCGTCGCCGTGGGCGATGACGTCGTCGAGACGATCCGCGTGTCAGCGGGTGCAGAGTCGCTTCGCTCCGCGACGATCGCGGCGGCATGGCGCGACCTGGCCGACGGCGCGGAGATCGATGACCCGCTGGCCCTGCCCGGCACCGGCCTGGTCGCCTTCGGCGCGCTGACGTTCGACGAGTCCTCCGCGGCCGACAGCATCCTGCTCCTGCCGGCGCTCGTGATCGGCCGACACCGCGGACGCAGCTGGATGACCCGCATCCGCCGCGCGCCCGCAGCCACCCACGCCACCGCGGTCCCGACCGCCGTTCCCGAAGTCCGACCCTACGGTCCGCACTGGGCGGGCACCGTCGGCCCCGGGGCGCAGAGCCCGCAGCGCTACCAGGACTCGGTCCGCCGCGCGCTCGGACGCATCTCGGACGGCGAGCTGAGCAAGGTCGTGCTCGCCCGAGACCTCACTGGCAGCATCCCTGCCGGCTCCGATCTGCGGCGGCTGGTGCGGGCGCTGTCGACCGGTTACCCCGACACCTGGGCATTCGCGGTCGACGGACTGATCGGCGCGAGCCCCGAGACGCTCGTGACCGTACAGCAGCGCACGGTCACGGCCCGCGTGCTGGCCGGCACGATCGGCCGCGGCGCGGATGCGGACGCCGACACCGCGGCATCCGCTCATCTGGCCTCCAGCACCAAGGATCTGGATGAGCACGAGTACGCCGTGCAGAGCGTGCTCGCCTCGCTCCGCCCGCACACGAGGGCGCTCGCGGCGAGCGAGCAGCCGTTCCTGCTGAAGCTGCCCAACCTCTTCCATCTGGCCACCGACGTCGAGGGGGAGCTGGCCGACGGCGGCTCCGCTCTCGACCTCATCGGCGCGCTGCATCCGACCGCTGCCGTGGCCGGCACTCCGACCGCAGCGGCGATCGCCGCCATTCGGGAGCTCGAGCCGTTCGACCGCGGACGCTATGCAGGACCGGTCGGCTGGGTCGATGCGGACGGCAACGGCGAATGGGCGATCGCACTGCGCTGCGCGCAGTTCTCCCCCGCCGCGCAGGACATCGCCGTCACCGCCTACGCCGGTGCGGGGATCGTGGCGGGCTCGGATCCGGAATCGGAACTCCTCGAGACACGGGTGAAGTTCCGCCCGCTGGTCGACGCGCTCGCCTGAGTCTCGGCCCCGTCGCGTTCACGATTCAGCATGGATATGGGCGAGTTGGCTCGCGTGGCCGCTTCTGGTCTCCTCGACCGCGCTCATGCTGAATCGTGAACGCGACTCGACCGTTCAGCTCGCGGCGAGGCGCTTCTTCTCGGCCTCGACGTCGAAGTCGGCGGCCGGCCACTGCGGATCGATCTGCTGCAGCGCGTCGAGCAGCAGTTCCTGCACAGCGAGGCGGGCGAACCACTTGTGATCGGCCGGCACCACGTGCCAGGGCGCCTGAGCGGTCGAGGTCCGCTCGAACACCGTCTGATATGCGGCCATGTATTGGTCCCACAGCATCCGCTCGTCGACGTCGCCGGGGTTGTACTTCCAGTGTTTGTCCGGCCGCTCGAGCCGCTCCATCAGCCTCGCCTTCTGCTCCTCCGGCGAGATGTGCAGCATCACCTTCACGATCCTCGTCCCCGCGGCTGCGACCTCGGCTTCGAAGGCATTGATCGCGTCATAACGGCGCTCGATCTCCTCGGCCGACGCCAGCGATCGCACCCGCCCGATCAGCACGTCCTCGTAGTGCGAACGGTCGAAGACGCCGATGAAGCCGGGCTCGGGAAGTCGCCGCTCGATCCGCCACAGGAAGTCGTGCCGGCGCTCCTCCTCGGTGGGTGCCTTGAACGCGGTGAGCGCCACGCCCTGCGGATCGACCCCTCCGACGACGTGACGCACGATCCCGCCCTTGCCGGCCGAATCCATCGCCTGCAGGATCAGCAGCACCGAGTCCTGGGCGACCCCGACGCGGCTCTCCGCGAACAGCCGCTCCTGCAGCTCGTTCAGCTCGTCGAGCCCCACCTGGAGGTCGCGCTTCCCGTCGGCCTTCACCCCGGAGTACCCGGGGGTGCTCCGCGGGTCCACCTCCGAGAGCTGGAATCCCTCGCCGACCCGGAGAATCTTGGCCCACTCATGCGCTGTCATGCGTTCATCCTGCCACCGCGCACCCCGACGGCGGCAGTGGCGGGATCAGCGGTCGAGCGGAACCTCGATCAGCTGGCGGCCGGCGGCGGGCGTCGTCAGTGCCTGATCGAGCGCGGTGCGCGTGGTGACGCGGTGATACTCCCACCCGTAGGCGAGGGCCAGCTGCTCGAGGCGCACGGTGTGCGGCGTGTAGAACGCGCGGTCGAGGTCGGCCCGCGCCGCTGTCTCCCCCACCTCGAGACCGTCGAAGATCGTGCCACCGCCGTCGTTGCCGACGATGACCTGGAGCCGCGGCTCCGCTTCGTCCGGCGGCAGCAGCAGGGCGCCGACGTCGTGCAGGAACGCGAGGTCGCCGAGCAGCACTCGGGTCACGCCCGGCGCGCCGGACGCCTGACTCGCGAGTGCGATCCCCGTCGCGGTGGCGATCGTCCCGTCGATTCCGGCGAGGCCGCGGTTGGCGTGCACCGGCACCTTCTTGCCGCCGAGCAGAGCGTCCGCCACGCGGACGAGCCTCGACGAGCCGAACATGAGGCGATCGTGCGGCCAGGTCGCTCGCCACACGGCGTCGACGAGGAGGGCGCGATTCAGCGGGCGGCGCACGGCGTCCAGCTCGGCGTTGACGGCGTCGCGCCGCGCAGTGAAGTCGCTGGAGGCGAGCCCCTCGGTGTCCGGAGCGCGTTCGCTGAGGTCGACCACCTGCGCAGCCGACGCCACCATCCATGCCCCGAGCCACTCGCGGTCCGCCGGTCCGGGAGCCACGGAGACGGATGCCGTCGGCGTGGTGCGACCGTTGAGATTCAGCTCCTCGCCGCCCCGCCGCAGCGCGATCACGTCGACGTCGGTACGCGAGAGCAGTCGGGCCACTTCACGACTCAGCGTCGGGTGACCGAGCACGACCGCGCGCTCGATTCGACCGCCGAGCTCGTCGTCGTCGAGCAGCGCGCGATAGCCGTGCACGATCTGACGCCCGAACCGGGCGCCGCTCACGATCTCTGCGATGAGCGGCCAGGAGCCGACGTGGGCGATCTCCTCGGCATCCGCTCCGGCATCCGCCCCGGCGATGACGACGGTCCGAGGTCCGCGGGAGAGCACGAGCGGCTCGGCGGCGCTCGTGCTGGGGGGCTCGCCTGGTACGAGCGGGAGCACGGGGAAGTCACCGGACAGCGGCTCGCGGGACGGCAGGTTCAGATGCACCGGGCCGCGCACACCGGGCAACCCGTAAGGCGCATCCGCGCCCAGAGCGACCGCGACGGCACGAGCGGCGAGACCCGACCAGTCGGCCTCGCCCGGTACCGGAGCGTCGATCTGCTCCCGCACCCAGAGGCCGAACATCCCTGGCTGAGAGGTCGCCTGGTTCGCCCCGACCCCGCGGAGCTCCGGCGGACGATCGGCGGTGAGCAGCAGCAGGGGGATGCCGGAGTGGAAGGCCTCCATGGCGGCAGGGAGGAGGTTCGCCGCCGCCGTGCCAGACGTGCAGAGCACCGCAGCGGGTACCCCGGTCTCCCGCGAGAGGCCGAGGGCGGTGAATCCGGCGACGCGCTCGTCGATGCGCACGTGCAGACGCAGCGCCCCCTCATTCGCCGCATGCACAGCGGCGAGTGCGAGTGCCTGCGATCGCGACCCCGGTGAGAGCACGAGGTCGCGCACCCCGTGGCCGATGAGGTCTGCGATCAGGGATGCCGCGGCATCCGTCGCCGGGGATGCCGTCACGGACGCGGATCCGGCGTGGTGCCGTCGTGCGTGGTTCCGTCGTCGGTCTCGTCCTCGAGGCGGGCGAGCTCCTCCTCGAGCCGACGGATGCGGGCATCCTGCTCGCTCTTGCTGATGCTGCGGAGGAACTGGGGGTCGTCGTCGGGAGCGATGAGCCGGATCTCGCCGCTGGAGTCGTTCGCTCGACGGCGGCCGATCGTGAACCAGAGGATGCCGCCGATGACGGGGATGATGACGACGATGGCGATCCAGGCGGCCTTGGGCACGCCGCGGTGCCGCGTCGCCGGCTGCACCGCGCAGTCGACGATGCTGTACACCCAGAAGATGGCGGCCAGGAAGCCGCCCACGATCAACAGTCTCGCCACCTCTCCAGTGTAGGCGGGCCAGGGCGCTCCGGCTCGGCGTGAACGACTGAGACTCAGCCGGCGGCGGCCACCACGCCGTCCACACCCTCGTCGACGGCCGATCCCGCCGCACCGAACGGATCGATCCCCCGAGCCACCAGCGCGTCCTGGTACGCCAGGCTCTTGCCGCGGATCACCTCGCGGCAGGCGATCAGCGTCTCGATCTGCGCGTCGAGCGAGCGCTCGTGGGCACGCAGCAGAGCGAGCCTGTCCGTCTCGTTCCCGCTGCCGGCACGGACGAGCGCTGCATAGTCGCGCAGCACCGCGATCGGGGCCCCCGACTCGCGCAGCCGCCCGAGCAGAGCGAGCCACGCGAGAGAGTCGTGGGCGTACTCCCGGCGTCCACCGGGCGTGCGTGGCACGTCGCGCGGGAAGAGCCCCTCGGACTCGTACCACCGCAGCGTGTGCACGGAGACACCGGCCAGCCGGGCGAGTTCGCCGATGCTGTAGGTGCGTGCGGCATCGATCGGTTCGTCCATCCGTGGCCTCCTTGACTTCGAGTGCACTCTAGATCGTACGGTCGGATCATGACAGCTCCTCTCGACATGATCGCCCGTCAGCAGCCGCTCGCCTCGCCGTTCGGATACCGCTCGACCGCCGCCGAGGTGATCGCGGGCACGGACCTCGCCGGCAGAACCGCGATCGTCACCGGCGGATACTCCGGTCTCGGTCTCGAGACGGTGCGAGCACTGGCGGATGCCGGCGTGCACGTGATCGTCCCGGCCCGTCGGCAGGAGGTGGCACAGCAGGCTCTGACGGGGATCGCCGACGTCGAGGTCAGGGCCGCCGACCTCGGCGACCTCGACTCGGTCGCGGCGTTCACCCGATCCGTGCGGGACGACGGTCGGCCGATCGACCTGGTCCTCAACGTCGCCGGGATCATGGCCACTCCGTTCGCGCACACCGCTCAGGGGTTCGAATCCCAGTTCGGCACCAACCATCTCGGCCACTTCGCGCTCGTCGGCGGGGTCGCCGACCTGCTGTCCGACGGCGCCCGGGTGATCTCCTATTCCTCCGGCGGCCACTTCCGCTCGCCGGTGCGCTTCGACGACATCGACTTCGCCACGACGCCGTACGACCCCTGGGTCGCCTACGGGCAGTCGAAGACCGCCAACGCCCTGTTCGCGATCGGACTCGCACGGCGGGGAGCGAAACGCGGCATCCTCGCATTCTCCGTGCATCCCGGAGGGATCATGACCGAGCTGCAGCGGCACGTCCCCCGGGAGGAGCTGCTCTCGCGCGGCTGGATCGACGAGGACGGCACCCCGAACCCGCGCTTCAAGACGCCGGAGCAGGGAGCGTCGACCGGTCTCTGGGCGGCGACCGCCGCCGAGCTCGCGCCTCGCAGCGGGGCGTACTGCGAAGACTGCTCGATCAAGGGGATCGTCCCGCCCGAGCACAGCGACATGACCACCGGCGGGGTGAAGGAGTGGGCGATCGATCCCGAGGCGGCAGAGCGCCTCTGGGCGCTGTCGGTCACGGCCACCGGAGTCGACGGGTTCTGAGGCGTCTGCTGAGCTGAGCGCTGCTCAGTCCCGGCCGAGGCGGAGGATGCGGTCGTCCCCCTCGGCGGGACTGCCCCGCCCGTCGGTGTTGTTCGTGAGGATCCAGAACGTGCCGCCGGCACCGACGACGACGTCTCGGAGTCGTCCGAACTCCCCCGTGAACTGCTCCGTGCTCGCGGTCAGGTCGTCGAGCGGCACGATGCGCAGGCGCTCGCCGCGCAGGTTCGCGATCACGATGTCGGACCCGGTCACCGCCATGCCACTCGGACTCGCTGCGTCCGGCCGCCACTGCTGCACGGGATCGATGAACGCGCTGTCCTCCGCGATGCCCTCCACTGCGGGCCAGCCGTAGTCGCCACCGGGCTCGATGACGTTGAGCTCGTCCCAGGTGTCCTGTCCGAACTCGGTCGCGAACATCCTGCCCTCCGCATCCCAGGCGATGCCCTGCGGGTTGCGATGCCCGTAGCTGTAGACGGGTGACCCTTCGAACGGGTTGTCGTCGGGGATCCCGCCCGTGGGAGTGAGCCGGAGAATCTTCCCGCCGAGTGAATCGAGGTCCTGCGCGCTCTCCCGGTCTCCGGCATCGCCGGTGGTGACGTACAGCATCCCGTCAGGGCCGAAGGCGATCCGACCCCCGTTGTGGTTCCCGGCGGCGGGGATGCCGTCGATCACCGTGGTGGCGGCGCCGAGCGACAGATCCCCCGGGGCACCGGAGAGCGGTCGGCGCTCCACGCGATTCCCGCTGCGCGCGGTGGAGTACGAGTACACCTCCCCGTCGTGCACGGCGAGCCCGAGCAGACCTCCCTCGCCTCCCGGCGTGACGCCGTCGATGATCCCCACCTCGCGCGTTTCGCCGTCCTCGGCGATCTCGAGCACGCGGCCGCTGTCGCGCTCGCTGACGAGAGCCACACCGTCGTGGAACGCGATCGACCACGGCACGTCGAGGCCCTCGACGAACGACTCCGGCGCCGGCACTGATGTGGCGGTCGGCTCGGTGGAGCACGAGGCCAGAGCCATCAGGGCGAGGACGGATGCCGCGGCGAGGACCGCGCGACGAGGCGGACGAGCGGCGGCGGACGAGGGAGCGAGCGGCATACGTCCATCCAACGCCGGATCGCTGTCGAGCGACAGCGCTGCTGCGGCGAGCGCGGAAGATCGCCGTCGAGACAGGCCGTATCGGCGCGGCGCCGCGAGGAGCACAATACCGATATGAGCGACGGCTCTTCGCTGGAGCACCCCACCCCCGGACGTGGGCAGCCCCCGGCATCCGATGACGAGAGCACACCGCCACCGAGCGAATCGGATGCGGCGCTGGGGCGGCGCGCCCAGCTGCTCGCGACCGAGCACTGGGGCCTGCTCGCCGCCCGCAGCACGGCACAGAGCGAGGTGCTGTCGCGGATCACGATCTTCCTGACCCTGGTCTCCGCAGGCCTCGTGACGATCGGGCTCCTCGGGCAGGCGTCCGACTTCCGCGGGTGGTTCGGCGGCGCCTCGCTCGCGATCCTCGCCTTCCTCTCCCTCATCGGCTTCATGACGCAGGTGCGGGTGATGAACGTCTCGGAGGAGGACATGATGTACGTCGTCGCGATGAACCGCATCCGCGGCGCGTACGTCGACCTGGATCCGGTCGTGGAGGAGGTGTTCCTCGCGTCGCCGTTCGACGACGAACCGGGCATGAAGCGCACCTACTCCTTCCTGCGACCGCGCGGCGTGAGCATCCTTCTCGGCAGCTCGGTGATGCTGCTGATCGTCGTGAACGCGTGCGTCGTGGGTCTCCTCGTCGGGTCGGCGATCATCGCCGGCGGGGGAGATTTCGCGGCCGCGGTCACCTTCGGCTCGATCGCGGGCGTGCTGCTCGCGGCAGGCTTCATGACCTTCGGGGGTGTGGGCTTCCGCTGGGCGTGGAATCATCACGTCCCCCGGCGCAGCACGCCGGAAGTCGCCCGCCGGTCACTACGCTGAGCAGGAAGACCCGCTGCCCAGGCACCCGCATCCGATCTCAGCCCTCGCGCGGAGGCTTGCGGAGCTGCTTGACGTCGGTGCGTCGCTGCTTCGCCTTCAACCGCCGCTCCGTCGAGCCACGACTCGGCTTCGTCGGTCGGCGCGTCGGCGACGGCGGCCGGAGCGCCTCGGCGACCAGGGAGGCGAGCCGCTCCCGCGCCGCATCCCGGTTGCGCAGCTGCGCGCGGTGCTCGGACGCGGCGATCGTCAGCACGCCGTTCACCAGTCGGCCGCCGAGGCGATCGAGGATGCGCTCGCGCTGGTGCGGGGTGAGCGCGGAGCTCCCCGCCGCATCCCAGAGCAGCTCGACCCGCGAGTCGGCCGTGTTGACGCCCTGCCCGCCCGGGCCGGACGACCGCGAGAACCGCCACGAGAGCTCGGCCTCGGGGATCGTCAGACCCGACGAGATCCGCAGTCCGGGGCGATGAGGGGCGGCCATGGATCCATCATCCCCGATGCGGCGGACGCCGGTCAGCTGCGAGCTTCTGCTGCCGCCGGCGCGGTGTCGCCGGTCGCGGCGTCAGCGCCCGACTCTCGAGCCCCCGCCTTCGCGGTGTTCGCGATGTGCGCACGGGAGACGACGAGGACCGCGACGATCATCAGCGCGACACCGAGCCAGTACGGTGCCGCATGGCTGACGGTAACGTACAGCGCCCCGGCGATCAGCGGAGCGGCCGTGTTCATCGCCGCATTGAGCGACTGGGTGACTCCGCCGAGCCATCCCTGCTCGTCGGCACCCACGGCGTTCGACATCGCGCCGTCCATGGCAGCCGTGGCCGCGCCCTGCCCTGCGGCGAGCATCAGCGCGCCGAGGATGAACACCCACGGCTGGGTGAAGACCGAGGCGACCAGTGCGAGGCCGGTGAGTCCGATCGTCTGGGCGACGATTCCGCTGATGATGACGCCGCGCTCGCCGATGCGAGGCAGCAGGATGCCCAGCAGCACTCCCTGGATGACGATGTCGATGATGCCGACCGCCGCCGTGAGGAGGCCGATCTGCGTCGGACCCCACTGGATCGAATCCAGCGCGAGGACGCTGAAGTTGTTGACGAAGAATCCGAACGGCAGGGCGAGCAGGGCGAATCCGATGAGCAGGCCTCGGAGCTCCGTGCGCCGGAAGGCCTCCCGGAAGACGCCGAAAGGCTGGATCTCACGCAGCGAGATGCGCGCGATCCGGTTCTCGGGCGCAAGGCTCTCGGGCAGCAGGAAGATGCTGAGGATGGCGATCGTCAGCGCGACGGCCGCGGTGAGGAAGACGGGGAGCTGCAGGCTCACGGCCGCGAGCAGGCCGCCGATCGCAGGGCCGATCATCATGCCGATGCCGGAGAGGGCGCCGAGGAGGCCGAACCGCTGCGCGCGCTTCTCGGGTGGGGTGATGTCGGCAAGGTAGGCGAACAGCGCCGGAAGGTCTCCGGCGGTGAGCCCCTGGATCACGCGAGCCAGGACGAGCACCCAGATCGCTCCTCCGATGCCGAACAGCGCCATCGCGAACGCGGCGCCGAAGGCGGCTCCGATGATGACGGGCCGTCGGCCGAAGCGGTCGGAGAGGCGGCCGAGGAACGGCGCGACCAGGAAGGCGCACAGGCCGTTGATCGCCTCGAGGACGCCGACCCAGAGCGCGAGTTCGCCCTCGTGCGACACGTACTGCAGGACGACGAAGGGAAGGACAGGGAGGACGACGGTCATGCCGACGACGGTGAGCATCGTCAGGACGATGAGCATGGTCCAGGCGCGCTTTTCGCTGCGCGCAGGCGGGTTTATAAGTGAAGTCACTCCAAAACTGTATCAATACCAGTTTTGTTGTCAAACCAGTTCTGGATCGGATCCGCGATATGGTGGTGGGCATGACGAATGCCGTGCCACTCGGACGCCGTGAACGCAAGAAGGCCGCTACCCGCAAGGCGATCTCGGATGTCGCGACGATGATGTTCCTCGAGCGCGGCTTCGACAACGTCAGCATCCGGGAGGTGGCGGATGCCGCCGATGTCTCCCCCACGACCGTGTTCGCGCACTTCGCCCAGAAGGAGGCGCTCGTCTTCGACGAGGACGACGAGCAGCGCGACCGACTGGTATCGGCGGTCAGCGGCCGCGCGCCAGGCGTCACGGTCAATCGGGCGATCCACGACTTCTACACCGCCGAAGTCCGCGAGAACCTCGCCGAGCACGGCCAGGACGTGTCGCGGGTCTTCGCCCGCTTCCTCAACGAGACGCCCGCTCTGCGCGAGTACGCCGCGAAGATGTGGCTGCGGCACGAGGACGCCCTCTCGGACGCGATCGCGCACGAGCTCGGACTGAGCGAGGCGACCCCTGAGATCCGCGTGTACTCACGATTCGTGCTGCAGATGCAGCTGCTCGTGAACGAGAGCGACGACCCGCTCGGCATCCTCGAGGCCGGCTTCACGGTGCTCGAGGGCGGGTGGGCCCCGATCGAGGCGCGGATCGCCGAGGGCGGCGCCTGACGGGAGCAAGTGGACGCGACGGCGGGAGTCGAACCCGCAACGCCATCAGGTATGAACTGTGGCCCGGGACCGCCCGGATCGCCGCGATGAGACCGACGCTACCGGCCGGCCGACCGGAAGGCCAGGAACGTTGCGGGGGTTGACACAGTGAGTCCCGAGATGACGGATGCCGTCACGCGGCGTCATCCGCACGGCCATCGGTTCGGCATCCGCCCCTGTCGTCCGTGCGGTGTACGGTCGCCTCATGGCCGTCGCTGAGGACCTCGCCCCCACCAGCCTGAAGACCCACCGCTACCTGCGCCTGTCGCTGGTGCTGATCGTGTTCACGTTGCTTCTCAGCGTCGCCCTGCAGAGCATCGTCGTGTCGTGGGAGCCGCTGCTGTTCGGCTGGCGCCCGCTCTCCTCGATCAGCCACGCCTTCTACACGCCGGCGCGCGACGTCTTCGTCGGGACGCTGATGGCGGCATCCATCGCCCTGCTCGCGCTCTCGGGTCGCAGTCGATCGACGACCCTGCTCGACATCTGTGCGATCTTCGCACCGCTCATCGCGATCGTGCCCACAGGAATCGCCGACACCCGCGCGGTCGGCGAGATCCCATGCCCGACGGCCTCGGAATGCATCCCGACCGAGTACGTGGGCGGCGCCAAGGCCGGGATCGCCGTCTACACCGTGGTGGTCGTCGTCGTGGTCGTCACGATGGCCGTGATCCGTCGCCACCCCCGCACGCGCGACACCGCGGGAGTCGCCGCCCGCGGCAGTGCCCGGTCGGCGACACTGGTGTCGATCATCGCGCTCGTCACCGCGGGCACCGTGACCGTACTCGCCTTCTCCCCCGCCCTGAAGGACGGTTTCCCGTTCAACCTCTGGCCCGTGGGCAGCATCCATTTCGCCGCGACCCTGCTGTTCTTCGGCGTCTTCGCCGCCGTTCCGATCCTGCACGCCGGCGGTCCGGTGGAGCCGGGCGAGACACCGCCCTCGCCGCGCCAGCGCGCGATCTACCGCTGGATCGCCGGCCTGCTCATCGTCGACCTCGTGGTGCTCGTGGCCGCTCTGCTGTTCCGGCAGGTGTTCGGCGAGACTCCCGTCGTGCTGATCGGCGAGGCCGTGGCGCTGGCGCTGTTCGCCGCGTTCTGGTGGGTGCAGACCTTCCAGCGCTGGGACGATCCGAACGCGCCGTCGCTCATCGGCCGGGTGTCCTCACGGACGTGACGACGGCGGTGCGTCGAGCGCCCTCTGCAGCCGACCCAGCGCTTCCCTGAGCGCGGTGCGCTCCGGTTCCGGGAACGTCGTCGTGTACTCGACCCCTTCGGGGATCCACAGCAGCGCGTACATCGCCTCCCGCCAGTCCGAGCCGCCGAAGGGCCAGCGCGTGCGGGTCTCGCCGTCCGGCGTCGCACCGTCGGACCAGGGCCCGAAGATCTCCTGCATGGCGGGGAAGGGAAGCTCCATCACGGCATCCGCTTCGATCTTCTGCGGCGACCATGAGGCGGCGATGAGCACACGCTCGTCGATCTCCTCCGGTGTGAGGGGGCGGCGGTCGAACAGCACCCTGGTGTGCTCGACGGCCTCGATGCGGTCGACGCGGAACGTCCGCCAATCGTCGCGGTCGAGATCCCAGCACAGCAGGAACCACTTGCGCCCAGACGGGGCCAGCGCATGCGGCTCCACCCGGCGCGTGCTCTCGGAGCCCTCTCGGTCGACGTAGCGCAGACGCAGGCGCTCCTGGTCGCGCGTGGCGAGCGCGATCTCTCCCAGCACGACGGGCGACACGACCGGCCCGTCGCCCATACGAGGGGACTGCACGGAAGCCGCGAGCGCGTTGACACGGCGGCGCAACGGCGACGGGAGCACCTGCTCGAGCTTCGCGAGGGCGGTGAGGGTCACCTCGGGTCCGCCGACCAACTGCTGCGTCGCCGCGACACGCAATCCGATCGCCATGGTCACCGCCTCGTCATCGGTGAGCAGCAGCGGGGGCACGGCGCTGCCCGCCTCCAGCCGATATCCACCTGCGGCACCCGGGATCGACTCGACCCGGTAGCCGAGCTCCCGGAGTCGGTCGACATCGCGCCGCACAGTCCGCTCGGTGACGCCGAGACGTGTCGCGAGCTCGGCGCCCGGCCAGTGCCGATGCGTCTGCAGCAGGTTGAGCAGTGCGAGAGCGCGAGTGGTGGTGTCGGACATGCCTCCAGATTGGCAGACATCGCGGACAGGATCTGTCCTGGTTCCTTCCTACGCTCGCCTCATGTCCCACGAACACATCATCGAATCGGAGGGCCTGACCAAGGTCTTCACCGTCAAGAAGAAGTCGGTCGACGCGGTCACCGACCTCTCCTTCACCGCGGTCCGCGGCGAGCTCGTCGCCTTCCTCGGCCCGAACGGCGCCGGCAAGTCCACGAGCCTGCGGATGCTGACCACACTGATCCCGCCCACCTCCGGCACCGCTCGCGTGGTCGGCCAGGACATCCGCACGGACTCCGCAGGCGTCCGCGCGCGCATCGGGTACGTCGGCCAGCTCACCAGCGGCAGCTTCTCGCAGCGGGTGCGCGACGAACTGCTCAGTCAGGGCGCCTTCTACGGCATGACGCGGCGCGACAGCATCCGTCGTGCCGACGAGCTGATCGAATCGCTCGACCTCGCGTCGTTCGCGACGCGGTCGGTCCAGCAGCTGAGCGGAGGCCAGAAGCGGCGACTCGACATCGCGCTCGGACTCATGCACGCCCCGCCGCTGATCTTCCTCGACGAGCCCTCGACCGGACTCGATCCGCAGAGCAGGGCGAACCTGTGGGAGCACATCCTCGACCTGCGCACCCAGCACGGGACGACGGTCTTCCTGACGACCCACTACCTCGAGGAGGCAGATCGGTACGCCGAGCGCGTCATGGTCATGGACAAGGGCAGGATCATCGCCGACGACGATGCCGCCTCCCTCAAGGCCACCCTCGCCGGCGACGTGCTCACGTTCGGCTTCGCGAGCGAGGCGGATGCCGTGAACGCCCGCCCTGTCGTCGCCCGCCTCAGCACGGCCGAGGTGTCGCTGGACGGCGACTCGCTCTCCCTCGCCGTGCCGGACGGCGATCGCCTGCTTCCGGTGGTCGTCCGGGAGCTGGATGCCGCGGGCATCCTCGTCCGTCGGGCCACCGGTGTCCCACCCACCCTGGACGACGTCTTCCTCGCGCTGACCGGTCGCACGCTGCGCGAAGCGGGCGAGGGCGGAGCGGACGCATCCGACACCGACGCCGCCGGCGACGCCGACCCCGTCGCGACCGACAAGACCGC
Source organism: Microbacterium hydrocarbonoxydans (assembly GCF_900105205.1). NCBI lineage: Bacteria > Bacillati > Actinomycetota > Actinomycetes > Micrococcales > Microbacteriaceae > Microbacterium > Microbacterium hydrocarbonoxydans. Next base: position 963,339 of record NZ_FNSQ01000005.1, on the reverse strand, counting down.
CGCCCAGACAGGAGCCCTCTCATGACCGACACGCTCGTGCGCCCGAATCTCGTGCGCGACACCAGAAACGTCCTCACCCGCGAGCTCCGGCCGGTGCTGCGCGACCCCTTCACCCTGATCTTCAGCCTGCTGCAGCCGCTGGTCTTCCTCGGCCTGTTCGCACCGCTGCTGATCGGCGGATCCGGTCAGCCCGCGGGCGAGACCCTCGCCTGGTTCGTGCCAGGGGTGCTGGTGATGATCGTGCTGTTCGGCACCGGCGCCACCGGCTCGAACCTCCAATACGAGATGATGACCGGATCACATGAGCGGACCCTCGTCGCCCCGCTCGCCCGCTCGTCGCTGCTCGTCGGCCGTGCGCTCAAGGAGATCGCGCCCATCGTGGTGCAGGCGCTCGTCATCGTGCTGATCGCCTGGCCGTTCGGCTTCGCGATCAACCTGCCCGGACTGCTCATCGGACTCGCCCTGCTGGCCGTCTTCGGTGTCGGGCTCGGCTCGCTGTCGTACTCGCTCGCACTCGCCACCAAGGATCGCGAGTGGCTGTTCTGGGGAGTCCAGCAGTCGCTGATCTTCCCGCTGCTGATCCTCTCGGGCATGCTCCTCCCCCTCGACGACGGCCCAGCCTGGATGCGGGCGGTCGCCTCGGTGAACCCGGTCAACTGGGTCGTCCAGGCCGAGCGCGCGCTGTTCGCGGGCGACCTCGGCGACATCACCGTGCTGTGGGGCTGGCTCTCGGCGCTGGCCGTGGCCGTCGTCGGGCTCGCGGTCGGTGTGCGGGCGATCCGTCGCAGCAGCTGATCGCACGGAGAACCCGGACGAAGCAGCGCGCTGTCGGCGAGTCGGGATCCGACTCGCCGACAGCGGCGTGACTGGTCCGCGGTTTCCGTCCGGCGGCGGATGGCGCGGGACCAGCGCGGAACCGGTGCCGGATCAGCGCCGGATCGAGTCGTGGAACGGGTTCGGCTCGAGGGTGAAATCGGTGCTGGCATCCGCCCAGGTGCCGCCGCCCGCAGACTGACGGCCCCGACGCAGCACACCGAGCGCGCGCGTGACCGGCACGCCGACGGCGAGCGCGGCAGTGCCGCTCAGCGTCCGGTCCTCGGAGCCGAGCACGCTGGCCCGGTGCCACGCCTCGTGAAGCGCTCCACCCCTGGCCTCCGGCACCCGTCGGTGCGGCAGCGCGCCCGCCCGTCGCAGGGCGACGAGCTGCTCCACATGCTGCCACCACGTCGACTCCGCTGACGGATGGAAGTAGTTGTCGCGGAGCCAAGCCGGATGCGGATGCCGGAAGCGCCCTGCCACGACCTCGCTGCGCCCGCCGAGCAGACCGCTGCCGACGAACACGGTGTTCAGCAGGCTCTTGCTCACCCCGAACGAATCGAGGGCGATCACCGGCACACCGGATGCCACGGCTTCGACGGCCGCGGTCGAGCTCACGGTCACGAGCCCTGCCGCCGTCGACAGCGCCTGCGCCATCGAGCCGTACGAGACGACGAGGTTGTCGGGCAGTCGCGCGGGGAGAAGGTCGAGGTACGGGTCGCGTTCGAGGTGGGTCTCGGTCTCACCCGGCCGCGAGCGCAGCTTCACCACCACGCGGCGGCGGGGGTCGGCCTCGGCGGCGCGCACCAGGGTCGCCGCGATCTCGGCGCGCTCGGCCCGCGCGACCGGCACCAGCGCCTGGGCGGCGAACACGAGGTCGGTCGCCGGCATCCGCACGGACCTCGGCTGCTCCGGTCGCTCGGCGACGAGGGTCGCCGTCGGCCGAACGGCGTCGGCGGAGAGCACCTGCATCCGGTCTCCGGCGAGCACCCGGGAACGGGTCCGCGCGAACGGCAGCGTCGCGAGCGCAGTCGGCACGTGCACGCCGATGCGCTCGCCCAGTTCGGTGAACGCCCGCTGCTCCCGGTGCGAGTGCACCACGAGCAGGTCGGTGTGCCGGCGGTAGTCGAGTGCGCCGCGCTGAGCGGGAATGGCCATGCCCGGGAGCCCGGCGACGACGACCGGACGGTGCGTGAGGCCGTCGACCACCCGGCCCATCAGGCGCACGAACGGCCCGCGACCGGCGAGCAGCACCACGTCGGGACGCTGCCCTTCGAGCCATCCGGCCGCTCGCGCGAAGGCCACGCGGGTGACGTCCTCGGCGAGCATCCCGGTGCCGGACAGGGCCGTGCGCTGCTGCTCGACGCTCGCCGTCAGCGGCGTCTGCACCAGCAGCAGATGGCGACGGATGCCGGGGACGCTGCCGAGCAGCGACGCCGACCACTTCACGAACGAGTCGGCGTCGGCGATCGCGACGACCCTGAGCGCCCCCGAGCCGGTCATGCCGGAACGCGACGCAGCTTCGCCATGGGCGCGCGCTCGCTGTCGAAGACGCGCTTCACCCCGTCGCCGAGTGCGGTCTCGATCACGCGGATGTCGCGGACGAGGTGCTCGAGGCCGGTGGGCTCGAGCGATGCGGCGTGATCCGAGCCCCACATGGTGCGGTCGAGGGTGATGTGCCGCTCGACGGCGACTGCGCCGATCGCGACGGCGGCGAGGGAGATCTGCAGACCACGCTCGTGACCGGAGTACCCGACAGGGACACCGGGGTAGCGGTCGCGCAGCGTGGCGATCGCGCGCAGGTTGGCCTCTTCCGGCTCGAGCGGATAGGTCGAGGTGGCGTGCATCAGGACGACGCGATCGGTGCCGAGCGTCGCGAGCGCCCGGTCGATCTGCTCGATCGTCGACATGCCGGTCGAGAGGATGATCGGCTTGCCCGTCTCGCGCAGCGCGAGCAGCAGCTCGGTGTCGGTCAGGCTGGCCGAGGCGACCTTGTGCGCGACGACGCCGAGGTCCTCGAGGAAGTCGACGCTCGGCACATCCCACGGGGAGGCGAACCAGTCGAGACCGAGCATCGTGGCGTGGTCGCCGATCGCGATGTACTCGTCGCGGCCGAACTCGACCCTGCGGCGGTAATCGAGGTAGCTCATGGTGCCCCAGGGCGTCTCGCGCGGGACGTCGCGCATGTGCTCCGGCGTCGAGATCTCCGGCGTCCGCTTCTGGAACTTCACGGCATCAGCCCCGGCCTTCGCCGCGACGTCGATCAGGCGCTTGGCGATGTCGACGTCGCCGTTGTGGTTGAGGCCGATCTCCGCGATGAGATAGGCGGGATGACCGCCTCCGATCACACGTGATCCGATGCTGACAGTCATGATTCCTCCGGTCGTCGAAATGGCCTTCTCCCCTGAGTACGCGCCGGGGGTGAACGGCGCGCGACAGGAGGGTTACCGGAGTCGGTCACCCAGGCAACACCCGTTCGATCAGCTCACGCACGGCACCATGACCGCCGCTGCGGCGCAGCACGACCCTCGCCGCCTCCTGCACGAGCGGATGCGCGTTCGCGACCGCCACCGGCCAGCCGACGATGCGCAGCGCCGGCAGGTCGTTGACGTCGTTTCCGAGGTAGGCGATGTCGGCGAGCGGGATGCCGGACTCCGCGGCCCACGCGCGCAGCGCCGCCTCCTTGTCGTCGATGCCGTGCAGCACCGGCACACGGAGCTTGTCCGCCCTGGCCCGCACGACGGCGTTCACCTCGGTCGAGAGGATGAGCATCGGGATGCCCGCTCGCCGAAGCAGGGAAACGCCCATCCCGTCCTCCCGGCTCACCCGCACGCGCTCGACGCCGTCGGCATCCACGCTCGCGGTGTCGTCGGTGTGGACGCCGTCGAAGTCCGTCACGATCGCGCGCACGGGGATGCGCTCCTCGCTCTCGTGCAGGGCGGCGAGCGCGCGGGCGATCCGCAGCTGCTGCTCGTCGTCGATCTCGATCGCCGTCCACTCCGGCACCTCGGCGATGCGGATGCGACCGAAGAAGCGATGCTCAGCCGCCCGGAAGCCGTCGGCGCGGAACACGTAGAACGCCCCCGTCTCGAGGTGGTGCGGCTCCCTGTCCTGTCGACGCGGCCGATGGGCGGCGTCGTGGTTGAGTGCCACGGCGGCGCCGGCGGCATCCCTCCCCCACAGGAATCCGTAGGTCTCGTGGGCCGCGAAGACGGTGTCCGCGTGACCGTCCCGGACCTGCTGCACGGCATCCGTCAGGGCGTCCGCGGGGATGAAGGGCGAGGTCGCCTGCAGGAACGCGACGATCCGGATGCTGTCGCCACCTGCCTCGAGCTCGTCGAGCGCGTGCAGGATCGCGCTCTCCGACGAGGCCGTGTCGCCCGAGAGCTCCGCCGGACGACGCACCACGCGGGCTCCGGCCGCCGAGGCGACCGCGGCGATCTCGTCGTCGTCGGTCGAGACGACCACGAGGTCGATGCCGTCGGCTGCGAGCGCGGTGCGCACGGCCCGTTCGATCAGAGGCACGCCGCCGACCCTGCGCAGGTTCTTGCGCGGCACGCCCTTCGACCCGCCACGGGCCGGGATGATCGCCACCGTCATCCCGTGGTCCTCGACCCGCTGGGCATCCGCTCTGTGCTGTTCCGTCGCCATGATCCTCATCGTCCTCTGAGGGCGCGCCATGCGCGCCCGATCCTGCGGCGGCCGCCCGCCGCCGTGAGCCGCAGCTGCTCGATCCTGCCGATGCCTCCGACCGGGCGCAGCGCGCGGCGCACGACGGTCTCGCGCGGAGCCCCGGGGAGCCGCAGCTCGGCGAGGCGGTCCGGTGCGAAGTAGCGGTCGCGGTCGGATGCGCTGATGCCGGCCAGCAGCTCCTCGGCCCGCGGACGCAGGTGTGCGGCCACCACGGGCTGCATGGCGTAGCCGACGGCGTCGACCAGCAGCTGCAGCCGCTCGGGATCGGCGAACGGCGAGTCCGGCCGGGTCAGAGCGTCCACGATCGTCGCGGGTATCCGGTTGCTGTTCTCGTAGGGGCTGAGCCGCGCGAGCACGGTGTCGGCGCCGACCGCGTCGATCGTCCTGCCGAACAGCGTGCGCACGGTCGGGAGCGCCGTGGAGAATCCCGCGATGACGGCCTGCGCGTCGATCCGCTCCGCCAGCAGCTCTGCGGCGAGCGCCCCCCGGTACTCGTGGAACGCGACCCCGTGCGCCTCGGCGCGGGCACGCAGCGCGTCGGCGAGGCGGGGCGGGGCCGCAGGGTGCGGCTTGAACACGACGTGCTGCGCCCCGTACCCCACCGCCCTGTCGATCATCCGCTGCTGCAGCGCGATCTCGTCGCGGTCGCTCACGAGACCGAGGGCCGACAGGTACTGCCCGAGCACGAGCGCGCTCGGCTCACCGTGCACCCGGTTCTCGAGGCCGGCCGTGTCGTCGAGGCCGGCCGCGGTCTCGGCCAGCGCCGCCGCGAACAGCGCTGGTGGCACCGGCACCGGTGTCGCCGTCGGCGCGGCGACCAGCGGCGTCACCCCCGGCACGACATCCGCATGCACGACCCTGCCGATCCGGGCGGTCACCGTGTGCGGCAGCAGCACGCGCATCGGCGAGTACGTCATCAGCCCGTCGCCGATGATCGTGATGCGCGCGTGCGGGAAGAGCGACAGAAGAGTGCGGGCCGGTGCGACCTGCGGACTCTGGACGAGGATCTCCAGGTCGTCCTCCAGCGCCCAGGCACGGGTCAGGAGTCGACGCAGCACCGGCAGCTCGGCGCCCTCAGGCTGCCAGGAGCTCGGATGCAGCGGTCCGAGCACCGTGTCGAGCCCCTCGATGCGGTCGAACCGCGCACGCAGGCTTGCGAGCGCCGGGTCGTGCGCGATGCCGACCGAGAGCTCGGGCACCGTCGACGAGACGAACGGCATGAGGATCCGCTCACCCCGTGCGCCGAGCAGGTCGCCGTCGAGCGCGGCGGCTGCCGTGGCGAGGCCGTAGGCGCTGTGCAGGGCGAAGAGCTGGGTCATGCCGCGTGCCCCACCGTGCGCAGGAGCGGCGCGAGCACGCGGCGTCGCGGACCGTCGAGCCGGGCGAGCACTGCCGATGCCTCCGCCTCGGGCAGCCGGCCGAGAAGCGAGCGGATGCCCGAACGCATCTCCGCGCGCAGGCCCGGCGTCATCCGGCGGGCTCGCACGAGGTGCCGCGAGCTGAGAGCGAGCACGGTCCACACCGCCTTCGGCAGGAACCGGTCGGCCTCGACATCCGCCTCGACCAGGTCGAGCACCTCCCCCATCGCCCGCACGAAGTCCAGCTGCCGGCGATCGCGGACCTGAGTCAGCGACGTCGCCACCCCTCGGCGATACAGCAGGGCGGGGGCGTCGACCACGGCGAACGAGCGGGCCTGCAGGTGCAGCCGCCAGATCCAGGGGCGGTCCTCGGCGGTGAAGAGCCCGGGGGTGAAGTCGGCGATGCCCTCGTCGATCAACCGCCGGTGCAGCAGGCCCGCCCACGCGAACGGATAGTCGACCATCGTGGGCTCGTTCTCGGGCAGGATCGCCGACCGCGGAGAGGCGACGGTGCCGCGCCAGGGGTACGGCGCCGACACGACCGCGCGCGCACCGCCCTTGACCGTGACGTGGTCGGTGCGGAGGAAGTCGCAGTCGAGCTCCTGCAGGCTGCGAGCGAGGACGGCCAGCCGCTGCGGCTGCATCCAGTCGTCGCCGTCGAGGAAGCAGAACGCGTCGCCCTCGACGTGTGCGAGTCCTTGGTTGCGTGCCGTCGCGAGGCCGCGTGGTCGTGGATTGACGATGACCTCGGCATGGGGGAATCGCTCCGCGTACCTGCGCATCAGGGTCCCGGTGTCATCCCGCGAGCCGTCATCGATCGCCACCAGCTTGAGCGCCGTCGGATCGTCGAACTGCCGTGTCAGCGTCTCCAGGGTCGTCGCGATGTACGCCCCCGCGTCCTTGGCGGGCAGGATGACGGTGACGAGCGGTGTGCGCACGGATCTCCCCGGGGTCGACGGTCCCGGCATGCTCTCAGGGGTTCCTTGCCGGTCGAGGAAGGGCGGGTGAACGCTCGGTGACCGGCGATGCCGCCCACCGAGCGACGGCGCACGCTGATTCGCGCCGCCGTTCCCGATCGGCGACGATGGGAGCATGCTCTGGCCGTTCGGAACCACCTGGCGCCCGGTGCGGCAGAAGCGCCGCAGCACCGTGGACCTGCGATGGCTCAGTGCGCGGTCGTGGACGCGCCGCTGGTATCCGCAGGGCATCGACCTCGGCCTCTGGCACGGTCGGCGCACCCTCGCCGTGAGCTGGTTCCGTCAGCAGCTCGACGGTCACCATCTGGCCTCGCGCATCGCCTTCGTGGACCTCGAGAGGTCACGCCACCTCGACGTGCTGCTCGCCGTCGAGGAGGACGGCGAGCTCCAGCCGGCGCAGATCCACGCGGGCGGCCTCGCCTGGTTCGACGACCGGCTGTTCGTCGCCGCGACCGGACGCGGCATCTGGGAGTTCGACCTCGGTGGCATCCGACGGGTGCGGGGCTCGGAGGCACGACGTCTCGCCGGCGCACGCGGGCGCGGTCTGCGCGCCACGGCTCTCGTCGCCGTGCGGCGTCGCGTGCATCCGATCGACATCCGCTGCTCGTACCTCGGGCGCGTGTTCGATGACGACGGCACGCCGCTGCGTCGCGTGCTCATCGGGGAGTACACCCGCGACGAGAAGGGACGGATAGCCGAGTTCACGGTGCCGGCCTCCGACGACGAGGACTTTCACGAGGAGACCCGCTTCACCCCCGGCATCCGGCAGATGCAGGGCGCGGTGCGGTGGGGCGGGCGCCACTTCGTCTCGCAGTCCGACCGGATGCGCCCTGGCGTGCTCTGGACCGGGGCACGTGACGCCCTCGTGCGGGACCGGGTGCCGCTGCCGGTCGGCTGCGAGGATCTGGCCCTCGACCTCGACGCGAAGATGCTGTGGTCGCTCGGGGAGCATCCGTGGAAGCGCGTCGTGCGCGGCATCCCGTTCTCGAGCCTCGGCGTCGAGGGCTGACAGCAGACCCCTCAGCTCGCGAACGTAGACTGTGGGAGTGAAGAACCGCGCGCCTTTCCTCGTCTACACCGTGCTGCGCCTCCTGGCATTCCTCGTGCCGCTGGCGATCATGTGGTTCTTCTTCCCGATCTTCCGGGAGTTCTGGTGGCTCGCCGCGATCTTCGCCGCCCTCATCGGCGTCAGCATCTCGATGCTGTTCCTCCGCGAACCTCTGACCGGCGCGTCGACGCGACTGGTCGAGCGCCGCGAGGGCCGCAGCTCGGCCGGACAGGACGATGCGGATGCTGAGGACGAGGCGATCGACGACGCCGACAGGCGCTGAGCCGCAGACATCAGGTGGTGACCCCGGCCCTCACATGCGGGCCCCGGGAAGTGAGCGCTCGGGTCAGCCGACGAACGCCCAGAACAGCGCACCGGCGTACAGCAGGGCGGTGAGCGACGTCAGCGCCAGAGCGACGACCAGCTCCTTCGCCTGGCGGTACGTCCAGACGATCAGCACGGCGGGGAGGCCGGCGAGCAGCGCAAGCAGGCCGATCCACGCGATCGGGTAGAGCAGCGCGATGAAGGCCAGGATGCCGAAGGGCACGAGCACGAACAGGGTGAACAGCACCTGTGTCGCACGGCGACCGATCAACACGGTCAGGGTGCGCTTGCCCACCACCCGGTCCTGATCGATGTCGCGCAGGTTGTTGGCGAGCAGCACGGCGCAGGCGAACAGGCCGGCCGCGATCGCTCCGAGCCAGGCCTGCTGCGGCAGCGCGAACGCCTGCACCCACGTGGTGCCGAGGGTCGCCACGAGCCCGAAGAACACGAAGACGAACACCTCGCCGAGGCCGAAATAGCCGTACGGACGCTTCCCCCCGGTGTAGAACCAGGCGGCGATGATGCACGCGGCGCCGATCGCCAGCATCCACCACTGCTCCGTGCGCACGACGATGGCGACGCCGACCGCCGCGGCGAGCGCGAAGAAAACCAGCGCGGTGACGAGCACGGTGCGCGGCTTCACCCGCCCCGAGGCGGTGAGGCGGGCGGGGCCGACGCGCACGGCATCCGTGCCGCGGATGCCGTCGCTGTAGTCGTTCGCGAAGTTGACGCCGATCTGCAGCAGCACGGCGACGGCGAGGCAGGCGAGGGCGATGACCCAGTGGAACTCAGGACCCGTGCTGCGCGCGGCGCCGGTGCCGATCACCACGGGGGCGACGGCGAGCGGCAGAGTGCGCAGCCGTGCGGCGCCGATCCAGTCTCCGATGGTCACCGGTCCCGCTTCGATGACGGGGCGTCTGGCCGGATTGCCGCTCGCCCGCTTGGCGGGGTTGCCGCTCACGCGGGGCTGGTTCTTCTTGCGCTTCGAGGATGCTGCCACGCAGGAATCCTACTGGGGGTGTCGATGGACCCCGTCGCGCACGGTGTTCAGTCGCGGCGGAAGGTCACGTGCGTGACGCCGCTCTCGGCGACCTCCGCACGGAATCCGTAGTCCTTCTCGACGCCGCGCAGGTCGTCCCAGATCCGCTCGCCACTGCCGATCACGAGCGGATTCACCGCGAGGTGCAGTCGGTCGACCAGCCCGGCGTGCAGGAACTGCCGCACCGTCTCGACGCCGCCGCCGATGCGCACATCCGCCTCACCTGCAGCAGCCAGCGCCTGCTGCAGCACCTCCTCCGGCGTCGCGGACAGGAAGTGGAACACCGTGCCGTTCGCGAACTCGATCGAGTCGCGGGGCGAATGCGTCAGGACGAACACCGGGACCTCGAACGGCGGCTCGTCGCCCCACCAGCCGCGCCACTCCGCATCGTCGGGGTGCTGGTGCAGCCCGAACATGCCCGCCCCCATGATCTCGGCGCCGATGTTCTCGAAGTACTCCTGGGCGTACCGGTCGTCGAGACCGGTCGTGCCGGCTCCCGAGTCGTCGCCGAGCACCCGGCTTCGGAAGGTGCGGGTCGCGGTGTACGCGGCGACCAGGCGCGACCAGTCCTCGCCGAACGGGTTCTCCGCGGTCTGGTCGGTGGTGGTCGCGAATCCGTCTAGGGACACGTTGAGATCGACGCGGACTGCCATGTGGTTCTCCTGGTGCAGGTACGGGATCGGGATCGGGGTGGGGAAGCTGGTGCGGGCCGGTCAGGCGTTCGGGTTGGTGTCCTTGCCGTCCAGCCACAGCGTGTCGGACTTGTCGCCGTGCGCACCCGGCTTGCCGACGTGCTTGTCGCTGATCTTCGGCCCCTTGAGGATGACGTGCACCATCGCCTGCGCGTGGCCGTGCCCGAGTGCGTACTCCTCCTTCAGCCAGTTGAGGACCACCGTGGACTTCGTGGTCTGGTCGAATCCCTGCGCCGCCGCGAGCTCGATGAACTGGCGAGGGGTGAGGCCGGTCTGGGTCTCGACCTTGTCGAGGTATGCCTGGAAGGACATGGGTGCTCCTGGGTGTGTTGTCGGGTGGCGTGGTGGATCAGTCTTCGGAGAGGAACGTCTGGATGATCGTCGCAGATGCATGGATGCCCATGAGCCGCAGCATCCCTGTCCCCGCGTTGACGAAGCAGTGCGGCACGTAGGCAGGGCCGGTCGCGGTGTCCCCCGCGTGAGCGGTGAAAGTCTCCCCGCCGACGGTGATCCGCGCCGTGCCCTCCAGCACGACCCAGGTCTCGGAGTACGGGTGCCAGTGCAGCCCCGGACCTTCGCCCGGCTGGTTCTCGACGAAGAAGTAGGAGATGTCCGCCTCGTGCTCGGCGCCCTCGAACCGCCGACTGCGGCCGCTCGCGATGCGGATGTCGGAGTCTGCGACGATGGTCGCGCCCTCTGCCCTGCTGTTCATGAGCCCAGTCTCGACAGCAGCGTCCGGTCCTCCTAGAGTTTCGATGTGGATCGAAACATGAGGCGCCCGGGCGTCGGCGGGCCGGTCGAAGGCGTGGAGCATCCGGACCACCGGGTCGAGTTCCATCTCAGCCCCGGAGACATCCAGGCCGTGCGGTTCGGGATCTCCCCCGGGCATGAACTCGCGCATGCCGTGCGGGTGCTGCTGCGGCCGGAGCAGCACCCGCTGCAGTGGGGCTGGCTGCGGGCGGTACGTGACCGCCTGCCCAGGGAGAGCTTCGGACTGCTCGCCACCGTGATCGGGGACGATGGCTACCTCCCCGATTTCCTCACCGCGACACCGCGGTGGGACATGACACCCGAGGCCGAACTCGAGGCACTGCGCCTCAGCGACCTCGACCCCATGCGCGTCGACTTCGGCAAGATGGTGCTCCGCTCCTCCGGTCCTCGTCAGAGAATCCTGCGCGAGATGCAGGAACGGCCCCGACGGGCGCGCGCGATGATCGCCGACGCGTGGTCGGAGGTGTGGGATGCCGTGCTCGCCCCGGTGTGGCCCCAGCTGGAGAGACTGCTGCGCGCCGACATCTCGGTGCGCTCCCGCACCATCGCGACCGCAGGGATCGCCGGGATGTCTGCGGGCCTGCACCCGAAGGTGAGCTGGGGCGACGGCGCGGTGCGCGTATCCCTTCGCCGCCACAGTGAAAGGGTCGACTGCCGCGGGGGCGGTCTCGTGCTGGTGCCATCGGTGATGTCGTCGTGGGGATGCATGGTGCTCACCGAACCTCCGGCCCAGCCGACGCTGTTCTACCCCGCACGCGGCGTGACCGCCGGCTGGGCGCGCGATGCGCAGGACGTGGCCGACGCACTCGGAGCGCTCCTCGGTCCCGCCCGCGCGTCGATCCTGCTCGCTGCCGGGTCCGCGCGGACCACGTCCCAGGTCGCCACGGACGCGGGGATCGCGGCATCGACCGCATCCCACCATCTCACCGTGCTGCGCGATGCCGGTCTCGTCTCGAGCGAACGCGCCGGCGCCCGGATGCTGCACCTGCGCACCCCGCTCGGCGAGGCGATGGTCGGGGCGGTGCTGTGACGTCCGCCGATCGCTAGTCGGACGCCTCCGAGCCCTCGGGCTCGTCCGGCGTCACCGTGACGATGGGGCGGTGCTCGTAGTAGGTCTGCAGGACGACCGTCGTGCGGGTGCTCACGTTCGCCGCACCTCTGATGTCGCGGACCAGCTCCTCCAGCGCGCGCGGGGAGGCGACTCGCACGAACAGCATGTAGCTCGCGTCGCCGGCGATCGAGTGACAGGCCTCGATGGCGGTCAGGTGCTCGAGGAGCTCTGGCGCGTTGTCGGGCTGAGCAGGATCCAGCGGCGTGATCTCGATGAAGGCCGAGAGCGGAGCGCCGACCAGTTCCGGATCCAGGATCGCGCGATACCCGGCGATCACCCCGCGCGTCTCCAGTCGCCGCAGCCGCGACTGCACGGCCGACACCGACAACCCGACCGCCTCGGACAGCTGCGAGAGCGTCGCGCGGCCGTCTCGGGAGATCTCGGACAGGATCATGCGGTCGACAGAGTCATCCATGGTGTAATAATATCGTGTGGATTCCGTTTACACAGGAATCTTTCCGTCAGAAGTCTCCGATCGGAGGTCCCGATGTCCATCATTTCCGCCAACAGCTCCGCTGCACAGGCCATCGTCGGCGAACCCGAGGTCGTCGAGGACGCCTCTGTCGCCGAGCAGAGCGCCGCCTGGGCCCAGCTCAAGGATGCGGCCATAGCGATCCGCGAGCTGCAGATCAAGGACGGCTCGATCCCAGATGCCGCACACCACGCCGCCGCCCGCGACCTGGTCGCGGCGATCACCGCGGGCATCCGGGCACTCGCCCCGGCCTTCCCTCACGACGCCGACTACCTCGCCGCCTCGATCGCGGACTTCGACCGCTGGGTCGCCGAGGGCTTCGGGGTGCCGGACTTCCTCGACTCGCTCGTGGCCTTCCAGCCGCAGCAGCACCGGATCGACGGCATCCGCCACCTGGTCGTGTTCCCGATGTACACGCAGAACGGCTCCAGCGACCGCCTCGTCGAAGCACTGATCGTCGAGACCATCTGGCCGGAGTTCATCGCCGCACTCGAGGCGGGCGACTACGGCAACAAGCTGTTCGTCTCGCTGCGGCTGGTGGACTTCACCCCCGGTTACGACACGAACTCGGCCGTGCTGTTCCCCGAGACGGTCGCGATGCGCGAGATCCCGAGCTTCACCTGGGGCGCGATCTTCCAGGATCGCGAGGCTGCGCGTTACCGCCGTGTCACCCGCGCAGCATCCGAGATTACCAAGCTCGACCTGCCGGAGCGGGCAGCGGCGATGCTCGACGACCAGGCGCTCACCGAGCGTGCCTTCGTGATGTGGGACATCATCCACGACCGCACGCACATGCGAGGCGACCTGCCGTTCGACCCGTTCATGATCAAGCAGCGCATGCCGTTCTTCCTCTACTCGCTCGAGGAGCTGCGGTGCGACCTGACCGCGTTCCGCGAGTCGGTGAAGATCGAGCGCTCGCTCGACGCCCGCCGCGCTGCCGGTGAGGAGCTGACCTCGTCGGAGCAGGAGATGCTCGACCACGCCGGGCTCGTGCAGTACGCGGTGATCTTCGACCGCATCTTCCGGTTCGCGATCACCGGTTCCCGCGTGCGCAACTACGACGGACTCGGCGGTCAGCTGCTGTTCGCGTGGCTCCACCAGCGCGGCGTGCTGCACTGGACCGACACGGCGCTCGCCTTCGACTGGGAGGCCGTGCCCGACGCGGTCGTCGCCCTCGGCGATGCGATCGACGAACTGTACTGGCGCTCGATCGATCGTCCGAAGACGGCGCACTGGCTGGCCGCGTACGACCTCGTCCGCTCCGTCCTGACCCCGAACCCCGCCTCGCGCTGGGCACGTGGTCTGCCGGACGACATCCTCGCCGGCGCCCCCAAGGGGTTCACCGACGCGGTGCTGGATGACGAGTTCCCCCTGTCCATGTTCTTCGAAGCCCTCGACAAGAAGATGAAGCCGGTCATCGAGTCGACCGTCGGCATCCGGGGCACCGACGACTGACTCGAGTCGCGCATTTCTGGGGTTCGGCCGTCTGCATCGGCCGGACACAGCGTCTGCGGCCATCCTTCGGGGTGGCCGCAGAACTGTATCTACACGAGAGTTGAGCACATGAGCGTCACCGACCGGACCGTCCTTCTCGCCGGGGCCACCAGCGCCTCGGGCATCGCCCTCACCCGCGCGCTCGTCGACGCCGGGGCACGCGTGGTCGCAACCGGGCGATCGGCAGAGCGCCTCGCACCGCTGCGCGCGATCGGCGCACGGGTCGAGGTCGCCGACGCCACATCGCTCGAGGCGATGACCGAGCTGGCCGCCCGTCTCGGCGGAGTCGATGCGGTGCTCCCGCTCATCGGCGGTTGGCGCGGTGGCGGTGGTCTGGCCGGGCAGACGGATGAGGACTTCCACACTCTCCTGCCGGCCTTCGACGCAGTGCGTGCCACCAGTCGTGCGTTCGACACCGCGCTGCGCGCCTCGGATGCCGGCCGTTTCGCGATCGTCTCCTCGACAGCGGTCGGTCGTCCCCTGGCGGGCGGCGCGACCTATGCCGCGGTGAAGGCGGCGAGCGAAGCGTGGACGAGGGCGGTCGCGCAGGGCTTCGCGAAGGCGGCGCGGGATGCCGGGGAACCGCTGCGCGCAGCCTCGGTCGTCTTCCGCGCTAAGGCGCTGGACCCGGAATCACTTGTGCCGCAGGTGCTCGCTCTCTGGGACGTCGACGCCGCGGCCCTCAACGACCAGGTCATCACGCTCGACTGATCGTCGGGTTGCGATCTCCGCCGCGCGCGTCAGCGGACTTCCGGCGGCAGCCCGCGGAGGGGTGGAGGCGCCTCCACCTCGGAACCACGCTCGGCGCGCTCGTTCCTCGTCCCGCTCTCGCCCACGTCTCCGCTCTCGGCCGCGCCTTCGTTCTCGCCTCCGTTCTCGCGCCCGTTCTCGCCGAGATCCTGTTCCGGGGCGTTCGCGTAGAGCTCGGTGAGCTGGCGGTATGACTTGGTGAAGAACGCCAGGGTCGCCGCGATGACCATGATGATGCCGGCGAACAGGCAGATCAGGGCGATGCCTCGCGCCTCTCCTTCACCGAGGAGCCACTCCCACCGCCGCTGCCCGGCATCCGTCTTCATGTACGGGATGATCAGGAATTCTGCGATCGGCGCGATCAGGAACGCCGTGACCGGGGCGGCGGCAGCTTCCATCGCGGCGGCGACCCCGAACACGCGGCCCTGGCGGTCGTAGCGCACGACCTTCTGGATGATCGTCTGCTCGGCGGCTTCGACCGGCGGCACGAGCGCCATGTACACCCACATGCCGATGACGTAGAGCGGCCACCACTCGCGCAGCATGAACACCGATCCCAGTATCCCCATCGCGATCACCACGAGCAGCAGCGTGCGCATGGGCTTCGGACCGAGTCCGAACTTGGCGACGAGCCCGCCGCCGATCAGGAATCCGGTCGACGCGAACGCCAGCGCGAAGCCCCACATCTGGGCATCGAAGAGCGTGAGGCCGTAGGGGTCCATCAGCGCCATGTACACGCCGCCGATGAGGTTGTTGAACGTCGAGAAGATGATGAGCGCGAACAGCCCGGGCGCGAGACGGATGGCCGTCACGCTGCCGCGGAAGTCGAGTGCGCTCTTCGCGTCGGGGTCGGGCTTCGGCGCCCCCTCCGGGATGCGGATGAAGAGCAGATGCACGAACGTGAGCACCATCGCGCCGATCGCGATCGCGAGTGTCCACCCCATGCCCAGGAAGCCGATCGAGAGCCCGGAGAAGACGCTGGTCACCAGGAACGCCAACCCCTGGACGGTGCCGACCAGCCCGTTGGCATTCGCCCTGCGCTCCTCGGGTACGAGCAGGGTGACCGTGGTCGAGAGCGCGATGTTGCGCAGCTGCTCGATGACACCGCCGAAGAGGATGATCGCCGAGAAGAGCCAGAACCACGGGCCGCCGAGATCGAGCAGCGCGGCCTCCTGCTGCCACACGTACAGGGCACCGGCGATGAGGAACGCGACGGCCGAGATCACGCTCGAGAGCAGCATGACGGTGTGCTTGCGGTTGCGGTCGACGATCGTGCCGAAGATCATCGCGAAGAAGGCGATGAGCAGCATGTAGGCGCCGCCGATGATGCCCGTGGCCAGCACCGACTGGGTCTCGATGTAGACCCAGAACGTCAGCGCGAACCACAGGAAGCTCGTCGTCACGTTCGCGATGAGCGTGTTGACGAGGACGTTGGCGAACGCCGTCTTCGCTGCGGTGCGATCCATGGGTCCGAGGGTAGGCGGGGCCGCGGACATTCGGAAGTGCTGTATGCCGGCCCCGGGCATTCACGCGGGGCGTCCGGGCCTAGGCTTGTGCAGTGACTATTCAGCATGACCCCGCGGTTCGGGGCTTCGCCAGCGACAACTATTCCGGCGTCCACCCCGAGGTCCTCGCGGCCATCGCCACGGCCAACGGCGGCCACCAGGTGGCCTACGGCGAGGATGCCTACACCGAACGTCTGCAGGAGGTGTTCCGCTCGCACTTCGGCGAGGGGGTCGAGGCCTTCCCGGTGTTCAACGGCACCGGCGCGAACGTGACCGGCCTGCAGTCGATGCTGCCCCGCTGGGGCGCTGTGATCGCGGCATCCACCGCGCACATCAACGTCGACGAGGGCGGTGCCCCCGAGAAGATCGGCGGCTTCAAGCTGCTCACGGTCCCGACCGACGACGGCAAGCTGACCCCCGAACTCGTCGACCGCGAGGCCTGGGGCTGGGGCGACGAGCACCGTGCGCAGCCGCTCGTGGTCTCGATCACCCAGTCGACGGAGCTCGGCACCCTCTACTCGGTCGACGAGATCCGCGCGCTCGCAGACCACGCGCACGAGCGAGGGATGACGCTGCACCTCGACGGAGCGCGGATCTCGAACGCGGCCGCCGCCCTCGACGTGCCGCTGCGCACCTTCACGCGCGACGCCGGCGTCGACGTGCTGAGCTTCGGAGGCACGAAGAACGGCGCCATGCTCGGTGAGGCGATCGTGGTGCTGAACCCCGAGGCGTCGACCGGCCTGCGCTACCTGCGCAAGTTCAACATGCAGCTCTCGTCGAAGATGCGCTTCGTCTCCGCACAGCTCATCGCGCTGCTCGAGGGCGACCTCTGGCTGCGCAACGCACAGCACGCCAACGCCATGGCGCAGCGCCTGCGCTCGGCGATCGACGCCGGTATCGCCGCCGGCGAGATCACCGGAGTGACCTTCACCCAGCCGACGCAGTCGAACGGCGTGTTCGCCGCGCTGCCGGACGGCGTCGCCGACCAGCTCCGCGCCTCCTTCCGCTTCTACGACTGGGATGCCGCCCGCAACGAGGTGCGGTGGATGTGCGGATTCGACACAGAGGAGTCGGACGTCGACGCGTTCGTCGCAGAGCTCGCGAGGCTCACCTCACGCTGAGCGTGTCGCGTACGAACGAGGCCCCCGCCACCTGATCCGGTGTCGGGGGCCTCGTCGTATGCAGGGGTTGAAGCTGTCAGCGCAGCAGGCCGAGGTTCGCGAGCGCCAGTCGGATGAGCGTGCCGCGCCCACCCTCCATCTCGGCGGCGACGGCATCCGATCCGGCAGCCTCGGGCGAGAACCACGTCACCTCGAGCGCATCCTGGCGGGGTTCGCAGGTTCCGGTCACGGGCACGACGAAGGCGAGCGACACCGCATGCTGACGGTCGTCGTGATAAGCGCTGACCCCAGGGATCGGGAAGTACTCGGCGACCGTGAACGGCAGCGGCTGCGGCGGCAGAAGCGGGAAGGCCATCGGACCGAGGTCGTTCTCGACATGTCGGAACAGCGCGTCGCGGATCGTTTCGCCGAAGCGCACGCGCCCCGACACGATCGTGCGGGTCATCTCTCCCATCGGCGTGGAGCGCAGCAGGATGCCGATCTCGGTGACCTGACCCGAGCCGTCGGTGCGCACCGGGATCGCCTCGACGTAGAGCATCGGCAGGTGACGCCGGGCCTCGGCGAGCTCGAACTCACTCAACCAGCCGGGGTTCGCGTCGCGCGACGGCGGCTGAGCATCGCCGAAGCCCTCGATCCCGTCGTCGGGCTCAGGGTCGGGATCAGGTGTGCGGACGGCCATGTGTCCTTTCTACCAGCCGTGCCCGCGAGCCGACACCGATCGACGCCCGCGACCGGCATACGATCGCGCCGCCGGCAGGACGCGCTGTCGTCGGCCGCTGGCAGGATGGAGGCGTGAGCGAAGAACTGGTGATCGACGGCCTCCTCACGCGCTGGTCGGCGAACGAACGCGCAGGGATGCCGTTGCTCGTGCTGCTGCACGGCTATGCCGCCGACGAGCACGACCTCTTCGGCCTGCTCCCCTACCTGCCGGATGGCATCGCCGTGGCATCCGTCGCCGCTCCGCTCACTCCCCCGTGGCCGATGCCAGGGCGCTCCTGGTACGCCATCGAGGACCTCACCGAGCCCGACCCCGCGACGGTCACCGCCGCGGCAGAGGCATTCCTGCGCTGGCTCGCCGACGCGGCCCGGGACGCACCGTCCGTGGCGCTCCTCGGCTTCTCGCAGGGAGCCGCCGTCGCATTGCAATCGCTGCGCCTCGCACCCGAGCGCGTCGACGCCGTCGTCGCGCTGAGCGGGTACGTCGCATCGGGCACTCTCGGGGGCGACGAAGTGCTCGCCGAGACCCGTCCGCCGGTGTTCTGGGGCCGCGGGACGAACGACGACGTCATCCCCGCGGCGCGCATCGCCCACACCGCCGACTGGCTCCCGTCGCATTCGGATCTGTCCGGCCGCGTGTACACAGGACTCACCCACAGCATCTCCGAGGCCGAGCTGGGCGACGTGCACACCTTCCTCACGAAGTGGCTGGAGCGCTCCGCGGCATCCTGAGGCCCCACGATCTGCGCGACACGCCCGGGGTTGCGAAACTCCGACACGCCCGGGTATCGTCGTGGAGTCCTGTCCGCCGTGTCTGGAAGTCCTTTGATCTGATCCGTCGCCTCCGCGCTCATTCTCTCGCGCGCTGACCCGACGATCGCCGACTCCACGGCAGACCTCGCCCGCCGTTCTTCTCGACGGCATCCCCGCTCAGACGGGATCCCGGGCGACCGGTGTCAGTGCACCCCGCACTCGACAGGAGACACCATGTCAGTTCCCACTCTTCACGCGTCGGTCACTCTCGACCGACTCACCTTCACCTGGCCCGACGGCACGGCCGCGCTCGATTCCGTCTCTGGCTCGTTCGGCTCCGGCCGCACCGGGCTCGTCGGCCGCAACGGCGCCGGCAAGTCCACTCTGCTCCGCCTCATCGCGGGGGAGCTCAGCCCGACCTCCGGGTTCCTCACGACGACCGGCGAAGTCGCCTACCTGCCCCAGCAGCTCACGCTCGACGTCGATCGTCGCGTGGCCGAGCTGCTGGGCGTGGCCGACGCACTGGATGCCGTCAGGGCGATCGGTGCCGGCGACGTCGACCAGGCGCACTTCGACGCGGTCGGCGACGACTGGGACATCGAGGCGCGCGCCGAGATGTCGCTCGCGGAGGCTGGGCTCGCCCCCGACTTCCTCGACCGGCGCATCGGGGAGTTGTCGGGCGGCGAGGCCGTGCTCGTCGCCATCGCCGGCATCCGCCTTCGCAAGGCTCCGATCACGCTGCTCGACGAGCCGACGAACAACCTCGACCGCGCGGCACGCGCCGCGCTCGCGACGATGGTCAGGTCCTGGAAGGGCACGCTCATCGTGGTCAGTCACGACCTGTCGCTCCTCGAGTTGATGGACGATACGGCCGAGCTCTACGCCCAGACGCTGAGCGTCTTCGGCGGCCCGTACTCCGAGTGGAGGGCATGGCTGGACGCCGAGCAGGAGGCGGCGCGGCAGGCGGAGGTCACAGCCAAGCAGGAGTTCCGCAAGGAGAAGCGTCAGCGGATCGAGGCCGAGGTCAAGCTGGCGCATCGCGCTCGCACAGCCAAGAAGGCGGAGCTCGAGAAGCGCGTGCCGAAGATCGTGGCGCACGGTCGCAAGATGGCTGCTGAAGTATCGGCGGGCAGACTGCGCACCGAGGTCGGGGCCAAGGAGGATGCCGCGAGGGCCGCGCTCGACGAGGCAGGGCGGCGGCTCCGATCGGACGCCTCGATGAAGATCGAGCTGCCGGACCCGGAGGTCTCGCGCAGCCGTCGTATCGCGTCGATCGGCGACGGGGAGCGATCCTGGATCATCCAGGGCCCCGAGCGCGTCGCACTGATCGGTCGGAACGGCGTCGGCAAGACGACTCTGCTCGAGCGGCTGGTGGCGGATGCCGCGGGCGGCGTTCACAATTCAGCACAGATGCCGCCGATCGGTCCGGATGACCGGCGTGAGGGCGCGGCCGCGGATTCGATGCTGAATACGGAACAACTGGCGCCCGGTCCGGAACGACCGGGGCTGACCGCGACAGCTCTCACCGATCGCATCGGCTACCTGCCGCAGCGTGTCGACGGCCTGGACGAGCACCGGTCCGTGTTCGAGAACATCGCGGATGCGGCGCCCCAGGTGCCCGAGAAGGAGCTGCGCAACCGGCTCGCGCGCTTCCTGATCCGTGGGGCCATGGCCGAACGCCCGGTCGCGGCGCTCTCCGGCGGGGAGCGGTTCCGGGTGGCGCTGGCGAAACTGCTGCTCGCAGATCCAGCCCCGCACCTGGTCGTGCTCGACGAGCCGACCAACAATCTCGACATCGACACGGTCGACCAGCTCGTCGAGGCGCTGCGCGCCTACCGCGGTGCGGTGCTCGTCGTGAGCCACGACGATGCGTTCGTCGCGAGGCTCGATCTCGGGCTCGTGCTCGAGATCGAGCCGGACGGCTCCGTGATCGAGCGCTGAGCTCAGGTCCGCCGGCTCCGCATCGCCCTGGTATGGGCGATCGCGGGGTCGGCGGCGAGAAGCGCGTACTCCTCCGAATCGCGCGGCACCAGCGCGACCCGCCCGTCGGCGTCATGGGCGATGCCCCAGCCGTAGCGCTTGCCGAGCGGCGACGAGCGCAGACACGGCTGCCCCTTGGCGAAGAAGGCCTCGCGTGCGCCGACGTCGTCGGGGTCGATCCCGTTCCGCAGTGCGTGCGTGGCGAAGATCACGTCATCCGACGTCCGCGCATACGGCTCTTCGGCGATCAGGCGATAGTGCAGAGCCGCGATCGTCGGGTTCTCGCCCGAGGGCGGCTCTTCGGCATGATCGGTCGGGCAGTCCTCCGACACCTCGATGAAGGTGCTCACGTAGTTCGTGGTGTGCGACGCCATGCATACAGGATGCCCGTGGCCACCGACAATGGCGACCCCGATGTCCGTGGCACCGACGATGATGGAGGGATGAGCGACGTGCTCGAACGGTTCACCCCTGCCACCCAAGACTGGTTCCGGGGTGCCTTTCCCGCACCCACACCCGCCCAGGCCGGCGCCTGGAACGCGATCTCGGCGGGCAAGCATGCGTTGGTCGTGGCGCCGACCGGCTCCGGCAAGACGCTCTCCGCCTTCCTGTGGGCGATCGACAGCGTCTTCCGCGAGCGCACCGAGCAGCCCACCCCGGCTGCGAAGCGCACGAAGGACGCCGACGTTTCGCGCACGCGGATCCTCTATATCTCGCCGCTGAAGGCGCTCGGCGTCGACGTCGAACGCAACCTGCGCTCCCCTCTCATCGGGATCGGCCAGTCCGCCCGCCGCCTCGGCGTCGAGGCACCGGCGGTGACCGTCGGAGTGCGCTCGGGCGACACGACCTCGAGCGATCGGCGCAAGCTCGTCGCCGACCCGCCCGACATCCTCATCACGACCCCCGAGTCGCTCTACCTCATGCTCACGAGCCGCGCCGGCGAGACGCTGCGCGACGTGCACACCGTCATCATCGACGAGGTGCACGCGGTCGCGGCCACCAAGCGCGGCGCCCATCTGGCGGTGAGCCTCGAGCGGCTCGACGCCCTGCGCCGCATCAACGGGCACGAGTCCCCCGCCCAGCGGATCGGCCTGTCGGCGACCGTCCGCCCGATCGACGAGGTCGCCCGCTTCCTCGGCGGAGCCGCGCCGGTCGAGATCGTCGCCCCGCCGGCATCCAAGACCTTCGAGCTCGGAGTCGTCGTCCCGATGGACGACATGACGAATCCGCCGCCGCCTCCCGGTGCACCGAGCGACGCAGGAGAAGGCCCGGATGCCGAGTACACCGAGGTCACCGGCTCGGTGTGGCCGCATGTCGAGGAGGCGATCGTCGACCGCATCCTGCAGAACAAGTCGACCATCGTGTTCTCCAATTCCCGTCGGCTCGCCGAGCGGTTGACCGGCCGGCTGAACGAGATCTACTCCGAGCGCATCGGGGTCGCGCTGCCCGACGCGACGGTCCCTGCGGCGATGATGGCGCAGGCCGGCGCCACGGCGGGAGCGGACCCGGTGCTCGCCAAGGCGCACCACGGCTCGGTGTCGAAGGAGCAGCGTGCGCAGGTCGAGGAGGAGCTGAAGTCCGGGGTGCTGCGCTGCGTGGTCGCGACGAGCAGTCTGGAGCTCGGCATCGACATGGGGGCGGTCGATCTGGTCATCCAGGTCGAGGCTCCGCCGTCTGCAGCCTCCGGTCTGCAGCGCGTCGGCCGTGCGGGCCACCAGGTCGGGGAGATCAGCCGGGCTGCGCTGTTCCCCAAGCACCGCGGAGATGTGCTGCACACGGCGATCGTGACCGAGCGGATGCTCGCGGGCAAGATCGAGGCGATCCAGGTGCCGCGCAATCCCCTCGACATCCTCGCGCAGCAGACCGTGGCCGCGAGCGCCCTGGGCGAGATCAGCGTCGAGGAGTGGTTCGAGACGGTGCGACGCTCCGCACCCTTCCAGTCGCTCCCCCGCTCGGCATACGAGGCCACGCTCGACCTTCTCGCAGGCCGCTTCCCCTCCGACGAGTTCGCGGAGCTGCGGCCCCGGCTGGTGTGGGATCGGGATGCCGGCACTCTAACCGGCAGGCCTGGAGCGCAGCGGATCGCGGTGACCAGCGGCGGGACGATCCCCGACCGCGGCCTGTTCGGCGTGTTCGTGGCCGGCGAGACGACCGGCGCCCGCGTCGGCGAGCTCGACGAGGAGATGGTCTACGAGTCCAGGGTCGGCGATGTCTTCACGCTCGGGACGACGAGCTGGCGGATCGCCGAGATCACGCATGATCGCGTGAATGTGATCCCCGCGTACGGCCAGCCCGGCAAAGTTCCGTTCTGGCACGGCGACGGGATCGGCCGCCCCTTCGAACTCGGCGAGGCCCTCGGCCGGTTCTCGCGAGAGGTGTCGTCGGCGACCCCCGAGAAGGCGGCACAGCGGCTGATCGATGCCGGACTCGACGAGCAGGCGCGGTCGAACCTCATGGCGCATCTCACCGAGCAGCGCGAGGCCACGGGCACTCTGCCGACCGACCGCACGCTGACCGTCGAGCGCGGTCACGACGAGGTGGGCGACTGGCGGGTGATCCTCCATTCCCCGTACGGCATGAAGGTGCACGCCCCGTGGGCGCTCGCGATCAACGCCCGCATCCGTGAGCGGCTGGGCGTCGAGGGATCTGCGGTGGCGAGCGATGACGGCATCATCGTCCGCATCCCGGATGCCGAGACGGAGCCGCCGGGTGCCGAGCTGTTCGTGTTCGATCCCGACGAGCTCGAGCAGCTCGTCACCCAGGAGGTCGGTGGGTCCGCACTGTTCGCCTCCCGCTTCCGCGAGTGCGCCGCCCGCGCCCTGCTCATGCCGCGGACGAACCCCAACCGCCGCACCCCGCTGTGGCAGCAGCGCCAGAGGTCGGCGCAGCTGCTCGAGGTCGCACGACGGCATCCGACCTTCCCGGTGATCCTCGAGACCCTGCGCGAAGTGCTGCAGGACGTGTACGACCTACCGTCGCTGCGCCGGCTCGCGGTGTCCATCGCCGACCGACGCATCCGCCTGGTCGAGACCCAGCCCTCGCAGCCGTCGCCCTTCGCGCGCGATCTGCTGTTCGGCTATGTCGGCGCGTTCATGTACGAGGGCGACTCGCCTCTCGCCGAGCGTCGCGCCGCCGCCCTGTCGGTCGATCCCGCGCTGCTGGGCGAGCTCCTCGGCACGGTCGAGCTCCGCGAACTCCTCGATCCCGAGGTCATCGCGCAGTTCGAACGGGAGGCGCAGCGCCTGGACCCGGAGCGGCGCGCGCGCGGACTCGAGGGCGTGGCCGACCTGCTGCGGATGCTCGGTCCGATGGACGCCTCCGAGATCGACGCCCGGCTCGACCCCGAGACCGGCGACGCGTCCACGCACCTCGACGCCCTGATCACCGCGAGACGCGCGATCCCGGTCACCGTGGCCGGCACGACCCGCGTCGCGGCGATCGAAGACGCGGGCCGTCTGCGCGATGCACTCGGCGCAGCGCTGCCGACGGGGATCCCTGTCGCGTTCCTCGAACCGCTGGCGGACCCGCTCGGAGACCTCGTCGCCCGGTACGCCCGCACCCACGGCCCTTTCACGACGGATGCGATCGCCACGCGCTTCGGCCTCGGTGCGGCCGTGGCCCGCCACACCCTGCAGCGTCTTGAGCACTCGGGGCGACTCACGAGCGGGTACTTCCTGCCCGAGGCGTCTGGCACCGGGAACGAGACCGAATGGTGCGACACCGAGGTGCTGCGCCGACTCCGGATGCGGTCGCTCGCCGCGATCCGCGGCAGCGTCGAACCGGTGTCTCCCGAGGCGTACGCGCGGTTCCTCCCCGACTGGCAGCACCTCGGTCGGCCTCTGGAAGGCCTCGACGGCGTGCTCGCAGTCATCGAGCAGTTCGCCGGCGTCCCCATCCCCGCGAGCGCGTGGGAATCGCTCGTTCTTCCCTCACGGGTGCGCGACTACTCCCCCGCCCTGCTCGACGAGCTCACGGCAGCGGGCGAGGTGATCTGGTCGGGTCACGGCACGCTGCCCGGACGGGACGGTTGGGTCTCGCTGCACCCGGCCGACCTCGCCCCCTTCACCCTGCCCGAGCCCGATGACGAGATCGCCGCCGACTCGCTCGAGGCCCGCGTGCTCGCAGCGCTCGAGGCGGGGGGTGCGTACTTCGCCGGGCAGCTGAAGGAGATGGCAGGTGCCGAGAACGAGCAGTCCGTGCTCGAGGCGCTCTGGTCGCTGACGTGGGCTGGACGCGTGACCAACGACACATTCGCGCCCATTCGCTCTCTCCTCGCCGGCGGTTCGCAAGCGCACCGCGTCACGCGACGCTCACCCCGCACGCGTACCTACCGGGGCATGTCACTGGCCCGCACCGCACCACGGCCGACCTCGATCGGCGGACGCTGGTCGCTGCTCCCCTCGGTCGAGACGGATGCCGCTCGTCGCGCCACCGTGACCGCCGGCCTGCTGCTGGATCGCTACGGGGTGGTGACGCGCGGTGCCGTGCAGGCCGAGGGCGTCCCCGGCGGATTCGCCCAGACGTACCGCGTGCTTGCCGGCTTCGAGGAGGCGGGGCACTGCCGCCGCGGCTATGTGATCGAGAGGCTCGGCGCCGCCCAGTTCGCCGCCTCTGCGACCGTCGACCGGCTGCGCACCTTCGCCGGCCTCGCCGATCCGCCACCGCGGGCCGCTGTCACGCTCGCTGCGACAGACCCTGCCAACCCGTACGGCGCAGCCCTCGGATGGCCGAAGCGCGACGACGTGTCGCATCGCCCCGGTCGCAAGGCCGGAGGCCTGGTCGTGCTCGTCGACGGCTCGCTCGTGCTGTACCTCGAACGCGGCGGCCGCACGGTGCTGTGCTTCACCGACGACGCCGACGTGCTGCGCGCCGCGGCAGCCGACCTCGCGGCGACCGCCCGCGCGCGCCGACTCGACACCCTCACGGTCGAGAAGGTCAACGGAGACGGTGTCTACGGCACCGAGCTCGCGCTCGCACTGCAGGAGGCGGGGTTCGTCGCGACACCGCGCGGCTACACCCTGCGCAAGGCGATCTGACCGACCCGATGATCGCTGCTTCTAGGCTGGACGCATGATCGGGGAGTTCGTCGACGGCATCCGCACCCTCCTGCGTGGCTTCGGCACGTGGCGGCGTCGACCGGGGCTCATGGCCCTCGGCCTCGTGCCCGGGGTGATCGCCGCGCTGGTGCTGCTCGCCGGTCTCGTGCCACTGGCACTGTCGCTCGGCCCGATCTCCGACGCACTCACCCCGTTCGCCGACGGCTGGATCCCGGCCTGGCGCTCGGCGCTGCGCGCCGCCGTCGGCATCGTCGTCTTCGTCGCAGCGCTCGCGCTCGCGAGCGCGGTGTTCAGCGCGCTCGCACTCGCGATCGGCGACCCCTTCTACCAGCGCATCTGGCGGGCGGTCGAGACGGATCTCGGCGACGCTCCTCCGTCTGACGGCGGCGGATTCTGGATGGCGGTGGGCGAGAGCCTTCGCCTGGTGCTGCTCGGCATCCTGATCGCGATCCTCGTGCTGCTACTCGGCCTCATCCCCCTCATCGGCGGCTTCCTCGGTGCGGTCGGCGGCGTCATGCTGTCGGGACGGATGCTGGCCCGCGAGCTCACGGGGCGTGCCTTCGACGCCCGTGGTCTCAGCCCGGCCGACCGCGCCCTGCTCTTCCGAGGCAGCCGCGCGCGCGTGCTCGGCTTCGGGGTCGCGACCCAGCTCTGCTTCCTGATCCCGGGCGGTGCGGTGGCTGTCATGCCTGCCGCCGTGGCCGGAGCGACGACGCTCGCGCGCAGCATGATGCACCGGACACCGCTGCCGCAGCTCGCGCCTCCCCCAGCACCCGCCGCACCCCCGGCACCCGCGCCCCCCACGGCACCCCCTGCGCCCACCGCACCAGGACCTGTCTGATGCCCGAGGGCGACACGGTCTTCCGCGCAGCCAAGCGCCTCGACGAGGCGCTGGTCGGCGGTGAGGTCGCACGCTTCGACCTGCGCGTGCCGCGCTTCGCGACCCTCGATCTCACCGGTCAGCCGATCCGCTCCTCCATCGCGCGCGGCAAGCACCTGCTGCTGCGCATCGGCGATAGCACCCTCCATTCCCATCTGCGCATGGACGGCGCCTGGCTCGTCTACCGCGTCGGCGAGAAGTGGCGGCATCCGGCCTTCAAGGTGCGTGCGATCGTGGGCACCGCCCAGCGCGAAGCCGTCGGCATCGATCTCGCCGAGATCGAGGTCGTACCCACGCGCGACGAGGACGAACTGGTCGGCTATCTCGGGCCCGACCCACTCGGCCCCGATTGGGACGCGGTCGAGGCCGCCCGGCGGGTCGGCGGCGACTCCCGCAGCATCCACGTCGCTCTCCTCGACCAGCGCAACGTCGCAGGCTTCGGCAACGAGTACGCCGCAGAACTCCTGTTCCTCCGCGGAATCCTGCCCACCACCCCTGCGCAGGAGGTCGATGTGCCCGCCCTCCTCGATCTCGGGGTGCGCACGATCCGCATGAACCGCGACCGCCGCCATCGCACCTTCACCGGCGTCGATCGCCCAGGTCAGGGAACGTGGGTCTACGGCCGTGCGGGGCGGCCGTGTCGTCGCTGCGGCACGCTCATCCGACGTGGCGAGCAGGGTGCCGATCCGACCCGCGAGCGCATCACCTTCTGGTGTCCGACCTGCCAGAGCTGACCCGCATCCATGCTCGGGAATGAATTCGAGGCACCCGTGGTTATTGATATATCCGGAGCACTCCGGAACACGGGAGGAATCGTGGGAAAGAACTACGTCGACATCGAGAACGACCAGGGCGCCACGCTGCGATACCGCAAGCACGCCAACGGTCGCGGTCTCGTCGCGCATGGCGCGAAGGTCCATCCGAAGGCGCACATCGAAGCGGGCGCCTACATCGAACCCGGTGCGCGTATCGGCGCCGGGGCGACCATCGCCCGCGGCGCATGGATCGAACCGGATGCCGTGATCGGCGAGGGTGCGCACGTCGACGCGCACGCACACATCGGACAGGGCGCTGCCGTCGGAGACGGAGCGCACATCGGCGTCCGCACAGAGGTCGGAGCGGGGGCGCGCATCGTTCGTGGCGCGCGCATCGGCGACGACGAGACCGTGGCCGCCGGACTGACCGTCGCGACCGACCCGAAGGGTCTCTGGCTCGCGGCCTGACCGCGGGCGATCGGGCCGAGGCCCGACGAGTACCCTGGACAGCATGGCGACTCAGGGACGACGACCGGCGGGGCGCGCCGGCAAAGGCTCTCCGGTGCGCCGGAACAAGGCGGCCCCCGCGCAGCGGTTCCCGGCCCCCAAGCCCCCCAAGAAGACGTCCGGCGTCGTGTTCGACGCGCAGACGGAATCCGAGGAGCCGCGCACGTTCCGCCTCGGAGTCGTGCCGGGTGCGACCCCCGGCAAGTGGGTCGACGCCTGGAAGCAGCGGATGCCGCATGTTCCCGTCGAGATCGTCCCGATCACGGTCGCCGAGCAGCGCGCGGCGGTCCAGGACCTCGACGCCGCCCTGGTGCGCCTGCCTCTGGCCGACGACTCCCTGCACCTGATCACCCTCTACGACGAGGTGCCGGTGGTGGTGGCTTCGATCGAGTCGCATCTGCTGGCCGCCGACGAGCTCACGATCGCGGACCTCGCCGGCGAGCTGGTGATGGTCCCGAGCGACGATCCGCTCGGTCCGCTCGACATCCCCGGAGCCGTCGCGCCCCGGTTCGCTCCTCTTCCGGTCGCGGAGGCCATCGCGACCGTCGCTACGGGCACGGGGATCGTCATCGTCCCGATGTCCCTGGCGCGCCTGCACCATCGCAAGGATGTCGAGCACCGCCCTCTCGCGGACGGCCCGACGTCGACCGTCGCCCTCGCGTGGCGACGGGAGCGCACCACGCCCGACGTCGAGACGTTCATCGGGATCGTGCGGGGCCGCACCTCGAACTCGTCCCGCTGACGTCGCTCTGACGCCCCGCGTCATCGGGCTCGCCGCCTCGTCGTTAGACTCTCGTGGTGGTCTCGCTTCTCTACGTCTGTGTGCGCCCCGAACTCGGGGCGGCGGATGCCGAGCACGCCTCGTTCCGCCGGGCGCTCGGCGTCGACGTCGTCGACCGCCTCGACCTGCTCACCGAGCGCCTGGATCCGGCACGGCTCGCCCGCTACCAGGGCGTGGTGGTCGGCGGCTCGCCCTTCAACGTCAGCGACGTCGAGAAGTCGTCCGTGCAGCTGCGCGTCGAAGCCGACCTCGAGCACATCGCGCGCACGGCGATGGATGCCGAGGTCGCGGCGTTCTTCACCTGCTTCAGCATCGGCGTCGTGACACGGATGCTGGGCGGCGACGTCACCCTGTCGACCCCGGAGTCGGCCAGTGCCACCGTGATCGAGACGACCGCGGCCGGCGCATCCGACCCGGTGTTCGGTCCGAGTGCACCCGCCCTCACCGTGTTCACGGCACACAAGGAGAGCGCGGCCTCCCTGCCCGACGGGGCGGTGCTGCTCGCGACGAACGACGCCTGTCCCGTGCAGGCGTACCGGGTGGGAACGCACCTGTACACCGCGCAGTTCCACCCCGAACCCACACCCCGTGACTTCGCCGACCGCATGACGTTCTATCGGACGACCGGGTACTTCGACCCCGAGGAGTTCGATCTCGTCCAGGGACAGGTCCTCTCGGCCTCGGTCACCGAGGGTGCGGCGCTGCTGCGGCGTTTCGCCGAGACGTTCGCGGCTGCTCGCTAGCCCGCAGAGGCCCGCAGGAGCTCGACCCGCTCCCGCAGATATGCCGCCAACGGCATCCATCCTCCGGCCTGACTCCACCTCACCGAAGCGAGGCCGTCCCTCATCGCGAGCGGCCCGGACTCTCCCCCGGCATCCACCGCGTCCACGTCGATGACCGTCCAGCCGACGTGCACCACGTCGCCCTCGCCGAAACCGCCGCGCAGTGCCAGCGCCCGCCGCTCCGCGCGCTCGCGCGCAGACTCCGCCGTGTACCCACGCCGTCCGGGGTCGGCGGCTCGCAGGACCTCCGCGGTCGCCAGCGCGTGCGTGTCCGTCAGCAGCAGGACGCCCAGGTGCCAGGCCTCGCCGATCCGCACGATGCGTCGACCGCGCCACCGCGAGTCCTTCTCCTCGCCCAGGCCCTCCTTCGGGGCACCGGCGAGCGCGGTCCGCGCCTCCGCGAGGAGCTGTGCGGCGGACTCACCTGACTGCTGCATCCCTCCAGGGTAGGCGCGATTCGCCCGCTGAACCCATCCACGGCAGAATCGATGCACACCCTCGAGGAGCCCCCATGTCCCAGCCTGACACCGCCCGCCTGCTGATCGCCTGCGACGACCAGCCCGGCATCGTCGCCGCCGTCGCCGGTGTGCTCTCCGCGCACGGCGCGAACATCATCTCGCTCGACCAGCACTCGACCGACTCCGAGGGCGGCCGGTTCTTCCAGCGCACCGTGATCCACCTGCCCGGCCTGTCCGCCGCCCGCACGGCTCTCGAGGCCGACCTCGCGCCCGTCGCCGAGCGCTTCGGCATGGAATGGTCGCTGCACGACACCGCCCGCCGCAAGCGCGTCGCGATCTTCGTGTCGAAGTACGACCACTGCCTGATGGAGCTCCTGTGGCGCACGCAGCGGGAGCAGCTCGACATCGACGTCACCATGGTCGTCTCCAACCACCCCGACCTCGCCGAGTCCGTCCGCTCGTTCGGCGTGCCGTTCGTTCACATCCCCTCGGGTGACAAGGAGTCGATGGAGCAGCGTCAGCTCGAGCTGCTCCGCGGCAACGTCGACCTCGTGGTCCTCGCCCGGTACATGCAGATCCTCACGGATGACTTCATCGAGGGGCTCGGCGCTCCCGTGATCAACATCCACCACTCCTTCCTCCCCGCCTTCATCGGGGCGAACCCGTATGCGAGGGCGAAGGACCGCGGCGTGAAGCTGATCGGGGCGACGGCGCACTACGCCACGGCTGACCTCGACGAGGGTCCGATCATCGAGCAGGACGTCACCCGCGTCACGCACTCCGAGTCGGCGGCAGAACTGCAGCGCCGAGGAGCCGACGTCGAGCGCCTGGTGCTCGCGCGCGCGGTGCAGTGGCATGCGGAGGACCGCGTGATCGTGCACGGTCGGTCGACCGTCATCCTCTGACGCTCGGGATCAGCGCTCGTCCGGCACACCGGCGAGCAGCTCGCCGAACGCCTCCGCAGCGGTCTGATAGCTGGCCAGTGGGGCGCTCTGCCCCATCCACAGCGACTGGAGCCCGCCCAGGTTCTGCTCGCCGGCGGCGGCGCGGAACCGGCCGGTGAGCCAGTTCTGCATCGGGAACGGCGCGATCGTGCCACTCGCCTCGATCGCGCGCACGGCGCGGTTGCGCGCGCCGCGCGCGAGTCGTCCGCTCATCGCGCGCGTGAGCACCGTGGCATCTGCCGGAGTGGAGCGGATGGCGTCTCGGTGCGCCGCGGTCGCCGCGGACTCCGCGGTCGCGAGGAACGCCGTTCCCACCTGCACTGCGGAGGCGCCGAGAGCGAAGGCCGCACCCACTCCTCGTCGGTCGGCGACCCCTCCGGCTGCGATCACCGGCACGTCCACCGCATCCACCACCTGAGGGACGAGCGAGAACGTCCCGATCAGCGACTCCTCGGCGGGGCGCAGGAATGACACGCGGTGCCCACCGGCCTCGAGCCCGGTCGCGACGACCGCATCGACACCCGCTTCGGCGAGCGCCACGGCCTCCGCAACGGTCGTGGCGGTGCCCACGACGCGAATGTCCCGTCGGTGCGCCTCGTCGATGACGTCGGCGGACGGCACGCCGAAGACGACGCTGAGCACGGGCGGAGCCGCCTCCCAGATGGCGTCGAGCTGCTCGTCCAGCGGAGGCAGGTAGCGCTCGGGCCGCGCAGGGACGTCGATGCCGACGGCGTCGTAGAAGGGCTGCAGCGTCTGGGCGAACACGGTGTGCTGCGCATTGGGTTCGACCTCGTCGCCGGTGGGCAGCCAGATGTTGACCGCGAACGGTCGGCTCGTCGCCTCCCGGAGCGCAGCGATCGTCGAGCGGATGCGGTCGCCGTCATAGCCGTAGAGCCCGTATCCGCCCAGTCCGCCCGCCTCGCTGACGGCGGCGGTCAGGGCGATCGAGGAGAGACCGCCGAACGGGCCGAGGACGATCGGATGCTCGATGCCGAGCAGTGCACGCAGATCAGCCATGCCTCGAGGCTATCCCCGTCGTGACCGGAGCGGGCGGGGATGACGGGTGGTACCGTCGAAGCAACGATCAGGAGATGTGCATGGGTGAGTGGTTCGGGCGGATGCTCGGCTTCGTCGCGTCCGCGCTCGGCCTCGTCGCGCTGCCGGATGCCGCAGCCGTCGGCGTCGCCATCGCCCTCGTCGCCCTGGCAACGCTCACTCTCGTCGTCGCGCTGAGCCTCGTGCCGCCGACGGCGGGGACCTCTCCGCACCCTCAGCGTGCGATCGACGTCTCGACGCTGCTCGCACAGAGCGATCCTGATGCCGCGGGTCACCCGCGCCCCCGTGCGCCGGGAGTCGCCGTCGCCGCGTAGTCCGTCCTCGTGAGGGACCGCGCGGCTTTCGCCGACCCTTCCCGACCCACGAACGGACACTCATGGACATCTTCGCCTTCCCGCCCCTCGCCGCCCTCCTCGACGGCGCGTACGGCGCTCTCGCCGGACTCTCTACCCTCGTCGCACCCTTCGCCGGCGCATCCGCCGCGGCCCTCGCCGTGGTGCTCGTCACCCTGCTCGTCCGCGCCCTCCTGATCCCCGTCGGGATCTCCCAGGCGCGAGCGGAGCAGACCAGGGCGCGCCTCGCGCCGCGGCTGCGCGAGCTTCAGCGCCGCCACAAGAAGAACCCCGAACGACTGCAGAAGGAGATGCTCGAGCTCTATCGCTCCGAGAACACGTCTCCGTTCGCGGGCATGCTGCCGGTGCTCGCGCAGGCGCCGATCGTCGGCATCCTGTACACCCTCTTCATCCGCACCGAGATCGCCGGCCATCCGAACGATCTGCTCAGCCATGACCTGTTCGGCGCTCCGTTGGGCACCAGTCTCGTGTCAGCGGTGTTCGGCGGCGACGCGTCAGCGGCCACGCTCATCGTGTTCGGCGCCCTCGTCGTCGTGATGATCGCCGTGGCGGAGATCAGCAGGCGGGTGTTCCGCCCGGCCCCGGCCGAGGACGACTCACCGCTGAACTCCCCGACGATGGTGCGGATCGCCGGAGCGCTGCACTACCTCACTGCGGTGTTCGCGGCCTTCGTGCCGCTCGCCGCCGCGCTGTACCTCACCGTGACGGTCGTCTGGACACTGGTCCAGCGGATGCTGCTGCGCCGGCGCTACCCGCTGCCGACGTCCGCACCGAGCACGGCGACATCCGGCACCAGGGCCGACAAGAGGGCCGGAAAGGGGGCGGTCGCAGCCTGAGGCCTCGCTCGTCTAGTCGGGGAGAGGGATCGGAGCCGTGAACGGCCCGCCCTCGTCGTCGCGCTCGGCATCGCTCTCGGCGCGCTCGGCATCCGCGCGGCGACGCCGTCGCCGGACGCCGAGCGTGGTGCCGACGCTGGCCGCGACCACGAGGGCGATCGCGAGCATCCGCAGCGGGGTCGCGCTCTGTCCGAGGATCAGCCACCCGGCGAGCGTGGCGAACGCGGGTTCGAGGCTCAGCAGCACACCGAACACGCGCTGCGGCAGGCGGCGGAGCGCGGCCAGTTCGAAGCTGTACGGGATCACCGACGACAGCACGGCGGTCACGGCGGCGAGCAGCAGCAGCTGCAGATCGCCGGTGAGGGTGACCGCTGCCGGCACCCCGACCGGGATGAGCAGCACGGCAGCGACGACGAGGCCCACCGCCAGCCCGCTGCTGCCGGGGATGAGCGCCCCCACACGGGCGCTCATCCGGATGTACATCGCCCAGAACGCGGCCGCGACCAGGACGAACAGCAGGCCGAGCGGATCCAGAGGCTCCGCGCCGATCAATCCGTCGACGCCGAGCAGCACCATGCCGAGCAGGGCCACCCCCACCCAGGCGGCATCGGCCAGGCGGCGGGTGAGGACGGCGGCGAGGACCAGCGGTCCGAGGAACTCGATCGCGACCGCCGGCCCCAGCGGGATGCGGTCGATCGCGGCGTAGAAGAAGCCGTTCATGCCCGCGAGCGACAGGCCGAACAACACCGCAGCGAGCCACTGCGTCCGACTCCACCGCGCGGGGCGGGGGCGCACGATGACGACGAGCAGCAGTGCGGCGATCGCGACGCGGAGCGACGTCACACCCCACGGGCCGAGCACCGGGAACAGCTGGGCGGCGACCGCCGCGCCGAACGGCAGCGACAGGCACGAGCCGATGACGAGCGCGACGCCCACCAGAGGACGGGACGACGACGGCTGCACGCCGCCCAGCCTACGGCGCGATCAGAGGTGCTTGCCTCCGGTCACCGCGATCACCGATCCGGACGTGTACGACGACTCGGCGGAGGCGAGGTACACGTAAGCGCCGGCGAGCTCGGCGGGCTGGCCGGCCCGTCCGAGGGGCGTGTCCTTCCCGAAGCTGTTCAGTCGCTCCTCGTCCCAGCCGGTCGCCGGGATCAAAGGCGTCCAGATCGGACCGGGGGCGACCGCGTTCACACGGATGCCGCGCTCCCCCGCCTCCTCGGCGAGAGCCTTGACGAACGCCACCTGGGCGGCCTTCGTCATGGCGTAGTCGATCAGGCCGGGCGACGGCTCGAACGCCTGCACGGATGCTGTCACGATGATGCTCGCGCCGGATTCGAGGTGCGGGTAGGCGGCCCTCGCGGAGTACAGGAGTCCGAACAGGTTGGTCTCGAACACGCGCCGCATCTGCTCCGTCTCGAGGTTCTCGAAACCGTCGATATCGTGCTGATACGCGGCGTTCAGAACGACCACGTCGAGACCGCCGAGCTCCTCCCTGGTGCGGGTGACCACCTCGGTGGCGAAGCCCTCGTCCCGCAGGTCCCCGGCAAGGCCCACACCCGTGCGGCCCTCGGCGCGGACGAGGTCGAGCGTCGCATCGGCATCCTCATGCTCCTCCGGCATGTGGACGATCGCGACGTCGGCGCCTTCTCTCGCATAGGCGATCGCCACGGCTCGACCGATACCCGAGTCGCCGCCCGTGATGAGAGCGCGGCGCCCCTGCAGACGCCCGTGTCCTTCGTACGACGTCTCGCCGTGGTCGGGATCCGGACGCGTCTCATCCGTCAGGCCGGGCTGATCCTGCTGCTGTCCGGGGAAGCCCTCTTCGCGATGCTGGCTCCGGGGGTCGGGCGTGCTGTCGGCCATGATGTCTCCTCGTCCTCGCGGTCGGTGATGGGTGTCCATCGAGACTCGCGGCGGGCAGGAGAGGGCGGCAGGGGGTTGACAAGCACGCCGATCATCGACGAACGCGAGGCGGGCGCAGCGAAGGTCTCTGTCGACTCAGGGCAGGAGTCGACTCAGGGCCCTGGGGCGGCGGGAACCTCACCGGCACCCGGTGCGCCGGCGCTGTCCTGCGGTTCCGGCACCAGGTAGAGGCCGCTCGGTGCGTTGGCCGTGAATGCGAGGGCATCGACCCAGGCGCGGTTCACCGACGGCTGCCGGCTGCCGAAGTACTTGAAGACCAGAGAGCTCCCCGGCTGGATCCAGACCGTGGTGCGTCCGCCGCCGACGCTCGCGTCCTCGCGCCAGCTGAACGGGAACGGCTCGGCCCTGCGCAGCTTCGCTGTGATGACGAGCTGCAGGTGGGTGAGAGCGCGATCCTCGATCTCGGTCTTGACGCTGCCCTCGTAGATGAACTTGCCCACGTGAGGCCCTCCTCTGCACAATCTCTCTTTCGAGCATATGGGAACTTTCCGAGCTCGCTCCAGCCGCTCGGTCTCGACCGCCGGGGCGATCGCCGACCTCCCGAGACTGAGGATCGGAGACGCCGAAGTCAACCCCCTCCGACCACCTCGCGTGCACCCGTAAGCTGACTTCGAATGCGAGGAGGCGTGACCATGAACGCACGACACATCGACGAACGCTCGGACGAGGGCTACACCCCCGAGACGACCCACGCGGAGTTCGGCGCGGGCAATCCGCACCTGCGCATCACGCGCGACGGCGAGCGCGCCGAGTTCGCCTTGGAGGCGGATGTCGTGCGGATCGGCTCGGCCGCCGATAACGAGCTGCGCCTCGACGGCGCAGACCCCGTGCACGCGACGATCACGCACGACGAGCGTGACGAGTACGTGCTCGACATGCACGGCGAGGGCGAGATGAACGCCAATCCGGATGCCGACGCCACCCACCCCGGCGAGCGGATGCAGACCCTCCGCACCGGTGCGCGCTTCACCGTGGGCGAATGGACCCTGGTCTACGCCCGCGAGGAGTTCGCCGACCACGGTCGCCCCTACGGCGGGCGCCTGGGCGGCGAGTACTCCGATCAGCCCCTGCAGCCCGAACGCCCCGACTACTCCGATGAGGGGGGCGTCGAGACCGACGCTCCGACTCACGCGGACTCCGCAGAAGAGAAGTGACAGACGATCAGTCGGCTCTGGAGCGTCTGAGCCAGGTCGCCGAGGAGCGTGGTCTGCGCATCTGCGTCGTGGAGTCCCTGACTTCGGGACGACTGGCGAGCACGGTCGGCGCGGGCGAGGGTGCCGGGAACTGGTTCGCCGGTGGAGTCGTCGCCTACCTCACGGATGTCAAGGAGCGCCTCCTGGGTCTCACCCCTGGCACCGATCCGTGCTCTCCGGAGTGCGCAGAGCAGCTGGCCGAGAACGGGCGCCGTCTCTTCGACGCCGACGTCTGCGTCTCGACGACAGGCGTCGGGGGCCCCGGTCCTGAGGGCGGACATGAGCCAGGGACGGTCTACCTCGGATGGGCGACGGCGGAGGGCGTGGGACACCGGATGCTCGCGCTCACCGGCGAACCCACCGAGGTGCTCGACGAGACGGTCGACGCCGCGACGCGGTTGCTCGAGTTCCATGCGGAGGCCATCCGTCCCGCTGGTCCCCGGCGCGGCGGAGCAGCCGCGGGCTGACCGTCCGGCTGCTGCTCAGCGCCCAGGCACCAGTCCGATCCGCAGTGGTGCGCCCGGTGCGGATGCTGCGGCGATCGCCTCGTCGATCTCGGCCAGCGATCGCACGTCTCCCACCGCTTCCGCGAATGGATACGCGCGCCCGCGGCCGGCGAGGAACGCGACGGCCTCGACCAGGTCCGCACCGGTGCAACCACGCAGGCCGACGACTGTCACCAGGCGGCTCACAAGGCTCTCGGCGTCGAGACCGAGCACAGACGCGGGGAGGTATTCGCCCGCCAGCACCACGATCCCGCCGGCGGCGACGCTGTCGATCGCCTTCGCCGCCGCACAGCCCGACGTCTCGATGACGACGACCGGCGCAGCATCAGCTCCGGTCGATGCGTCCGGTGAATCGAGGTCGTGCTCGACGCGGTGGTGTCGCGCCCCGAAACGCGAGGCCCAGGCGAGACGGACCGGGTCGGGATCGACCATCTCGACGAGTGCTCCCTGCTCGACGGCGATCGCTGCGGCAGAAAGACCCACCAGTCCTGCGCCGTAGATGCGCACGACGGCGCCATCGAGATCGTGGTCGCGCGCCGCCCTGGACACCGCCGCCCACGCGGTGGCTGTCGCACAGGACGCCGGCGAGAGCACAGCTGCCGGCAACGACTCCGGGACCCGAACGATCCTCGTCCCGGCGCGGAGCTGCATGTGCGTGGAGAACGCCCCGGTGAGATCACCGTGGATGCCGATCCTGTCGCGGCCGTAGGCTCCGAGCGTGCGGCACTTCTGCGTGAGCCCGGCCAGGCACCGGTCGCAGGCGTCGCAGGACACGGTGGCCGACCACACGACCCGGTCCCCGATCCGCAGTGGACCGCCGTCGACGGCCGTCACGCCGGCGTCGCCGATCGCGATCACCCGACCGACGCTCTCGTGTCCGAGCACGAGCGGAGTCGGACTCGGAGCCTGCCCGAGCACGGTGCGCACGTCCGACGCGCAGACCGTGGACATCTCCACGGCGACGAGCGCATCATGGTCGCCGAGCGCGACCCCGGGAACGGCGATCGTCTCGTGCGCGTGCCCTTCTCCGATCCACACCATGGCCGTCGCGGCGGGTCGCAGTGCCACATCCCGCCGGTGGCCTGGCGGACGGATCAGAAGCGTACCCATGTCGCACGCTCTCTCACGTCGAGGGGCGGGAAGACGACGGTCCGCGCGACGCGCGTCCTCGAACCGGGAGACGGTGCCGAGGGTCGTCCGCGGTGACGGGTGCTGCGGCGCGGAGTGTCATGGGGTCCTTCAGGTCGTTCGAGTGCTCTCGAGCAACCCTGACACCGCGTGAGGCGCCTCGGGCACACGCCGCGGCGAAGTTCACCGGGCGTTCAGGACGGGTTCGCCGACGCGTAGGCTGCAGACCACCGGGCGATGATCCCACAGCGGGACCGGCACGTTCTCCGTGAGGAGAGAAGCCGATCGCGAGCGCGATGGGGATCAGATTCCAAGACCGCGCTCGCGATCACAGCGCTGGGGATGCGCTATTTCTGGGGTATACCCAATGTAAGCCGCCGACTACACCATGGAACACGGTCTATAGTCGAGACCTTGCATAGACTTTCGTCTAGTGTTGGGACCGACTCCCGCGGGATTCCGCGGGAGTTCGAGATCGCATACCGGTATTCCGATATCGAGTTCACTTCTTTCTGGACTGCTCGGCGCGGGCTTCGGGCGCCCGCACCAGTGGCAGCCGAGCGGATACGACCCAGCGGCCGTCCACTTCGCCGGCGTCGAACTCGCCGCTCGCACCGAGGACGCGTTCCGCCATCCGTCCGATGCCGGTGCGGCTGGAGGACAGCTCGCGACGCGGGGTGACGGACAGCGGGCTGCTGATCGTCATCCCCACCACGTCGTCGTCCACGTCGAGCCTGATCTCGACCTCTCCGCGACCCGCGTACTTGAGCACGTTGGTGGCGGACTCGCGCATGATGCGCGCGAGGATGATCTCGGCCGCGCGCGGGATGCGCTCGTCGGTGGGGTCACCGCTGAGCGCGACGGAGTGTCCTGCGGACTCGAACTCCTCCTTGGCCTCGTCGATGGACGCGGCCAGGTCGCCCGACGGCATCCCCTCGGAGCGGGGGCCGTCGTCGGCGAGGTCGATCACGAAGCGGAGGTCGGTCATCGCCTTGCGGGCGGCGATCCGAATCGCTTCCTGAGAGTCACTGCTCGTGCGATCGTCGTCGAGCATCTGCACGTGCAACGACACCACCGTGAGGTGGTGCGCGATGCTGTCGTGCAGTTCGCCGGCGATCCAGCGTCGCTCGGCGAGCACAGCCTGCCGTTCCTGCTCGGCTTTCTCGGCCAGTTGCTGCTCCAGCCGACTTCCCCGGGCGAAGGCCGCGCGGAGTGCGAAGCCGACAGCCCCGGAGACGGCTGCGGTGACGAGGTAGATCGCGATGTTGATGGGGTCGTCCGTGTCCACCATCGCGACGAGTGAGGTCGCGAGGAGGAACAGCCCGGCGTACGAGAGGATCAGGGAATTCCACCCCAGACGCATGATCAGTCCGGCCGCGAAAGCGGCGGCTGTCAAGACGTAAGCCTCAGTGCCGGTGAGGAACGAGAGTGCGAACACGAGCGCGAGCGCACATGTCGCATAGAGAGGCGACCAGAGATAGAGGGCGAGGACCGCCGTGGAGGCGATACCGATCGCAGTGTCGAGAAGACCGGCCTCCGAAGGGAGGAAAAGTCCGACGACATCGACCACCAGGATCGTTCCGATGATCGCGAGAACGAAGATCCGCTCGATCGCGACCAGTCGTTCACCCTTGCCGAGACGCATCACGCGGGACTCGCGTTCGCTTCTCAGACCTAAAGCCATGCTTCAGTATCTCCTATTCGCCAGGTAGATTAGCGAGTAAAGCCAAAGAACTTGCTGACACCCTGCCAAAAAGTCATATCCATTCACCTCCTGAGTTGGTCTTTTGTTTAGGTCTGACTACATCTTCTCGGTGATCTGCCCGCGTCACATCTGCCTCAAGTCCAGACCTCGCTAGCCAAAGGTCTAGGGATGCTCACCGCACGTCGACCCCAGTTAGGCTTCTCCACATGCCGGAAATCCGCGTTCTCATCGTCGATGACGACCCCCTGGTGCGTTCCGCCCTCTCCCACTTCGTCTCTCGCGACCCGGAGATCAACGTCATCGGCGAGGCGGAGTCAGGACTCGAGGGAATCGAAGCGGTGGAGCGCGAGCGTCCGGACGTCGTGATGATGGACGTGCAGATGCCGGAGATGAACGGCATCGAGGCGACGGCAGTCATCAGCGAACGGTGGCCCGAGGTGAAGATCCTCGCGGTGACGACGCTTGACGGCAGCGACACAGTGCTGCCGATGCTGAGTGCGGGTGCGTCCGGGTACCTGCTGAAGGACTCGAGTGCCGCGAGCATCCTCGAAGGCGTGCGTGAGGTGTACAGCGGTGCGAGCTCTCTCTCACCGCGGATCGCCTCGCTGCTGATCAAGCACGTGCGCGACACGGAGCCGGTCGGCGGCGACGACACGCTCGAGCCGCTCACAGAGCGCGAGCAGGAGGTTCTGCAGCGGCTGGCGCAGGGCATGTCGAATGCCGAGATCGCTCGCACCCTCATCGTCTCGGAGGGCACCGTGAAGGCCCACCTCGGGCGCATCATGTCGAAGTGGCATGTGCGGGACCGCGTGCAGATCCTCGTGACGGCCGCACACGCCGGCCTCGTCGAATTCCGCTGAGCCGCTGGCCGGACCGTGGTCGATCCGCGTTCGAGCACGCCGAATCGTCTGATGCGCGCAGCGGTTCAGCCGATGCGGCCAGGGTGGTTCAGCGACCGGCGGCGTATTCGCGGGTGCTGAGTCGCGGGGTGCTGAGTCGCGGGATGCTGCGTCGTGGGACACGCCATCGTTGCTCGGGATCCCACCATCTCGGTCCCCGTACCTGAGGGAGGCCGGCGTCCATCCGGATCTCCCATCCCGAGGTACCGAGGGACCGGTGATGCCACCAGCACAACGGCACACCGTTGTCCGTGTGCGTCGGCCCGCCCTTGGCATGCTCCGTCACGTGGTGGATCTCACACCACGATGCCGGAACGTGGCATCCGGGGATCAGACATTCCTTGTCCCTGGCGATGATCGCCCGCCGCTGGTGCACGGTGAACACGCGATCGGTGGTCGTGATACCGATGATCCGGCCCTCGTCCAGGAGCACCCGCTGAATCGCTCCCGCGCAGGCGACCTGGGCGGCGACCGAGACGGGCACGTGGGCGCCGGATCCGGGAATCGTCGCCCATCCGCCGTTGCCGTGCTCACCGAGCGTTCCGTGTGCTGCACGTCCGAACGCGGCACCTGTGGAGTGGGCGGAGAGGTCTTCCGCATCGACCGCGACGACGAGCACCGGTGACGATCCGCCGAGGGTGGGCATGTCTCGGTGTCGGGCAGCGATAGCGAAAGCCATCATCAGAGCGTCGTGACGCTTCTGCGCCGCGGTGCGGTCGTCGAGCACGCATCGAGGATCCGAGTTGAACGGATCCACCCGCTCCGCGCCCGAATCGACATCGACATCGACATCGACATCGACATCGACATCGACATCGACATCCGCATCCGCATCGGCATCCGCTTCTGTGCCGTCGCTCGGAGTGAAGTGCACGCCGGGCTCAGGCGGGCCGTCGCCCTTGGGGTTCAGGATCGCGTCCATGATCAACTGCAACTGCGCCGCGGCCTCAGGGGTCAAGTACCCGCGGATGGCATGCACGCCGTCCTTGAGACGACCGATCGTGATCCCTCGCCGACGACGCGCATCCTCGTCTTTCGGTTCCTCACCGTCCGGATCGAACATCGACGCGAGGTCCTCCGCGAGAGCCTTCAGATCCTGAGCCGTCGGCGCGGGGCCGGGCTGCTCGTTCCCCGGGTCGTCCACATCCGCATCCGCATCCGCGGCGTCTTCGACGCCCGTGTCGATGCCGTACCCGCGGGCGCAGCCCGCCAATGCGACGTCCGCAGCCAGCCGCTGATCGACGGTGAGTCGATCCCACACCTTCTCGATCGGCCCTGTCGCCGCCAGAAATCCTGCGATACCGACCACGCCGTCCAGCAGAGCCAGTCGCATCTCGGACCATCGCGCCGGCATCCGCTCCCCAGCCAGACTCACCGGTCGCCGCACGAGGGCGACGACCTTGTCGACTCTGATGGCACCCCGCACATCCACCTGAACCGTCCGCTGCAACAGCTCGTTCAGCCCCCGACATCCGGCGGAGTGCGGAAGGTCACCCATGTCACCCGTCGCGACGGTCTCGACGATCACCGCCTCCACGCGTCGGAACGCCGCCCCCGCGCCCTGCAGAACTGTGATCCGCTGCTCGTCGGTCAGTGCCGCGAGCGCGTCGGCGGACAGAACTGTATCGAGGTCGGCGATGACCCGATCCAGAAGCTCCGCGGTGCTGTTCATACCCCCACTCAACACGAGGCCACCGACATTCGACGGTCGAATCGACCCGGAATTAGCCCAGTTCAGCATGGTATTCCGATCTATCGGAATGGTGTGACGACGCATGCCCCCGGACGAGGTCCACCCGGAGGAACTGGCGCGAGACGTGACGCGACTCGGGGCCGGTCAGTGAGACAGGTGGATAGGACCGGCCAATGAGACAGGTGGATAGGACCGGCCAATGAGACCGGTAGATAGGACCGTTCGGCTAGACAGGCACAGGGGACCGCCGACCGAGGAGGAACGGACCGGTGGACGGCCCCGACCAGACGAGCGAGCGGGACCTGTCGGGGGCCAAGCGAGACGAACGGGACCGGCGGGAGAGTGAACGCTGTGACCGGAGGGTCAGCCCGGCGCCGTCTCCGCCTTCAGGAACACGTCGACGGCGTCCTCACTCTCGAGGAGGAAGCCATGCCTTTCATAGAGTCGGCGCGCCTGACTCCCTTGCAGCACGTTGAGGCAGAAGGGCCGCTGATCGCTGGCAGGGCTCTGCGCCAAGATGTCCGAGAGAACCGCGGACCCCACGCCGTGGCCCTGCGAGTCGGGCGCGAGGTAGAAGTGCTCGATCCAGATCGTGTCGAGCTCGACCCGGACCGCGATGAGGCCCACGTCCTCTCCGTCCACGACGATCACGCGCGTGTTCTCCGGAGCGAACGCATCGAGGAACCGCTGCCGCACGCGCACGGGGTCGTACCGGCCGAGGCGCTCCAGATCGGGGCGCATCACGACCGCCCGCAGCTCCGCCATCCATGGAGCATCCGACGGATCGCTCGCTCGAAAGCTCCACCTGACTGACACAGCATCCATCCAATCACTCGATCATCCCGGGACCTGCCGCTGGCGACCGGCAGGTGAACGGCATCCGCGCTCCGTCCGTCGGCGGCGGGCATGGCCCAGGCGATTACGATCGAAGGACCGCCCCAGCAGGAAGGCCACTCATGCCCGTCACCCCGGACGCTCTCGCCCACGCCGAGGATCTCGCCGACTTCGTCGCCGCTTCTCCCTCGAGCTATCACGCCGCAGCCGAGGTCGCCGGGCGGCTCGAGAAGGCGGGCTTCACGCGGCTCGACGAGGAGGCCGCCTGGGAGGTCACGCCGGGAGGCCGCTATGTCGTCGTGCGCGACGGCGCAGCTATCGCGTGGACCGTGCCGGCGGATGCCACCGCACTGACGCCCGCGCACATCTTCGGGGCCCACACCGACTCCCCCGGATTCAAGCTCAAGCCGCAGCCCACGACCGGTTCGAAGGGCTGGCTGCAGGCTGCCGTCGAGGTCTACGGCGGTCCGCTGCTGAGCTCGTGGCTCGACCGCGAGCTGCGCCTCGCCGGACGACTGGCTCTCGCTGACGGACGCGTGGTGCTCGCCGACACTGGAGCCCTGCTGCGCCTTCCCCAGCTCGCGATCCACCTCGACCGGGAGGCGAACACGGGCCTCGCGCTCGACAAGCAGTTCCAGACGCAGCCGGTGTGGGGCCTCGGCGACCCGACCCAGGAGGACATCCTGGCCGAGCTGGCCGGGTCGGCCGGAGTCTCGGCATCCGACGTCCGCGGCTACGACGTCGTGATCGCCGACACGGCGCGCGGCGCGATCTTCGGCAAGGACCGCGCGTTCTTCGCCTCGGGTCGCCTCGACGACCTGGCTTCGGTGCACGCCGGCGTCGTCGCGCTCGAGACGATCGACACCGCCGCCGGCGGACCGATCGCGATCCTCGCCGCCTTCGACCACGAGGAACTGGGCTCGAACTCCCGCTCCGGCGCGGGCGGCCCGTTCCTCGAAGACATCCTGGGTCGGGTCTACGACGCCCTGGGCGCCGATGCGTCCGAGCGTCGACGCGCCCTCGCCGCGTCGTGGTGCCTGTCCAGCGACGTCGGCCACTCCGTGCACCCGAACTACGTGCACAAGCACGACCCCGTGGTGCAGCCGGTGCTCGGTTCGGGGCCCATCCTCAAGCTCAACGCCAACCAGCGCTACGCGACGGATGCCGTCGGCTCCGCCGCCTGGCGCTCGTGGTGCGAGTCCGCCGACGTGGTGACCCAGGAATTCGTGTCGAACAACAACGTGCCGTGCGGGTCGACGATCGGCCCGATCACGGCCACGCGTCTCGGCATCCGCACGGTCGACGTCGGCATCCCGATCCTGTCGATGCACTCCGCACGGGAGCTCGCCGGGGTCTCCGACCTGCACGACCTCACCCGCGTCGCCGGAGCTTTCTTCGCGGGCTGAACCCTCGGGGAGCCCTCACGGGGCCCAGGCAGTGCCAGGATGATGGCATGACGGACATCAAGCCTGCTCTCATCGAGCGCGCGGGCATCGAGATCATCCCCGAATCCGAGCGCACCGCGAAGCCGAGCGACCTCTTCTGGCCGTGGTTCGCGGCCAACGTGTCGGTGTTCGGGATGTCGTACGGGTCGTTCGTGCTCGGCTTCGGCATCTCGTTCTGGCAGGCGACGATCGTGTCGGTCATCGGCATCGTCGTGTCCTTCCTGCTCTGCGGGCTCATCGCGATCGCCGGCAAGCGCGGATCCGCACCGACCATGGTGCTGTCCCGCGCGGCGTTCGGGGTGCACGGCCAGAAAGTGCCAGGAATCGTGTCCTGGCTGACGTCGATCGGCTGGGAGACGTTCCTCGCGATCATGGCCGTGCTCGCCACAGCCACCGTCATCACGCAGCTCGGCGGCGACGGCGACAGCATCGCGCTGAAGATCACCGCCACCGTGATCGTCGCCGCGCTCATCGTCGCGGCATCCGTGCTCGGCTATCACACGATCATG
The DNA here is from genome assembly GCF_900105205.1 of Microbacterium hydrocarbonoxydans. Classification (NCBI taxonomy): domain Bacteria; kingdom Bacillati; phylum Actinomycetota; class Actinomycetes; order Micrococcales; family Microbacteriaceae; genus Microbacterium; species Microbacterium hydrocarbonoxydans. The sequence continues at coordinate 918,468 of NZ_FNSQ01000005.1, read as the reverse complement.
AAGCTGCAGTCGGTGCTCACCTGGGTCACCGGCATCGTGACGGTGCTCTACATCATCCTCGCCGCGCCCAGCATCGACCTGGCGGCCGTGATGGCCCGTCCGGACGGCGGGATCGGACAGGTCACGGGCGCGCTCGTGATGGTCATGACCGGTTTCGGCCTCGGCTGGATCAACATCGCCGCCGACTGGTCGCGGTATCAGAAGCGCACCGCATCCGACGGTGCGATCGTCCTGTGGAACACGATCGGCGGCTCGGTCGCCCCGGTGATCCTCGTCGTCTTCGGTCTGCTGCTCGCCGGATCGAACGATGACCTCTTCGCCGCGGTGCAAGCCGACCCGATCGGGGCTCTCGCGGCCATCCTCCCGCTCTGGGTACTCGTCCCCTTCCTCCTCACCGCCGTGCTGGCGCTCGTCTCCGGCGCAGTGCTCGGTATCTACTCCTCGGGCCTCACACTGCTGAGCCTCGGCATCCGCATCCCCCGCCCGTCCGCGGCGGCGATCGACGGCGTGATCCTCACGATCGGCACGATCTACGTGGTGTTCTTCGCGACGGACTTCCTCGGCCCGTTCCAGAGCTTCCTCATCACGCTCGGCGTGCCGCTCGCCTCGTGGGCCGGCATCCTGATCGCCGACATCCTGCGTCGTAAGAAGGACTACGACGACGAGGCACTCTTCGACAGCCGCGGCCGCTACGGCGCGTGGGACTGGATCTCGATCGGCACCATGGTGGTCGCGAGCGTCATCGGCTGGGGCTTCGTGCTCAACGGGTTCGCGGATGCTGCGCCCTGGAACAACTGGCAGGGCTACCTCCTCGGGCTCGTCGGCGGCGTCGACGGAGACTGGGCCTATGCGAACCTCGGCGTCTTCTTCGCGCTGGTGCTGTCGTTCGTCGTGACGTGGTTCGCCAGAGCCCGCCGGATCCACGCGCAGGAGGCAGCGGCGTGAGCGAGAGCCCCTGGCTGGTCGTGATCGACCCGCAGGCCATCTTCGCCTCGCCCGATTCCGCCTGGGGCTCGCCCTTCTTCGGCGAGGCGATCCATCGCATCCGCAAGCTCGCCGACGCATTCGGCGACCGCGTGCTCGTGACGCGCTGGATGCCGACCGCCGATCGCTCGACCTCGTGGGGCGCCTACTTCGCCGCGTGGCCCTTCGCGGACCAGCCGCCGACCGATCCGCTGTTCGACCTGGTGCCGGAGGCCATCGGCCTGTCGCCGCACCCCACCCTCGATCTGCCGACGTTCGGCAAGTGGGGCCCGGAGATCGAGGCGATCGTGGGGCATGGCGCGAGGATCGTGCTCGCCGGCGTCTCGACCGACTGCTGCGTGATCTCGACCGCCCTCGCGGCCGCGGATGCCGGTGCGCATGTGACGATCGCGGCCGACGCCTGCGCCGGATCGACAGCCGAGAACCACGCGGCGGCGATGCAGGTGATGGGTCTCTACCCGCCGCAGATCACGATCAGCGACACGTCCTCGGTGCTCGCGGCGCGCTAGCTCGCGGCGCGCTAGCTTGCGGCGCGCTAGCCGTGCGGCCGGCCAGCCCTGTGGCCGGCTAGCTCGCGGCGCGCTGACCCGCTGCCCGCACGGCCGTGGCGATGTCGGAGGGCGAACCCTGCCACGGAGCTCCGTGGCCGGGGAGGACCCAGGATGCGGACACAGCGGCCAGGCGGTCGAGAGACGCGTCGGCGTCGTCCGGTTCATCCGTGAACGGCGCGGGCTGCGGACCTCGGCGGCCCGTCAGCACATGCCGCGTGGTCAGGGCGTCGCCGACGAAGACCGCCTCCACCGCCGGGATGTGCACGGCGATGCTGCCGGGCGAGTGACCCGGCATCCCGATCACGACCGGCGATCCGGGGAGGTCGAGCACCTGGCCGTCGACGACGGTCACGACTTCCGACACGTGCCGCGTGCGCAGCGCGTTCTTGCGCAGGCCGTACGCGAAGAACCCGAGCGTCGGTCCGATGCGCGCAGGCCCCATCGCCGTCTTCGGCTTCTCCCCCGTGCGCACCCGGTGCGCATCGTCGCCGTGCACGAACACCGGCACCTCCGCCTCGCTGCGGAGTCGCTCGGCGAAGCCGATATGGTCGCCGTCACCGTGGGTGAGCACGAGACCGCGGATGTCGGAGACCGAACGACCGAGTTCCGTGAGCGTCCGGTGCAGGTCGTGCCAGTGGCCGGGAAGGCCTGCGTCGACGAGCGTGATCCCTTCGGGGAGATCGATCAGGTACGACGCGACGACGTCGTTGCCGAGTCGGTGCAGGTGCGGTGCGAGTTCCATGGTCGTCCCTTTCACGGTGGTCTATGATGGCTACGTTACGTAGCTATCATAGCTATTGTCAATAGCCATGGAGGAATGCCCGGATGCCGACCCCTGAACGAACCTCGCTGACCGCGATCGTCGACGCCGGCCGCGACATCCTCGAATCCGCCGGGCCCTCCGGCCTCACAATGCAGGCCGTCGCCGAGCGCGTCGGCGTGCGGGCACCCTCGCTGTACAAGCGGATCCGCGACCGGGAAGCCCTGCTGTCCGCCGTCGCAGAGGCCTCCGCCGACATGCTGACGAGTCGCCTGGACGCCGCGGGCGACGACCTCTCCGGTCTCGCCGTCGCGTACCGGTCTTTCGCGCGCGAGCATCCAGAGGCGTTCCGACTGCTGTTCTCGGGGTCCGCGCCCGAGGATGCCCTGCACCGGGCGTCCGCAGCGGTGCTGCGGGCGTGCGACGACCTCGTCGGGCCCGAGCGCGCGCTCGACGCCGCTCGGCTCTTCACCGCCTGGGCGACCGGATTCCTGCAGATGGAGCTCGCCGGAGCCTTCCGACTGGGCGGCGACGTGGACGCGGCGTTCGAGTACGCGACAGACCGCATCGTCGCCGGGCTGACGGCAGACTGACCGCACGCCCGGCCGGCCGAATACGTGCCGGATCGGCGCTGACTCAGCGAGCGACGAGGATGCCGACTCGACGCCGACTCGACGCCACCGACCGGAATACTGCCAAGATGTTGCGCGGAGAGGGGTTTCCATGACCACGAGCGCGCACGAAGACGAATCCGTCCGTCCGAAGAGAGCTCGCCGACCGTGGCACCGCACGAAGGTGGCGGTCGGAACAGTCCTCCTCGTCGCCGGCGTCGTGGCGGTCATCGGAGCACTCACTCCGTGGCCCTCGGCGATGCTGATCCGCGCTGTGTTCACCAAGGGCGGTGACGAGACCGCCGCCGAGATGGAGAAGCACGTCCCCGATACGAAGCTCACCGAGCAGCTCGACGTCGCGTACGCCGACGGCGGCGCAGACACGACGATGGACGTCTTCACGCCGGCATCCGCATCCGGGCCTCTGCCGACCGTCGTCTGGATCCACGGCGGAGCGTGGATCTCGGGCGAGAAGGAGAACGTCGACCCCTACCTGCGCATCCTCGCCGCCGAGGGATACACGACCATCGGCCTCAACTACACGATCGGCCCGGAGGGCGTGTACCCGCTGGCCGTGCATCAGCTCAACGACGCGCTCGCCTACATCGACGAGCACGCGGCGGAGCTGGGCGTGGATCCGGACCAGATCGTGCTGGCGGGCGATTCGGCCGGCGGGCAGCTCGCGAGCCAGATGGCCACCCTCATCACGAACCCCGAGTACGCGGAGATCATGGACGTCAAGCCGGCGCTGAAGGCCGAGCAGGTCGCGGCGACCGTGCTCAATTGCGGTGTGTACGATCTCGCCGCCCTCGCCGCCCTCGACGGGGTCGTCGGTTGGGGACTCAAGACCTCGATGTGGGCGTATGCAGGCACCAAGACCTGGGCCGAGGGCTCGACCGGGGCCACCATGTCGACGATCGACTGGGTGACGGAGGACTTCCCGACCACCTACATCTCGGGCGGTAACGGCGACGGCCTGACCTGGCTGCAGTCGATCCCGATGGCGAAGCGGCTGGAAGCTCTCGGGGTCGACGTCACGACCCTGTTCTGGCCGGCGTCGCACGAACCCGAGCTTCCGCACGAGTACCAGTTCCATCTCGACATGCCGGATGCCCGGACGGCGCTGCAGCAGACGATCGACTTCCTGGACGCCCATACGACCCGGTGAGGCCCGTCCCAGCCGGCTTGTCCGACCGGCCCGGTCTACCCGTCCCGGTCTGCACACGATGTCCCGTTCGGCAACGGATGCCTCGCGAGAAGTGTGCGAAACGGGGCAACGTGTGCAGATCGGGCGCCGGACCGAGCCGGTCTACTTCATGGTGTCGAGGATGCCGGTGAGGTCCTCGAAGGTCGTGAGCGGATTGAGGATCGCGAAGCGGGTGTTCGGGCGCCCCGCGTGCGAGCTCGGCACGACGAACGCGCGCTGCGAGTCGAGGAGCTCGTCGGACCAGCGGTCGTAGTCGGCTCTCTCCCATCCGTCACGTTCGAACACGACGACCGACAGCTGCGGGTCGCGCACCAGTCGCAGCTCGGGGCGGGCGGCGATCTCGGCCGCGATCCGCTTCGTCAGCGCGATCGTCGAGCTGACGGCCTCGCGGTACGCGGTCACTCCATATGTGGCGAGCGAGAACCACAACGGCAGTCCTCGCGGCCGGCGCGTCAGCTGGATCGAGTAGTCCGACGGGCTGAAGTCGTCGCCGTCGGTGAGGGTGTCGAGGTACTCGGCGTGCTGCGTGTGCGCGCGGCGTCCGGCATCCGGGTCGCGATAGATCAGCGCGCAGCAGTCGAAGGGCGCGAAGAGCCACTTGTGCGGATCGACGATCACCGAGTCCGCGCGCTCGACGCCCGCGAAGATGCCCCGCGCCTCAGGCGCGAGCATTGCGGTGAGGCCGTACGCGCCGTCGATGTGCAGCCAGAAGTCGAATTCGTCCTTGAGGGCGGCGATGCCTGCGATGTCGTCGACGATGCCGAAGTTGGTCGACCCGCCGGTCGCGACGACCGCGCAGATCTCGTCGCCGTGTTCGGCGAGCGCCTCGCGCACGGCATCCGCTCGCAGCACCCCGTCGGGTCCTGCCGGCACGAGGAGAACGTCGGCATCCATGACCTTCGCCGCGGACTTGTTCGACGAGTGCGCCTCGACGCTGCAGACGATCTTCCAGCGCCGCGGGAGCTCCTTGCCGGCCTCGAGCAGCTTCGCCTTGGCGGCCTCGCGAGCCGCGACCAGCGCGGAGAGGTTGCCGATCGTGCCACCCTGCACGAACACTCCGCCGGCGGTGTCCGGCAGCCCGAACTCCGCGGCGAGGAACGACAGCACCTCGTTCTCGGCGTGCACCGCACCCGCACCTTCGAGCCAGCTGCCTCCGTAGAGCCCGGATGCCGAGACGACGAGGTCGAACGCGATCGCGGCCATCGTCGGCGCGGTCGGGATGAACGACAGGTACAGCGGGTGACTGGTCGTCAGGCATGCAGGCGCGAGGATGTGCTCGAACACGCTCAGAGCACGCTGCGATCCGAGACCCGCATCGGTGATGGTGGCGCCGACCAGCCGGTTGAGCTCGGCCGGAGTCTGCGGCTTGTCGAGCGGCACGTCGGCCGCGAGCATGCGACGTCGTGAGTAGTCGAGCACCGCGTCGACGATCGCCGTCGATTCGGCCGAGGCGGCGTGCATGCGTTCTGCTCCCATGAGCTGTCCTTAACTGTGAGATTCTGCGAGCGATGTCGGTGTGCGTGCGGCCGGTGCGTCGAGCACGGCGGCGAGTGTGCGTCTGGCGAGATCGGCGCGGTCGCGCGGCGCCCAGTGCACCAGGGAGTGCGCGCTCATCCCGTCGACCATGGCCAGCAGCATCCAGGCGGATGACCCAGGGTCGACCCGAACCCTCGAATCCTCGGCGATCGCGCGGGCGATCAGGTCCTCGAGCGCGCTGTGCCAGAGGTCCATCTCCACGCGGACCCGCTCGCCGAGAGCCTCGTTGCGTGCGCCGAGCGCCCAGGACTGCACCCACACCATGGCGACGTCGTCGCGGGAGTCGTCGAGCAGCGTCTCGATCAGCCGCAGCAGATTGGTGCGCAGGTCGACGTCGGGGTCGTACGAGGCGATGACCTCGTCGCGCTCCGCGGCGACGATCTCGGTGAACACCTCGGCGACGAAGGACTCCATCACCGGCCGGTAGTGCGCGACGAGGGCCGGGGTGACACCGACCTTCGCGGCGACCGCACGCACGGTCAGCGCCTCGAGCCCGCTCTCGCCGGCGAGGTCGACGGCGCCCCGCAGGATCGAGCGCTCTCGCTCTTCGGGCGGCAGCCGGCGCGGTGCGGCTGCTCTTGACGTGGTCTCCATCAGGGGTTACCGTATCACTCGTTGATCACCTGTTCAATAGCGAACACGGTTCCTCATCCTCGAGGTCGCGATCAGCAGCGAGGAGACAATCATGGCCTGGCACATGCCCGCCGAGACCGCACCCCACGACCGCACCTGGATGGCGTTCCCCGCCGAGGGCCCGACGCTGGGCGAGTCGGCCGCCGAGCGCGAGGAGGGCTACGACACCTGGACGTCCGTCGCCCACGCCGTCGCCGATTTCGAACCGGTCACGATGATCGTCGATCCCGCCGAGATCTCCCGCGCGCGCCGCATGCTGAGCCGCAGCATCGACATCGTCGAGGCGCCCGTCGACGAGTTCTGGATGCGGGACTCCGGCCCCACGTTCGTGGTCGACGTCGAGCGACCCGACGTCCTGGGCGCGGTCGACTGGATCTTCAACGGCTGGGGCGCGCCCGCCTGGGCGCAGTGGCAGAAGGCCGCGCAGCACGCCCGGATCATCGCCGCGGCCGTCGGCGCCGAGCTGGTGAGCTCGACGCTCGTCAACGAGGGGGGCGGCATCCACGTCGACGGCGAGGGCACCGTGCTCCTCACCGAGACGGTGCAGCTCGATCCCCGCCGCAACCCCTACGCCGACAGGGCGCGGGTCGAGGCCGAGATGGCCAGGACGCTCGGGGCCACCACCGCTGTGTGGTTGCCCCGCGGACTCACGCGCGACTACGACGACTTCGGCACGAACGGGCACGTCGACATCGTCGCAACGATCGCCGCGCCGGGACGCCTGCTGCTGCACGACCAGCAGAACCCCGATCACCCCGATCACGCCGTGTCGCAGGAGCTCCGTGCACACCTCGGACAGCAGACGGACGCAGCGGGCCGCCCCTTCGAGGTCATCGACCTGCCTGCGCCGCCGACCCTGCGCGACGGCGAGGGGTTCGTCGACTGGAGCTACGTCAACCACCTCGTAACGAACGACGGCGTCGTGGCCTGCGGGTTCGGCGACGAGCAGGCGGATGCCACAGCGCGGGCGATCCTCTCCGACGCCTATCCGGGTCGCAGGGTCGTCACCGTCGACGCACGTCCGCTCTTCGATCGCGGCGGCGGAATCCACTGCATCACCCAGCAGCAGCCGAGCCTGGGGGCATCCGCATGATCGACGTGGTCGAAGCCTCCATCGCCGATCTGCGACGGGCACTCGAAGACGGCACGACGACCGCCGTCGAGCTGGTCGACGCCTACCTCGCCCGCATCGCCGCGTACGACGGGTCGGAGACGGAGACGGCTCTGAACGCCGTGGTCGTCCTCAACCCCGATGCGCGCGCAGAAGCCCACGCATCGGATGCCCGCCGCGCACGCGGCGAGACGCTGGGGCCGCTCGACGGCATCCCCTACACCGCGAAGGACAGCTACCTCGTGCGCGGCCTGACTGCGGCAGCCGGCAGCCCGGCATTCGCCGAACTGGTCGCGCAGCGTGATGCGTTCACGGTCGAGCGCCTGCGGGCGGGCGGAGCGATCTGCCTCGGTCTGACGAACATGCCCCCGATGGCCAACGGAGGCATGCAGCGCGGTGTCTACGGACGAGCCGAGAGCCCGTACAACGCGGACTTCCTCACAGCGCCGTTCGCCTCCGGCTCCTCGAACGGCTCGGGAACGGCGACGGCCGCGAGCTTCGGCGCCTTCGGCCTGGGAGAGGAGACCTGGTCGAGCGGACGTGGGCCCGCCACGAACAACGCCCTCTGCGCGTACACCCCCTCACGCGGCGTGATCTCGACCCGCGGCAACTGGCCCCTCGTGCCCACCATGGATGTCGTGGTGCCGCATACCCGCACGATGGCCGACCTACTCGAGGTGCTCGACGTGATCGTCGCGGACGACGCCGAGGTGCGCGGCGACTTCTGGCGCGCCCAGCCGTGGGTCGCCCTTCCCGCAGCCTCGGCGGTGCGACCGGAGTCCTACCCGGCACTCTCGAGCGATGCGGCGAGCGCCCTTCGCGGCGCCCGCATCGGCATCCCGCGCATGTACATCAACGCCGACCCGGATGCCGGCACGGCCGACGCACCGGGCATCGGCGGCCCGACCGGTCAGCGCATCGAGACGCGGCCCTCCGTGATCGAGCGCTGGACCGCGGCCCGTCGAGACCTCGAGGCCGCCGGCGCCATTGTGGTCGAGGTGGACTTCCCCGTGGTGTCGCGCTATGAGGGCGACCGACCTGGCGCACCGACGATCGCGACCCGCGGCCTGGTGTCGGCGGAGTATCTGCACCGCGAGATCATCGATCTGTCGGCCTGGGCGTGGGAGGACTTCCTGCAGGCGAACGGCGACCCGCGCCTCCGCAGCCTCGCCGACGTCGATGGAGCCGCGATCTTCCCGCATCCGGCGGGCGCGCTCCCCGACCGCTACACCGGTTTCGACGACGACATCGCCGAATACCCGGACTGGGTGCGCGAGAATCCCGCCGCCCGCATCGAGGACATGCCCGAGCTCCCCGACGGTCTGCTCGGGCTCGAGAAGACACGTCGCATCGACCTCGAGAACTGGATGGACGAGCTCGAGCTCGATGCGGTCGCGTTCCCCGCGGTCGCCGACGTCGGCCCGGCGGACATGGACGTGAACGAGGCATCGGCCGACCTCGGGTGGCGCAACGGCACCTGGATCGCGAACGGCAACCTGACCGTGCGGCACCTCGGCATCCCGACCGTGACCGTGCCGATGGGACTCATGTCCGACATCGGCATGCCGATCGGACTGACGTTCGCGGGTCGCGCCTACGACGACTCAGCATTGCTGCGTCTCGCGACCGGCTTCGAGGCGATCGGCTCGCCCGGGGAGCGACGGACACCTCCCCCGCGCACGCCGAGGCTCTGACCTCGGCGGCGAGCGCGCCTCCGTGAAGAAGCATCAGCGGGATATGTCACTATTGTGACGGTCGCCACGATTGTTATATGTTTCTCCTGTCCGCCACGACAGGAAGCGACCCATGACCACCGAGAAGAACGAGCGCGAGCTCGAGGCCGGCATCGTCACCGATCTGTCCGGACGCATGACGTACGGCTCGTACCTGTCGCTGGACCAGCTGCTCACGGCGCAGCATCCGGTCAGCGTCCCCGAGCATCACGATGAGCTGCTGTTCATCATCCAGCACCAGACCACCGAGCTCTGGCTGAAGCAGCTGCTGCACGAGCTGTCGTCCGCGCGCGAGCTGCTCGCGAGCGACGACCTGCGAGAGGCGCTCAAACGAGTCGCGCGCGTCAAGCGCATCCAGGACGTCATGACCCAGCAGTGGGCGATCCTCGCGACCCTCACCCCGACCGAGTACGCGCAGTTCCGCGGCGCTCTCGGCAACTCCTCCGGCTTCCAGTCGGTGCAGTACCGGGCGGTCGAGTTCGCGCTCGGCAACAAGAACGAGAAGATGCTCAGTGTCTTCGGCGACCACCCCGCCAACCTCGCCCTGCTCACCGCCGAATGGCACAAGCCGACGCTCTACGACGAGTTCCTGCGCTACGCCTCCCGTCGTGGGCTGCCGATCCCGACCGAGATCCTCGACCGCGACGTGCGCCTCCCGTATCGCGAGACGCCGGAACTCGTACCCGCGATCCGAGAGATCTACCAGAACCACCAGCAGCACTGGGACCTCTACGAAGCCTGCGAAGACCTCGTCGATCTCGAGGACAACTTCCAGTTCTGGCGCTTCCGTCACCTGAAGACCGTGGCGCGGACGATCGGCATGAAGGTCGGCACCGGCGGCTCGAGCGGAGTCGGGTTCCTGCAGCGCGCCCTCGACCTGACGTTCTTCCCGGAGCTCTATACCGTGCGCACCGAGATCGGCAGCTGATGCAGGCGGCGACCTTCTTCGACGGCGAAGGATGGCGCGACGGCCTCCTCATGCAGGGGGGTCAGCGGATGCTTGTGCGCGACGAGCGCCCCGCTCCCGGAACGCCGCGCCTCGACGGTGTGATCGTCGGCGGGTTCACCGACCACCACGTGCACCTGCAGCTGGTCGACCACGCGCTGCTCGGCTCGTCGACACTCGGCCGAGTGCTCGATCTCGGCGCGAACCCAACCGTCATCGCCGGGCTCGCCGCGCAGTTGCATGCGGTCGAACGCGCCCCCGTGCACCCTGGCGCGGTCGAAAGCACACCCGCGCATCTTGGCGTGGTCACAAACGCACCCACCCACCCTGGCGTGGTCAAGAAGACATCCGAATCGCCGCTTTCCGATGCGTTTTCGACCACGCACGCGGTCGTGGTCGAGTTCGCCGGCGCGTTCCTCACCCCGATCGGTGGCTACCCCTCAGACCGCGACTGGGCACCGGCGGGCTCCTTCCGCGAAATCGCGAACGCCGAGATGGCGCACGCCGCCGTCACCGAGATGGCGGATGCCGGAGCATCCTGCATCAAGGTCGCGAGCAACGCCACTGCCGGTCCGGTCTTCGCCGATGACCTGTTCCGCGCGGTCGTCACTGCCGCAGCCGGACGCCGACTCGCGGTCGTGGCCCACGCCGAAGGTGCGGGCGAGGCACAGCGCGCCGCACGCCTCGGGGCCACCCGGCTCGCTCACGCGCCCTTCACCGAGCGCCTCGACGACGACGCGATCGCGCAGCAGGCGGCATCCGTCGCCTGGGTCTCGACTCTCGCGATCCACGACGCCGGCAGCGAGGAGCGGACTGTCGCCGTCGACAACGTCCGCCGCTTCCATGAGGCCGGTGGGACTCTGCTCTACGGGACCGACATGGGCAACGGCCCGACGCCGGTCGGCCTGAACTCCGCCGAGCTCGCCGCTCTCCGAGAAGCGGGAGTCACCGGCACGGACCTGCTCCGCGCTCTCGCCCCGCAGAATCCTCTCGACCCCGGCGCACTGCTGCTGTGCCTCCCCGGCACCGACGCCGACCCGACACTCGCCCGACCGCTGACCAGCGCCGATCCGAAGGCTTGACATGACCGACTCTCCCGAGACCGCCACGTCCACCGCCACGTCCACCGAGACCGCCACCGCCACCATCGATCGCAGGCTCGTCGACCTCGCCCAGGCGCTCGACGCGGCCGATCCGCTGCGCACCCACCTCAAGGCCTTCGCCGACGCACCGGGCGTGCGCGCCTATCTCGACGGCAACTCGCTCGGCCGACCCCTGAGGGACACTCCCGAGAAGCTCGCCGCCTTCGTGCGCGACGACTGGGGCACCCGGCTGATCCGGTCGTGGGACGAGCAGTGGATGGCGCTGCCGATGGAGCTCGGCGACCGCATCGGGCGCCTCACGCTCGGCGCCGCAGCCGGTCAGACCGTGGTCGCGGACTCCACCAGCGTCCTGATCTACAAGCTCATGCGCGCCGCGGCGACGGCCGACCCGTCTCGCACCGAACTCGTGATCGAGGCGGGCAACTTCCCCACCGACCGCTTCCTGGCCGACGGCGTCGCCGCCGAGACCGGGATGACCGTGCGCTGGATCGAGCCCGACCCGGTGCTCGGCGTGCAGCTCGCCGACGTCGAGGCCGTGGTGTCGGAGAAGACGGCCCTCGTCTCGCTCAGCCACGTCGACTACCGCTCCGGCGCCCTCGCGGACATGCCCGCGATCACGGCCGCAGCGCGCGACGCCGGCGCTCTGATGATGTGGGACCTCTGCCACTCGGCGGGGATCATCCCGATGCAGCTCGATGCCTGGGGCGTCGACATGGCGGTCGGATGCACGTACAAGTACCTCAATGGCGGCCCTGGCTCCCCGCGTTCGCCTATCTGCGACGCGAGCACCAGGGGCTGCTGCGACAGCCGATCCACGGGTGGTGGAGCGCCGCCGACATCTTCGCGATGGGCCAGGAGTACGTGCCGGCCGCCGATATCCGTCAGCTCCTGAGCGGCACCCCGCCCGTGACCTCGATGATCGCCATGCAGGGGATGCTCGACCTGATCGAGCGGGCCACCGTCGAAGAGATCCGTGAGAAGTCCCTCTCGCTCACCGACTTCGCAGTGCGGGCGTACGACGAGGTGCTCGCCCCTCTCGGGGTCCGGATGCTGAGCCCGCGCGACGCCGTGCAGCGCGGCGGTCACGTCACCATCGGCCACCCGGACTTCCGCGCGGTGACGCAGCGCCTCTGGGGCGAGGGGATCATTCCCGACTTCCGCTTCCCCGACGGCATCCGGCTCGGGCTCTCGCCCCTCAGCACCTCGCACCTCGAGACCCTCACCGGGGTGCTCGCCGTGCGGGACGCCCTGCTCTCGCATGACGACTGACCGCACGGAGGTGACCGAGTCCGGCACCGTGCTCGAGTCCGGCACCGTGCTCGAGTCCGGCACCGTGCTCGACGACATCGATGCACGCCCCGGCAGCACGGCCTCCCTGCTGCGCACGCTGGTCGGTCTGTACCTGCGCCCGCTCAACGGCTGGATCTCCGCAGCGGATCTGGTGACGCTGGCCGGGGACCTCGGCATCCCTGCAGGTCCCGCGCGCACCGGGATCGCACGCCTCAAGCAGAAGGGCCTGCTGCTGGCCGAGCGCGGACCCGCCGCCGGCTACCGACTGAATCCGAACGCCGTCGCCATGCTCGAGCGCGGCGATCGCCGCATCTTCCGGATGCGGGAGATGTCGGATGCCGACGGCTGGTGTCTCATCTCCTTCTCGATCCCCGAGAGCGCTCGGAGCGTCCGACACCAGCTGCGTCGACGCCTGCAGTGGATCGGCGCCGGGGTCGTCTCCCCCGCACTGTGGATCTGCCCCTGGCACCTGCACGGAGAAGTCGAGGAGATCGTCGCCGACCTCGACGCGCGAGCCTGGGTGACGCTGTTCGCCGCGTCCACGCCGTCGACGCCCGTGCCGCTCCCCGAAGCCGCGGCCGCCTGGTGGGACCTCGACGAGCTGCGTGCCGAGCACCTGAGGTTCCAGGCGTCGATCGCGACGCTCCCCTCCTCGCCGTTCGCCGCCTATGTGCAGCTGATCGACGGCTGGCGGGTGCTGCCGTACGTCGACCCCGGACTCCCGCCGTCGATGCTCCCGGCGGACTGGCCAGGCGGACGCAGCTTCGCGGAGTTCGCTCGGTTGTCGGAGGAGCTGTCGGATGCCGCCTGGCGGCACGTCCGCACGGTCACCGCGGCGGCGCGGCGGTCGTAGCCCGCACCACGAGCCTGGTCGGCAGGATGACGTTCAACTCGTCGATCTCGCCGCCGGCGAGCAGCGTGAAGACCATCTCCGCCGCGACCGCTCCGAGCCGGCGCATCGGCTGCTGGATCGTCGTCAGCGGCAGCGCCCGCCTGGTGGCCTCGGGGACGTCGTCGAATCCGATCACCGACAGGTCGTCCGGCACCCGCAGCCCCAGCTCGTGCGCGACGTCGATCACGGCGATCGCCGACAGATCGTTCGCCGCGAAGATCGCTGTCGGCCGGGACCCGGCGCTCAGCATCGCATGGGCTGAGGCGCGCGTCGCCTCCAGCTCGTATCGGCCGATCCCGACGAGCGCGGGATCGAGCGGGATCCCCGCATCGGAGAGCGCACGTCGGTAGCCCGCGTCGCGCAGGCCCGCCGATCGCAGGTCCGGCCGCCCGGCGAGGAAGCCGATCCGCCGGTGCCCGAGTTCGATCAGGTGCCTGGTCGCGGCGAGCGCGCCTCCGAAGCTGTCGGACTCCACCGTGGGGAGGTCGGCCCGCCCGGTGTGCGGGTCGATCGCCACGACCGGGATCTCGGTGCCTGCACTGACAACGGTGGGGGTCACCATGATGGCCGCGTCGATCAGAGTCCCGGACAGTCTGCTCAGAGACCGGCGCTCCCAGCCGTCGCCCGCGCCGAGGTGCGAGCCGCTGTAGGCGAGGAGGTCGAAGGCCGTGTCGTGCACCGCCGTGCCGACCCCCTTCAGGATCTCGGCGCTGAAGGGCTCGAAGTCCGCAAGCAGCACCCCGATCACCCCGGTGCGCCTGGCTCGCATGCTGCTCGCCACGAGGCTCGATTCGTAGCCGAGCAGCTTGACGGCATCCAGCACGCGCTGGACCGTCGCGTCGGCGATCCCGTACCGGCCGTTCACCGCTTTGGAGACGGTCGACACCGACACCCCTGCCGCTTTCGCGACGTCGTGGATCGTGGTGCGTGCCCCCATGGGACGTCAGCGTAGCCGCGCGCGTGCCCGCGTGGAAACTGTTTTCGAAAACGTTTGACGATCGTCGCGAGCGGAAGAAGACTGCATCCCACTGCGGTCTCACCCCCGAGTGTCCGCAGGCGCCCCGCAGTGACGCGGCGCGCAACTCGATGAGGAGAACGATCACATGAACAGCAGAAGGCTCCCCCTCGCCTCCGCGGTCACGGTGCTGGCCGTCGGAGCGCTCGCGCTCTCGGGCTGCACCGCGGACTCGTCAGGCACCGGCGACGGCGGCGACACCTCGATGACGCTCTGGCACAACTCCACGACCGGTCCCGGCGTCGAGTTCTGGGAGAAGACGGTCGCGGACTTCGAGGCCGACAACCCCGGTGTCACGATCGAGGTCCAGTCGATCCAGAACGAGGACCTCGACGGCAAGCTGCAGACCGCCCTGAACTCCGGCGACGCTCCCGACATCTTCCTGCAGCGCGGCGGCGGCAAGATGGCGGCGATGGTCAAGGCCGGCCAGCTCAAGGACCTCACCGAGGCGATCGACGGCCCGGCGGCCGACGAGATCCCGGATGCCGCATACTCGGCGAGCAGCCTGGACGACAAGGTCTACGCGATGCCCGTCGCCGTGCTCCCCGGCGGACTCTTCTACAGTCAGGACCTCTTCGACCAGGCGGGCATCACCGAGAACCCGACCACCCTCGACGAGCTCGAGGAGGCGACCGAGGCCCTGAAGGCGGCCGGCATCGACCCGATCGCACTCGGCGCGAAGGATGCCTGGCCGGCAGCGCACTGGTACTACTGGTTCGCATTGCGCGAGTGCAGCTCGGACACGCTCGCCACGGCCGCAGACGAGATGGACTTCAGCGACGACTGCTGGATCCGCGCGGGCGAGGACCTCGAGGCGTTCGCGGCGACCGAGCCGTTCAACGCCGGCTTCCTGACGACCACCGCCCAGCAGGGCGCCGGCAGCTCGGCGGGCCTGATCGCCAACCACAAGGCCGGGATGGAGCTGATGGGCGCGTGGAACCCTGGCGTGATCGGCTCGCTCACCCCCGACCAGAAGCCGCTGCCCGACCTCAGCTGGTTCCCGTTCCCCGAGGTCGAGGGCGGTGACGGCGAACCCGGTTCGATGATGGGCGGCGTCGACGGGTACTCGTGCTCGGTGGATGCCCCCGACGCCTGCGTCGACTTCCTCAACTACCTCGGCACCTCCGACGTGCAGACCGAGTACTACAAGGCGTTCAACGCGCCGCCGGTCAACACGGTCGCCCAGGAGGCGGTCACCGAGCCGTACCTGCAGGACATCCTCGAGGCCTACAACGCGGCGCCCTACGCGACCCAGTGGCTGGACACCGTCTACGGCCAGAACGTCGGCAACGCGCTGAACGTCGCCGTGGTGACCATGCTCTCGGGCCAGGGCACCCCGGAGGACATCGTCAAGGCCGTTCAGGATGCCGCGGCGAAGGCGTGAGGCGGTCGCCCGGCTGGAAGTGATCCTTCTGGCCGGGCCCGCCCTGGTCGTCTTCCTCGCGTTCGTGATCTTCCCCGTGCTGATGGCCGCGTACTACGGCTTCTTCAGCTGGCAGGGGTACGGTCCGCCGACCGAGTTCGTCGGCCTGAAGAACTACCTGACGATCCTCCAGGACCCGCTGTTCCACGACGCCCTCGCGCACAACGGCATCATCCTGGTGCTCTCGCTCGTGCTGCAGGGTCCGGCGGCGATCCTCCTCGCTCTGCTGCTGAACCGGCGGATGCGGGGGCAGTCGCTGATCCGCGTGCTGATCTTCATCCCGTACGTGATCTCCGAGGTCGTGGTGGGCACGGGGTGGAGCCTGATGCTCCAGACCAACGGCGCCTTCAACGCGCTGCTGGAGAAGATCGGGCTCGGTGCGCTCGCGACCGACTGGCTGTCCGACCCCGGCATCGCGATCTGGACCCTGATGGCCATCATCACGTGGAAGTACGTCGGCTTCGCCGTCATTCTTTTCCTCGCAGGCCTCCAGGGCATCCCCGAGGAGCTGCACGAGGCCGCGGCGATCGACGGGGCGTCGTACTGGCAGATCCAGTGGCAGATCACCCTGCCGCTGCTCGCGCCGACCCTGCGCATCTGGGCGTTCCTCTCGATCATCGGCTCGCTGCAGCTGTTCGACCTCGTCTACATCATCTGGGGGCAGTACATCGCCTCGACCGCCGGCACCTCGACGATGGCCACCTACATGGTCTCGGAGGGCCGGAACGCCGGGAACTTCGGCTACGGCAACGCGGTCGCGGTCGTACTGTTCGTCATCTCGCTCGTCGTCGCGCTGATCTACCAGCGCGCCGTGCTGCGCCGCGACACCGAGGGCGCGCTCACAGGCTCGTCCGGACGTCGACGCTCACGCACAGCCCCCGACCCGCAGGTCGCCCCCGAACTCGAGAAGGAGTCCGTCCGATGACCGCCACCTCGGTGCTCGTCACCCAGCGCCCAGGGCGCGCCCCGAAGCCCCGACTGCCGTGGGCGAACCCTGCGGTGTACTTCGTCGCGCTGATCGCGGTCGGCCTGATGCTGGCGCCCATCGCGTACATCATCGTCGGGGGCTTCCGCACGAACGCCCAGATCACGACCGACCCCGCAGGTCTCCCCGACCCGTGGGCGATCGGGAACTACCTCGACGTGCTCACGGGCGGCGTGTTCTGGCGCCAGGTGCTCAACTCCACGATCGTCGCCCTCGCGACCACCGTCGGCGTCGTGGCCCTTGGACTGATGGCGGCCTACGTGCTGGCGAGATACCGGTTCGCGGGGCGCGGAGTGCTCTACGCATTCTTCGCCGCGGGCCTCATGTTCCCGCTGACCGTCGCGATCACCCCGCTCTACATCGTGGTGCGCAGCCTCGGGCTGATGAACTCCCTCGGCGGAGTGATCCTGCCGCAGATCGCCTTCGCCCTGCCGACCACGATCATCATCCTCGTCCCGTTCCTCCGTGCCATCCCGGATGAGATCCAGGAGGCGGCGTTCATCGACGGATGCAGCCGGCTCGGCTTCTTCTGGCGGATGGTGCTGCCCCTCTCCCTCCCCGGGGTGATCACGACCGGCATCCTGGCGTTCATCGGCAGCTGGAACGGCTATCTGCTGCCGCTGTTCATCCTCAACGACGCCTCGGCGTTCACGCTGCCGCTCGGCGTGCAGTCGTTCGCGTCCCAGTACTCCGTCGACACGGCCAAGGTGCTCGCGTTCACCTCGCTGTCGATGATCCCCGCGCTGATCTTCTTCAGCCTGTTCGAGCGGCGCATCGTGGGAGGGCTCACCGGTGCTGTCAAGGGCTGACACCGGTGCGCACGCGCAGATGACACCCGAGATCGAGAAAGAGAACATGATGTCGCAGTCCCCCGGCGCCGCCGGCCACTCCCCCCGCGTCGAGGCGCTCCTGGCGCGGATGACCCTCGACGAGAAGCAGGCGCAGCTCGTCGGCTTCTGGGTCGACCAGGGCGACGAGGTCGTCGCCCCGATGGCCGGCGAGAAGAAGAGCTCCACCCGGTACGAAGACGCCGCGGCGCATGGGATCGGCCACCTCACCCGCGTCTACGGCACCCGGCCGGTGGATCCGGTCGAGCGAGCCGACTGGCTGTGGGCCGAGCAGCGTCGGCTGCAGCAGGAGACCAGACTCGGCATCCCGGCCATCGTGCACGAGGAGTGCCTGACGGGTCTGGCCGCCTGGAAGGCCGCGACCTTCCCCACCCCGCTCGCCTGGGGAGCCTCGTTCGATCCGGACCTCGTGGAGGAGGTCGGGCGCGCGGTGGGCGCGTCGATGCGCACGCTCGGCATCCATCAGGGTCTGGCTCCGGTGCTCGACGTCATCCGGGACCCCCGCTGGGGACGGGTCGACGAGTGCATCGCAGAGGATCCACTGGTCGTGGGCACCGTCGGCACCGCGTACATCCGGGGCCTCCAGAGCGAGGGCGTCCATGCGACGCTGAAGCACTTCGTCGGGTACTCGGCGTCGAAGGCGGGACGCAATCACGCGCCCGTGAGCGCCGGACAGCGGGAGATCGAGGACGTGCTGCTGCCGCCGTTCGAGATGGCGATCCGCGAGGGCGGCGCCCGTAGCGTGATGAATTCCTATGTCGACATCGACGGCGTTCCCGTCACCGCCGACCCCCGGTACCTCACCGGCGTCCTGCGTGAGCGCTGGGGGTTCGACGGCGTCGTCGTCTCGGACTACTTCGCGGTCGACTTCCTGCGCAGCATGCACAAGGTCGCGGCCGATTCCGCCGACGCCGCTCGGCTCGCGCTGACCGCCGGCATCGACGTCGAGCTCCCCTCCCCCGACGCCTACGTCACCCTGGCGGAACAGGTCCGCGACGGCCGGCTGTCACCCGACATCCTCGATCGAGCGGTCGGCCGCGTGCTCGCTCAGAAGGAGGAGCTCGGACTGCTGGATGCCGACTTCAGCACGCCTCCGACGGCGATCGACCTCGACCCGGCCGAGCACCGCGCCCTCGCACGGCGTCTCGCCGAGGAGTCCGTCGTGCTGCTCAGCAACGACGGCTCCCTCCCGCTGGACCCGTCGACATCGTCGCGGATCGCGGTCATCGGTCCCAACGCCGACAGCACCGAGGCGCTGATGGGCTGCTACTCGTTCGTGAACCACGTCCTCGCGCATCATCCCGGCACTCCGGCCGGCATCGCCCTGCCGACCGTGGTCGACGCGCTCCGCGAGGAGTTCCCCCGGGCGGAGATCACCTCGGCTGCCGGATGCGACGTCGAGAGCGACGACCGATCGGGCATCCCCGCGGCCGTCGAGACCGCCGCCGCCGCGGACCTCGCGATCGTGGTCGTCGGCGACCGCGCCGGGCTGTTCGGTCGCGGCACGGTCGGCGAGGGCAACGACGTCGAGGACCTGGAGCTCCCCGGCATCCAGCGCGCACTCGTCGAGGCGATCCTCGCGACGGGCACCCCCGTCGTCCTGATCGCGATGACCGGGCGGCCGTACGTGCTCGACTGGGCGCTGCCCCCGCGGGCCGGCGCTGCCGGCACCCTCGTCGGTCTCGGAGCGGTCGATGCCGAGGTCTCGACGACCGCGGCGACCGGTCCGCTGCCGGCGGCGGTGCTGCAGACGTTCTTCCCCGGCGAGGAGGGCGCGCCCGCACTGGCCGCGCTCTTGAGCGGACGCGTCGCCCCGTCTGGTCGTCTGCCGGTCTCGCTCCCCCGATCGGGGGGTGCGCAGCCGTATTCGTACCTGCATCCGGTGCTCGGCGGGCGCACGGATGTGACCAGCGCCGACCCGACGCCGGTGCGGCCTTTCGGCTTCGGCCTCAGCTACACGACGTTCACCTACGACGATCTGACGGCGCCCTCGACCGTCAGCGCCGGGGAGACCATGCGGGCCACCGTGCGGGTGCGCAACACCGGCGACGTCGAGGCGACCGACGTCGTGCAGCTCTACGCGCACGACGAGGTCGCGAGCGTGACCCGTCCGCTCGCCCAGCTGGTGGGCTACCGACGGGTCGCGCTCGCGCCCGGTGCCGAAGAGATCGTGTCCTTCGACGTGCCGATCGACCGCCTCGCCTTCACCGGACTCGACGGCGTGCGCCGGGTCGAGTCCGGCGCCGTCCGGCTGTGGGTCGGCGGCGCGTGCGACGACGAGGAGACGGTCGCGAGGATCGACGTCGTGTGAGGCGTCAGCCCCGCACGGCGGCGATGAACGCCGCGACGTGCTCCTGCAGCTTCAGGATGCGGAGCTCGCGAGCCAGCTCCCTGTCGTAGCCGTCGTACGCCAGCGGCGGCAGCACGCGGACGTTCTGCGAGCATCCGAACTCGGTGCAGACGAGGGTGCCGATGGTGTCGCCCTTGCGACCGGCAGGCCCTGCCTTGCGGGCGACGTACAGCTGCACGTCGTTGCGCAGCGTGACGTCCTCGCACCAGGAGCACTGCGCGCGGGCGATGACCCGCTGCTCGGCACGCTGCAGGAAGACGCCCGTCGCGACGTCGTCGACCCAGGTGACGACATAGGCGCGGCGAGGCAGCCTGGGGTCGACCCAGCCGACGTAGTCGAGCTTCTCGAACTCGAGCTCGGCGAAGCCGGGAGGCAGGGTCAGATCGGACACCTCTTTGCGGGAGGCGTTGAGGAAGGAGGCGCGCAGCGTGCGCTCGTCGATGGGACGCATGGGAACAGTGCTTTCGTACGGGTCGCGGACACCGCGACAGAGGAAGAGGGAAGAGGCGGCATCGGAGGGATGCCGGGTACGACTCGGCTCCGGGGGCGGGTGTTCCGCCTCCGGCCGATCGTCAGCCTCTGTCCGCGGCGCTGAATGCGCCTACGGCTCCGTTCCGCGCTCGCTCCGTCACCCGGGGAGCACTCTTCGACAACAGCACCCGGCGAGTCTACGCCGATTTGTTTCACCCCGTGTCGGCCGGGATTCACTCTCCCGCGGACCCGACCTACTCTTGCCGGAACGTCCGCTCACGAAGGAGACCACCGTGTCCACGCCGCTGAACCACCTTTCGCCCCTCTCGGTGCGTGAGCGTTCCGCGTGCATGTGCCGACACGGTTTCGCGTGCTCGTCGTTCGCGCCGGGACACGCCCTGCACCTGATCCAGGCGCGCATCGCCTCGGCCACTCCGGCCGGATGGGTCGATGCGATCGTCGAGCAGGCGGATGCCTCGACGGGCGAACTCGTCGTGCGCGCACTCGACGGCTCGGCGCACGCCGCATGGAACGGAGCCGGTGCCGCCCTCGAAGCGCCCGCGGGCACTCCGGTCGCGCTGCACGCCCGCTACGGCGTGCTCGCCGTCGGACGAACGCAGTTCAACGTCGCACTCGTCTGATCGGGGCGACGCAGAAGCCGCCCCTCAGGCGGCCGCCATCATCATGTCCTTGACGGCCATGCAGGCGTCCATGCAGTCCTTGCAGGTCTGCGCGCACATCCGGCAGACCTCGCTGTGGTCGGCGTGCTTCATGCAGTCGTCCATGCAGTTCTGACACATCGCGATGCAGGCGTCGAGCATCGCCATCATCGACGCCGGAGTCATCCCCTGCATCCGCATCATCGACCGCATCATGGTGTTGCACATGTCGGCGCAGTTCATGCACGCCGGGGCGCAGTCCATGAGTTGCGTCGAGCACACCGTGCACGCCTGCTCGCAGGCCGCGCACGCATCCATGCACGCCTGGAGGACGCTCATGTCCATCGCCGCCATGTCCGGCATCGACGTCATGTTCGAGCGCATGGCGTCCATCATCATCGAGTCCATGTTCCACCGCTTCCTTCGTCGACCGCAGCCGAGGTGAGAGCGGGCAGGACCACCCGCCTGGGGCCAGGCTAGCCGCCGCCGGCGCCCACGTCGACGGTCGGTGCGGTGCTGTCACGCGCAGTCGCCGTTGTCAATCCCGTGTGCAGGATCGAGAGGGCATGCGACGGTGGTGGTCCATTGATCGACTGATGAAAGGAATCGCGCCATGAGTGGAGCAGACGACATCAAGAACGCAGCCGAGAAGGCCGGCGGAAAGATCAAGGAGGGGGTCGGAAAGGCCACCGACAACGAGAGCCTCGAGGCCGAGGGTCGCGGGGATCAGACCAAGGCGTCGGCCAAGCAGGCCGGAGAGAACGTGAAGGATGCCGCCCACAACGTGGGCGAGAACATCAAGGACGGCTTCAAGGAGTAGGTCCGCCTGAAGGAGTGAGGCCCGCCTGGGCGGGCCTCACTCCTCGGATCAGCGGGTGCGGCTGCCGGAGATCGCTCGGATCAACCAGGCGATGACCGCGATGGCGAGCAGCACCAGGCCGACCCACAGGAGGAACTGCAGGGACTGCACGAGCCCCCCGGTGATGGCCAGGATGATGGCGACCACGATGATGATGATCAGCAGGATGTTCATCGGTCTTCCCTTCTCTGGGGCGCGGAGCGCCCGTCTACGGTGACTCAACCTAGACCCGTTCACCGCCCACCCCAGAGGGCCTTGACTCGGAGCTTCCCGCCGTGCGAAAGGAGCAGATGACATGCCAGGACGCAGGAACAATTCGCTGAAGGACCCGGAGCTGTACGAAGAGCTTCGTGACGACGGCGCCTCGAAGGAGAAGGCCGCACGCATCTCGAATGCGGCCGCACGAGACGGCCGCAGCACGGTCGGTCGCCGCGGCGGAAAGCACGGCGACTACGAGGACTGGACCGTCGACGAGCTGCGCGAGCGGGCGAAGGAGATCGGTCTGACCGGCTACAGCCGCAAGCGCAAGGCCGAGCTCATCTCCGCGCTGCGCGATCACTAGGGCCGCCGTGGCCCGGTTCGGCGTCGAAGAGGAGTTCGTCCTGCTCGACGAGCAGACTCTCGTCCCGGCCGCTCTGAGCGCCGAGACGAGGCAGCGCATCCTCGACGAGCGCGGATCCGGCCTCACACCCGAGTACCTCACCTGCCAGCTCGAGTCGGCGACGCAGCCGTGCCGCACGCTCGCGGAGGCCGGTGAGCAGCTGGAGCGTACGCGAAGGATGCTCGACACGATCGCTGCGGACCAGGGCGCACTCGTCGCCGCGACCGGCACGCCCTTCGTCTCCCCGAACCGGTTCAGGGTCTCTCCCTCACCGCACTACGACGCCGTCTCCGCCCAGCTCGTCGAGATCACCCGCGAGCACGAGGTCAACGGCCTCCACATCCACGTCGAGGTCACGGACGACGAGGAGCGAGTTCGCGTCGTCAATCGGGTGCGCGCCTGGCTGCCCGCCCTGCTGGCGCTCACCGGCAACGGGCCGTTCGCGCACGGCAGGGATTCTGGTTTCGACAGCTGGCGCAGCATCCTGATCCGGCGTCTGCCCTCCTCGTGGACGCCGCCGCGATTCCACGACCTCACCGACTACCGTGCGCACGTCGACCAGCTGGTCTCGATGGGCGCGATCGCGGAGGCGAGCTCGCTGTCGTGGACCGTGCGGCTGTCGGAGCGCTTCCCGACCGTGGAGGTGCGTGTGTTCGACGCCCAGCTCACCACCGAGGACACCCTGCTCGCGGTCGCCCTGACCCGGGCACTGCTGTGCAGCGACGAGGTCGACGACCTGGCCGGCACGGGCATGGACGGCATCGACGCCTCACTGTGGACGGCGGCCCGATACGGACCGGATGCTCGGCTCGTGGACCCGGTGGACGGCGAGATCCGCCCCGCGTGGACGATCGTCGAGGATCTGCTGACGCGGTTGCAGCCGGCACTCGAGGAACTCGGCGACGCAGAACGGGTGCGCGACGGGATCGCGAGGCTTCGTACGGACGGCACCGGGGCGCGACGTCAGCGCGATGCCTATGCCGCGAAGGGCACTGCGGGTCTGCGGGATCTCTACCTCTCGGGCACCGGTACGCGCTGACGACCCGAGGCGCCCCGGACGGCAGTAGTGTCGGCGTGTGGCATCCTCTCGCTTCGCGCCGCTGCAGCGGCTCGTCATCTCCGTGGCCGTCGTCGCCTCCTTCGTGACATTCCTCGACGGCACCGTCGTGACCGTCGCCCTGCCCGCGATCAGCGAGGAGCTCGGCGGAGGCATCACGACACAGCAGTGGGTGGTGGATGCGTACCTGATCACCCTCAGCGCGCTGATCCTGCTCGCCGGATCGCTGTCGGATGCCTATGGCCGGGTGCTCGTGATGCGCATCGGACTCATCGCGTTCGGGGTGGCCTCGGTCGCCGTCGCCGCCGCACCCGACCCGCTGATCCTCATCATCGCGCGCGCCGCGCAAGGAGCTGCCGGCGCCCTGCTCGTACCGAGCTCGCTCGCCCTGATCACGGCGACGATGCGCGCCGACGTGCAGTCCAGGGCGATCGGCGTCTGGACCGCCTTCACCACTGCTGCCCAGCTCGTCGGTCCGCTGCTCGGCGGGCTGTTCGTCGACTTCCTCTCGTGGCGGTTCGTGTTCCTCATCAACGTCATCCCGATCGCGGTCACGCTCGTCCTGCTCTCGCGGCTGAAGCTCAGCGAGCGCCCGAGCGGCGTGCGCGTCGACTGGGTGAGCGGAGCGCTGTGCGCGCTCGGGCTCGGCGCCGTCGTGTTCGCCCTGATCGAGCAGCCGAACCTGGGCTGGGCATCGCCGGCGATCTGGCTGCCCGGCATCGTGGGTGCCGGGATGTTCGCCTGGTTCCTGGTGCGGCAGCAGCGGTCGGCCTCGCCCCTCATGCCGCTCTCGCTCTTCCGGGTGCGCGACTTCGCCTGGGGCAACCTCGCGACCCTCTTCGTGTACGCCGCACTCTCGCTGAGCGGTTTCGTCGTGGGTGTCTACCTCCAGCAGGGCGCGGGACTCACGGCCACCGCCGCCGGACTCGCGAGCCTGCCGATGACGATCCTGATGATCCTGCTCAGCTCCCGCGCCGGCTCCTGGGCCGGCCGGTTCGGCCCGCGCATCTTCATGACCGTCGGCCCGCTGATCATGGCGGTCGGCGCCCTGATGCTGCTGTTCGTCAGCGAGGCGTTCGACTACTGGTGGCAGGTTCTCCCGGCCATGATCGTGATGGGCCTCGGCCTCTCGCTCACGGTCGCGCCTCTCACCTCCGCGATTCTCGGGGCCATCGACGAGTCGCGCTCCGGCATCGCCTCCGCCGTGAACAACGCGGTCTCGCGCGTCGCGGGTCTGCTCGTCGTCGCGATGCTCTCGACCATCATCGGCGGCACCCTCGACCTCGGCGGATTCCACAACGCCGCCTGGGTCACGGCCGCCCTGCTCATCCTCGGCGGGGTGGTGTCGTGGATCGGCATCCGCCGCAATCCGGCTGAAGAGGTCGAGGCTCCGGCCGTGGACGGAGCGCCGTCGCCGATCGGGTGACGGGTGTCGGCGGGCGTTGACGATGTCGGCGGCCGGGCGCACACTGGGGGCATCGTCTCCCGAGCATCCGGAGGTCCATCGTGAGCACGACCCAGACGCCCCTTCCGCCCGTCGTCGACGTCGACACCTGGCGTCGCGAGCTCGAGGCGCTGCGCGTGCGCGAGAAGGCGGCGACGCGAGAGCTCGACGCGATCGCGGCGCAGCGCCGACGGCTGCCGATGGTCGAGCTGCCCGAGTACACGCTCGTCGGCGCGGACGGCCCCGTGCGCCTTGCCGAGATCTTCGGCGAACGGTCGCAGCTCATCGTCTACAACCACATGTGGACGGACGGCAATGAATGGCAGTGCCCGGGATGCACCGGCTTCACGTCGCAGTTCACGCGCCTCGACTTCCTCGAGCGGTACTACGACGCGCGCTTCGTGATCGTGACGAACGGACCGATCGACGAGGCCCTCGCCTATCGCGATCGGGTGGGCAATCGGATGACGTGGTACTCGAGTTCCGACAGCACGTTCGGCGCCGACATGGATGCCGGACCGAACGAGGGCTTCGGGGTCAACGTGTTCCTCCGCGACGGAGACCGCGTCTATCGCACCTGGCACACGAGCGGACGCGGGACGGAGCGGATGAGCCAGCTGCAGGGTCTCGTCGACCTGCTGCCTTACGGGCGCCAGGAGGAATGGGAGGACTCGCCGGCGGGCTGGCCGCAGCACGAGACCTATGCTCGAGGGATGGGTTCGAAAGAGATCGCCGCACTGTACGGGGCGGGCAGCTGAGGCGCAGGAGCGCCGCATCCGTCTCGGCACTGCTGCTGGTGTGTGCGCTGACCGGATGCGCCGCGACGGAGACGGATGCCACGTCGACCTTCGTCCTGCCGCCGGCCGGGGCGACGCCCGATTACCAGCTCGGCGGCGGATACGACCCGGCCGACGGCGTGGGCATCGTGGGCCGGGACCGCTCGGACGACCCCGCCGAGGGCCTCTACTCGGTCTGCTACGTGAACGGGTTCCAGACGCAGCCGGGCGAGCTCGACAGCTGGCCAGATGACCTTCTGCTGCACCGCGACGGCGGGCCGCTGTTCGACCCGGACTGGCCGGACGAGGCACTGCTCGACACGTCGACGCCGGAGCGTCGCGAGCGCATCGCCGAGATCGTGGGTCCGTGGATCGAGGGGTGCGCGGACTCAGGGTTCGACGCGGTCGAGTTCGACAACCTCGACTCCTACACCCGCTCGGATGACGCGTTGGACGTCGAGGACAATCTCGCGCTCGCGGCGTCGTTCGTCGACATCGCCCACGACGCGGGCCTGGCCGCAGGCCAGAAGAACGCCGCCGAGGAGGCATCCGTCCTGCGCGAGCGTGCCGGATTCGACTTCGCCGTCGTCGAGGAGTGCTCCGTCTATCGGGAATGCGCGGCATACACGGATGTGTACGGAGACGCGGTGATCGACATCGAGTACGCCGACGAGCTGCCGCGATCGTTCGCCGAGATGTGCGCCGATGACGAGGCGCCGGCGTCGATGGTGCTGCGCGACCGCGACCTGGTCACCCCCTCCGACGACGGGTACGTGTTCGAGACCTGCTGAGTCCGCCGCGCTGTGCCGACCCGTCGCGTCCCGTCTCGTGCCGTGCCGTGCCACCCGCCCGGCCCAGCTCCTGCCGGGGTCAGTTACGCATCGGAAGGGGCCCTTTCGGGCGCGAAACTGACCCCGCACCGCAGCTCGGGCGCGAAACTGACCCCGCACTGCGCCTCGGTGCCAGATCGACGCCGCACCGGCTCGGGTGGCGGAAGGATGGATGCGGACCCCGCCCCGTTCCTGCCGTGGTCAATTACGCATCGGAGGAAGCCCTTGCGGATGCGAAACTGACCACCCACCGCGGCTCGAGTGCGAAACTGACCACCCACCGCGGCTCGGGTGCGAAATCGACCACGCACCGGCCCCGGCGACGTAACCATGAATGCGGACCCCGCCCCGTTTCTGCCGTGGTCAAAAACGCACCCGAAGCGGCCCTTTCGGATGCAAAACTGACCACCCACCGGCTCGGGTGCGAATCGACCACGCATCGCGGCTCGGCGATGGATGGATGAACGGACGGACGGACGAGCGGATGCGGGGTGGTGGGCGCCTCGCGAGTGCCCTCGCTAGGCTGACCCCGTGAGTATGACGGGGGATCACGAAGGCACGGCGCACGAGGGCGCGGTGCACGAAAGCGCCACGCGCGGCACCGTCGTGCGCGTAGCGGCCCTCCGCGCGAGACAGGCGCTCGCCGACATCCCGCGGGCGATGTGGTTCGTCGCCGCCGGACTCATCGTCCTCGTCGTCGTGGTGGCCGCGATGGGCGGCCTCGCGCAGGCGCAGGCGAGTCCGACAGAACTCGGCCCCGGAGGCGAGGCGCGCACCTCGGTGTACGCCGTGACAGTGCAGGATGCCGAGTTCACCGACGCGGTGGAATCGGAGTACCTCGAAGCGGAGCCCGGCGAGAAGCTGCTCGTGATGACCCTCGAGATGCAGAACCTCTCCGACGCCCCCGTCGGTGTCGGCACCACCGCCGACCGCACCAAGGCCGGATTCATCAACACCGAGGCCCCGCTCCTGGACCTGGTCGGCACGACCGCCGTCGACAGTGCAGCCGTCTGGCGCGGCGACGGATCGGCGGGCCAGGTCATCCTGCAGCCGGGCGTGCCGAGCGAGGTCACGATCGCATGGACCGTGCCGGAGGATGCCTTCCCCGACGGCGTCGTGACGCTCGATGTGCATGAGGTCGAGGTGCGTCGCGGCGCGGTGATCCTCTCGTCCGGTGTCGTCACCTGGCGCGCCGCTGAGACCTCCGCCCGCATCCTGATCCCCGCCGAGGAGTCGCCGTGAGGCGCACCCTGCCGTGGATCCTCGGCGGCGCGCTGGTGCTCGTCGCGGGTGCCGTCACCGCGATCACCCCGGACGACGATGCCGTGGTGAGCCCGATCCTGAAGTCTGCGGCCGTCGGTGACTCCGTCGAATCCCGCGCCCTGATCGCCTCCGTCGACGACGCGACCTTCGCCGATGAGGTCGCGGTCCCCGACGCCGAGTGGAGCGCGGAAGGGAACTGGCTCGTCGTGACGGTCGTCGCGTCCGCACCGCGCACGGAGGTCGACGCGGCGATCCGACTCGCCACCCTGGTGGTCGGCGATCGCGTGTTCCAGGCGAGCGAGCGCCCCCAGGCCACCATGGTGTCCGCCCCGCTGCGCCTCGGTCTCGACACGAAGGGAACCCTCGCCTTCGAGCTCCCCCCGGAGGTGACCGCGGAGTCGGCGGAGCTGCGTCTGACGACGTCGTACTTCACCGCCGAGCTCGACGACATCATCGCCGTCCCGCTCGATCTGGGTTCGCTGCCCCGCACGCCGAGCGCCGAGCTCGCCGACCCCGAGCTGAGGACGCCATGACGTGGTGGCGGCGGCAGCGCGCGCCCCTGTTCGCCCTCGTCCTCGCGGGGATCGCGATGGTCGGGGCGACCGTGTGGCTCGACGTGCTGCCCAGCATCCGTCCGACCGATCGAGTGATCGAGGCCGAGTCGAGCGTCGACATCGCCGGGCAGACGCTCACCCTCGGACCCGTCGAGTGGGACGAGTTCGACGCCCCTGACGGCTCGCGCACGCTCAGCGTGCGGCTGAGTTCCACCGGAGGCTTCGATGCGAAGACCTGCGGACAGGCGAGCCTCACCGAGACGAGCACCGAGCGGACCTGGCTCAGCGCCCGCGCGCCACTCGACGTGCCCTACGACGAGGGCGAGAGTTCATGCATCGTCGAGTCGTCGTCGTACCGCATCCTGCTCGTCTTCCTGCTTCCCGACGACGCCGAGGGACCCTTCGTCCTCGACATCGAGGGGAGCGACCAGGACCTCGCTCGCTTCCGCATCGAGCCCTGAGGGTCGGGTGTCGAGCCCTGCATGCGGCCGACCGATGACGCCGTCGTATGCGGTCGCCACGATGGCGACCCTGAGCGGTTCGGCGACGGCCGCCACCGCCACGGTGATGAGGGGGAAGAATCCCGCCCAGAAGGACGACTCGTGCGCCCCCACGAGCAGCAACGCTCCCCTGGTGCCGGTCTGCTCGGCGAGACCCCACGCCGCATACGCCAGCGCATACGCGCCGAACAGCAGCGGGCCGCCGCGCCAGATGACGGTGACGGCGGCGACGAGTCCCTCGAGGCGCATGACCAGGGTGCGGGCGACGCTCATCGCCGTGCCGCGCGCGACGCCGCCGGTCCAGCGGGCGAACGACGGGGTGGAGTCGAACGTGGTGCCGAAGATCACCCCGGCGACCGTCAGCCAGGCCGCCGGCACGATGAGAGCGGCGACGAGGATGCCGAACACCCACGTCGCTCCTTCCCAGATGACGGCGATCGGGGCGAGGTTCGCGGCGAACCAGTCGCCGATCCCCTGCAGCCACCCCACGGCCTGGCGCTCGGCGAACCAGTCCAGCACGCCGTTCCACCAGCGGGCGACGAGGGTGAAGAGCATGAAGGTCCAGAGAACCTCGGTGTACGCGGCGAGCACGACGGTCCACCGTGGCAGGCGAGCGGCGAAGCGGGTGAACAGCAGCCGTGCGATCAGGGCGATCACGAGCACCGTGACCGGCAGCGCCCCGACCGAGATCAGGCCGCCACGGTCGCCGACCTGATCGAGCTCGAACCCGGAGTCCGCCAGCGCGATGGCGGACGCGATCTGGTAGAACTCGATCTGATCGGCGTCGAGCAGCCCCCATGCCGTGTAGAAGGCGAAGAAGGGCAGGATCGCCGCCAGAGTCGCGGAGCCGAACTCGCGCACTCCACCGGCATCCGTCCTGCGACTGTGCGGCAGCGACGGCCGCACAGTCAGATACATCGCGACGTACGAGACGAGACGCGCGGCGACCGCGAGCGGCAGCAGCAGGAGCCCACCCAGGGTGGTGAGTCCGCCGATGAACCCTGCGAGCTCGATGAGCACGCGATGCAGCGCCTCGCCCGCGATGTACCAGGCCATGAGCGCCGGCCAGTGCCGGGCGAGGATGCGCCCGAACGTCCGGAGGGCCTGAGTCATGTGCCCTACCGTAGCCGGTCGTCCGGGAGCCGGCGCTCCGCTGCGTTCCGCCAGGACGAACCGACCGCTTA
Organism: Microbacterium hydrocarbonoxydans; assembly: GCF_900105205.1. Classification (NCBI taxonomy): domain Bacteria; kingdom Bacillati; phylum Actinomycetota; class Actinomycetes; order Micrococcales; family Microbacteriaceae; genus Microbacterium; species Microbacterium hydrocarbonoxydans. The sequence continues at coordinate 888,292 of NZ_FNSQ01000005.1, read as the reverse complement.
CTCCGAGTCGCGTCGAGGATCAACCAGCTTCCGATCCACGTCCGACCGCGCCACGATGGGAGACGTGAACGCCTCGAAGACCCTCTTCCGTCGCGTCGCCGCCGTCGCCGCCGCGGCCGTCGCCGTGATCGGTCTGGCCGGCTGCGGAGGGCTGACGATCCCCGCAGATCCCGACGGAACGCTGCAAGCCGTGTCCGATGGCGAACTGCGCGTCGGCGTCTCGCCCGATCCAGGACTCGTCACCGACCGCGGCCCAGACGGCGGCACTCCGACCGGCAGCCTCCCCGACCTCGTCGAGGGGTTCGCCGACAGCATCGATGCCGAGATCGAATGGACCGAAGGATCGGAGGAGACCCTCGTCGGGATGCTCGAACGCGGCGACCTCGACCTGGTCGCCGGCGGGTTCACCTCCGATACACCCTGGATCGACCAGGCCGGGATCACTCGCGGCTATCCGGAGATCGAGGGCGCCGACGGGCGCGAGATCGTCCTGCTCGTGCCGCTCGGCGAGAACGCGTTCCTCAGCGCGGTGGAGCGCTACCTCGACGAAGAGGTGGGTTCGCGATGACCTCCCTGCAGCGCATCGGTCGCACCGAGCTGCCGGACGAGCAGCGGAATGCACTCCGCCGGGCGATCAAGTGGGAGTGGTTCACGATCGCGTACACCTCGGTCACCATCGCGGTGATCGCGCTGGTGGTCGGCAACTCCCAGGCGATGCGCACCGCCTGGATCGAGGACATGCTGTCGCTCATCCCCCAGGTCGCGTTCCTCGTGGCACTGATCTTCATCCGGCGAGCGCCCTCCGTGAAGCATCCGTACGGACTCCACCGCGTCATGGGCATCGGGCACCTCGTCGCCGGTGTCGCCCTGCTCGCCGTCGGACTCAATCTGGCGGTGGAGGCCGTGACGGGACTCCTCGCACGCGAGCATCCGACGATCGGCACCGTGCAGCTGTTCGGACAGACGATCTGGCTGGGATGGCTGATGGTCGCCGTGATGGCGGTCGTGATCGTCGGCCCGGTGTTCTTGTACGGCCCTGCGAAGGCGAAGCTCGCCCCGGTGCTGCACAACAAGCTGCTCTACGCGGATGCCGACATGGCGAAGGCGGACTGGCAGACCACCGTCGCCTCCATCGTCGGCGTGCTGGGTGTGGGCGCCGGAGTGTGGTGGCTCGACGGTGCCGCTGCCCTCGTGATCTCCCTCGGCATCGTGTGGGACGGCTGGCGCAATACCAAGACCGCCGTGATCGACCTGATGGACCAGCGCGCCAGGACGTACGACAGCGCGCACCCGCATCCGCTGGCCGGCGACGTCATCTCGACCATGCGCTCGCGTCCCTGGGTCAAGGAGGCAGGCGTTCGGATGCGGGATCAGGGGCAGGTCTTCCACATCGAGGCGTTCGTCGTCCCACACCGCGGGAAGGTGTCGCTCAGCGACTCGACAGACCTCGCCGCACGCATCACCGGCCTCGACTGGAAGGTGCAGGATGTCGTGATCATCCCGACCGAGGAGATGCCGGACGGGGTCGACACGTCGGGTCGAGGCTGACGCCCGCCCCCTCCCGCCGAGGCGGGACGCCCACCGCACCAGGTAGGGGGAGCTGTGCGGCGGGCGCCGTGGCCGGTCGCCTACGACGACCGACCGCTGGTGGAGCGGGTCAGACGTCGTCGACCCGCTCCTCGACCCGCTCCTCGTCCGACGAACCTGCGAGGTCGGGATCGTTCGGGACCGGATCCTCCGACTGCTGCCGTGGGGCGAGCTCGTCGGGGATCATCGGGGTCTCATCCGATTCTGCTCGGCCGTCGTCCGGGGTGGATTCGAGATCTGACATGATGCTCCCTTCGTCGGTGCTTCGGTCAGGTCAGCATGCCTGGCCGCTCCATCCGCGTGCGCGCCCCTTGACAGAACGCACAGGAGCACTCGATCAGTGGAACGGGCAGCGACCGGATGCCGTGGCTGACCGCACCTTCCCACCGGACCGAGGACGGGTTGGCAGCCGTCGACGATTCACGTCGAGGCCGTCGTCGAGGATGCGCAGCCCGGGGTCGCTGAGCACGGCGATGGCACCGGCGAGGCCGGCGATGGCGAGCTTCTCCCCCGGGCACCGGTGTCCGGTCGCCACGTCGGCCCCGCCATGGGGGACGAACGCCGCGAGCGACTCATAGTCGTCCACACCTCGGAAGCGCTCGGGGTCGAACCGCTGCGGCCTCGGCCAGAACCGTTCATCCGTGTTGGTGCCCTGGAGGTCGAGCACGACCCGCCCGCCGGCGTCCACGCGCTGGCCGTCGATCTCGATGTCGGCGGTCGCCCACCCCGGCAGCATCGGCACGAACGGCGAAGTGCGACGGATCTCCTGCGCGAACATCGTCGCGAGAGGCCCGCCGACCAGCGCGCCCCGCTCCGCCGTTTCGGCGGCGATCCGCTCGCGCCAGTCCGGCCGCTCCTGCAGCTCCTTCGCCGCGAACGCGACGAACCGCGCGACCGCGATCATCGGGCGGATGCTGTTCTGCAGCTCCACACCCGCGACCTGCGACGGCAGCAGCTCACCGTCGCGATCGCGGTGGTGCGCCCACACCTCGAGCGCCGTGCGGGGTTCCGCGCGCAGCGCGCCCTGGCGCACCGCCTCGATCAGGCGGGCGGAGTGACGGTCGGACCACCACCGGTTCGCGAGCGCCGCGACGTAGACCGGAGAGTACGGGGAGCCGAACCCGTCGACGATCTGCGCGAGCCGAGCCGACCACCGGGTCTTCGCCGCGGGCGTGCCCGGCACGCCCGCCCATCCCATGACCGCGCGGCCCAGCGCGCCGACAGCCGCGTCGTATGCACTGCGGGTGCCGCCGTCGAGCCATGCCTGACGCTCGTGCTCCCACTCGCGCTCCAGCCAGGGCGTGAGCCTCGACACCTGCTCGTCCTCGTAGGCGACGTCGAGGAAGGAGGCCTTGCGATGCCGGTGCTCGTCGCCGTCGAGGCTGTGCACCGATCCGTGTCCGAAGAGACTCTCCTGCACGATGGAGGGCATCGCCCCCGATCGCGCGATGCGATCGGCATCGTAGAAGAGCTCCACGCCCTCGACGCCGCGGACGAATACGGCATCGCTGCCGAGCAGCCGCATCGGCGCCGATCGCGCCCCGGGGCGAGCCCTGCGCCAGATCCTCGAGCCGAAGTCGTAGCCCCGGGTGAGGAGCATCGGAGCATCGTCGTGGGTGAGTGCGGCGAGGCGGTGCGCCGCCCTGACGGGAAGGTCGATGAGTGCCATGCTCCGACGTTCGCAGAGGCGGCGGCGCAGTTCCAGGGGGAGGCGCGATCACGGGTGCGTGTGCTAAATGGTCGGAGCGGATGGGCGGTGTCCGTCAACCCCCTGTACGCGGATCGCCGCCCACCGCCACGATCACCACAGACGAGAGAGGAGCGCCGACATGGCGAAGAACGTGCGGACCATGGACTGCCGGCCCGACGATGTGTTCCGGGTGCTGAGCAACGCCTGGCTGTACCCGGCCTGGGTCGTGGGGGCCTCGCGCATGCGCGACGTCGACGCGACCTGGCCGCAGCCGGGCGCCGAGCTGCATCATTCGGTGGGCGTATGGCCGTTCCTGCTCGACGACACCACCGTCGTCGAGGAATGGTCCCCGCCGAACCGCATGGTGATGCGCGCCCGCGGCTGGCCCATCGGCGAGGCGCGGGTCACCCTGCGAGTGCGCTCCTACGGCGGCGGCACGATGGTCCGTATCGACGAGGAGCCGGTCTCGGGGCCCGCGACGCTGGTGCCGAGCCTCGTCACCACACCCATGCTGCGCTGGCGCAATTCGGAGACCCTGCACCGTCTCGCCTACCTCGCCGAGGGCGGAGCCGTCTGACTCACACGGCAGAAGGACGCAGGACGACCTTGATGCAGCCGTCCTCCTTGCGCTGGAACGTGCGATAGAGCTCGGGAGCGTCCTCGAGCGGCGCGTCGTGCGTCATGAGGTCCATCACGCCGAGCGGGTCGGAGAGGTCCTCCACCAGCGGCATCAGGTCATCGATCCAGCGCTTCACGTTGCACTGGCCCATGCGGATGCCGACCTGCTTGTCGAACAGCGTCTTCATCGGCAGGATGTCGGCGTCTCCGGCATACACGCCGCTCAGCGACACCATGCCGCCGCGGCGGACCACGTCGATCGAGGCGTACAGGGCGGCGAGCCGGTCGATGCCCGCCTTGTCCATGAGGGCGCGCGCTGCGGCATCCGGCAGCAGACCGACGGCCTTCTGGGCGAACGCCGCACCGCCGTTGCCGTGCGCCTCCATGCCCACGGCGTCGACGACGGCATCCGCTCCCCGCCCTCCGGTGAGGTCGCGGAGCTCGGTCACGACGTCGTCCGTGAGGTCGAAGACCTCCGCTCCGTGCCGCGCCGCCATCTCACGACGCTCCGCGACCGGATCGACGGCGAGCACGCGGTAGCCGCGATGCGCGCCGATGCGCGCGACGAACTGTCCGACCGGGCCGAGACCCATCACGGCCAGGGTGCCGCCGTCCGGCACGTTCGCGTACTCGACCCCCTGCCAGGCCGTCGGCAGGATGTCGCTCAGATAGAGGTAGCGCTCGTCCGGAAGGTCGGACGCGACCTTGATGTGGTTGTAGTCGGCCAACGGCACCCGCAGGTACTCCGCCTGACCGCCCGGCACCTGCCCGTAGAGCTTCGTGTAGCCGAAGAGGGCAGCGCCGCTGCCGTACTCCTTCACCTGGGTCGTCTCGCACTGCGACTGCAGTCCGCGCAGGCAGAAGAAGCAGTGACCGCAGGAGATGTTGAAGGGCACGACGACCCGGTCGCCGACCGCGAGATCCTTGACGGCGCTGCCGACCTCGACCACGACGCCCATCGGCTCGTGACCGAGCACATCGCCCTTGTCGAGGAACGGGCCCAGGAGTTCGTACAGGTGCAGATCGGAGCCGCAGATCGCCGACGACGTGATGCGGACGATCGCGTCGGTCGGGTGCTCGATCTGCGGATCCGGAACCTCCTCGACCGCCACGTCGCGGGTGCCCTGCCAGGTGAGTGCCTTCATCGTCATCCTCCTCGTGAACCGTGTGGAGTGGCCACCCTCCCCCGGCACGGACCGACACGACAGAGGGTTGACAGGCGGATGCTGAGGATCGAGCATTCCGCTCTCACACCGGAATATAGGAAGATGGAGTCACCACCCGTCGATCACCCGGATCGCGCCGCTTGCACGGGTCCCGTGGCCAAACAGAGGAGACCCTTGTGGGCAAGCTGATCTATGAAGGAACGACCAAGGCCGAGATCGAGGATCGCGCGCTCACGCACCTGCAGCTCGTGATCACGGCGAAGCTGCGCCGCGGCGAGCCGTTCGGCTTCACGTGGCGTGAGGACATGAGCGTGGGCGGCGGCCGGACCACCGTCTGGGTGCACGCGGGCAGCTCGCTCGTCTTCAAGTACAGCGGCAGCCGCCAGCCCTCGATCAACCGCGAATGGATCGAGGCACTGGCGTTCACCGCGAGCGCGCCGAGCGGCCTGTACCTCGTGCCGGAACCCGCCGAGGGCGCCTCCTCCGGTCACGTCGACGCACCGCCCAGCGCATAGTCTCGGCGGCATGTCCCCGAACCCCCCGCGGCGACTGCTCGCCTCGGTGCGCAGGATCCTGCACACCGACCCCTCCTCCGTCGCCCACACCGAGGCGATGCCCGTCATCGACGAGCGCACCGTGCCGCGGGTCCTCGACCTCGCGACGCGCATCGGCGAGTCGATGTTCGCGGTCGGCGCCTCCGCGCACGAGGTCACTCTGGCGATCACCCGGGTGTGCGCGGCCTACGGGATGCGGGACGTGCAGGTCGACGTCACGTACAACTCGATCACCGTCTCGTTCCACCTGAGCGGGGAGGTCTGGCCCGAGACCCTGGTGCGGGTCGTGCGCGTCGCGGCACCGGACCACGCCAAGCTGCAGCGGGTGCAGGCGCTGGTCGCCGACATCGACGACGGACTCGATCTCGAATCGGCCCGCACCGCGTTCCGGGTGCTGCGGAAGGTGCCCTTCCGATACCAGCAGCCGGTCGTCATCGTGGCGCGCGCCCTCCTCGCGGTCGGCGTCAGCATCATGCTCGGCGCCTCGCCCATCATCGTGGCCCTCACCTTCGTCGCAGCGCTGTGCGCAGCGCTCACCCAGGCCGCCCTCGCGCGAGCCCGGGTGCCGCTGTTCTTCAGCCAGATCGCGGGAGGGTTCGTGACCACGGTGGTCGCCGTCGCGGTCACGGCGCTCGGCGCGGCCGGTTTCGAGCCGTTCGACGGCATCCGCCCCTCGATCATCGTCGCCTCGGGCATCGTCCTCATGCTCGCAGGGCTCACCGTGGTCGGTGCGGCGCAGGACGCGATCGACGGCTTCGCACTGACGGCCGGTGGGCGCATCCTCGATCTGACCATGCAGACCCTCGGCGTCGTGATCGGCATCCTCGTCGGGCTCGAACTCGGCAGCGTCCTCGGATTCACGATGGGGCTTCCCGACGACCCCGCGCCGTTCGGGCCGCTCCTGAACCAGTTCGTCGGCGCGGTCATCATCGCGATCGCCGTCGCGGTCTTCAACGGCGCCGGCATCCGGATCATCCTGGTGAGCGCGCTGCTGAGCGCCGTCACGATCGCCGGATACTCAGCGATGGTCGGGCTGCAGCTGCATCCCGCCGCCGCGAGCGCGATCGGGGCGCTGCTGGCGAGCTTCATCGGGATGCTGATCGCCCACAACCTGCATGTGCCATCGGTGGCGGTCACGACGGCGGCGATCGTGCCGCTCGTCCCCGGTGTCGCGGTCTTCCAGGGGCTGCTCGAGATGATCCACGCCGCGGGCTCCGCCAGCGGTGTGGTCGGTGTCGGCGGCTCCCTCGTCGACGCCGTGGTCATCGGGATCGGCCTGGCCTCAGGGGCATCCCTCGGCCTGTACCTCGGCACGCCGGTGCGGGCCACCCTCAGCAGCGTCGCGAAGACCAGGGCGCGCGTGCGGCGCTGACGCGTCGCACCCGGGCTCGGTCACACGCTCGGGCCGAGGACTGCGGAGTCCTGCTCGCCGGCCGCATCGCCCTTCAGCTCGATGAGGATGCTGTGCGTCGGCGTCGTGCCGGTGTTCTGCCCCGAGTGCCGCTGAGCCGGGAGCCACACCGCCTGTCCGGACGTCAGTGCCGTGTCGAACACCCGATCGCCCGCGCTGAGCCGACGCGAGAAGTCGCTCAACGTGACCATGACGCTGTTGGGGTGGTCGTGCGGCGTCGTCTGGTCGCCGGGTTCGTCGGTGTACTCCAGCACGCGGACGAAGTCGTTCTCCCACAGCGTCCGGTAGTGGTCGGGGTTCGTCAGGGTGGGATCGTCGGTGATCATGCGGTCACTGTACGCCCCGATATACCGCCCCGACAGGGGCACCTGAGGGCGGACGATCAGGCTCCCGCGCGCACCGACTCCAACGACGGGTAGTCCGTGTAACCCTCGGGGGTGCGACCGTAGAACAGCGCGGGGCGCGGGTCGTTGAGCTCGGCATCCTGACGCCAGCGCTCGACGAGGTCGGGGTTCGCGATGACCGGGCGCCCTGCGGCGACGGCATCCGCCCATCCCTCGGCCACGAGCGTCTCGGCCTCGTCACGGGTGGTCGGCGTGCCGAAGCCGGAGTTGATGATGAGCGGGGCGCCGAGTGCGCGGCGGATGCGCTGCACGAGCTCGCTCGTCGGCGCGGCATTGAGGATGTCGACGAAGGCCAGTCCGAGCGGGGCGAGCCCCTCGGCGACGGCGAGGTAGGTCGCGAGCGCATCGTCGTCGTCCTCCTCGAGGACGCCCTGGATGTTGTGCTGGGGCGACAGGCGGATGCCGGTGCGGTCGGCACCGACGGCCTCGGCCACGGCACGGGTCACCTCGATCGCGAAACGCGCGCGGTTCTCCGGCGATCCGCCGTAGCGGTCGTCGCGGATGTTCGACGCGGGCGACAGGAACTCCTGCACGAGGTAGCCGTTCGCGCCGTGCACCTCGACGCCGTCGAACCCCGCGGCGATCGCATTGCGGGCCGCCTGGGCGAACTGCTCGACGACGGTGGGGATCTCGTCGAGAGTCAGCGCGTGCGCCACCGGCATGTCGAGCTTGCCCACCGGAGTGTGCGTGGAACCGGGGGCGGCGAGGGCGCTCGGCCCCACGACGCGGGGCTCGCCGGAGATCTCCGGGTGCGAGACGCGTCCGCCGTGCATCAGCTGCATGACGATCGTTCCGCCGTCGTCGTGCACAGCATCCGCGATGTGCCTCCAGCCCTCGATCTGCGCCGCGGTCACGATGCCCGGCTGGCCGGAGTACGACTTGCCCTCGGCCGCAGGCCACGTCCCCTCCGAGATGATGAGCCCCTGGCCCGCGCGCTGACGGTAGTACTCCGCCATCGTCGCCGTGGGGACTCCGGCATCATCCGCACGGGTGCGGGTGAGGGGTGCCATGACGACGCGGTTGGACAGGTGCAGGGCGCCGAAGACGGCTGGTTCGAAAAGACTCACCCTGAGGACAAGGCCCACGGCATCCGAGCTATTCCCCGGCGCGGGGAACGCTCCGATCCGACCGCGGACCCCGCTCAGCCCTCGTACATCTCCCCGACCGGCACCGCCACGGGCAGCACGTTCCCCGGCTGGGCGAGAGGGCAGGCCCAGGCAGGGTCATACGCGCAGGACGGGTTGTAGGCGAAGTTGAAGTCGAGGACGATCGTGCCGCGCGCGGCATCCGATCCGAGATCGGCGCCCTTGATGGTGTCGATCAGGTACCGGCCGCCGCCGTAGGTGCCGCCAGGCCGCCCGGCCAGCGCATCGCGGACGGGGATGAAGAGTCCGCCGCCGTAGGTCGTCAGCCGCCACACGTCGAGCGAGCCGGTGTCGGGGATCTCCACCCGGCCGATCCGTTCGAACGGCACAACCCCGTCGGTGCCGGTGGCGAAGTCGAAGCCGCCGGGCTCTGCCTCCAGGATCGGGAGCTCGAAGCGCCACTGCGGGTCGTACGACGGGATCGGCAGCCCCTCGAACAGCGGCCGGTCCTCGGACAGCAGCGGGGTCGCCGGGTGGTGGAGCAACAGGTCGTCGCGCTCGATGCGCCAGAGCTCGTGCGCCTCCTGCGGGGATTCCGCGCTGCGCACGGCGTCGTACAGGGCGAACACGCGACGGCGCCAGTCGACGACCTCGGCGGCGGTGCGGGCTTTCGTGAGCGTCATGCCGTTCAGGCTACGCTCACCCGTCGGTGTCGCGCGGCAGCACGGTGAGCACGCGTTGTATGTGATCGCGGAACTCGACCAGGTAGTCGCGGAGGAACGTCGCGGTGCCCTCGTTCGTCACCGTGCCATCGGCGGCGAACGTGTCGGGCGAGAACTGGATGTACGCCTCCGGCGCCGTCATCTGCCGCGCGTTGCAGAAGCTGAGGACACCACGCAGGCTCTGCTGGGCCACAGCCGTGCCGATCGCCCCGACCGAGGCGCCGATGACGGCGGCGGGGATGTGGTCGAAGGAGTTCTGCCCCCAGGGTCGCGATGCCCAGTCGATCGCGTTCTTGAGGCCACCGGGGATCGAGCGGTTGTACTCCGGCGTGACGAAGAGCACGGCATCCGCCGAGGCGATCGCCTCTTTGAGTGCCGTGGCGACCGGTGGGTAGTCGTCGTCGTAGTCCTGGCTGTACAGAGGCAGATCTCTGATCGGGATCTCGAAGAACTCCAGATCATCCGGAGCGAGCCCGATCAGCGCGGTCGCGAGGACGCGGTTGATCGAGGTGGACGAGAGACTGCCGACGAAGTATCCGACCCGGTATGCCATGACTGCTCCTCATTCCTGTAGGCGTGAGGAAAGTCTCGTCCTGCTTCGCGCTCGCGTCCACCCTCCGACGAGGGATCGCCGATAGTCCGGATGCGGTCAGTCGCCGAACGCGGCGAGCAGTTCCGCGAAGTGGTCGAGGTCCTCGGCCGACCAGCGGCGCAGCCGCTCCCCCAGGCGCTCCTCGTATCGCGAGCGCGCCAGCGCGACTCGCTCCTGGGCCAGTTCCGTGGCGACGAGCACTCGGGCACGGCGATCGTCCGGGTCGCGGACGCTCTCCACGAGGCCCAGCTGTTCGAGCTGACGCACATGGCGGCTGACCGCCGACTTGTCGGTCTGCAGGCGCTCGATGATCGCTCCGGCCGAGGTGGCCTTGCCCGTCGCGATCGAGGTGAGCACCTGATAGCCGAGCGGCTGCAGGTCGGGGTGCACGGTCGTCGCCGCCTCGCGCCAGCTCACCCTGATCCGCGCGAAGAGCCGCCCGAGTTCGTGCTCGACCCGAGAGATCGCCTCATCGAGCTCGGGGGACTCCGGGTTCCCGGGCTCGGCGGCGGGTTCGGCGGGCGAGGCACTCATGCCCGCCAGCTTACGGCGAAGCCCCGCCGGCGGTCGGCCGGCGGGGCTTCGGGCCTCGCCCTCGGCGAGGTCGAGATGACGGATGCATGCCGGATGCCCGGCTGCATGCCCGGATCTGCGGATCTGGGCATGCATCCGTGATCCGAGCATGCATCCGTGATCCGAGCATGCATCCGTGCACGGGTTCCCGACGGTCAGACCTCGGCGAGGAGTCGGAAGACCTTGGATGCCGCGTGGATCTCGTCCGGGGTGAGCTCGGCGACGACCGTGCGGAGCCGCGAGGCGTGGTCGCTGCGCAGCTCCGCGAGGGCGGCGCAGGCCACCGGCGTCGCCGTCAGCACCCGCAGCCGCCCATCGCGTTCGTCGGCCCTGGATTCGATGAGGCCCAGCTCCTCGAGCATCCGCACCTGGCGGCTGATGACCGACTTGTCCATCTCGAATCTCTCGGCGAGCTCATGCGCGCTCGCCGTCCCCGCCCTGTCGATGAAGGTCAGCAGCTTGTAGCCGCCCACCTGCAGTTCGGGAGCGATCCTCGCCGCCGACTCCTTCCAGAGCGTCCTGGTCCTCGCGAAGATGAGGTTCAGGTGCGTCTGGAGGTCGCCGAGGGCGGTGTCGATCTCGGCGGGCGTCGCGGCGACGTCGGGGGTAATCATCTCAGCGCCTCGGCTCCCGGCCGTCGTCGCCGCGGTTCTCGTCGGGCTTCTCGCGCTCGAGCACCGTGACGGAGCCCGTGGTCGGCGATGCCGCCTCGGCCCCGGCGATGCGGATCGCTCCGGTCGACATGGTGGCGCCGACCTCGGCCTCCGACACCTCGAGCACCGACTCCTCGGCCTGCTCGCGCAGCTGCTCCGCGGCGTTCTTGGTCGACAGCGGCTTGTTCCGGATGAACGCGATCGCGATGATGGCGATCACCGCGAGCGGGATGGCGATGATGAACGAGTCGGCGATGCCGTGTCCATATGCTCCCTCGACGATCGTGCGGATCGTGTCGGGCAGCTGGCCGACCTTCGGCACATCACCCGAGGCGAGGTGCTTCAGCGCGTCGACCTCCTCCGGAGTGGTGGGCGTGAAGCCCTCCAGGGCATCCGTGATGTAGTTCCCGACGCTCGTCGAGAGCATCGCGCCCATGACCGTGACGCCGATGGTTCCGGCGATCGTGCGGAAGAAGTTGACGTTCGACGAGGCGGCACCCAGCTGCTGCGGGGCCGTGTCGTTCTGCACGATGAGGGTGAGGTTCTGCATGACCATGCCGAGGCCGGCGCCGAGGACGAACATGTACACCGCGACGAGCGGGAACGGGGTGTCGTAGCGCAGCGTCGCCATGAGGCTCACACCGACCGTGGTGAGGACCGAGCCCGTGAGCATCCAGCCCTTCCACTTGCCGAAGCGGCTCACGAGCTGGCCGATGATGATCGACGCACCCATCTGGCCGATGATCATCGGGATCGTCATGAGGCCGGACTCCGTCGGCGTGGCGCCGCGAGCCAGCTGGAAGTACTGCGCGAGGAACACGGAGGTCGCGAACATCGAGACGCCGATGGCGATCGAGGCGATGACCGAGAGCGTGAACGTGCGGTTGCGGAACAGCGACATCGGCACGATCGGCTCCTTGACGAAGAACTCGACCGTGATGAAGGCGGCGATCGCGACACCGGCGATCACGGCGAGCATGATGCTCGTCGAGGAGTCCCAGTCGAACTGGCTGCCGCCCATCGACACCCAGATGAGGAGCGTCGAGACGCCGACCGCGAGCAGGACGATGCCGAAGTAGTCGATCGACACCTTCGTGTCGCGCTGGGGCTTCGGCAGGTGCAGCGTGAACTGCAGCAGCACGAGGGCGAGGATCGCGAAGGGCACGCCGACGAAGAAGTTGGAGCGCCAGCCCCAGACGTCGGTGAGGAGGCCGCCGAGCAGCGGGCCGCCGATGGTGCCGAGGGCCATGATGCCGCCGACGACGCCCATGTACTTGCCGCGCTCGCGCGGGGAGATGATGAGGGCGACCGCGATCATGACGAGCGACATCAGGCCGCCGACGCCGATGCCCTGGATCACGCGGACCGCGATGAGCATGTTGGTGTCGGTCGAGAATCCGGCGATCACCGTGCCTGCGGTGAAGAGGATGAGCGAGAGCTGCACGAGGATCTTGCGATCGACGAGGTCGGCGAGCTTGCCCCAGATCGGGGTCGAGACGGCCGTGGCCAGCAGGCTGGCGGTGATCACCCACGTGTACTGCGACTGGGTGCCGCCGAGGTCGGCGATGATGACGGGCATCGAGGTCGACACGACGGTGCCCGAGAGCACGGCGACGAACATGCCGACGACGAGCCCGGAGATCGCGGTGAAGACCTCGCGCGGCGAGCGGACGGGCTCGGGTGCGGAGGAAGGGGAGACGTGAGTCACAGTGGAAAGCTCCTGTGTAGAAAGTTGATAAGAATCAACTATACGCCTACTGGTTGCGTAAATGCAACTATCTACTCGGAGCAACCATCGAGCCGTCTCGTCAATCCAGCGCCACCCCGGTCTGCGCGGCGAGGAGTGCGATCAGGTCGCGTTGGAACGTCGGGTCCGTGGCGGCCGGATGCGGCTCCTGAATGCGGCGGTGGAACCAGTACCCGCCGGTACGGGGGCTGATCTCATGGGCGGGCGCCGTCGCCAGCCACTGCTGCGTGCGACTCCCCTCCCGCAGATCGTCCGGCGCGTGCGATCCCCCCATCCGGGTCGGCACCCACCCCGGGTCGACGGCATGTGCGAGCCCGTCGGGTCGCGTGCGAGCCAGATGCAGGGCGAGCGCCGTCACGAACAGCTTCGAATCGTCGTACGGGCGGGCCCTGCGATCCGGACGCGAGAGGTCGAGCCCCGACAGGTCGGCGGATCCGGATCGGTGCAGCGAGCTGCTGATCACGATGGTGCGCCCCGGCGGCGTCATCGCGGCCGCGAGCAGGTACGGCGCCGCGACGTTCACCGCGAAGACGTCGGGGCCGTCGATCACACCGGCGTTGTGGATGACGGCATCGAACCGCCCGAAACGCTGCGCGCCCGCGGCCACGTCGACGACGGCATCCGCGTCCGCCAGGTCGCCGAGCACCTCTCCGGCCCGCGCGAGGTCGGCGGGCAGCCGGTCGGCGGTACGCGCATGCACCACGACATCATGCCCGGCGGCGGCCAGCTCCCGCGCGGCGAGCAGACCGATCCCCGACGAGGCGCCTGTGACGAGCACGAGTGCCATCAGCCGGCCGTCCCCTCGTCACTCGGCTCTGCACCTGCACCTGCACCCACCTGCTCCAGCGACCATGAGGCGAGCAGGGCCAGCCTCTCGGCCGACGGCGACCCCGGCTCCGCCGTGTAGATCATCAGGACGTTGCCCGGCTCGGCCGTGATCGCCAGCTCCTCGTAGGCGAGGACGATCTCCCCGACCAGCGGATGCCGGAACCGCTTGGTCCCGGCTCCGTGAGTCCGCACGTCGTGCGCGGCCCAGAGCGCTCGGAAGGTCTCGCTGCGCGTCGACAGCTCGCCCACGAGGTCCTGCAGTCCCTTGTCGTGCGGGTCGCGCCCCGCCTCGGCCCGCATGATGGCGACGCACATCGCCGCGAACACGTCCCAATCGGGGTAGAAGTCCCGCGAGGCCGGGTCGAGGAACTGGAAGCGGGCGAGGTTCGGGGTGCGCCCGCCATCGCCGATCAGCGGCGAGTAGAAGGCGCGGCCGAGGTCGTTCACCGCGAGCAGGTTCTGTCGCGGATCGCGGACGAACGCGACGGCATCCGTGACGGACGCCAGTGCCCACTGCAGACTCGGTCTCGACGCGGTCGGCTTCGACGCCCGGCGCCGCGGACGGCCGCTGGAGGGGATGCCGTCGGCGGCGCGCGCGAGATCGAGCAGGTGCGCCCGCTCGGCCTCGTCGAGCAGCAGCGCGCCGGCCAGTGAGTCGAGCACGGCCGCCGACGCCCCGGCGATGGCCCCGCGCTCGAGCTTGGCGTAGTACTCCACGCTCACGCCCGCGAGTGACGCGACCTCGCTGCGACGCAGCCCCTGCACCCTGCGGTTCCCTCCGGCGACGAGTCCGACCGCCTCAGGGGTGACGCGGGCACGTCTGGTCATGAGGAACTCGCGGACCTCGGATCTGTTGTCCATGCTCTGGACGCTACCCTCCGATCGGCGCCCCGAGGGAGTCTCTCGCGGTACACCCCTCACCAGGAACTCCCCCGCACGCGCACGACCGAAGAGGCTGGTGAGCATGACCACGACAGCCGACCGCACCTCTCCGAGCCGCATGCTGCCCGCGCTGCTGCTCCTGCTCACCGTGTTCGGGCCGATCTCGATGGACCTCTACCTTCCGGCGCTCCCCGCTCTGACCGCAGAGCTGGATGCCGCGACCTCCGTCGCGCAGCTTACGATCACCGCCTGCCTGATCGGCCTCGCCGCCGGTCAGCTGATCGCCGGCCCGGTCTCGGACGGGTACGGCCGGCGCGGCATCGTGCTCGCCGGCATCGCCGCATACATCGCGACGTCCGTGCTGTGCGCGATCAGCCCCACGGTCGAGCTGCTCATCGCGGCACGGTTCGTGCAGGGCCTCGCCGGCGGTGTAGGCATCGTGATCGCCCAGGCGGCCGGCCGGGACGTCTTCTCGGGACGCGAGCTGATCCGCTTCTATGCGCGCCTGACCGTGGTCGGCGGATTCGCGGCGGTCATCGGCCCCCTGCTGGGCGGACTCCTCAACACCGTCGTCGACTGGCGCGGACTGTTCCTCTTCCTCGCGCTCATCGGCGTGGGCATCCTGGCGCTCTCCCTGATGCGCTTCGGTGAGACGCTCCCCCACGCTGACCGCACCGACGGCGGCCTCGCCCGCACGCTGCGCGACTACCGTGTGCTTCTCGGCGATCGAGTCTTCGTCGGAGCGATCCTGAACCAGGGCTTCCTGTACGCGGCGCTGTTCGCCTATCTGTCCGGCGCGACGTTCGTGCTGCAGGACATCTACGGACTCTCTCCCGTCGAGTACGCGCTCGCCTTCGGCGCGAACTCGGCGGGGTTCATGGCGTTCGGACACCTCGCCGGTCGGTCCGCCGAGCGCGGGAGGGTGCGGAGCACGCTGGCTGTCGGCATCGCGATCGCAGGCCTGGGAGCTGCCGGACTCCTCGCCGCCGGCCTCACGGCGATGCCGCTGTGGGTCGTGCTCGCCGCGCTGTTCGCACTCGCCGCTGGCGTGTCGATCTCGTCCCCGCCGGCGACGACGCTCGCGCTGGTCGACTACCCGCAGATCGCCGGGACCGCGTCATCCCTGCTCGGCATGATCCGGTTCGGATTCGGCGGCATCGCCGCTCCGCTGGTCGGAGTCGCCGGCGCTCTGAGCATCCTGCCGCTGGGCGTCGTCACGATCACCGCGACCGTGCTCGCCGCGGCGTCAGCGCTCCTGATCTCGTCCGCCCGACGACCGGTCGCGGAGCCGGTTCGCGGCTAGTGCCGCTTCGACGCCGAGCCGTCGAGGTCGAGGTCGACATCGAGGTGCCAGTCGCCGGGACCGTCCTCGCCGTCGGCATCGACGGGATCCGGGTACAGGCGGTGCGACTGCAATCGGGCGGCGTGCGCCGAGAAGTCGGGCTCCGGGTCATCCGAGTGGTGCGGGCCGACGAGCAGGTCGTTGCCGACGCCCACCACGAGATCAGCACAGTCCTCGGCGCCATTCACGAGGATCGGGATCTCGACGGCGTCGGACTCCCCCTCGCTCGCGATCGCCGCGGCGAGGGTGACGAGCGAATCCGCGACGTCGTCGGTGGTGACCAGCTGCTGGCCTGCATAGGAGACGATCTTCATGCGTCCATCCTGGCCCGATCCTCGGATCGCCCCTGGAGGGTTGCGCTCGACGCCCGCGGTTCGATAGGCGTCCGACCCGGAGGCTCAGTTCACATCCGCGCGTAGCGGGCGCGAGCGAAGCAGAACAGGCCGTACAGACCGAGCCCCAGGCCGACCACCCACAGGATCACGGCGCCGAAGGGCAGCCCGGCGAGCGTCCGCAGTGCGGCGTCGAGGCCCCCCGCGGTCTCGGGATCGTGAGTCAGAGCCGCGATGACGAACAGCACGCCCGCCACACCGACCGCGACCCCCTTGGCGATGTATCCCACGGTGCCGAAGGCGACGATGCCCGACCGCGCCGTCCCGCCGGGCACGGAGAGGTGCTCCATGAAAGCTCGGGTGACGCCGCGGACGATGAACGCGACCCCGACCGCGGCGACGCCCAGGCCGACCAGGACGAGCAGCACGACGCCCGCCGGCACGGCCAGGAGGCGGGCGCTGAACGACTGCGACGATTCGGACGACTGCGACTGCCCGCCCAGCGCATAGACCAGAGCGGTGGCTCCGATCGCGAGATAGGCGGCTGCCGTGCCGAGGAACTTCGCCCGGTGCGCCCACTTCTTCTTCGCGTCCTGGTCGCGTTCGACGACCGCCTCGGCGATCTGCCAGATCGCGAGCGCGAACAGCCCGAGCACGATCAGCCACAGCAGGAAGACCCCAGCCGGCGACTCCTGGATCTGCTGCAGAGCACCGCCCTGATCGGCCTTCTCTCCCCCACCACCGGTGGCGATCGAGATCGCGATGCCGCCGATCAGGAGGTGCAGGATGCCGAGCACCACGTACCCCACTCGGGCGAGGAGACGGAACGCCGTCGAGTCCTGTGCGGCTCTCGCGGTGGAGGCGGCCGAGTCACGGGTGTTCATGGATTCACGCTGCTTTCGATCGGTTCATCAGGGAGGGAGGCGGCGCGGTGCGACCGGGCGAGGCGACGCGCTCGCACCGATTCGGCGCACGCCCAGACGAGGGTGGCCACGGCCACGCCCTCGAGCAGGCCCGCGACGACGTCGCTGAGCCAGTGGGCCTGGAGGTAGGTGCGACTCCACATCATGAGGAGCACCCACGCCGCACCCGCGACCCACACGGCACGCCGCCGCAGCAGGAGTCCCAGCATCACCACGACCGTGGTGGCGACGGCGGTGTGCCCGGAGGGGAACGAGGTCGCGACGCTCTCGGCGAGCGAGTCGGCCGGACGGGTGCGGCCGATCACCGCGGCCATGGTGGCCCCGATCGCGACCACGGCGACCATCGCGACAGCCAGGGTCGCCGCATCCCCTCTCCGACGTCGCCAGACGAGCACTCCGATCAGGATCACGCCGATCACGATCATCCCGACCGTGCCGCCGACGACCGCAGGCACCCACGCCACCACGATCCAGACGTCGCTCGTGAGGGCGAGCATGAGGTCGTGCCACCAGACGTCGACGGCCAGCGGCTCATGCCCGCCCCACGCCACGACGGCGCGGAGGATGACGAAGGCGAGGGTCGCCGAGGCTCCCACGACGATCGCCGTGGAGCCTCGCGACGCCTCGGTCACTCCGCCATCGGGCGACGGGTCATCACGCGATGGGGTCGTTGTTGCGGATGCTGCGGCGCGTCACGCGCTCGCCGGTGGCAGGGTCCACCGCGGTGCGGTCGACGGATTCGGTCCGGCGGCTGCGCATCACCAGCACGAGGCTGATCAGGAAGACGAGGACGCCTGCGCCCATGAGGATGTAGCCGATGAGGTCGAGATCGACGTAGCCGCCGGTGTCGATGTTGAGTGCGAAGACGAGGATCGCTCCGATGACGAAGAGCGCGATTCCGCTGCCGATACCCATATGTCCATTCCTCTCCGAGACCGCGTCCGCAGTCTCGCGACGACCAGAATAGGGTCAATCCCGACTGAGTCAATGGTCGTGGACACAGTCAGCGCGGCGTGGTATGGATGGAGGCGATGACTGATCTCGCACGCCGCGCCGCGATCTTCGCCGCACTCGCCGATCAGACACGCCTGCGCATCGTCGATCTGCTCACGCTCGGCGATCTGGCATCGTCGGAGATCGGGAGCGCTCTGGACCTGCGCTCGAATCTGATCGCACACCATCTGGGCGTCCTCGAGTCCGCACGGATCATCACCCGCACCCGCTCCGAGTTCGATCGACGGCGCAGCTACATCGGACTGCGCCCCGAGGTGTTCGAGACCCTCGCTCCGCCGAGCGTCCCCGCACCCGCGAGAGTGCTCTTCGTCTGCACCGCGAACTCCGCGCGCTCGCAGCTCGCCGAGGTGATCTGGCGCGACGCGAGCCCGATCGACGTCGCCTCCGCCGGCACCCGCCCGGCACCGGTCGTCAATGCCGAGGCCACGGCCGCCGCCGCGCGGCACGGACTCGTGATCGACCCCGACCGCCGACCGCGGCATCTCGACGAGGTGCGGGCCGAGGGCGACCTGGTGATCACGGTCTGCGATGACGCGCACGAGCGGCTGCTCGCCGACGACGACCTGCACTGGTCGGTGCGCGACCCCGCACGGCTCGGCACGCCCGCCGCCTTCGACGCCGCCTTCGACACCCTGTCGCAGCGGATCCGCGCGCTGTCGTCCCGCCTGCTCGCCGCCTGAGCCGGTGTCCCCGGTCCGTGCGACGATTCGCACGTCGACGGGAGAACGGGATGCGGGGCGAAGCGACCGTGCTGCACGCCGACCTCGATGCGTTCTACGCCTCGGTCGAGCAGCGTGACGCGCCGGCGCTCCGCGGCAGACCCGTGATCGTCGGCGGCGGGGTGGTGCTGGCGGCGAGCTACGAGGCCAAGGCACGCGGCGTGCGCACCGCGATGGGCGGGCGTCAGGCGCTGCAGCTCTGCCCGGATGCCGTGGTCGTGCCCCCGCGGATGGAGGCGTACTCGGCGGCGAGCAGAGACGTGTTCGCGATCTTCCGCGACACGACCCCGCTCGTGGAGGGCCTGTCGATCGATGAGGCGTTCCTCGAGGTCGGTGGTCTCCGGCGGATCGTCGGCACCCCCGAGGAGGTGGCGGTGCGCCTGCGCGAGCGCGTCAGGGTCGAGGTGGGTCTCGCGATCTCGGTCGGCGTCGCGCGGACGAAGTTCCTCGCCAAGGTCGCGAGCGCCGTGAGCAAGCCGAACGGGCTCCTCGTGGTCGAGCCTGATCGCGAAGAGGAGTTCCTGCTGCCGCTGCCCGTCGAACGGCTCTGGGGCGTGGGGGCGATCACTGCGGAGAAGCTGCACCGCTACGGCATCCGCACCGTCGGACAGCTGGCCGAGTTGGAGGCGGCGACAGCCGAGCGGATGCTGGGCAGGGCGGTCGGAGCCCATCTGCATGCCCTCGCGCGCCTCCGCGATCCGCGTCCCGTCGACACGACGCGCCGCCGTGGATCGATCGGATCGCAGCGCGCGCTCGGCACCCGCGAGCGCTCCACCGAGGAGCTCGAGCTCATCCTCACCCAGATCGTCGACCGGCTCGCCCGACGTCTGCGCGACGGCGGACGCGTCTGCCGGACGGTCGTGCTGCGACTGCGCTTCGGTGACTTCGCGAAGGCCACCCGCTCACGCTCGCTCGGCTCCCCACCGACCGCACTGCGCTCCTCTCGACCGTCGCGCACACACTGCTCGCCGCGGCCCAGACGGAGATCGCGGAGCGCGGGATCACCCTGATCGGCGTCTCCCTGTCGCACCTCGACCAGGCCGATCGCGTGCAGCCTGAGCTGCCGATCGACTGGGGCGACGAACCGCGCCTCGACTCGGTGCTCGACACCCTGCGCGACCGGTTCGGCGCGGCATCCGTCTCCCGCGCGGCCCTGCTGGGGCGGGATCCGGGATGGTCGAGCCCGATCCTGCCCGAGCATGAATGAGCGCACCGAGCAGTTGCACAGAAGTGCACTTCTGACAAGCCCCGTGAGGGCGGGGACGCCGATTCGCGCATCGCCGGCGTGCGACGTCAGTTGCGGCCGAATGCCTCGGCCGCAGGTCGCGGGGCTCGCCCGTGCGGCTGCGTCGGTCGCGGACCGGGCGGCCCGAGCGGAGGCGTGTCGAGTGTGACCGGGTGGCCCGGTTCGAGCACGACCTCCTCGTCGAAGTGGGTGATCGTCACCGGCGCACCCGAGGCGAGTCGGTAGGTGGTCGACGCCGGGGTGATCTCGACGCGGAGGATGCAGCCGTGGATGCGCACGCCGAACTCCAGCCCGTGCACCTGCGCGGGCAGCCTCGGGCGGAAGCGCAATCCCGTCTCGCCGTCGCGCATGCCGCCGAACCCTGCGGTGATCGCCGTCCACACCCCGGCGAGCGCCGCGACGTGCAGCCCCTCCCCCGTGTTTCCGTGCAGATCATCGAGGTCGAGGGTGGCCACTTCGGCGAGGTAATCCAGCGCCAGGTCGAGATGACCGACCTCGGCCGCGATGACCGACTGTGCCGCGGCCGAGAGTGATGAGTCGCGCACGGTGAGTGCCTCGTAGTACGAGAACGCCCGCGACTTCTGCTCGGGGGTGAACGCCTCGTGCGCGAACCAGAGGGCGAGCACGAGGTCGGCCTGCTTCACGACCTGCTTGCGGTACAGGTCGAAATACGGGAAGTGGTTCTGCAGCAGGTACTGATCGGGCGAGGTGGCCTCGAAGTCCCAGATCTCGAGATCGGTGTATCCGGCGGACTGCGGGTGGATACTCCGCTCGGCGTCGAAGGGCACCGTCATCGCCTCCGCGGCGTCCTCCCATCCGGCGATCTCGTCCGCAGTCACGGACAGCGCCTCGGCGACCTCGGGATGCCGTCGCGCTGCCGCCGCGGCGCCGCGCAGATTCAGCTGCGCCGAGAGGTTCGTGAAGACGTTGTCGTTCGCGATCGCGGAGTACTCGTCGGGGCCTGTGACTCCGTCGAGATGGAACCCTCCCCGAGCGTCCCAGCGCCCGAGCGACATCCAGAGCCGGGCTGACTCGGCGAGGAGCTCCACTCCCGCCTCGCGCTCGAAGGCCTCATCACCGGTGGCCCTGACGTAGTGCAGCACCGCGCCCGCGACGTCGGCGTTGATATGGAAGGCCGCGGTGCTGGCCGGCCAGTACCCCGAGGCCTCTCGACCGTCGATCGTCCGCCACGGCAGAGCCGCGCCGCGCAGATGCAGCTGTGTCGCACGGTCGCGGGCATGATCGAGCACGGAGTGCCGCCACCGCAGCGCCTGCTCTGCCGCGTGCGGCAGTGTGGAGGTGAGCACGGGCAGCACGAACGCCTCGAAGTCCCAGAAGGTGTGCCCCTCATAGCCCGAGCCGGTGAGCCCCTTGCCCGGCACGGAGCGGAGCTCCATCCTGACCGAGGCCTGGAACACCTGGAAGAGCGCGAAGCGCACCGCCTGCTGCAGACGCTGGGGGCCGTCGATGCGCACGTCGGCGCACTCCCAGAACTCGTCGAGGCGCGATCGCTGCTCATCGGCGATCGTCTCCCAGCCCCCGCGGAAGGCGTCGGCGACGGCGGTCTCTGCCCGATCGCGGAGGGTCGCCGTCGAGAGGGTGGACGACCATTCGTGTCCGACCAGCTTCACGACCTCGATCGTCTCGCCGGCCTCGAGCGCGACGTGCACCGTGGTGCGAGCGCGATCACCGGCCGGATCGACGTCGGTCGCGACCTCGGGGGTTACTCGCCCCGAATGCGCCACGCGATGGTCCATGGACACGGCTACGGACAGGCCGCTCTTCCTGGTGCGGTGCACGAGGGTCGCCGCCGCCCCCTGTGCGGTCGAGTGCACCGCCTCCCAGGGCTCCTTCAGCAGCTCCTGCACTCGAGGGTCCTCGTGCGTGATCGGCAGCGGCTCATTCGCGAGCAGCTCCGAGACGATCGTTACCTCGGTCGCATCGATCGCCTCCACGATGTAGCGGACGGCGGCGACCGAGCGGTGCGCGAACGACACGATCCGCGTGGAGCGCACCCGCACACGCGTCCCCACCGGGCTCGTCCATCCGAGGTCGCGCTGCAGGGTCCCGGCGCGGAGATCGAGGCGACGGGAGTGGGAATCGAGCGTGCCGCGGCGCACGTCGAACGCCTCATCGCCGACCAGGAGGCGGATCAGCTGTCCGTTGGAGACGTTGATCACGCTCTGCCCGTGCTCGGGGTAGCCGTAGCCCTCCTCGGCATACGGCATGGGGTGCTCCTCGAACACGCCGTTCAGGTAGCTGCCCGCAACACCGCGCGGGTCACCCTCGTCGAGATTGCCTCGCCAGCCGACGTGCCCGTTCGAGAGCCCGAAGACCGACTCCTCATGCGCGAGGTGCTCGGTGTCGACGCCCTCGGAGCCGACACTCCATTCCTCGACGTCGAACCCGTGCTGCCCGCTCTCGACCATGGACTCTCCTCCCGTCCGCGATGGGGTCGAGAGAGACGCTAGCGCCGAAGGTCGGCGGGCGAGGAGCGGCTTGATTCCGCTCCGTCATCCGGCTACGCGGGTCCGAGCAAGGCGAGTCCGAGCCGGCGGGCCCGCCTCACTCAGAGCTCGACCGGCGGGGCGGGCTCGGAGTCCGCAGCCTCGGGATGCCGGGCGAGGTTCACGACGGCGGCGATGAGACCGCCCCAGATCGTGACCATCGCGATGATCATCATGATTACCGCTGTCGTGGTCATGCGCCCGTTCCCTTCTCGGCCGTGCCAGGCCCGTAGGTGGAGACGATCGGGATCGCCGACGTCTCGCGGTCCGGTTCGTAGGCCTCGTCGACGAGGAACTCGTCGTACTCGGGGTCGTCCTTCGCATGCGAGCGACCGCTCCAGGGCAGCGCCGACAGCAGCAGCGCCAGCACGACGAGCGCGATGACCATGCCCCAGCCGAACACCCCGAGGAACCAGCCCGGGTAGCCGCCGTACGGCTCGGAGATCTTCGAGATCAGCTCGGTGACGAACAGGTAGCCGAGCACGAGCGGCGCGAGAGCGCCGACCAGCAGCATCCAGAAACGCCCCACCCGGAAGCTGGAGCGCCGGTTCAGGTGCTCGACGAGCGTCGGGAGCTTGTGCAGGAGCCAGGCGACCACGACCACGGCGACGAGGGCGACCGCCATGATGCCGAAGGCGTTGACGAAGGCGTCGGCCGTATCGAGCACCGACAGCGCGGTGGTCGTCGAGAAGAGCGCCATCGAGATGACCGCGAGGGGGATCGACACCGTCAGCGTCGTGCGGATGCGCGCCCAGCCCAGCTTGTCTTGGAGAGCCGCAACGATGACCTCGAGGATGGAGATCAGCGAGGTGACCCCGGCGAAGACCAGGGCGCCGAAGAAGAGCACGCCGATGATGGATCCGCCCGCGGCCTGCGACACGATCGTCGGGAACGCGATGAACGCGAGCCCGATGCCGGAGGATGCCACGCCAGCGACCTCGGTCCCCTGCGCCTGAGCCATGAAGCCGAGGGCGGCGAAGACGCCGATGCCGGCGAGGATCTCGAAGCCCGAGTTCGCGAACGCCACGACGAGGCCGGAACCGGTGAGGTCGGTCTTGCGCTTCAGGTACGAGGAGTAGGTGACCATGATGCCGAAGGCCACCGAGAGCGAGAAGAAGATGTGCCCGTAGGCCGAGGCCCAGACCGCGGGGTCGGCGAGCGCCTCCCAGTTCGGCGTGAAGAAGGCGTTGAGGCCGTCCATCGCTCCGGGGAGGAAGAGGGACTGCACGACGAGGATCGCGAACATCACCGTCAGCAGCGGCATCAGGATCATGTTCGCGCGGCCGATGCCGCGCTTCACGCCCAGCGCCATGATCACGATCACGATCAGCCAGACCGCCACGAGCGGGAGGCCCACCTGCGGCACGAACTCTGTCGAGACGCCGACCTGCGCGACATCCGCAGAGCGCAGGAAGTCGATGAAGAAGAAGTCGTTCTCGTTGCCTGGGCCCCAGGTCAGCTGCGCGGAGAACCAGGTGTACATCGCAGCCCACGCGATGATGACGGCGTAGTAGACGGCGATGACGACGCAGATGAGCACCTGCCACCAGCCGAGCGGCTCGGCTCTACGGTGCAGCCGCCGGAACGCGAGCGGAGCCGAGCCGCGGAAGCGGTGGCCGATCGCGTAGTCGAAGAAGAGGAGCGGGATGCCGGCGGTCAGCAACGCGCAGAGGTACGGAATGAGGAACGCTCCGCCACCGCCCTCGTACGCGACATAGGGGAATCGCCAGATGTTGCCGAGCCCGACGGCCGAGCCGATCGCCGAGAGGATGAAGACGTTGCGGGATCCGAACGCTTCGCGCTTCGGGGACTGCGTCGTTGCGGTGGCCATGCGCACGAGGTTACCGGAATCACGGTCGTCCGACCTCGTGGTCGTGCCGCCCGTCGCATCACTTCCGAGCGATGCCGGTGGCGTTCTCCCGCTCGAGACGCTGTCTGATGGTGCGAACGCTGTGCGCCGCGACCGGCACCCGCTGCCCGCCGTACTGGACCCCGCCGCGCAGGCGCGTGCCGAGCGCCACCAGGGCGAGGGCGGCCGGTCGCCGGCGGAGCAGGCACAGCGCGGGGAGAGCGGATGCTTCGAGCGCCAGCCGCGCGAAGCTGTCGTACGCCTGCCGCACCCGCTGCGACAGGAAGTGCCGGGTCGTCGGCGGGCGGCGCGCGACGTAGAGGTCCGGCCGCGCCTGCACGATGCCGCCGACGGCGAGGATCGTCCGCTCCATCTCCAGATTCTCGAACAGGGTGTCGGCGTCGTAGCCGCCGACAGTGCGCAGCACCGAGCGACGCACGGCGTAGGTCCTCGGCCAGTCCCGACCGACCGCCCGGTTGAGCAGCGTCCGTCCGGTGTCCCACCGTGCATGCCACGGCAGCGGATCGAAGTGGTTCTGCGGGATGACGAGCGAGGCGGAGTCGAGCGCCGAGACGACGGCATCCAGCGCCTGCCGGCCGTAGCGCACGTCGTCGTCGGCGAGCACGATCCGCTCGTGCCGCGCGATGGCGACTCCGGTGAGCACGCCGCGTACCTTGCCGTTCGCGCCGGGGCGCTCGTCGACCGCGACATGCCTGAGGAGCCCCGCCCAGGCCGCCGCATGAGCGGCGAAGCGCTCGGGGTCGGACCCGTCCACGACGGTCACATCCGCCCACGCCCGCAACGCCGTCAGATAGTCGGTGAGTTCGTCTAGGTCCGCGTCGTCGTCCCAGCGCAGGGGAAGGATGTACTCGACGTCGAGAGGAGATGAGACCGGCTGCATGCCGGCACGGTACGAGAGCGGCGAGGCCCGACTCTCGGGTCTTGACAACCGCTAGAGATCCGCCGGCACTCCGAGCTTCACGCCCGACGACGACTCCGGTGGCTCCGCCACGAGGTACAGCCCGGTCGGTGCGTTCGCCGTGAAGGCGAGGGCCTCGATCCACCGGCGGTTGATCGAGGGCTGCCGACTGCCCAGGAACCGATACACCAGAGACGAGCCCGGATGCAGCCACACGGTCGTCCGCCCTCCGCCGATGCTCTGATCTTCGCGCCAGCTGAAGTTGAATGCCTCGCCGCGGCGCAGCTTGGCGGTGATCACCAGCTGGAGGTGGCTGAGCGCCCGATCCTCGACCTCGATACGCGTGGTGCCTTCGTAGATGAACCTGCCCATCAGGCCGCCCCTTCCTCGTCGGCGGGGCCTCGGCCGGCGTCGAACTTCTCCTCGCACCGTGCCCGCGCCTCTTCGAGCAGCTCCTCGGTCAGGACTGCGACCGGCAGTTCGAGACCGCTCTCGGTGTCGATGCTGTGTCGTCGGGAGTCGTCGTCGGGGCGGGCGGAGTAGCGCACGTGCAGTCCGGGGCAGGCGCGCACGACGGCGACGAGCTGGGCAAGGTGGAACACGCGCCGCAGCGACTGCGACGCGTGGGACTGGTGCGGCCCCGTGGGGATCGGGGGCGCATCGGTGAGGTCGGACATGACGTCAGCGTAGAAAATCCGTTCGGGTCATCGCAGGGTATTGACAACTCGGCCGATCCCCGGCAGTGCGCCCGCAGGCGTCTCAGTCGAGGTATCCGGCGCGCGTCAGATCTCGTCGATGACGAGCTCTCCGTGTGCGTTGAGGCTCTGCATCATGCGCGCGATCCGTTCGGGATCGACCGGCACGGGCTCTGTCGAGTCGAACGCCAGGACGAGCGGGATGCTGGGGTGGATCCATGCCGTGAGCCGGCCGTCGCCAGAGTCATCCACCGGCACCCACGACATCATGAAGCTCTCCTGTCGGCGCAGCTTCGTGCCGACGATGATCTTCATGTGCGCGAGCGTCACGTCGTCGATGTTGATCGGCTCGAGCGTGCTGTCGTATCTCAGGCGTCCCATCCCGCGATGCTAGGCCAGGGCGCGAACACAGCCAGGGGCGTTGACATCCGACGATTGTTCGGATGCTGTCACACCCGAGGCATCGCGCAGGCGGGAGTTCCTCCGGGCAGTCGATGCCGGAACCGGGCGATCAGCGCATACCCGAGCGCCGCCGCCCACGAGAACGGCGGTGTGATCAGCATCCGTCCGGCGAAGCGCCAGCCCCACCCGCGCTGCATGCGCAAGAGCGCTGCGAAGGCCTCGTGTCCGCGGAACCGTCGCCCGCCCGCGAAAAGCCAGACGTACCGGGTCACATCCTCTGTGGTGAGGCCGAGGTCGGCGAGGTCGACCCACTGCCAGGGCTGGGACTCGGGGAACCGGCCGAGGTATTTCTCGAGCCGCCGCACCCAGGTGGTGCAGAAGGCGCAGTCGCCGTCGTAGACGAGAAGAGGTCCGGTGCGCATGGTCCCGACCCTACGCCCCGTCGTCAAGCCCCTGGTGAGCAAGCTTCAGCGGGCGGAGCCTGACCGCATGAGCCACCCCGACGACATCAGACAGCCCCTGGACCACCTGCCTCCCCTCGACGAGCGCGACAAGGCGATCGAGATCGAGGAGCCGAGCTACCCGACCTCTGAGCCGCCGTCGGGTTCGGCGCACGCCTCTCCCGAGACGGCCGCTGAGCCCGACAAGCCGAGTCGGCACGGCGTCGACAAGCTCCCGCCCACCGCGCGCTGACGCGCTGCCGACGGCGGGTCAGGATCAGCACCGTCAGACGCCCGCCGGCGCCGACTCCTCCTGCGGCGTCGGCGCATCATCCGACCCACCATGACGCGCGGTCAGATTCCGGACGATGTCGCCCACGAGCCCGCGACGAGCGACCTGCTCGCGCTGCCAGTCGGCACCCGTCCCGCGCAGGAGGATCGCCTGGACCCCCTCGGTCACCCGATCGAGATCACCGGAGAACTCGAGTCCCGGTCGGACGTGATCGAGCAGAGCAGCCACTGCCGAGTCCGCAGCGCAGCGTCGGCCGGTGAGCGGATGCACGTGCTCGCCGCGCACACCGCTCAAGGCCGCACGCCAGGTCGCCAGCCTCAGCACCCGCTGATCGGTGCCGATCGGGTCGACGTCGCGACGCCAGTCCATGATCGCGGTCTCGACCAGGCCGCGGCAGAGCGCGGCGATCGTCACCGCGTCCTCCTCGCGCAGGCACAGGTCGGCGATGCGCACCTCCAGCGTCGGGTGGTGACGCGAGAGCCGGGCGTCGAAGTAGAGCATCCCGGCATCCAGGAGCACACCCGATGCCAGCAGCGCACGCTCGTGCTCGCGGTACGCGGCCTCCGATCCGAACACGGGATTCGCGCCGGCAGAGGGCCAGCGGCTCCACACGTCGTTGCGGTAGCTCGCGTAGCCCGTGTCGGCTCCGTCCCAGAACGGCGAGTTGCTGCTCAGGGCGAGGATGGTCGGGAGCCAGTCGCGGATGCGGTCGAGCGCGGCCACCCCCTCCTCCGCCGAGTCGACGCCGACGTGCACATGGAAGCCGCAGGTGAGGGTGCGCCGGGCGGTGACGCCGTATCGGCGCATCATCTCCTCGTAGCGCGGCGACGGGGAAGGATGCGGGTGCACGGCCACCGGCGGCGTGGCGAGCGGCACCGCCCTCGCACCGACGTCGGCGGCCTCGGCGTCTGCCCGCCGACGCCCGTCGGCGATCCCCTGTGCGAGCTGCGACGCGGTCGTGCAGACGGGGCCGACGACCTCGATCATCTCCTGCTGGATCTCCGCCTCGAGCGCCGGAGCGCCCTCGTCTTCCTGCCATTCCAGGATGCGCGGCGCGGCGGCTGTCGGCAGGCCGGTGCGTTCATCGACCAGCAGCAGTTCTTCTTCGACCCCGAAAGTTCTCATGGTCGTATTCAGCCTCGAACCGCGTTCCGCGCACAGAGACTTGACTTTCGCTGCGCGATCCGAGCGCCCCGCACTCCGCCACAGGACGCTGAAAGGCGCAAGGGTGGCGCGCACGTCGTGCGTGCGAACTGCACACGCTCTCAGGGCCCGCTGAGCGTGGTCTCGGTGTCTCGCCCGCACCGCGGACCAGACGGATGCGGCATCGAGGCGCTGACGCCGCGCCGCGCCCGACGCAAGGCCTTTGCAGCCCTTCCAGACGGCCCCCGCAGCCTGACGATCGGAGCGGCATGGCGTACGCCGTCACTCACCTGAGGCATGTGCCTGTCAGCGCTGGCTCGGGCTGGAATCACCCTCGGTCGGATCGATGATCTCATCGATCAGGCACACTCCCCCGGCGCTGCTGAGCGTCTGCGAGAGCGCCTCGATCCATCGTGGGTTCAACGGCGGCGCCTCGGTCTCGTCGAACACGAAACGGAGCGGGATCGCCGGGTGCAGCCAGATGGTCGAGCGACCGGGCGCCTCGCCGTCCTTGTGCACCCACGACAGCGTGAAGCTCTCCTGACGGCGCAGTTTCGTCGCGATCACGACTTTGAGATGAGCCAGCGCCCTGTCGTCGATGAGGATCGGCGAATGCGACGACCCGTAGAAGAGTCTTCCCATATATGAACGATACGCGCGATCGTCCGCGGGCGGCAGAGGCAGAACGCTGCGGTCAGCGCACGGCTCCTGCACGCTGCAGCAATCGACGGATGCCGATGACGCCGGCAGCCACCGCCAGCTCGCCGACGATGCGGCAGGCGAGGGTCGCCATCAGGATGCCGGGCACCATGTGATCGGGCGAGAACACCGGCAGCGAGACGACAAAGAGGACGACGCCGGCCACCACGGCGGCGAGGAGGATGTGCGGCGCTTTCGGCGCGACTCCACGGCGCAGCGGGAGGACGAGGTCGAAGGTGAGCGCAGCACACAGCATCGGAACCATCGCCAGCGGCCCGATCGGTGACACCGCAACGGTGAGGATGCCGGTGACGAAGGCGGTGAAGGTCGCCATCCCCGGCGTGCGGGTGACGACGCGCGCCAGCAGCGGCATCGCGCTGTGAATGGCGGCGACCAGCGCGTATGCGGGCGGCGATGAGACGGCGAGCACGGTCGTCACCGGCACGATCATCGCGAAGAGGAGCGCCTGGACGGTGCCGAACGCGGCGCTGACGAGCAGTGCGCTCGTCGGGATCCGCTTCGCAGGGTCGACGCGTGCTTCATCCATCCGTCCAGCCTAGAACCGCGCGTGCGACGTGCTGATCCCTGCTTCCGGGCCCGGGACATTCCCCGCCCCACATCCGATGTTTCGGCATATCGTAGAGACGCACACGATCCGGGGGAGGGAACGATGCAGCCATCCGCCGCGCTCTCGCGCTCTGACGCGCCCCGTGTGCCGAGCGACGTCATCGCGCGTCCCCGGCTCGTCGCCGCACTGGAGAGCACCGATGCACTGACGGTGCTGCGCGGCGCCTCCGGCATGGGAAAGACCGTCGCTCTGGCCGAGTGGACCAGGGCTTCGGCCTCGACCGTGGTGTGGGTCGCTCCGGGCCAGGACGGATCGAGCGCGTCACTCGCCCGGGCCGTGCTGCGTGCCCTCGCACGCCGCGGACTCGCGCCGGCCGCCAGCGCAGAGCTCCCGGCGGACCCGGCTGCCGGCCGGGCCGTCGATGCCTGGCGGGTCGTCGCCGCTCACCTCGCGGAGGTGCAGCATCCGCTCGTCCTGGTGCTCGATGACGCCGCCGATCAGGATCGCGAGAGCGTCTTCGACATCTGCCGCACCCTGGCCGCTGCGCCCGATGCGCGTCTGATTGTCGCCACGAGTCGGCGCAGCCCGTTCGACAGCGACGGTCTCGACCTGATGATCGATCGCACGGTCATCGGTCCCGACGATCTGCTGTTCGACGAGGACGAGATCTCCCGCGCGCTGCACATCCGGCAGCTGGAAGCCGCCCAGGTGCTCGCGGCGACGGGCGGATTCCCCGCCCTCATCCATGCCGCATCGAAGCAGCGCGTGCTCGGCGATCCGTCGTCGGTGCTCGAGGCCGCCTCCCCCGCTGTCGCGGAGTACCTGCGGCCCCGGCTCGAACGGTCGGGAGTCGACGCCGACGCGCTGGCGGCTCTCACTCGGATCAGCATCACGGATGCCGTCGACGCCGCTACGGCACGAGCGCTCACCGGTGCGGAGGACATCGAGAACATCCTCGACGACGCCGAGACTTTCGGGATCGGCCGTCGGTCGGCGGACGGCGTGTTCTCCCTCGTGCCGGTCGCCAGGGCGCTGCTGCACCGCGGGCTGATGGATGCTCGCGCAGACGAGGTTCCCGGGCTGATGCGCATCGCGGTCGACGGGGCACTCGAGCGGCGGGCGCCGATGGATGCGCTGCGCCTCGCCGTCGAGCACGACGACCTCCCCCTGGCGTCGCACGTGATCATGTCGGGGTGGACGCAGCTGCTCGAGAGCCATGGCCCGGAGGCCGTGCGTCTGCTGCGCCGCCTTCCCGTCTCGCGCCTCAGGGACCAGCCGCTCATCGCGATGCTGCTGGCCATCTGCTACATCGCGAGCAAGCTGCGGCGCCTGCGCGGCCTGCAGCTGCTGAGGGTCGCGATCTCGGCAGCGAACTCGCGCCGCAGCGGCCTCGGCCCCACCGAACGCGTCTTCATCTGGGCGGCCGAGAGCGCCGCACTGCGGCTGATCGGCATGTCCGAGCGCGCGGCGCAGGTCGCAGGCAAGGCGCTGAACCTCTACCGCGAGACCCCCGAGTCGATCTGGGAGCCCTACGCCGTCGAGATGCCGCTGCTCTGCACCCACCTGGGCATCTCTCTCTACTACGGCGGGCGCGAGGATGCCGCGGTCGAGTGCTTCGAGTACGCGGCGTCCCTCGGTGCCTCGCACGACATGGTCAAGGCGTATCACGCGATCGCACTGCTCAGCGGCATCCATGCGCTGAACGGCGACATGCCGGAGGCGCGGCACTATGCCGAGCTGATCCACGATTCGGCATGGGGCCAGGAGCACCTCGACGGGTATCGCGGCACCCTTTATCGCGTCGCCGAGGCGTTCCTGTCGATCGAGGACGGCGACGTCGTCGCTGCACGCGCACACGTGCAGGTGTTCGGCCCGCATCGCTCGACCAGCGAGCACTGGCTGATCATGGGCATCGCCGAGGCTTGGGTCGCCCTGCACGAGGGCCGGGCCGCAGCGGGTCTCGAACAGCTGGACTCCTTGTGCCGGCTGCGCGGGCGGGAGGGCGCCGGCACACACGCCCGGCAGACGCTCAGCAGGGCGCGCACACTGCTGCACCTCGCCGCCGGCGATCAGGCGGCAGCGCGCGAGGTCCTGCGACAGGATGCCAGACCCGACACCTTCGACACCCTCCTCGAACGTGCGCGGCTCGCGCTCGTCGAGGGGCAGGCGTCGGAGGCGGCTCGGATGCTCGCGCAGACGCGCCGCGCTCCGGCGACCTCTCGTCAGCGCGCCGAGACGGTCGCCGTCCAGGTCGCGGCCCTTCGCCGCACCGCCGGCGACGCGGCAGCCCGCAAGGTGGCGGAGACCCTTCTCGTGCGACTCGACGACCGGGAGCTGACGACGCCCGTCGGGCTGCTCGACCCGGATGACGTCGACTTCCTGCGCGAGTTCCTCACCGACCGCGGGGCGAAGTCCGTGCCGGGGCGGGGCGTCTTCCCGGCGACCTCGGAGCGACCTCGTCTCTCCTCCCGCGAGCGTGTCGTGTTGCGAGCGCTGACATCCGGCGCATCGCTGCAGTCGATCGCCGCGGATCTGAACGTGTCGCCGAACACCCTGAAGACCCAACTGCGCAGCATCTACCGCAAGCTCGACGCGCGCAATCGGGCCGAGGCGATCGAGAAGGCCGCGGTGTACGACCTGCTGGCCGAGCACTGATACCGCACTTAGCGACGCGCGAGGCGGAGTCCACCGCCTCGCGCGTGCTCGTCTGCTGGCGGTCAGGCGTCGTTCGGGCTGAGGTCTCCCTCGCCCTCCTCGCCCAGGTCGGCGATCAGCGGGTCCTCGCCCTGGCTCTCCGGCTGCAGGGTGGACCGGGGCTGATCCTGCGCGGGGACCTCGTCGTCATCGGAGGGGATCTCGTCCGGGTCGGCGCCGGTCGCGGTGGCAGGGTCGAGGTCGGCCTCGTCGGCTCCGGCATCCAGCGCCTCGGTGCGGTCCCATTCGACCTGCGCCGGGTCGTCGCTCGGATCGCCCACCGCGGTCGCGTCCCCGTCACGCAGGGGCTGTACCGAGTCGGCGCTGCCGTCGGTGGAGAACGGTGTCGATTCCATGTCATCCCTTTCGCTCGGCGGCTGGATGCTCGTGCTCTTCGCAGAGCCGGGCGATGCCGCTCCAGCCAGTGTGCGCGGAGGCGCCGTCTCGTCGCAGGGGGCTTGAGCGTTCCTCGACGAGGCGCTATCGTCCGGCCGCCCTCGCGGCGGGCGCTGCGCGAGCCGGTACGACGGCTGCCGCAGCGCCAACGCCCAGCCGTACGACTCGGTACCGGGCAGGCCGTTGCGGTCGGTGTCGAGCCGCAGACTCGGGTCGTCGCCGCGCGGCCCACTCAGCCGCAAATCGGCGAACGGATGCCACCGGCCGCGTGGAGACGCGAAATACAGACGCAGCTGCCATGGCTCCTCCTCCACCGCGCGACGAAGCGCGGACAGCGGAGCGGGAAGCCGCCGAGGCGGCACGGTGCGCGCGCACAGCAGCACGGGTCCCCGCGCGGTGCGATACGGCAGGATGCTGCTCAGCGTGGCCCGCGAGGGGCTGAGCCGAGGCAGCAGCACGAAGCGTCCCGGAAATCCGATGCCGGTGGATGAGAGCTCGAGGTCGACATCCTTGCCCTCGTGCTGCCAGCGCACTCCGAGACCCGTGACGTCGGGCAGCCACGTCGGCAGCCCCGCGCCGCGCGATACCCGCGCCACGACCGGCACCGCGTCGCCGTAACGTCGGTCGATCCAGCCGATCTCGGACGTCGCCCTGCCGTCGAGGAGGACGAGCTGCCCGTCGAAGACGATGCCATGCGAATGGATGGGCCGTGGCCGACGGACGAGCAGGATCAGCGCGATCCCGGCGCGCAGCACCTGGCCGAGGACGCGAGCGACGAAGAACCTCATCGGCTCAGTGTGACGGGCCGCGACGGCAGCGGAATCCCACTGGCGCGCGGCCCGTCCGGTGTCTATCCTGCGCCGATCGGGTCAGGCGATCCCGCCTCCGTCGACGACCATCGCCGATCCCGTGACGTAGGAGGACTCGTCGCTCGCGAGCCACACGACGGCCTGGGCGACCTCCTCCGGCTCACCCATCCGGCGCAGCGGCCGGTCGGCGGCCTCGGCGAGGAAAGAGCTCGTGTCCTGCGCGAGCTGGCGGGCCTCATCGCGCAGCATCCCGGTGTTGACATCGCCGGGGTTGACCGAGTTCACCCGGATCCCCGCCGGACCGTGATCGATCGCGAGGGCACGAGTCATGTTCACCACCGCGCCCTTGGAGGCGCAGTACGAGAGCGCTCGACCGCCGCCCTTCAGGCCCCAGCCCGAGCCGGTGTTGATGATCGAACCGCCGCCGGCGGACTCCATGACGGGCACCACGTGCTTGCACATCAGGAAGATGGATCGCACGTTGACGCCGAAGACGCGGTCCCACTCCTCGACGGTCGTCTCGACGGCGGTGGTGCGACGGATGATGCCGGCGTTGTTGAAGACCACATCCACTCCCCCGAACTCCGCCAGCACCGTCGCGACGACCCGTTCGATGTCCTGCTCGTCCGACACGTCGGCCGCCACCGCGAGCGCGACACCGCCCGCCTCCCGGATCTCGGCCGCGACGCCTTCCGCCGCCTCGATGTTCAGGTCGACGACCGCGACGGAGGCGCCTTCTGCAGCGAGGGCGAGCGAGGATGCACGGCCGATACCGCCGGCTCCGCCGGTGACGATGGCCTTCTTGTTCGTGAGTCGCATGGGATTCCTTTCGAGTTCGTTCAGAGCGGGGTGAGTTCGGGGGCGGACACGGCGTACAGGCTCGTCGCGCCGGGGCCGGTGACGATGCGGACGTGCCCTGCGAGCCTGGCATCGAGCTCGGAGTCGCCGGTGTCCACAAGGAGCGGCCGACCGTGCAGGTCGATGAGCTTCTGCTCGGGTGCCACGACTAGGAGGGGGTCGTCGCCGAGCGCGCGGAGCACGGAGGCGGAGAGCTGCTGGTTGCCGCGGCCGAGCAGAAAACCCTGCCCGCCGATCACCGTGATGACAGCCTTCGCCGGACCCTCGGCGACCGCCGCGAGGAGCTGCTGCTCGCTCGCCGCGCGCACGACGATCTCGCCGTCGAGGAGCACATCGATTCCGAGCGGGCTGCCCTCGACACCGAGCTGTCTGGCGACCTCCGCCGTGGTGCCGCCCGGTCCCAGCAGGTAGCGGATGCCGCGACGCATGCGCGCGACCGCGCCCCGCGCGGCGGCTTCGACAGCCGCCTTCTCGCCGGCCGGCGTCCCCGCCTTCCGGGCCTGCGTACGTCCGACGCGCGAGGGCACCGGGAGCATCCCGAAGAGGGTCGGGGAGACGACTGCGCGCCGCATGGCCGCCTCGTCGATGTCGAGCACCTCACGATCGAAGACGGGGAGGCCGCCCTCGCTCACCCAGTCGGCGGCGAGCGCGCCGGCAGCGCGGGGGCTGACCGCGAAGACCGGCGAGTACATCTTCACTCCCGCCGGGACTCCCAGCACCGCGGTGCTCGGCTGCTCACCCAGCGCGACGGCGGCATCGCGGAGTGTGCCGTCCCCGCCGACGACGAGCACGAGGTCGGCACCCGCCGCGGCCACCGCCGCGACCGCACGCGTGGTGTCGTCGGCGCTGGTGGTGGACGCATCCGGTCGATGCACCATGCGGGCGACCAGGCCGGCCGCTTCCACCGCATCCGCTCCCATCGGGCCGGCGGCGGTCACCACATCGAGCCCCGGATGCCGTGCGGCCAGCGTCGTCAGAGCGAGTCCCGCCCGTTCCTGCACGCGCGAGCGGCTGCCCCGCTCCCTGGCGAGGCGCTGCACATCCGCGCCGTCGGAGCCGGCCAGGCCCGCGGGCCCGCCGACTCCGGCGACAGGATTGACGACCAGGCCGATCACGATGCGAGGGACTCCTCGAGGACGGGGCGGTCGATGGCGTCCGCGGGGACCTCGCCGAAGTACTTGCGGCGGTAGGCGCGCCAGGTGACCGCCCAGCGCTCCGGGTCGTCGAGGTCGTCGTGGTGCGTGTGGTGCACGGTCTGGTTGTGCGGGGCGGAGCGGACGAGCTCCGGATCCTCCCGCGCCTCCCGGGCCACGGCCGCGAGCGCCGCGACGTACTCGTCGATCTCCGTCTTCGAGTAGCACTCGGTCGGCTCCAGCGTGAACGGCTGCGGCACGACGTAGGGGTGGTGGCTGGTCCAGTAATGGAAGCCGTAGTCCGCCATCCGGATGCCGATCTCCTCCGAGGTGATGCCGGTGTCCTCGAACAGCTCCTGCCACGAGTACCGCACCTGCTCGATCCGGCGTCGACCGCTGGCGTAGGGCGCGGATGCGCCGGGGATCTGGAGCACCCGCTTCAGCAGGTAGTTGTTGTTCAGCACCGCGATCTGGGATGCCGTGAGCAGTCCCTCCGCACCGAGTGCCATGATCCACGAGTACGCCCGGACGACGTGGAGGATCACGCCGTGCGCCGGGGCGACGTGACCGATCGACAACTCCCCGGCCTCTCGGACCACGAAGCGCCCGTCGACCTTCTCGACCCGCGGGCCG
Organism: Microbacterium hydrocarbonoxydans; assembly: GCF_900105205.1. NCBI lineage: Bacteria > Bacillati > Actinomycetota > Actinomycetes > Micrococcales > Microbacteriaceae > Microbacterium > Microbacterium hydrocarbonoxydans. The sequence goes on along the minus strand of NZ_FNSQ01000005.1, from coordinate 852,167 downwards.
GGGAGGAAGGGCGCGAGGTCGGCGGAGACGGCGTTCGCCGCAGCACCCGGTCCTCCGCTGCCGTGCGGCGCCGAGAACGTCTTGTGCAGGTTGAACTGGCAGACGTCGAATCCCGCGTCGCGGGCCCGGGTGATCCCGAGGATGCCGGCCGCATTCGCCTGGTCGTACGAGGCGAGCGCCCCGACGTTGTGCGCGGCGTCGACCCATTCCCTGATGGCCGGGTTGTAGATGCCGGTGTCCTCGGGGTTGGTCACCATGATCGCGGCGGTCCGCTCCGACAGCGCGGCCTTCAGCGCCTCGAGGTCGGGGTAGCCGTCGGCATCCGGATAGACGGTGATGATCTTGTACCCGGCGACCTTCGCCGCCGCCGCATTGGAGGGGTGGCTGAAGATGGTCGTGATGACCTCGTCGCGCTGGTCCCCTTCGCCGCGGGACTCGTGGAACGCCCTGATCATCGCGATGTTGGTCCAGATGCCGGCCGAGCCGCCGGGAGAGGCGAGCGAGACGGCGTCCATCCCCGAGATCTCGGCCATCATCTGCTCGAGTCGCCAGATCAGCTCCAGTGCCCCCTGGGTGTCTGCCGGATCCTGAGCGGGATGCAGCGCCCGCAGCTGCGGGACCTCGATGAGCTGATCGTTGATCTTCGGCGAGTACTTGATCGTGCAGGTCCCCTGCCCGATGTCGACGTTCAGGTCGGATCCCAGGTTCTCCTGCGACAGCCGCAGGAAGTGCTTGAGGACGCGCATCTGGGCGATCTCCGGCAGTGCCGGAGGCGCGGGTCGACGGATGCCCTCCGGCAGAGCGGACACCACATCTCCGACGGCGTCGCGCACGACCTGCTCGACGGCGGGGACCGACACGCCCCGCTCGCCGGGGGTCGACAGCTCGAAGATGATCGGCTCGTTCCAGCTGGCCTGGTGGAAACGACGAGGACCGGTCGTGGGTGCGATGGGAAGGCTCATGCGCCGTGCTCCTTCGTGAGGGGGGACGTCGGGGATGTCGGGGCCTCGATGACGCCCGCGATCGCGGCCGCGAGGCGATCGATGTCGGAGGCGCTCGTCGCCTCGGTCACGCACACCAGCAGTGTGTGATCGTCGACCGCGACTCCGGGTTCGATGCCCTGGCCACGGAGCGCCGTGATCACATCGACCGCACGGATGCCGGAGAAGGTCACCGTGAACTCGCGCAGATGCACCGCCGAGTCGCCGAGCTCCACCCCGGGCAGTGCGGCGAGGGCCTGCTGGGCGTAGCGGGTGCGCGCCAGCAGCAGCTCACCCAGCTCGGCCATTCCTGCAGGACCCATCAGCGAGAGGTACACACCGCTCGCGATACCCCACAGTGCGGCTGCCGTGCCGACCCATTCCTTGCCCTCTTCCCGCTGGGCGAACGAGGTGCGCTCGTAGGCGACGTCGCCGAAGCCGTACTCGCCCGGGACGTCGGTGGACTCGAGTCCGAACAGTCGTGAGGGCATCTCCATCACGAACCTCGGGTCGTCGTGGACCGCGATGAAGCCCGCGTGGGCGCCGCCGAACCACTGGTGCAGCCCGAGCGACTGGATGTCGCCCGTGACGATGTCGGCGCCCTGCACCGCCGGAGGAGTGAGCACTCCGTAGCCGATCGGATCGGTGCCGACGACGACGATCGCACCAGCCTCGTGCGCGGCCTCGACGATCGCCGGCATTCCCGTCTCGATGGCGCCCGTCGCGCTCGGCGTCTCGATCCACACTGCGGCGACCTCGCCGTCGAGCAGGGTCCGCAGGACCTCGACGTCGGCGATCCCGGCCGTTGCGGGCACCGTCTCGATCTCGAGGCTCGCCCGGATGTAGTCGCGCACCTTCGACAGCTTCTCGGGGAGCACGTCACTGACCAGCAGCACCCGGCCGCGCCCGGTGAGGCGCCCCGCCATCGCGAGCCCCGTCGCCGTCGCCTGGTACCCGTCGTACGTCGGCACGTTCACGACGTCCATCGCGAGCAGCTCGGCCATCAGCGACTGGTACTCGAAGAGCGCCTGGAAGCGGCCGTGATCCTCATAGGGCTCGCCGGCATACGCCGTCAGGAACTCGCTCCGTCGGATGACCTCGTCGACCACGGCCGGCACGTAGTGGTTGTAGGTGCCGGCGCCGAGGAAGCTCAGCCGCTCCTCGGTCGATCGGTTGCTCGCGAGGATCCCGCGCACGTGCCGGGCCAGGTCCTGTTCGGCGACGAGCGGGGCCGGCAGGTCGAGCGGCCGGTTCAGACGCAGCGCCGGGGGGACGTCTGCGTAGAACTCCTCGACGGATTCCGCGCCGACGGCGGCGAGCATGGCCTCACGCGAGGCGGGTGCGGTGTTGGGGATGTAGGGGTGCACAAAGCTCTCGCTCGTCATGCGTCCTCCTCGGGGTCGGTGTCGGAAGGCGATGAAGCCAGGGGGGCGAACTGGATGCGCGAGGACCTCGGCGTCGAGAGCACGGCCACGCCGTACCTCTCGAGCGCGAGGTGCCCCGACCGGTGGATGCCGGTGAGCAGGTCGGTGCCGGGCTGGGGGATCTCGACCGTCACCGGAGCCCGCCCGTGGTTCAGATAGAACGTGTAGTCGGTGGTCTCGTCGGACCGCGTCACGACCTCGACGTCGAGGTCGGTGTGCTCGCGTGCGTCGAGACCGGCGGAGTGCAGCACATCGCGGAAGATCGACAGCATCCCCTCGTGCTCCACCGTGGCGCTCACGTACCAGGCGGTGCCGTCGCCGACGGGGCGACGCGTGACCGCGGGCAGGCCGTCGAGCTCGCCACCGGCATAGGTCCCGCGGACCTCCACATCGGCATCCGCCTCGATCCATTCACTCCAGCTCGGCACGGTCAGGTCGCGGCCCGCATAGGCGAGCCGCTCGCTCATGCCGTCGGCGATCGGCCACTGCTCATCGACCTCGATGCCGAGCAGGTCGCGCAGCGGACCGGGCGCTCCGCCGGGGTGCACCTTCTCGGTGGCGTCGACGACGGCCGAGAACGGCCCGACCACGAGGTGCCCGCCGCGCTCGACGAACGCCCGCAGCGCATCGGCCTGCGGCTGCTCGATGATGTACAGATTGGGCACGACGACGAGGTCGTAGCCGTCGAACGGACCGATCGCGCGGACCGCGTCCGTCGGCTGTCCCAGCACGAACAGGGCCCGGTGCCAGTCTCTGGCCTGCTGCGCCCACTGGAGGCGCTGCGACGGGAGCGACTCCGCGGCGCTCGTGCCCCACCAGGAATCCCAGTCCACGACGAGGGCCACCCGCGAGCGCACCCTCGTGCCGCGCACGGGCTCGAGCCTCTGGAGTTCGAGCCCCAGGGCCTTGGTCTCCTGGAAGCTGCGCGAGCGCTCGCCCCGATGCCCGAGCATCGACGAGTGGAACTTCTCCTGGCCGTACCGGGCCTGACGCCACTGGAAGAACATCACCGCATCCGAGCCGTGGGCGACCGCCTGCAAGCTCTCGACGCGGATCTTGCCCGGCGCCTTGGGCACGTTCACGTCGCGCCAGCTGGTCGCGCTGGCCGACGACTCCAGCAGGAGCCAGGGCTGTCCGCCCTTGAGCGAGCGCATCAGACCGTAGTTCAGCGCTGCACCGACATGCGAGGTGGGGTCGGCGGGCTCGGGGTACGCGTCGTCGGTCACGACGTCCTCCCTCGCCGCGAAGTCCCAGTAGTCCAGGTCGCGGAACATGCTCATGAAGTTCGTCGTGACGGCGACGTCGGGCGTGACCTCGCGCAGCACGTCGATCTCGATCTGGAAGAGCTCGAGCAGAGCATCCGACGAGAACCGCTCGAAGTCGAGCAGCTTCGTCGGGTTGACGGGACCCGGCGCCTTCTTGGGAGTCTCGATGTGCTCCCACGCGGTGTAGCGCTGGCCCCACACGTTCACACCCCAGGCCTCGTTGAGTCCGTCGAGGTCGCCGTAGCGGTCCTGCAGCCAGCGACGGAAGTGCCGGGCCGACTCGGGGCACCAGCAGCGCGAGACATGGTCTCCGTACTCGTTCGAGATGTGCCACATCGCAAGGCCCGGATGCCGGCCGTAGCGCTCGGCCATCGCTCGCGCCATCCGTGCGACGTTCTCGCGCCAGATCGGCGACGACGGGCAGTAGGTCTGGCGGGATCCGAACTCGAGACGGTGGCCGTCGGCATCCCACGGCGCCATCTCGGGGTGGGCACGCAGGAGCCACGACGGCGGAGTGGCGGTGGCCGTCGCGAGGTCGATCGCGATGCCCGCGCCCCAGAGGAGGTCGAGGATGCGGTCCAGCCACTCCCACTCGTAGACCCCGGGCTCCGGTTCCAGCTGCGGCCAGCTGAAGATCGGCAGGCTGACCAGATTCACGCCGGCCTCACGCATCAGACGGATGTCCTCGTGCCACGTCTGCTCCGACCACTGGTCGGGGTTGTAGTCACCGCCGAAGGCGAGAGCGTCGAGACGGACGCGTCGGACACGGTCGGGTGCGGACACGGGTTCTCCTCACTGAGTGGACGGAAGACGGATCCGGAGCGCTGGCGCAACCGTGATCGGCGTTGTATTCTGTATACAACACACTAGGTCGCCGTCCGGAACTCGTCAACCCATAGGCTGACGGGCAGGCGGCAGAAGAGGGGACCCATGGCGATCGAACGCAAGAACCTGCGATCGCAGGTGCGCGAGGAACTCCTGGCCCGGATGCGCGCGGGACTCGTGCAGCCCGGCGAGGGCATCAACGAGGTGCAGCTGGCGACCGAGCTCGGGGTCAGTCGCACTCCTCTGCGCGAGGCGCTGATCGCCCTCGAATCCGAGGGGCAGATCGAGAGCGAGAACGGCAAGGGATTCCGATTCGTGCCGCTCAGCGCCGCGGAGTTCCGCGACCTCGCGCCCGTCATGGCGGCCCTCGAGAGCCTCGCCCTCGAACTCAGCCCGCCCGAGGAGCTGCGCCGCATCGGCGGGCGCCTCAAGGAGATGGCCGACGCCTTCGCCGACGAGCTCGTCGAGCACCAGCTCGTCATCACGAAGGACGACGAGTGGCACAGCCTGATGCTCTCGGCCTGCCCGAACACACGACTGCTCGCCGTGATCGAGAGCGTGCGCAGCTCGTTCCATCGCTACGAGTCGCTGCTGGTTCCTGAGGACGTCAAGGTCGAGCGCGTCGCCGCGGAACACGCCGAGATCGCTCGGCACCTCGCCGACGGGGACGTCCCCGGCGCCATCGATGCGCTCAAGCTGAACTGGATGCTCGGCATGCAGCGCATCCTCGACAACGCCACGAGCTCCTACTTCACCGCCTGACGCGCGGTTCACCGCGACAGCTGCACGGCCAGATCGATGAACAGCGCGGCCGACCAGCCGAACGCCGTCGTGGCCGTGCGCGCCTTCTGACCCGTGTGCGGATTGAAGTACTCGTGCGGACCCCCGCCGTGGATCACGAGGGCCACGGTCTGCTCGCGCAGCTGTCGCGCGCGCTCGACATATCCCGAGGATTCGAGGCCCTCCGCGATCAGTGCGTTCGTGTTCACCCACACCGGTCCGCGCCACATCCGCTCGTCCGAGAAGTCGGGGTCGGATGCCGCGACCGTCGGCAGCCCCCATGCCAGAGCGAAGCGATCGGGGTCGGCCGTGGCGTCGACCAGCACCTCCGCGATCGGCGCCGGCAGGGTGCCCGTGAGCAGCGGCATCAGCCCGACGATCGTGTCGCTGAGCTGGGGCTCCCCACCGCCGAAGGCGAGGAACCGGCCACGATCGGCATCCCACATCGTCAGCATCATCCGCTGCGTGGCCGCCGCCCTCGCGCGGAACGGCGCATCGTCGATCGTCGGCGCATAGCGCACGAGCAGATCTGCGATCTCGAGATCCTGACGCACCAGGTACGCGCCGAGGTCGGGCGACGCGGTCGGGAGCGGCCCGTCGAAGATCGGGCTGTCGTCGAGACCCGAGGAGTACGGATGGCCGTACTCCGGCATCCCGTCGTGGTCGAGGTCGCTGCGATCGAACCACCAGTCCTGGGAGCGGATGATGCGCGCGAGCTGCGTGCGCGCGAAATCCGGCGCCTCCTCGACATCGAGCACCTTGCGCAGCGCCCACGCGGCGAGGGGTGGCTTGGTCAGAGGCACGGGCGCGCTCGGGTCGGCGACCTGCGACCCCGCCCTGCGGAGGGTGGCGCGGTCGCTCTCGGGGAGGTCGTCGCTGGTCGCCAGCACTCCGAGCTCGTGCACGACGTCGGGCAGCTGCCCATCCGGCTGAGGGAATCGGAAGGCGATGTCGAGCTGCTCGCGGGCGAGAGCGGGATCGCCGTGCCGCACGCCGACGGCGATGAAGTACGCATCCCATTGCCACAGGCCCACGTATCCGATCTTCGACGGCACGATGGCTCGCGCGTCGCCCAATGCAGGCAGCTCGACGATGTTCGCACCCAGCACCCACCAGCAGAAGGCGGTCATCGGCTGCAGATCCTCCCGGACCGGCGGGCACTTCGCGAACCACTCCTCCCACACCGCGCCGGTCGCGGCGAGCGCCGCCGCATGATCGCCCGGTCCGATCGAGACGGACCGATCGCGGCCGACGTGCAGTCGAACGCCCTGATCGATCGGATGCTCCTCGACGGCGCCGTCCGGGTGCCGGAGGTGCACACGCAGCCCCTGGTCGCCGCCGAGGCTCAGCGTCGTCGGATCAGCGAACGTCAGGCTCGCCGTCGTGTCGGAGCCGTGTCGCCCGAACGTCACGCTCACCGGGTCGACGCCCACCACCGCCAGTTCTTCACCCTCTGAGTCCCACACCGTCAGGGCGTCGAGGACCCGGCACTCCGAGAGCCGTCGTTCGTACTCCGAGGTGTGCACCCGCACTCCCCCGCCGTCCTCCGCGCGGAAGACGAGCACGCGCGAGCGGGGCAGGGTGAAGGGCGCGGAGATCAGGTCGAGGTATCGTCCGGCGAGAGCGGCGAGACGCGCGGCATCCGTCATCGTCCGCCCAGCCCCGAGGCCGCCATGCTGTTGAGGATCTTGCGCTGGCCGATGACGAACACGATGAGCATCGGAACCGTGGCGATCGCGGATGCGGCCATCACCAGGCCGTAGTTGACCGACCCCTGCTGACTCTCGAAGGCGTTCAGCAGCAGCGGCACCGTGAACAGGTCAGGCGAGTTCAGCAGCACGAGCGGGAAGAGGAACGCGTTCCAGACGTCCAGCGCCACGATGATGCTGAGGGCGGCGAGGCCGGGGCGCAGGTTCGGGAGCACGACGCTCCAGAAGATGCGCCAGCGCCCGGCACCGTCGACGATCGCCGCCTCCTCCAGCTCCTTGGGCAGTGCGAGCACGAACTGGCGCATCAGGAACACGGCGAACGGATTCGCGATGATGCCCGGCACGATCAGGGCGAGGTGGGAGTCGACCCAGCCGAGGTTCGACATCAGCAGGTAGAACGGGATCAGAGTGACCTGCTTGGGGATCATCTGCGTGGCGAGGAAGACGATGAACAGCACTCGGCTGCCGCGGAACCGGATGCGCGCGAACGCATAGCCGGCCATCGAGGCCGTGATCAGGGTGCCGACCACCACGAGGATCGCGATGTACGCGCTGTTCAGGTACGCCTGGCCGAACGGCACCGCGTTCCAGGCCTGCGTGTAGTTGTCGAAGGTCCACGGGCTCGGGAGGAACTCGAGCGGGTTCTGGAGCAGCTGCGGGAGCGTCTTGAACGAGGTGAGCAGCATCCAGACGAACGGGAACACCATGCCGATCCCGGCGACGATGAGCACGACGTGCAGCGCCGTCGAGCCGACTCTCCGTCGTGCGCGGTCGGCACGCGGCCCGCCGCGACCGCGGGAACGGTAGCCGGGGGCGGTGATCGCGATGGTCGAGTCGGTGGCGGGGCCGGGAGGCGCTGTCAGCGGCGGCGTCTGGAGAGTCATGCGGGGTCATCCTCGTAGTGGACGAACTTCTTCTGCGCGCCGAACTGCACGGCGGTGATGACGAGCGTGAGCAGGAGCAGGATGATGCTCGCGGCACTGGACGGGCCGAACTCGAAGCGCCCGAAACCCAGATCGAAGATGTGATAGACGATCGTGCGGGTCGCGTTGTCCGGTCCTGCATCCTGTACGAGCACATAGACGGTGTCGAACGTCTGCAGCGATGAGATGAAGGCCACGACGGACGAGAAGAACACGATCGGCGACAGCAGCGGCAGGCGGATGCTGGCGAACAGCCGCCACGGCCCCGCTCCGTCGATCCGCGCCGCCTCGATGACCGACGGCGAGATGTTCTGCAGCCCGGCGAGGAAGATCACCACGTTCAGCCCCATAGACGACCAGATGGTGACGATGCAGACGGCGAGGAGCGCGAGCTTCGGATCCTGCAGCCAGTCCGGTGGAGTGATGCCGAAGACCTGGGAGATCGTGGTCGAGAGCAGCCCGTCGGAGCGGAACATCTGCTGCCAGATCATCGCCACTGCGACCGTGGAGGTGACCACGGGAGCGAAGAACAGGATGAGGTAGAGGGTGCGGGTCCTGAGCTTCTCCAGCGCCACGGCCACGATGACCGAGAGACCGAGACCGATCGGGACCGTGACGATCGCGATGATCATCGTGTTGAGGATCGCTCGACCGAGCAGCGGGTCCTGCAGCTGGTCGGCGAAGTTGGCGAACCCCACCCACGTCAGGTCGGTGAGTCCGTCCCAGTCGGCGAAGGCCAGCACGAGGCTGGCCGCGAACGGCAGTACGACGAAGAGGCCCATGCCGATCATCTGCGGCCCGACGAAGACGTACCCCCACAGTCGGTCGCGGCGACGCCACAGCGCCTCCTTGCGCAGGGGCGGGGCGGATGCCGCAGGGGTCGCCTGCGGCATCCGTCCGTTCTCGATGAGAGTGCTCACTCCTACTTCTCCGACCGGTCCTCGACCACGCCGGCGATGGCGTCGAGGGTCTCCTGGGCGTCGGCCTTGCCCTGGTACAGCTTCAGAAATTCGTCGGCCACCGCGGTCGGCAGACCCGGCACCCGCGCCTCGGCGGGGTAGTCCTCGAACCCGATGTCGCGCATGTCGAGGAACGTCTGGGCGTGGGTCGGGTAGTCGCCCTCGAGCACGACCTCGTCGGCGCCCTCGATCGACGGCACCGCGTTGCCGCCGCCCTGCAGTCGGAACGTCTGCCCCTCGGCGGAGAGGAACTCGGTCCAGAACGTGAAGGCCGCATCCTTCACCTTGGTCTTGCCGTTGATCGCGAGGAAGCTCGTCGCGACTCCGGTGGGCGCAGCCTCGCCGTCGGGCGTCGGCCACGGCACGATGTCGTAGCTGTCCTGCTCGCCCGTGGCGTCGACCGTGCCGATCGTGTAGCGACCCTGCACGAAGAAGCCCGCCTTGTGCGTGACGAAGACACTGTCGGCACCCGCGCCGTCGGGCAGGGAGTCGGCCACGACGAACGTGCCGTCCTGGAACAGATCGCCGAGCTGCTGCACGGACTCGACCGTCTCGGAGTCCTCGTGGGCGACGAACGCCCCGGACTCGTCATAGGGAGCGTCGAGCCCCTGAGACGAGAGCCAGCTCCAGTGCGTGGCCCAGTAGTTCCAGTACATCGTTCCGGTGAGGCCGGCGTCGTGCAGCTTCTCGTTCATCTCGAGGAACTTGTCGGTCGTCCACTCGCCGCTCTCGGCGAGGGTCGCCGGATCTTCGGTGATGCCAGCCGCCTCGAGCGCCTTCTTGTCGTACCAGAACACGTCGGGGTTCGAGTCGTTCGGGGCGGCGTACACCTCGCCGTCGAGCTCGGCCGCTCCGAAGAGGCCGGGGAAGAAGTCGTCCTTCTTGGTCTTGCTCTCCTTCGACTCCATGAGCTCGCCCAGCGGCATCAGCCGCTTCGAGTCGACGAACTGGCCGATCTTGTCGTCGCCCACGTAGAAGACGTCGGGAGCCGTGTTGCTCGTGAGCTGCGCGAGCAGCTTGGAGTGGTAGTCGCCGTAGTCCGCGACGGGCTGCAGCGTGACCTTGATGTCGGGGTGGCGCTTCATGAAGTCCTTGTTGAACTCCTCGTAGCGGGTGAGCTCGTCGGCCGTCCCCCAGGTCGACCACACCACCGTCGCGTTGCCGTCGGCGTCGACGCCGCCGCCTCCCCCGCCGCCTCCGCTGCATGCCGAGAGCCCCAGAGCCAGAGCGCCGGCTGCGCCCAGAGCCAGGTATCGCTTCAGGTTCGCACGTGCCATCTCGCTACCTCTTTCATCATTGGAAGAAAACGCCTTCAGACCTGTTGGTATTCTGTATACAAAACTCAGGACTGTCAAGATGTCGAGGGTGCGGGCTCGCTCGGATGGGTACGGCGAAGGCCTGACGCGTGCAGGGTCGCGTCAGCGTTCGGGCTTGGTAGCCCGAGGTCTCTCGGTCCTCAGACGACCCGGCCGTCGCCGGGCCGTGAGACCCGCAGCCAGCGATAGCCGTACGCCGCGACCTCCAGCTCCACCGCGCCGTCGGGGCCGAGGGGGATGTGCGAGGGCTCGAGCAGGTCGAGCAGGGTGGTGCCGTCCGGCTCGTCGGCCACTCGGAACGTCGTCGTCACCGGCACCTCCGCGAAGTTGTGGAGGGCGATGACCCGGCCGACGTCTGCCGTGAGCGAGTGCACGAGAAGCGAGTCGGCCGGCTGGTCGACGACCTCGAACGTGCCCCATCCGAGCTCCGGCGAGATGCGGTAGCGCGAGGTGAGGGCGCGGACGAAGTAGAGCAGTGAGTCCGGATCGACGAGCTGGGCGGCGACGTTCACGTGCTCGGGCGCGTAGCCGTCGGACGGCGGCTTGGCCGTGAGGCGGCGCGGGGCGGCATCCGAGAATCCGCCGTTGCGGGAGGCCGACCACTGCATCGGCGTCCGCACGGCCTCACGTCCGGAGATCTCGGCGTTCTCGCCCATGCCGATCTCCTCGCCGTAGAACAGCACCGGCGTGCCGGGCAGCGTGAACAGCAGGCTGTAGGCCATGCGGATGCGGCGGGGGTCGCCGCCGAGCATCGGGGGCAGCCGCCGGGTGATCCCGCGCCCGAAGACGCGCTGGCGCTCATCCGGCGCGAAGGCCTCGAACACCTCCTGCCTCTCGGCGTCGCTGAGCTTGTCGAGGGTGAGCTCGTCGTGATTGCGCAGGAAGTTCGCCCACTGCACCTCGGGTCCGAGCACGGGACGATCCCGCAGTGCGGCGATAAGAGGAGCCGGATCCTGGCGCGCGAACGAGAGATACAGCGCCTGCATCCCGACGAAGTCGAACTGCATGGTGAGCTCGTCGCCGTTCTCCCCACCGAAGTACTCCACCTGCGTCTCGTACGGCAGGTTCACCTCGCCGAGGAGGATCGCCTCACTCGACCGCCGCTGCAGGAACCGCCGGATGTCACGCAGCATGTCGTGCGGCTCGGGGATGTCCACCCCCTCCGGGATCTCGAGGAGGAAGGGAACAGCGTCGACCCGGAACCCGGAGATGCCCAGCTGCAGCCAGAAACCGATGATCTTGGCGATCTCGTCTCGCACGCGCGGATTGGCAAGGTTCAGGTCGGGCTGGTGCTCGTAGAAGCTGTGCTGGTACCACTGCCCTGACTTCTCGTCCTTGCCCCAGATCCCGTTGGCCTGTCCGGGGAAGACGGCGTTCTTCTGGCCCTTCGGCGGCGCGTCAGAGCGCCAGACGTAGTAGTCGCGGTAGGGCGAATCGACGCTGCGCAGAGCGGAGACGAACCACGGATGCCGGTCGGAGGTGTGGTTGATGACCAGGTCGACGATCACGCGCATCCCACGATCCCGTGCGGTGCGGATCACCTCGACCAGATCGCCGTGGTTGCCGAGACGAGGGTCGATGCCGTAGAAGTCGCTGACGTCGTAGCCGTCGTCGCGATCGGGAGTCGGGTAGAACGGCATCAGCCAGAGGCAGGTGACGCCGAGCTGCGCCAGGTAGTCGATGCGCTGCGAGAGCCCCTGCAGGTCGCCGACCCCGTCGCCGTTCGAATCGAGGAAGGTCTCGACGTCGAGGCAGTAGATGACGGCGGTCTTCCACCAGAGGTCGCTGGTGTCGGTGATCTTCACAGTCGCTCCTTCAGGGCGGGGATCAGCTCGGATGCCGCGGCGTCCAGGAACCCTGCCTGCTCGGTGCCCACGTGGTGCAGATAGACACGGTCGAAGCCGATCTCGACGAGCTCGGCGATGCGGTCAGCGAGCGACGAGGTGTCGTGATCGACGAGGACGGACTTTCGCAGATCCTCCAGGTCGAGCCCGGCGACCGCGGCCTCGAAGTCCTCCGGCTGCTCGAGATCCCAGGTGACCGGTGGCGACAGCAGCCCGTTCTGCCACTGGTCGCGGGCGATGGCGAACGCCGCGTCATCGCTCTCGGCCAGGCTGAGATGCACCTGCAGGATGCAGGGGCCCGCGCCTCCCGCACCGCGGTAGGCCTCGACGGCGCGGCGCAGAGCGGCGGGTTCCTGCGCGACCGTCGCGAGACCCTGCGCCCACGACGCGGCCCACTCGGCGGTCTCGGCGCTCACCGCCGTCGCGAACAGGGGCGGCGGTTCCGCAGGCCGGCTCCACACCCGGGCACGGTGCACGCGCACCAACCCCTCGTGGTCGACCTCCTCGCCGGCGATCAGGCGACGGATGACGTCGACGCTCTCTCTCAGCCGCTCGTTGCGGATGCTCTTGGCCGGCCATCCCTCGCCGGTGACGTGCTCGTTGACCGCCTCGCCGCTGCCCATCGCCGCCCAGAAGCGGCCGGGGAACATCTCCTCGAGTGTCGCGAACGCCTGCGCGATCATGACCGGGTGATACCGCTGGCCCGGCGCGTTGACCATGCCGATGGAGAAGTCGGTGCACGCGAGCGCGGCGGCGATCCAGCTCAGCGCGAATCCCGATTCTCCCTGTGCCCGCGTCCAGGGCGCGAGGTGGTCGGAGCACATCGCTCCGTCGAACCCCGCGCGCTCGGCGCCGATGACGGCATCCAGCAGGGCGCTCGGTGCGATCTGCTCGTGCGACGCATGAAAACCGATGAACACCATGGGTCGAGTCTTCCAAGGAAGAGCGACTTTCGGGAGAGGTGGACACCTCGTCCGCGGCCTGGGAAGATGCACGGACATCGTCCCCTCGGAGGTCTTCCATGACGCAGCACACGCTGGAGCTACCCGGAGCGGAGCTGGTCTACGACGTCCACGGGCCGCTCCCCACCGCTGACGGTCGGCCTCCCCTGCTGATGATCGGCCAGCCGATGGACGCCAGCGGCTTCCAGGCTCAGGTGAAGCTCTTCGATGACCGCACGGTAGTGACGTACGACCCGCGGGGCCTCGGTCGGAGCCGTCGCACCGACGGCGAAGTGACGAATGAGCCGGAGGCGCAGTCCGAGGATGTGCACGCGATCATCGAGGCTCTCGGAGTGGGTCCGGTCGACCTGTTCGGGAGCAGCGGCGGGGCGGTGACCGCGCTCGCTCTCCTCACAGCGCATCCGGATGACGTCGTGACCCTCGTCGCCCATGAACCGCCGATCGATGCGGTGCTCCCCGATGCGGATGCCGTCCATCGCGCCAGGATCGCGTACACGCAGCTGTACCAGGCGCGCGGCTGGGGTGCCGGGATGGCAGGGTTCATCGCCCTCACCGCGTGGGAGGGCGAGTTGACCGACGAGTACTTCGCCCAGCCGGCGCCCGACCCCGCGGCATTCGGGCTGCCGACCGAGGACGACGGCTCGCGCGACGACCCGCTGCTCTCGGACCGCTCATGGGCGGTGCCGCTCTACACGCCGGACCTCGATGCACTGAGGGCCTCCCCCACACGGATCGTGGTCGCCGTCGGAGAGGAATCCCTCGCGGTCTACACCGGCCGCACGGCGGTGGCCCTCGCGAAGGAGCTCGGCCAGGAGGCGACCGTCTTCCCCAGCCATCACGGCGGATTCATGGGTGGCGAGTTCGGGTACGCCGGCCAGCCGGAGGCGTTCGCCGCGAAGCTCCGCGCCGTCCTCGATCAGTCGTGATGCCCGCCAGGGCTCGGGCTTCACCCCACGGACTCGCGCACGCGGAACCACAGCGTGAGCTCCATGATCGCCCGTCCGATCATGTCGTGATCGCCCGCACGGAGGTCATCGAACGAGTCGCGGTATCCCTCCGCCATCGCGGGCTCCGCGGCGGCGAGCGACTGGTACCCCATCGTCCACTCCGCGAACCGACGCTCATGCAGCGGCTCTTCCAGGAGCACCCGGATGTCGCGGTGTCGAGGGTCCCTGCCGATCGTCGCCATCAGGCTCTCGACATCCGACCGCGCACCTTCGAGGATCTGGACGAACTCGCCACGTCGGTACAGCAGCATCCCGGTGATGTCGCGCGCACTGTTCCGGCTGCGGCTCACGCTCAGGAGTTCGGCCAGTTGATCGTCGCCGAACGGATGCGTGGCACTGCTGGAATAGACCAGCGAGACGAGCGGGTTCTGAGCGGTCATCCGGCATCCCCTCCGCGCGTCCCGGCCCCTCCGTCGACTGTCACGACCGTCGTCACGGCGGCCATGGCGGCGTGGTGGTCGGCGAAGTCGCCGATCGCGCGTGACGCGGCATCGAAGGCACGCCAGGCGCCGTCCGCCAGCCGGTCGACGTAGCCGAGGAAGGTGCCGTCCCGACTGCCGACGTAGAACCCGTCGGCCACGCTCGCCCACAGCGGGCGAGACGGAGACGACGATGGATCAGCCATGGCACCAGCGTACATATCGCGGATGCGGTGGGCTCCGAATCATCCTCCAGAGTGATGCCGATGCATCGCGCGCACGATGCCGCGGCGAGCCGCTCCGGCGAAGCTGGACTCATGAACACTCGCACCCTCGTCGCCGTCCCCGCCCTGTTCCTCGCGGGGGCACTCGCCCTCACCGGCTGCTCGGCCTACGACAGCCTCGTCCACAAGCAGGCGACCTCGACGTTCGAAGATGCCGACGCGTTCTCGAATGATGCAGATGTCGATGCGGAGTGGGTACCCGCCGACGCGACCGACATCACCGTGCGGACATCGACGGTCGAGGATGCCGCGGATGCCGTCATCCTGCTCACCAGCGACGCGGCTCTCGCCGAGGAATGCGCCGAAGTCGAGCGGTACTCGGCACCCTCGTGGGTGCTCGACGACGCGCCTGACCCGTACAAGGCGAAGACCGTGTTCGCCTGCGGTGACTGGAGCGTGATGGACACCGGGAGCGGCTGGTACGGCTGGACTCCGAACTCGGAGGAGGAGCGCGACGCGGCCGCGGCCGGCTGATCACCGCTCCTAGCGACTGCTCGCCCGGCATGCAAGGCCCCTCGGGGGTGCGCGCCACAGGCGTAGCCTCCCTGCAACGGAAGGGAAGGCGCGTGACGACTCACATCGAAATCGACGGCAGAAGCTTCCCCTTGGGGGACGACCAAGATCTGGTCGCGGTGATGGCGCAGATCGAAGCTGCCGCGGCGGACCCTCCGGCGTTCGTCACCCTCGTCGGTGATCGTGAGGCGATCAGCGTGCTCATCCGACCCACGACCTCGGTCGTCATCTCGAAGGTGCTGGCCGGTCACGCCGAGGCCGAGCAGCCTCCGTGGGGTGTGCCGTGGGACGACTGGGAGATGTGATCAAGAGCGCTCGGGCGGCTCGATCTCCCCGCTGCCACGAGTGATGAGCCTGACCGGCACGACGATCCTGCTGGGCGAATCTTCGACGCCTTCGAGGCGCGCGAACACGCGATCCGCTGCCCGCGCACCGATCTGCTGAGGGTCCTGCGCGACCACGGTGACGCCAGGATCCAGAAGGTCGGCGAGGGCGACGTCATCGAAGCCGACGAGTGCCACCGAATGCGAGCGGCCGGCGTCGCGGAGCGCGTGCAGCGCACCGATGGTGATGAGGTTCTGAGCGCTGAACACGGCAGTGGGCGGCTCGTGCGACGAGAGAAGCCGGCCGAGCGCCGCCGCCGCATCCTTCGCGTCGTGCAAGCCCGTGACGATCAGCTCCTCGGACACAGGGATGCCCGCCTGCGCAAGCGCGTCGAGGTAGCCGAGACGACGCTCCCGAGCCGTCACCAGGTCGAGGCGGTCGGTGAGCAGTGCGATGCGCCGGTGCCCGTGCGCGACGAGGTGGGCGGTGCCCGCGGCCGCTCCGGCCCGGTTATCGCTCGCGACGGTGTCGACGTCTGACTCCATCGGCTCGCGGTCGACGTAGACGACTGGCAGACCCCGATCGCGCAGGAGCGACAGGTACTCGGGATGATCGCTCGCCGTGGTCAGGATAAGACCGTCGACGCGACGCTGCAGGAAGGCCCGTACCGCTTCGGACTCCCGCCCCGCATCGTCATCCATGCTCGAGGCGAAGACGGCGACGCCACGGGCCGCAGCGATGTCTTCGACCGCCCGGTGGATGGCGCCGGCGAACGGGTTGTCCACGCTGCCCACGAGCAGCCCGAGAGTGCGGGTCCGCCCGTCTGCGCGGCGAAGGCTGCCCGCCTGCAGATCGAGCTGGTAGTCGAGTTCGCGAACCGCGTTCCACACCCGTTCGGCGGTCGCCGGCGTCACGTTGGGCTCATCGTTGATGACACGCGACACGGTCTTCACTCCGACGCCCGCGAGTGCGGCGACGTGCTTCATCGTCGCCCGAGGTCGTTGTGCAGCCGGGGTCGACATCGTTGTCACGCTTGGATCTCTTTTCGTCGAGGGTGACTTGACTCTACTTCAGCGATCGACTAGAACTGCATCTTGACATCGTTGTCAACCGGGCGACGACGGCCGAAAGGAACTCAATGAAGAAGCTCACCCCACGATTCAGCCGCGCGCTTCTCGCCGCGGTGTCGGTGTCCGCCGGTCTGGCGCTGACGCTGACCGGATGTTCCGGAGCCACGGGATCGGGCGGCGGCTCGACGGATGACACCATCGGTGTCTCGCTCATCGTGAAGACGAACTCCAACCCCTTCTTCGTCGCCATGCAGGACGGCGCGAAGGCCGCCGCCGAGAAGGACGGTGTCACGCTCACCCTCGCCGCCGGCAAGGAGGACGGCGACGAGGACACGCAGATCCAGGCGATCGAGGCCGCCATCTCCAAGGGCGACAAGGGCATCCTGATCACGCCGAACGGACCCGCCGTGCTCGACGCGATCGAGAAGGCCCGCGATGCCGGCATCTTCGTGATCGCCCTCGACACCGCCCCCGACCCCGCTGATGCCGTCGACATCACCTTCGCGACGGACAACTTCCTCGCCGGCCAGTACATCGGCCAGTGGACCGCGGCGAAGCTCGACGGCGAGGAGGCGGTCATCGGAATGATCGATCTTTTCGACGACAAGGCCGTGAGCGTCGACTACAACCGCGACCAGGGCTTCCTCGACGGACTCGGCGTCGAGCTCGGCGACGACCAGGTCAACGGCGACGAGGAGTCCGAGGGCTCGTACGCCGGCGGCGCCGGGGGCGACTACACGATCGTCGGCAACGAGGCGTCGCAGGGCGCCGAGGACGGCGGGCGCACCGCGATGGAGAACCTGCTCGCCAAGAACCCGGACATCAACGTGGTCTACACGATCAACGAGCCCGCGGCCTACGGCGCGTACCAGGCGCTGGAGGCGGCCGGCAAGGACAAGGACGACGTCCTCATCGTCTCGGTCGACGGCGGCTGCGCCGGTGTCGGCCAGGTCGAGGACGGGATCATCGACGCGACGAGCCAGCAGTACCCGGTGAAGATGGCCGAGCTCGGCGTGCAGGCCATCGTCGACCTCGTCACCGACGGGACCAAGCCCGAGAACTCCGAGGGCCTGGACTTCTTCAACACGGGCGTCGAGCTCGTGACCGATCAGCCCGTCGACGGCGTCGAGTCGATCGACACCGCCGAAGCCTCCGGCATCTGCTGGGGCGGCGAGTAATCAGCCAGTGGCCGCCGCGGGCAGCATCCTGCCCGCGGCGCCTCCGGAACGAACATGGGAAATGACAACGTGACGCATACAGCCCCCACATCCTCCCTGGATCTCGCGGCGGAGTTCCTCGACCACCGCACACCGGTCGATCGCCTCCGCGGCATCCTGCACCGATACCCGGCCATCAGCCCCGCCGTGGTGCTCCTCGTCGCGGTCATCGTCTTCGGCGCGATCAACCCTCGCTTCTTCGCGGCCGCGAACCTCTCGCTCGTGCTCGATCAGGTGTCGGTGGTCGGAACCGTCGCGATCGCGCAGACCCTGATCATCCTCACCGCCGGTATCGACCTCTCGGTCGGCGCACTGATGATCGGCACGTCCATGGTGATGGCGCAGACCGCGGCGAACAACGGACTCCCCGCTCCTGTCGCGCTGCTCGCCGGCCTACTGGCCGCACTGGCGGCCGGGGCGCTGAACGGACTGCTCGTGACGCGGGTCAAGCTGCCCCCGTTCATCGCGACGCTCGGCACGTTCAACGTCTTCATCGCCTTGACCCTGCTGTACAGCGGCGGCCAGACGATCCGCAAGTCCGACATGCCCGAGCTGCTCACCTGGACCGCGACCTCGCTCCCGCTCGGTGATGTGCGTCTGACCGTCGGCGTCCTCATCATGCTCGCGCTCTACGCGCTCGTCGCCTACATCCTCGGCCGGACCGCGTGGGGCCGCCATGTCTACGCCGTCGGCGACGATGAGGATGCCGCGCGCCTTGCCGGCATCTCGACCAAGAAGGTGCTGTTCAGCGTCTACATCGCGGCCGGTGCCATCCTCGCCGTCGCCGCCTGGATCCAGATCGGACGCTCCGGCGCAGCCAGCCCCAACGCGGGCGCCGACCTGAACCTCGACTCCATCACCGCCGTCGTGATCGGCGGCACCTCGCTCTTCGGTGGTCGCGGAATCATCTGGGGCACCCTGCTGGGAGCGGTCATCGTCGGAGTCTTCCGCAACGGCCTCTTCCTCGCCGGCGTCGACGGTCTCTACCAGACCCTCGCCATCGGCATCCTCGTCATCGTCGCGGTCGCCATCGACCAGTGGATTCGAAAGGTACGCAAGTGACCACTACAGCTGAAGCCCTCTCCCCCGCACCGACGCCCACCGGGGTGCCGGTCCTCGAAGCCAAGCGCCTCGTGAAGACCTTCGGTCGCGTGGTCGGTCTGGACGGCGTGAGCCTGCAACTGCATGCCGGCGAGGTCCTCGCGATCATCGGCGACAACGGCGCGGGCAAGTCGACGCTCATCAAGTGCCTCACCGGCGCCTACATCCCCGACGACGGGCAGCTGCTGCTCGACGGTCAGGAGGTCCACTTCAAGGGCCCCCAGGATGCGCGCAATGCCGGCATCGAGACGGTCTACCAGAATCTCGCCGTCTCCCCCGCGCTCGATGTCGCCTCGAACCTCTACCTCGGCCGTGAGCGGCGCAAGCCCGGCATCCTCGGTTCGGTGTTCCGTGCCCTCGACACGGCCGGAATGCGACAGGATGCCCGCGATCAGGTGCTGAAGCTGGGGATCTCCACGCTCCAGGATGTGACCGTGGCGGTCGAGAACCTCTCCGGAGGCCAGCGCCAGGCCGTCGCCGTGGCTCGCGCCGCCGCGTTCGGCTCGAAGGTCGTGGTCCTCGACGAGCCCACCGCCGCTCTCGGCGTGCGCGAATCGAATCAGGTGCTCGAGCTGATCGAGAATCTGCGCGGCAACGGCGTCCCGGTCATCCTGATCTCGCACAACATGCCGCACGTGTTCCAGGTCGCCGACCGCATTCACATCCAGCGTCTCGGCAAGCGCGCCGCGACCATCACGCCGCAGTCGCACACCATGACGGATGCCGTGGCGATCATGACCGGAGCCGCGCAGGCATGAGCGACGAGCACGTCGCCCTCTACGCCGAGTTCACGGCGCTCCCCGGGGCATCGGACGAGGTGGAGGCCCTGATCGCGGAGTACGCGGCGACGGTGCGATCGGAACCGGGCAACCGGGTGTTCGACGTGTACCGCCGGGCGGAGGATGCCGATCGCTTCGTCGTCTTCGAGCTCTACCGGGACCGGGCCGCGTTCGACGAGCATGTCGGTGCCGAAGCCGGACGCGCCTTCAATGCCGAGCTCGTGCCGAGAATCGTCGAACCGCACAGCATCCTCTCGTTCCTGACGCCCCTCGGGCGATCATGAGCCGGACCGTCCTCGTCGTCGGGGAGGCTCTCGTCGACGTCGTCCATCGCGCAGATGGGCGCGTCGACGAGAGCCCCGGCGGCAGCCCTGCGAACGTCGCACTCGCGCTCGGCCGCCTCGGGGATGCCGCCCTGTTCCTCACGCAGCTCGGCGACGACCCGCGCGGCGAGAGGATACGCGAGTGGTTGAGGGAAGCGGGCGTCCGGGTCGTCTCCTCGACCGCTGCGCACACGGCGACCGCGACCGCCCACCTCGACGAATCCGGCTCGGCGCGCTATGAGTTCGACATCTCCTGGTCGGGGGATGGCATCGCCGCGGCGCACCACGACGACATCGGGATCGTGCACACGGGATCGATCGCCGCGTCGATGACTCCCGGTGCGGCGGCGGTACGCGCCCTCCTCACGGAGATGCGGGCGACCTCCCTGGTCACCTATGACCCCAACGTGCGTCCTGCACTTCTCCCTGACCATCCGCAGACAGTGCACGACGTCGAAGGATTCGTCGCCCTCGCCGACCTCGTCAAAGCCAGCGACGAGGATCTGGCCTGGCTGTATCCCGGCGTCGATCCGCTCGAGGTCGCGCGCTCCTGGCTGCAGCGCGGGCCGTCGGCGGTCGTGGTCACCACGGGCGCGAACGGTGCGTTCGGGGTGACCCGCGGTGGCGTGACGCAGGTCAGAGGACGTTCCGTCGACGTCGTGGACACCGTCGGAGCCGGCGACACGTTCATGAGCGCCCTCATCCACGGCCTTCTCGATCTCGGCCTCGATTCCGCGGGATCGCGCGCGGCGCTGCAGAGCATCGGCGACGACTCGCTCGCCGAGCTGCTTCGCTTCAGCGCACGCGCCGCCGCCGTGACCGTCTCGCGCCCGGGGGCGGACCCGCCGCTCCTCGGCGAGCTCGGCGGACCGGATCAGGCGGCTGCGCGCACCCGCGACGCCGTCGACGCGTGATGGCGGCTGTGTGAAGCACGGGTGGCTGGGTGAGAAGGGCGGCGGGGTGGAAGCGGATGCCGATCGCCCGCGCTGGCGTCATGTGACCGACTGCACCGATGCCCGGAGGTCCGCTGCAGCCGGTTCCGAGTCACCCCCGAGAGTCTCGAGTTGCGCGAGGAACGGGTTGCGCTCCGCCTGCTTCGCATAGCCGACGACGTCTGTGATGCAGTCAGGGCACCAGTGACCTGCGCGGAGTACAAGGCGGGGGCTTCCGGCGAATTCATGACCGAATGCACAGCGCCACTGAAGAGGCGTCGCGATGTCGCCGCGCACAGCATCCGGCGAGAGCGATTCTCCGCCCCGGAAACTCGCGGCTTCGACGTAGTCGAGAGAACTCCATTCCGACGAGTGCTTCGTCTCGTCGTACCCGTGATCGAGCAGGGTGGCCGATCGATCGGGACGCGGCGGCCAGAACGTCGACCAATCACCGATGCGCTCCCATTCCTCTCGGGAGCCGAAGAATGCCGAGATGCCTTCGTCGTCTCCTCGTCGGATGTAGTCCATGGTCCCGCGGGGCTTGTGAGCGAGTGGCTTCAACACGAGGTGCTTCACGATCGCCGGAGGGATCAGCCCGGCGGAGCGTACGGCTCCGGGAAGCGTGGCGACCGCTCGCGCGAGCGCTTCTGACGGGGTGTCACGGCGGAATGGCACGAGCATCTCGAGCCGGTCGGAGTCGGTATACCACTGCCCGTGGAAGTTCCTGGTGGCGAACCAGTTCCGGTCGTACCACCTCCGCACGTCGCGGACGCCCATCGCACCGGAGATCATCGTCTGCAGCTGCCAGTTCGTGAGCCGCCATGCCGCGCCGCCGCCGATGTTGTGGATGTCGCGCCAGAATTCGGCCGGTATGTCCGGATCGCAGGCATTGACGAGGAGTCGCGCGGCGTCTTCGGCTGTGACCCACTCCATGACTCCGCCGAGGGTCGAGTGCGTCATGATCGGGTCGCGGATCTCGAGCATCCCCGGGTGGAAGATGCCGGTCTGGCGCAACCAGGCCCACTTCGGCAGGCCCGAGTCGACGAGTTCCTTCTCCGCGACGACCTTGCTCTGACCGTATTCGTCGAACCGCGACACTCTCAGGGGGTCGCCGACGCGTCCCCAGTGGTGGGGCGGCGTCCGGTCTCCCGTCTCTGCGACGGTGCCGATACCGATGACACCGATCTCTCCCGGGTCCGGCTGCGCCCGGACCGCACGGATGATGTTCCGGATGCTGCCGACGTTCACCCGGTGCGCGAGCTCTGGATGCTCGTCTGCGAAGGGCGATACGACGGCTCCGACGTGCAGCACGATGTCGGCACCCCGAACGCAACGTTCGACGGCTGCGTAATCGGTGAGGTCCCCGAACACCACGTCGAGATTCTCCATGTCCTCGAAGTGACGAATCGCCGCGGCATCCTTCGCCGAGGGAAGCACGAGCGCGATCACCTGGTACTCGTCGGCCCGCTCCGCGAACTCACGCAGGATCGCCCGTCCCCAGTTTCCCGCCGCGCCCGTCAGGAAGACGCGCCGACGTCCGGGGTCGCGAGTCATAGCGCCGGCTCCGACGCCGGATCGGGCATCGCGGCGGAGACGCTCAGGGCGACGAGCTGTTCGAGCGCTTCCTCGGGAATGTCCACTCCAGGGAAACGGGCGAACTGCCCCATGGGCATCGATTCGACCATCTTGAGCGCGCTCGCGTTCGCCTCGGCCGCCGCCTGCTGCTCGGCCGTCGCGTCGGCCATCATGCTCTGCATCAGGACGGGCCCGACGACGGCGTGTCCGAACCACTCCTTCACCGTGGACTCGAGACTCAGCGCGGCCGGGCGCTCGACATCCCCGGCAAGCGAGAGTTCGCGGACGGCGACGATCTCGCTGGCCGATCGGCCGAGCTCGACGCGATATGTGCCTGGGTCCACCCACCACCGTGCGGCGCGGGCATCCCAATGCGCGAACGCGCGGCGCTCGAGGGCGAGCGAAACCGTGGTGGACTCGCCCGGTTCGAGCGTGACCTTCGCGAACGCTCCGAGTTCGCGGATCGGCCGACGGACTGGCGACGGCGCAGGGGCGATGTAGAGCTGCACCACATCCGATCCGGCTCGGTCTCCGGCGTTCCGGACAGTCACACGCACCTTCGCGGTGTCGACGCCATCGGCCTCGACCTCGAAGGCTTCGACACTGAAGCTCGTGTAGCTCAGGCCGTGGCCGAACGGGTACCGGACCGCGCGGTCGACACTGGTGTAGTACCGGTAGCCCACGAACACGCCCTCCCCGTAGCGCACCACTTCCTGCTCACCGGGGAAGTTCAGGAAAGCGGGTGTGTCGGCCAGCGCATGGGGGATCGTCTCGGCGAGGCGTCCGGAGGGGTTCACCGCACCCGTGAGAACGTCGGCGAGGGCGCTGCCGACAGCCTGGCCGAGGGCCCATCCCTCGACGATGGCATCCACCCGGTCATGCCATGGCTCGAGCGTGACCACCCCGCCGTTCGACAGCACGACGACGGTCTTCTTCGCGACACCGACGACGGCCTCTATCAGCGCCAGATGCGGCGAAGGCAGGTCGATGTGCTCGCGGTCGAACCCCTCGGACTGGTCTTCCTCGTAGAGGCCGACGAACACGACGGTCACGTCCGCGGAGGCGGCGGCGGTACGTGCCTCGGCGAGCAGTCCGGACGCATCCTCGTCCGGCGTGCGCGAGTACCCCGGAGCGTAGACGACGTGCTCGTCACCGAGCGCCTCGCGCAGCTCGTCGAGCGGAAGGTCGACCCTCGTCGGGTTCACGTGCGAGCTGCCACCTCCCTGATACTGCGGTGCCACGGCGAGCTCACCGACGACCGCCACCCGCTGTCCGGTCCGGAGCGGCAGGGTCTCGTTCTCATTGCGGAGAAGGACGATCGATGCCGCCGCTGCACGCCGCGCAAGAAGATGATGCGCGTCGAGATCGATCTCTGTTGCGTCTCCGGAGGGTGCGGTGCGCTCGGCGATCGTCCGCAGCCTCTCGACACTCGCTTCGACGACTGACGATTCAAGACGTCCGTCGCGCACCGCCTGCAGAATCGCCTCGGTGCCCGCGTCACCCGTCCCGGGCATCTCGAGATCGAGACCCGCGGCCAGGGCGACGACCCGGTCCTTGATCGCTCCCCAGTCGGAGACCACAAGGCCGTCGAACCCCCACTCCTCGCGCAGCAGCTCGGTGAGAAGCCATCGATTCTCAGAGGAGAAGACGCCGTTGACGGCGTTGTAGGCGCTCATCACCGATGTCGGCGAAGCCTCCTTGACGACCCGCTCGAACGCGGGCAGATAGATCTCCCGCAGGGTGCGGGCGTCGACTTCCGCGCTGGTGCGCATGCGGTCGGTCTCCTGGTTGTTGACCGCGAAGTGCTTCACCGAGGTGCCGACCCCCGTGCTCTGGACACCGCGCACGTACTCGACAGCGAGCGCGCCTGTGAGGCGAGGGTCCTCGGAGAGGTACTCGAACGTGCGCCCGCCGAGCGGCGAGCGTTTGATGTTGATCGCAGGCCCGAGAAGCACGTCGACGCCGAGCGCGCGCGCCTCGCGACCCAGCGCTTCACCGACTTCACGCATGAGGGTCGGGTCCCAACTCGAGGCGATTCCGGCTCCCGGCGGGAAGCAGGTGGCAGGCACGCTCTGGTTGAGACCGAGATGGTCGGCATCGCCACTCTGACGACGAACGCCGTGTGGTCCGTCCGTGAGCACCAGCGAGCGGATGCCGTGTCCTTCGCGAGTGGACCAGAAGTCCTTGCCGCTGAGCAGCGCGGCCGGTTCAGTGGCGTTCTCATCGAACGAATCCGGGGCGATACCTGCACCGGCCTGAGTGTCAGTCATGCGTGTACTCCTCGTGTATTCGAATCGGTCACAGCACGCTCGAGATCGGCGCGCAGCTCGTCGGAGGCTCCGGGGATGTACCCGAGAACGATGTCGAGGCTCATCACGGCCGCCTCGGGGGCAGTGCCGTCGATCGGGATCCCCGGTAGGTGCTCCGCGAAGACCGCAGTGACGTCACGCCACACGACGGGGTCGGCGGCCAGAACATTCAGAGACGTGTCCATCGAGTACTCGGCCCGCTGCGCGACCGGGACCTCGTACCGCCAGGAATGGCTGCCGGCTCCCACGGTCTCGGCCAGGGAGTCCGGATGGAGCGGAAGCACCACTTCGGCGTCGGCACCCTCGGGCACGACGACGTCAACGGCCATCTCCCCGTTCTCGTGACGCCAGGACACGGCGATCTCGCCTCGCACGGTGGTGTGGCCGGTCTTCGCGGACGTGAGCCCACCGCCGGGCCGCGGTGCGATTCGGATCCGCCGGTATCCGGGTTCGGTCGCCTCGATGCCGCCGACGACGCGATGCAGCCATGATGCCACCGCGCCGAGGGCGTAATGATTGAGTGACGTCATGCCGGAGGGATTGATCGTCCCGTCGGGGCGGATCGAGTCCCACCGCTCCCAGATCGTCGTCGCGCCCATCGTGACGGGATACAGGAAGGACGGGCACTGGGTCTCCGTGAGGAGCGCATACGCCTCATCGAGATGGCCGGTGCTGGACAGCGCGTCGGTCACCAGCGGAGTGCCCGCGAACCCGGTCGAGATCCTGAACCCCGCCTTGGCCACCAGGTTTGCGAGCTGGTCCCCGGCGTGCTTCCGCTGCTCAGCGTCGAGGATGTCGAACACGATGGCCAGTGCGTATGCCGTCGCGGACTCGTTCACGATCCGCCCTGCGGCCGTGACGTACTCCCGTCGGAACGCCGCGCGCACACGGTCAGCGAGCGCTGCGAAGTGCGCGGCATCGGCTTCCTCACCGAGCAGCGCTGCCGTGTCGGCCAGCTCGCGCGTCGTCTTGCACAAGTAGGCGGATGCCACCAGGTGACGGTCCGTCTTCCCTCCCGCGGGATTGTCGCTCGGGGCATCGGGGTCGAGCCAGTCACCGTACTGGAACCCGCTCGACCACAGACCGTGCTCATCGAGCGACGACTCCACACTGCGGATGAATGCGGTCATCGACGGGTAGGCACGACGGAGGATCTCCGGGTCGCCATACTCCTGGTACAGGACCCATGGCAGGCTCACGGCGACATCCGACCACAATGCGGTGGGTGACGAAGGAGTCGACAGCACGTCCGGGACGACCCACGGCACGAACCCTTTCTCCTCCTGCTCGGCCGAGAGATCTTCCAGCCACGAGCCGAGCACACCGCGAACGTCGTAGAGGAAGGCCGCCGTGGGTGCGAAGGCGTTGAGATCACCGGTCCAGCCGAGCCGTTCGTCTCGCTGCGGGCAATCGGTGGGCACGCCGACGAAGTTGTCCCGCATCGACCACACGACGTTCTCGTGCAGGCGGTTCACCAGCGGACTCGACGTCTCGAACCATCCGGTACGGGTCATGTCGCTGTGCACCACGATCGCCCTCAGGTCGTCCGGGGAAGGCTGGCCGGGCCAGCCTTCGATATCGACGTAGCGGAAGCCGTGGAACGTGAAACGCGGCTCGAAGGTCTCGGACACGTCGCCACGCGCGGTGTACACATCCGTGGCTCGCGCGGTCCGGATCGTCTCGTAATCGAGGTCGCCGTTCGTGAGGACCTCTGCATGTCGCAGCGTGATCACGTCGCCGGTGGACGCGGACACGGTGAACCGTACCCAGCCGGAGATGTTCTGTCCGAAGTCCACGACGGTGCGTCCGCTCGGACTCGTGAGAACCTCCACCGGCACGAGTTCCTCGACGCGACGGATCGGCTCGGCGGTCCGCTCGATCAACGACTCCACCGGCCAGTCGAGACCTTCAACCGGACCCCACGAACTCTCATCGAAGCCCGGCGCGCTCCATCCCATCGGCTCCTGTCGAGCATCCACGATCTCGCCGTCGTAGATGCTGGCACTGCGGATGGCACCGGACGACACCCGGAAGGAGTCATCCGTCCCGATCGTCTCGACCCGGTCGACGTACTCGAGCACGAGCTCTGCCCACAGCGCCGGGCGATCGCTGTAATGATTGCGCCGGTTCTCCCATCCGAGTCGTCCGAGAGCCCACCCTTCGCCGACGATCGCCCCCAGGGCGTTCTCGCCCTCGCGGATGAGCGAGGTGACGTCATGGCTGGACACCGCCAGGCGATGCCGATAGGAGGTCCAGCCGGGCGCGAGGACTTCATCGCCGACCCGCGCTCCATTGAGCCATGCCTCCACGAGACCGATCGCGGTCACGCGCAAGGTGGCACGCTGCAGACCGGCGGATGCCGTGAAGTCCCGTCGGAAGTAGGGCGCGGGGTCCCCCTCCCGTCCGCTCGGGGTCACGGGGGTGATGAAGGTGGCAGTGGTCATGGGGTCTTTCCTCAGTTCCTCGAGTGGGAGACGGGTCAGCGGACGGACTTGATTCGAAGGATGACGAGGCCGCCGAGGAACACGAGAGCCGCAGCGACGAAGAAGAGGAGGCCGTAGTTCTTCGCGCCATCAGTGACACCGATGAGCAGGATCGCCGACGCGATGAACGGGGCCGCCGCCTGCGGGATGGAGGTCGCGAAACCGGTGATGCCCATGAACCGCCCCGCGTCGGTCTGCCTCTCGGGAAGCACGTCGAGCAGCAGCGCCATGTCGACTGCAGAGAACAGACCGATACCCAGTGACACGATCAGCGAACCCGCGAAAAGGAACGCGAGGTCTGACGACAACGCCATGGTGACCATGCCCGCGGCCATGATCGAGCCGCCGATGACGAGGAAGACCCGGCGGCGGCGCAGCCGGTCGGACAGGAATCCACCGCCGAGAGCGCCGGCGGTCGTGGCGAGCACCCCCACCGCGCCGAGGATGCCGATGATGCCCGAGACCTCCGTGACGGAGACGCCCAGACGGTCGGCGAAGAAGTACGCAGTGAACGTCGTGTTGAGCGTGAGGCCGAAGTAGAACAGGAAGCGTCCCAACCAGTTCCACGAGAAATCCGCATACCTGCGCGGATTGAACACGTACTTGCCGAGCACGCCTGCGAGCCCGATGCGCTCGAGCGGCAGGCCGCGGCTGTCGTCCTCATGGACCAGAGTGACGAACAGGATCACGAAGACGACTCCCACGATGCCGGGGACGAGGAAGAGGAGCAGAGGGTCTCCGGTCAGCCCCATCGTCGCGATCACGCCGATCACCGGGGCGACCTGGGTGGCGAAGCCGGTCAGACCCGCCACCTTCCCACGCTGCGATTCAGGGAGACGATCTGCTGTCGAGTTCTGGAGGTTGCCCAGCACCGTGCCCCAGCCCCACTGGGCGAGGATCCACCCCGCGCCCAGGACCAGGACCGATGGCGCCAACGCCATCACCACCAGAGACACGACTCCGACGAGCATCCCGCCGATCATGAACGGGCGCCGACGGCCGAGTCGCGAACGAGTGCGGTCGCTCCAGATGCCCATGAACGGAGCAGTCAGCATGACCCAGAGCGCGCCCGCTCCGGTGATGAATCCGAGATACTCCTGGTTGTTCGGCGCCAGCTCGGCGAGCCGCACCGCGAGTGAGATCGCGATCGGCGTGATGAAGGCCATGAACACGCCGAACTGGGCGAGCACCATGAACCACACGTAGCGCGCGCTCACTCGCGGCGCCTCCGGCGGTGTCATCTCCGCCGCGTCGATCGAGTCAGGAAGAACTGTGGCCGTAGGGAAAGGTGAGGGGACGGGGACCACGACCGGGTCGTTCTCCCGTGCATCGTCGTTCATGGGGACTCCATTGTCAGGATGGTCGCGGCGCACTCGCGTCGCAGCAGGTCGACCGCAACTAGCGCGTGCTAGTGGGTGTCGACGATGCTACATTGAGGAGCTAGCGCGCGCAAGTTCCCGAGTGAGAGGCGTGAGAATGTCATCGACCACGAGCCCCCGCCGCGTCACGGCGTCCGACATCGCTCGTTCACTGGGGATCTCTCGAGCCACGGTCGGCTTCGTGCTGAACGACACCCCGGGTCAGACGATCTCTGAAGCAACGCGGGTGCGGGTGCTCGATGAAGCCAAGCGTCTGGGCTACCGCCCGCACACCGCCGCGCGTGCCCTCGCGAGCGGGCGCACGCGCATCGTGCTGTTGGTGCTGCCTGACTGGCCGCTGGATTTTCGCCTGCGTCGCAACATCGAGGAAGCCTCGCTCGCTCTGGACGAGGCCGGGTACGCACTCATCACCTACACTCCGCATCCGACCGGCCAGTCTCGACCGCTCTGGGAGACGCTTCAGCCGGATGTCGTCATCTCGATGACGGAGTTTGCGCCCGGCGTGGCCGAGGCTATCCGCGCGTCGGGGGTGACACGACTCATCCCCGATCCGGAATCACCTGCAGACAACGAGTATTCGGAGGACGGTCCCGTGCTCCAGGTCCAGCACCTGTTCGACATCGGACACCGGTCGATCGCCTTCGCAGGCTCCGCTGACCCTCGGGTCTCCGACCTCGTCGCGTTGCGACGCCGGCGAACGAGAGAGGCCGCGAGCAGCCTG
Organism: Microbacterium hydrocarbonoxydans; assembly: GCF_900105205.1. Taxonomy (NCBI): domain Bacteria; kingdom Bacillati; phylum Actinomycetota; class Actinomycetes; order Micrococcales; family Microbacteriaceae; genus Microbacterium; species Microbacterium hydrocarbonoxydans. Next base: position 822,744 of record NZ_FNSQ01000005.1, on the reverse strand, counting down.
GGGCTCCCCCCTCTTGCCTCCAGAGACATCGACCTCACGGACGAGTCAGCGACGGAGGCGATCGACGAATGGCGCGCAGCCGGAGTGACGGGAGTCGTCGCCTACAACGACGACGTCGCCGGCACCCTCGTCGGAGCAGCTCTCCGACATGGCGTCGCCGTGCCGGAAGACCTCTCGATCATCGGGCACGACGACACTCCGCTCGCGTCGATGTTCGAGCCGCGCCTTTCCACCATCAGACTCAACACCATGGGGCTCGGACGATATCTGGCTCAACTCGCCCTCAGCGCGGTCGAGGAGCGAGAAGCGCCCAGCGCGGGCCCAGAGCTCCAAGCGGTTCTTGTGCCACGCGACTCCACCCGCGTGCGACCCGCAGTGACGGAAAGCTGAGACGCGCTCTGAGAAGATGAACGCCATGATCACCGTTCACCTGCGCTACGAGATCGACCCCGAGAAGCTCGAAGACTTCACCGAGTACGGGCGGGCGTGGATCCGACTGGTGGCGAAGCACGGCGGAACCCACCACGGCTACTTCATGCCGAGCGAAGGCGACAGCGACGAAGCGTTCGCGCTGTTCACGTTCCCCTCGCTGGCCGACTACGAGGTCTATCGCACGGCGTCGAAGACCGATCCGGAATGCGTGGAGGCCTTCGAGCTGGCGCGCAGGACCCAGTGCATCCGTCGGTACGAGCGCCGCTTCCTCAGCCCCGTCTTCTCCGCAGACGCGGACTGACGAGGACGCTCCCGGCGGTGCGTCAAGGGGGTTCGGCGCCACCGCCGCCGGTCCTAGCGTCTCCGCATGGCTATCGAACTGAATCGCCCCGCCCTCGAGTACGCTCGCTCCCTGGTCCGCGACGGCAAGGTCGTCCGCGACGAGCGCGACGACTGGTCGGAAGCGGCCCCCAGCGCAGACGACGAGAATCGCTTCATCGATCAGCACGGGTGGACCGAGTTCTCCCATTGGCACCTGGGTATCGACAAGAGCGAGAATCGCGAGACGAAGAAGGCGTACTCCTTCCCCTTCGGCGATCTCCGCTCCGTGCGTCGGTCGGGAGTGATCTCCGGCGAGAGCCGTGCCGGGCAGTACGACCACGACGAGATCCGTGACGAGCTGCGCAAACTCCTCGAACTGATCGACGCCGACAGCGACTAGGCGGTCGCTCGGGGACGGATGCCGGGGCTGACGCTGCTCGATCGCGGAGTCGACCATCGGCCGATCGACGTCATACAGCGATCGGCGGTTGTACGATCTGCATCGAGCCGTCAGGCCGATACGCCCTGAGGAAGGACAGCCCGGATATGTCAGCGACTTCCTCCGCCGATGCGTCGACACCCGGCGCCGTCTCCGCCTGGGCGCCTCTGGCCATCCCGGCTTTCCGGATGCTGTGGTTCGCGCAGCTGGGGAGCAACATCGGCACCTGGATGCAGACCGTCGGCGCGCAGTGGTACCTCGTCGATGCCGCGGCCGGCGCGACCATCATCGCCCTCGTGCAGACGGCGAGTCTGGCCCCGGCGGTGCTGTTCTCCCTCCCCGCGGGGGTCCTGGCGGATTCCCTCGACCGCCGCAGACTGCTGATCTGGGGGTCGGCGGCGAGCGCGGTGATCGCCGCAGTGCTGACCGTCATCGCCTTCCTGAACGATCTGACTCCGTGGACGATCCTCGGCTTCACGTTCCTCCTCGGGATCACCTCGACCCTCACGTCCCCGGCCTGGCAGGCGATCCAGCCGGAACTCGTGCCCCGCCCGCTCATCGGTGCGTCCTCGGCGCTCGGTGGCGTCACGGTGAATGGAGCCCGCGCCGTAGGACCCGCGCTGGCCGGAGTCCTGCTCTCGCTGTTCGGTGCTCCCCTGGTCTTCGGCATCAACGCGCTCAGCTTCGTCGCAGCAGTCATCGCACTGCTGTGGTGGCGACGGCCGCCGCAGAGCGGGCTCGACGACCGGGAGCCCTTCACAGCCGCGCTGCGCGCAGGGGTTCGGTACGTCGCATCCGCCCACCTCGTGCGGCGCATCCTTCTGAGATCCGCTCTCTTCGCCCTGCCCGCCAGCGCGCTGTGGGCGCTGCTTCCCGTGACCGCCAAGCGGCTCGACCTCGCAGCCAGCGGATACGGCTTCCTGCTCGGTGCACTCGGTGCCGGCGCCGTGCTCGGCATCTTCGTTCTGCCCGTCGCCCGGAAGAGGTTCTCGGACAACACGGTGATCGCGGTGAGTGCTCTGCTGTTCGCGGCCGGCACTCTCGCCGCGGCGTGGCTGCCGTTCGTCCCCCTGCTGCTGCTTCTCGTTCTGGCCGGAGTCGCGTGGATCGGCACGCTCACGGTGCTCAACGCCGCGCTCCAGTTGACCCTCCCGCAGTGGGTGCGGTCGCGAGGAGCGTCGATCTACATCCTCGTCTTCATGGGAACGATGGCAGTCGGGTCCTTCGGCTGGGGTGCCTTGGCCGGAGGCGTCGGCACGGCGACGTCGCTGGCGGTGGCGGCGGCGCTGCTGGTCGTCGTCGCAGCCAGTGTGATGTGGTTGCCGCTGCTGCCGGGCACCGGCACCGTCGACCGGACCGTCTCGCTGTCGTGGCCCACACCGACGCTCGTCCTCGAGCCTCAGCCGACCGACGGGCCCGTCCTCGTGCAGATCGCCTACACCGTGCGCCCCGACGACATCGACGCGTTCCGAGAATCCATGCGTCTGGTGGAGAGCTCCCGGCGGCGGACCGGCGGGTATCGCTGGACGCTGCTGCGCAGCGGCGAGGAGGAGGACCTGCTGCTCGAATCCTTCATGGTCCCCTCCTGGGGAGAATATCGACGGCAGCAGACGCAGAGACAGACCGGGCGTGACCGTGAGATCCAGGCGACCGCCCTGGCGCACAGCGACGCCGAGCCCCGCGAGAAGCATTATTTCCCCGAGCCGTCGCCGCCCCGCGGGAGCATCAGGCTCCACCGCTGAGCAGAGTCAGACAGGGACGACGCCTTTCAGCCCTGGATGCCGAGGGCATCTGGGAATCCCTGGGGAATCGACGAGCGGCGCTCGGGCCGACCGTTAGCGTCGAAGCATGGATACCGACACCAGACGACCCCGCGCTCGCCGTGCACGCATCCTCTCGCCCCTGTTCGGAATGGCCGCCGCCGTGGCTCTCCTGGCCGGCTGCGCCGGACCCCCTGCACCGACCCCGACGGTCACGGAGACGGTGACGGCATCCGCCGATCCCGCGCCGAGCCCGTCGCCCAGCGCCTCCGTTCCGACGGCGGACGCCAGTCCGTCAGGCATCGGAGACGTGGAACTGGGGATGCCCTACGACGAAGCCGTCGCGGCTGCGGGGGCGACTCCGGTGGAAGCGTGCCCCTGGCTCGCCACCGTTGAGGCCGACGGATACACGCTCACCGTCCAGCGCCCCGAAGTCTCTGAACAGGACCCCGCGGTGGTCGACCTCGTGCAGGTGTCCGCCTCGCCCGAGGACCTCGAAGGCAAGCCGACCACAGGCCCCGTGACCGGCGAAGGGATCGGCATCGGTTCGCGGGTGGATGAGGCGCTGGCCGCGTACCCCGACGCGGCCGAGATCGAGAGCGTCGGCGATCGCCGGTACCTCGAGATCGAGTCGGAGGACGGTGCCGGTTCGGTCTTCCTGACCTACACCGCCGGGACCGACATCATCTGGGCAGTGACGGCGACGACCCTCGACGAGCCGCCGTACGAGTCCTGCGCCTGAGCGCGGGACCGCAGCGTCAGAGCCGGTCGCCTGACCCCTCAGGATGCCGCGCCACTGCGTCGGTCCCGCTCGGCCTCGAAACCCGATAGAATATGGCTCTGAAAACATTTCTGAGAGGAGGCGACATGACGAACGCATCAGTTCTCTTGCGCGCCGCTCGAAAGAGCCGCGGCCTCACACAGAAGGATCTCGCCCAACGGACCAACGTCGACCAGGGCCGAGTGTCGCGATTCGAAAGCGGTCGCGAGGCCGAGTTCAGCACCATCGAGCGCTTCCTCAGCGGCACCGGCCACCGACTGTATTCCGCACCCACGCGGCGGGACGACGCGGCGACCATCGCCGCAGCGATCCGTAGGTACCTGCGTGCGGGCGACAAGTACAGTGCTCTTCGCGAGCTCATCCAGTTGAGTGACAACCTCGACTCCGAACACGGCCTTGTACGCGGGGTCCTCGGCCTCGCCGAGCCGGAGCCGACTGGTGACCGCGCGTGGGATGCGGCCCTTGCAGCACTCGTGGATCTTCGTCTCAGCGAGGAGGGACTCCCCTCTCCCGCATGGGTTGACGCTCCGAACAGGCAGCTCCGGGCGCCTCGAACCCTGGATGTCGATCCTGCGGACCCGATCCCGGCGCCCGAGGATGTCCCCGCCGAGTTCCTCGAGCGTGGCGTCCTCGTCTGGCGAGACACTCTGGCGAGCGTCTGATGGGCGACTCGCTCGATCGCGACGACATCATCTCCGGCCTCCGCGACCTCGTCGGTGAGCTCCACAAGGCCCGTGAAGTCGCGGGCATACGCCTCGTCGGCGGTGCCGCGCTCGTCATCAGGTACTTCGACCGGCGCACCACTGGAGACCTCGATTCTCTTCACATTCACCCCGGAAGCGATGACGCCATCCTCGCCGCAGCCGAGCGTGTGGCGGATCGACGAGGATGGAGCGCCGGCTGGTTCAACTTCGCGGTGGAGAACGCAGACTCGGTGCCCACGTTCGGGCGGCGACCCGTCGAGTGGGAGACGATCTACGACCGCGACAGCGTTGTCGTCCAAGTCGCCTCGAAGGAGGCGCTCCTCGCCATGAAGCTCCGCGCCAATCGCCCGGGGCGCGACGTGGACGACATCCGCAAACTGCTCGCCCTGTGCAGCCTCACCACGCTGGCGGAGGTCGAGGAGCACTACGAGGACTTCTATCCCGGTGACGGCCTCACCGACCGCGCTATCGGCATGGTCGAGCGAATCCTCGACGGCGGACTGCCGACAGTGGTTCCCTCGCCCGGACCAATCGACCTCTGACGCCACGGCGGGCGATGACGTTCTCAGTGAAGGGTTTCACCCCGGTTGAGCATCGCCACGTACTCGGCAACGCGGGCAGCCCGCGAGGCGGACCGTTTGCCACTGTCGGTCTTCCAGGATGCGCGCCTCAGCGCGAATTACGAGGGGCTGGCGCAGTCGGAGGGCATCGCCGCGTTCGAACCCGCTGCCCCTGAGGAGCTGCGGATGCTCGAGCGACTGGGGTTCGCCATGACTCAGTACCTCTCCACGTCCGTCGATTTCGCCGATCCGTTCGTCGTGCAGCTCCGTCAGATCGGTCTGACCGTGCGCGGGGGTCTCGCGTGGCAGAGCCTTTCGGACGCGACGCGCCGAGGCTTGGTCCGAGCCGTCGACCACCGTCGACGCCGACGGAGAGCCGCTCACGGGTGACCGGCAGTACCGGCTCAGGTTCGAACCGGGCGCGCTGCCTCCCGTCTCCGTGCTGTGGAACCTGTCGATGTACGACACCGGCGAGTTCTTCATCCCGAACGACTTCGGCCGATACTCCATCGGCTCCGCCACCGATGGCGTCACTCACGACGACGATGGTGGTCTCACGCTCCTCATCCAGGCAGAGCAGCCCGACGACACCGCCAACTGGCTCGGAAGGCGATGCACTGAAGGGTCGCCCTGGCGATCGCCCAAGGGATCCATCGCGCCCTGAGCGGCCGCGCGCGTGCGCCCGCGACCCCATCCGTCCCCCCTTAGCCGCGCCTTGGCCTCACGTTCGGGCTGCCACTCCGAGATGATCCAGTTCCTCGAGTAGGACGGTCGCCGGCGCGATCACATCGCCGGCGGAGACCGTCACGGTCACCGCCCCAGGCCCTGTCCGGCGGACGACGGCAAGCGCGACTCCGTCGAACGTCTGGGCCTCCGGTCCGTCATAGGAGTCCATCGGGGCCGGATTCCCGCTGCCCACTGCTGCGAGCACGGCGTCTCCGTCCACGCGAACGTCGATGAGCCGGTCCGCGCTGGTGGTGACCCGTCCGTCCGCATCGACGACGGCGATCTCGATGAAGACCAGGTCTTCCGAGGTGCCGTCCTCGACTCTCGTCGCGAGGCGGGCGGCGTCGCCGGCGCTGGTGAAGGAGAACGTCTCGGCGCGTTCGCCACGCCGGATGGCCGTGGCGGTCAGCGTGCCCGGGCGGTACGGGACGGTGAACTCGGCCTTGAAGCGGTTTTCGGCACCCGCAGCGGCCGTGCCGATCACGTCTCCGTCGAGTGCGAGTTCGACCTCTTCCGCATCGCTGTAGACCTCGACCGCGAGCGGCGCTCCCTCGTGACCGGCCCAGGTCCAGCTCCCGATGCTGTCGCTCCAGGTCCAGGGCCCCGCGTAGAACGTCCTGTCCTCATTGCCCGGGCGGATCACGGCGATGTACGGGCTGGTGCGGAGTCCGAAGATGATCTCCCGATAGAACGAGGCGGGGCGGCGGGAGCCGATCAGGTCCAGGTCGCCGCACCAGGCGGCGATCCAGGGATACGGTCCGCTGAGACTCGGCGTCTCGCCTTCGGCGAGGTGGTGGGCGCGGCCGAGCCCCACCTCCCCGAGGTAGTCGAACCCGGTCCAGGTGAAGTCGCCGATGACATGCGCGTTCTCGGTGACGAGGGCCCAGTTGTGGTCGATGCGCGTGGGGAACGTCTCTGTGCCGACGATCACGCGATGGGGGAACAGCTCCTTGTCCATCACGTAGCGGGCGTCGAGGTAGTTCATGCCGGCGATGTCGAGCACGCCGAAGGACTCGGCGGTCTTCTCCGTGACCAACGGCGAGGTGCCGATCTGGTTCATGAACTCCGCCGGGCCGGCCATGAGCGTGTTGATCCCGGCGGCATCGCCACCGCCCTCGTCTCCGCGTTGCGCGGCGAGCTTCTTCATGTCGTCCATGACCGCGAGCATCCCGTTGACCGCATTCGTGACGTACCGCGTCGGGTCGAGTTCGCGCACCTTCTCGGCGAGCGCGCGGCCCGTGAGTCCGCCCGCAGGCGAACCGGTCTCCGGGATCTCGTTGCCGATGGAGTACATGATCACGGACGGGTGGTTGAAGTCCTTCGCCACCATCGATTCGACGTCGCGCTCCCACCACTCGGCGAAATGGAGGGAGTAGTCGTGGGGCATCTTGGTCGAGGTCCACATGTCGAAGGTCTCGTCCATCACGTACACACCGAGCCGGTCGCATGCCTCGAGCATGGCGACGCTCATCGGGTTGTGCGAGGAGCGGATCGCATTGAAACCGGCTTCTTTGAGCAGCCGCACCCGCCGCTCCTCGGCGTCGGCGAACGTCGCCGCCCCGAGGATCCCGTTGTCGTGGTGGACGCAGGCCCCACGCAGCTTCACGACCTCGCCGTTCACGCGCAGCCCGTGCACGGGGTCGACCTGGAGCCGGCGGATGCCGAAAGCTGCGGATGCATCGTCGATGCGCGTTGCGTCGACGATCAGCTCCACCGCGGCGAAGTAGAGAGTCGGGCTCTCGGCGCTCCAGAGCTGCGGTGTGGGTAGGTAGAGCCGCTGCCTGCTGCGGGACTGTCCGTTCACGTCGACGGTCACCGGGACGGTGCCGCGTGCGACGGTGGCTCCTGCGGCATCGGTGAGGCTGACGGCCACGTCGACCGTCTCGTGACGGTTGCTCGTGCTCGCGACGATCACGTCGACCTCGACCACGGCGCCGTCCGGTTCGATGTCCGTCGCGCTGACCCGGACTCCGTCGACCGGGAGGTGGACGGCCGGTCCGACGTGGAGCCAGACGTCGCGGTAGATGCCCGCCCCGGTGTACCACCGGGAGTCTCCGCCGTGCCGCGATTCGACTTCGATGAGGTTCTCCTCGCCCGGGCGGAGGAACCGGTCGGCGTCGATGGTGAACCGGGAGTAGCCGTAGGGACGCTGGCCGGCGAAGGCCCCGTTGATGTGCACGGTCGCGTCGCGGTAGACGCCCTCGAACTCCAGCACGATCCGCTGGCCGGCGAGGTCGGCGGGTGGGGTGAACGTCTTGCGGTACTGATACGCGCCGGCGGGGAAGTACGCGACGGCGCCTTCTCCGTCGGGATCGCGATCCTCGTGGATCAGGGCATCGTGCGGGAGGGTGACGTCCGTGTACGGCGTGCTGAGTCCGCCGAGCTCGGCGAACGGGTTCTGCTTCGGTCGGAACTGCCAGCCATCGTTGAATGCCGTGCGCTTCATCGGGTCTCCTTCGGTCGTGCGGTGGGGCTGCTCAGGGAGTGGCGGACGGCGTCGAGCACCTCGAGGGTGGCGATGCTGTCCGCGAGGGAATGGGTGGGGTGCTCGGTCCGGTGCTCGGCGATCGCGAGCGTCACCGCCTCGAGCATCGGGACGTACCCGTTGCCGCGGCGCTCGTGGTGCGTGCGGTGCTGCTCGGTGAGGGCGCGAGCGATCGACCCCACGCGCGTCGTGAACTCATCCGCAGCCCAGAACGGTGCGGGCACCGTCATCCACCCGTCGGAGCCGCTGGCGGATGCCGTCGGCTCGATGTACTCGACCATCGATGCGCTCAGCTGCGCGAATCGATGGTCCTCGTACTCGAAGGTGGCGTGCACGGTGAGGTCGACGCCGTCGTCCCTGACGCGACCGGTCGCGCGTATCCGCGAGGGTCGTCCGAGCACGTCGAGCGCGAGGGTGACCGGATAGATGCCCTGGTCGAGAAGCGTGCTGCTGGCGCGCTCCTCGGTCCAGCGGGTGGAGTCGGCGGGCCCGAACGGCAGTCCGAAGGACGCGCGCACGCTCCTGACCTCGCCGATCGCCCCGCTTCGCGCTGCGGCGACCAGATCGCGGTATGCGGGATTGAACCGCATCCACATGGCCTCCATCGCGAACAGCCCGGTCGCTGCTGCAGCCCTCGCGATCTGCCGGCCCTGCTCCGCGCTCACGGCCATCGGCTTCTCGATGAGGACATGCTTGCCCGCCTCCAGAGCGGCGATCGCGATCGCCGCATGGGTGGAATGCGGGGTGGCGATGTAGACGGCGTCGACCGTCGAGTCGTCGAGCAGTGCGGCCACGCTCCCGTGGGCGACGGCGAACCCTCTGTCCGCCGCGAACGCGCGGGCTCGGTCCGGATCCCGGGAGCACACCGCCTGGCGGCGTGCTCCCGGAGTGAGGCGGAGGTCGTCCGCGATGGACTGGGAGATGAAGCCGGTGCCGATGACCGCCCAGTTCACCTCTGCACCGTGCGTGGTCACAGCGCTCAGTCGTTCGAGGCGGATTCCGTCGCGACCCGGCGGGCGGCGAGGTCGCGCTGGATCTGGGAAAGGTTCTTGTCGATGTTGAGGAACCAGATGATCACACCCATGAGCACGGCGACGATGAGCGGAAGCCAGAGGTAGAGGAAGATCTCCATGCTGACCGCGCTCGCCGGCTGGGTCGTCGCCTGACCGTCGTAGCGGCCGGCCGCCAGCAGCCAGCCGACGAGGGCGACGCCGAGGCCTGCGCCGAAGTTCTGCCCGGCGGTCGCGGCGGCGTACGTCATGCCGTCGAGCCGGTAGCCGCTCTTCCACTCGCCGTAGTCGACGACGTCGGCGACGAGGGCGAACAGACCGGCCGCGGCGGGGATGCCTCCGATGGAGCGGACGAGTCCACCGGCGATCACGAGGGTGATGTTGCTCGGATCGATGAGCGAGATGAGGATGCCGATGACGGTGACGACGACGCCGATCAGGATGAGCGTGCGCTTGCCGAAGCGAGCGATGAGCGCGGGCATGAACCAGAGGCCGATGATCAGAGGGAGGAGCTGGACGAGGCCGAGGAAACTGTAGATGTTCGGGTCGCCGAGCACGTCTTTGGCGAAGTAGATGCCCACGCCCGCCGTGCCCGTGAGCAGGTAGTTGAGCAGGAAAAATCCGAATGCGAGGAAGAAGTACGGGTTGCCGGCGAGGATGCGGAGGGACTTGCCGAGCGGGAGCTTGTTCCCGTCATCCTGTTTCATCGTCGCCTTGACGCGCTCCTTGGTGCCGAAGAACACGATGAGGAACGTGATGGCGGCGATGATGCCGTAGACGACCGAGATCATGGTCCAGCCCGCCTGGCCCCCGCCGTTCGCGGTGACGACCGGAATCGTGACGAAGTTCACGACCAGCGTGGTGACCAGGGCGAAGAACGTGCGGATCACAGTCAGGGAGACGCGCATCTTCGAGTTGCTCGTGATCACCGAGAGCAGCGTGTGATACGCCAGATTCGACCCGACGAACCCGACGCCGAGGCAGAGGAAGTACATCGCGAAGGCGTAGAACTCCTTGGCCCCCTCGCCGAGCCCGGCAGGCACGTTGAAGAGCAGGATGAACGAGATGACCACGACCGGAGTGGAGAACAGGATCCAGGGTCGCGCCTTCCCCCAGCGAGTGGAGGTGCGGTCGATGAACGTGCCGAGGATGAGATCCATCGTGCCGTCGAGCACGCGACCGAAGAGCAGGAGGGTCCCGGCGATCGCTGCGCCGATCCCGACCGTGTCGGTGAAATAGAAGAGCAGGAACGCGGAGATCGGCGCGAAGATCAGGTTGCCGCCGATGTCTCCGACGCCGTACGCGAGCCGCTCGCGGACCTTCAGCTTCTGACCGCTCGGGTCGCCGATCGTCTCCCCGACCGCCACGGCGGCCAGCGACGCCGTCACCGACTCCTCGGCGCTCGCGGCCACTGCGGCGCGCTGCTGCGCCGCCGAGGTCCGGGTCGAATCCTTGGCCATGGCTGACTCCTTCGTCATGAAATGGGACCGGTCACAGTTACCGTGGTGTCACGTGTCAGTGACACGCGACACCACGGTAAGCGCAGCGGGTGTCACGTGTCAATAGTGATGTGACAGACTGGGGCCATGACCGTGGACCTGCAGCCTGCTCGACGAGCCACGAGCAAAGATGTGGCCGCGAGTGCTGGGGTGTCCCGCTCGACGGTGAGTCAGATCCTCAACGGCGACGAGCGGTTCCCCGCCGAGACCCGCGCCCGCGTCCGGGCCGCCGCGGAAGCTCTGAACTACCGTCCGTCGCGGGCAGGGCGCGCGCTCGTCACAGGCCTCAGCGACATCGTCGTGCTCGTGGTCCCCCACGCGACCTTCGGACCTCACCTGCAGGACTCCGTCGATCGGATCACAGGCGCCAGCGCGACCGCCGGCATGAGCGTCGTCGTGCGATTCGCGAGGATGCAGGACGAGACGACTCTCACCTCGGTGCTCGATCTGCGACCGGCTGCCGTCGTCGACTTCGGCGTCTTCACCTCGCAGCAGCGGGAGCGGATCGAGGCATCCGGGACGCTCGTCGTCCCTCGGCGCGCGTACGCCTCCGAGGGCGCCGACCCCGATCCGATCGATATCGAGATCGGGCGGATCCAGGTGCGCGAAGTGCTGCGGAACGGCCCCCGTCGCCTGGTCTACGCAGCGCTCGAGGACAAGCGCCTCGACCCGTTCGGGCCGCCGCGTCTCGAAGGAATCCGACGCGAGGCACGGGAGCACGGTCTCGACATGCCGCTCACCCCCCGCATCGCGCTCGACGTCCACGGCGCCACGAAGACGTTGAAGGAGGTGCGCGACAAGGCGGGCACTGGTCCTCTCGGCATCTGCGCCTACAACGACGATGTGGCGATCGCGGTCGTCGCCGCCAGTCGCGAGCTCGGACTGCGGGTCCCCGAGGATGTCGCCGTCATCGGCGTCGACAGGACGGCCGTCGGTCAACTCGTCAGCCCGCGGCTCAGCACGGTGGCGATCGATCAGCCTCTCCTCATGGATGCACTCGTCCAGGAACTGGCCGGCCTCTCTACGCGACGTGCGGATACGGACTCCCGGCCCCACGAGCTCGACCTCGGTCGCGTGCTGGAACTCGTCCGCGGGGAGACGACGTAGTTCTAGCCGGCGCCTACCTCACCGAGCAGGGAATGGACGTCTTCACTGCCCCCTGCGGACGGGACTTGGCGTCAGGCATCTCGAAACCTGCACCGAAGGGCGCCACGCCCCACCCCGGATACGGAAAAACCCCCGATTTCTCGGGGGTTTCCATGGCGGTGACGGTGGGATTTGAACCCACGGTAGGGGGTTACCCTACACAACTTTTCGAGAGTTGCACCTTCGGCCGCTCGGACACGTCACCGCGGACTAGCTTACGACACACCGCGCCACGGCGCGAATCGAGCCGTAGCGCAGATCGAGCCGCGCGCGCGGTGTCCGCCGGGAGTCACCAGGCCGAGGCGACCTCGGCGTGTGTGCGCAGGATGCCCTCGGTCGAGCCTTCGGGTGCGCGACCGATGCCGCATTCCGTCGCGACGCCGAACATGGGCGCGAAGCGCCGGGCCGTGGCGATGCGGCGTTCGGCTCCTTCCGCGCCGTCCTCGCGATGCACGAGTCCGAGGTAGAGCTCTCCGTCGTACTCGAGCCCCGCGAGCGGAGCGAAATACGCTTCGTCGTCGCGCTCGATCGGCACGGGCAGGTGCAGCCAGGTCAGCGGGCGAGCGGATGCCGCCGTGACGGCGTTCGCGTAGCGGACGAGATTCGCGGCATCCGTCGGCTCGAAGAAGTGCTTCTCCGCGACGTCGCCGTAGCAGAGGTGCACTCCGACCTCGACATCGGCCGGCACGGCGTCGATCAGTGCCGCAAGCCGCGCGACGAGCCCGGGGAACGGGTCGCCCTCCCACCACACATCCATGACACGTCCGAACGCGGGCGCCGCCTCGATCACACCCATCTCACTCGCGACATCCCACTGGATCGCGAGGTCGTCGTGCGGGATGGCCGCGAGGATGCCGTCGACCTCGCGCAGCAGCGCGGCGGTGTACACCGGGTCGATGGCGGCACGGTCAGCGCCGAAGAAGAACGACGAGACGACGGCGACGGTCGTGGGCAGCGAGACCTGGAACCGCGTCCCGGTGGGCACGACACCCTCCTCGCGGAGTCGGGTGAAGACCGCGTACGACTCGAGCGCGGCATCCGCATAGCCGAGTGGCGGGAGCTGGATGCTCGACGCGTCCACCCCGTCGGCGATGCGCAGCGGGCGGGCGTCGATCCCGGCTTTGAACGGGATGGGCTCGTCGCCGATGCGCTCGATGCCGTCCGCCTCGCCGAGCACGTCGGGCTGGAACATGATCCAGTGGAATCGCTTGCCAACCTCGCCGTCGGGGATGCGACGCAGCCGCGGGCCGAGCATCTCGGCGGCAGTGCGCATCGTGGTCTCGGCGTCGTCGAAGTTCACGCTGCCCACGAGGAGGGCACCCTGCGGCTGAGTCATGCTTCCAGGGTATCGGCGCGGCCTTTTCACCGGCGCCCTCTCCGGCGGACGCCGCGCCTCCGAGTTAGGCTGTCCTAAAGGCATCCGTCACAGAATGAGCCACGGAGTCGAGGCACGGAGGGGACGCAATGGGCTTCATCACATCGGAGGCGCTGGCAGAGACCGGCTACGTCGTCCTCGACGACCACGACCAGGCATCCGACCCCGCCGAGTGGCTCGATCTGGAGTACATCGGCTGGCGCTCGTCGGGCGTCACCCGCTTCGCCCCGCTCGCCAGCTATGCCGGCGAGATCGAGTGCAACGGCTTCTGGAACCAGACCCCTCCCCGCACCGACAAGGACGGCGTGTGGATCGAGTCGCAGGTCGCGATCGCCCCGACCCTGCAGCGGCGCGCCCTCGAGCCGGGCGCCGGAGTGGGCCGCTGCCGCGTCATCGAGCTGCAGCCCAACGAGTATGCGGATGCCGTCTACAACCTGCACCAGGACGACAACAACCGCCTCAACGAAGACGGCACCGGCTGGGTCGTGCGCGGCTACTACAACCTCTCCGACGATTCAGATTCGCTGCTGCTGCTGCGCTCGGACCGCTTCGACCCCGCAACCGAGATCCGTCTGCCGCTTCGCGAGGGATCCCGCATCATCGTCGACACCCAGCGCTTCTGGCACGCGGTCTGGCACCGCGGCACCGCCCCGCGCTACGCCCTCATCACCTCCTGGACGTCGGGCCCTGAGCTCGACGCCTACATCGAGGCGAACCACGGCGACCCGCACCCGGCTACGGTCGACCTCGACGCGCAGCTCGTCGACGACGCGCAGGTCGAGCTGCACCGCCGCATCGAGGAACGCCGTCGGGTCTTCGAGGCGCAGGGCATCGTCATGGAACCGCGCGCCGACCTCAACGTCTGACCGCCGGCACAGTTTCGGAGTCCAGCCCAGCCGCACCGGGTCGCACCGGGTCGCACCGGGTCCAACCCGGCCGCCCCGGGCACAGCTTCGGAGTCCAGCCCCGGACGCCCCGGGCACAACTTCGGAGTCCAGCCCGGACACGCCGGTCGGAGGGCGGATGCCACGGCGCGCCGCCCGCCGCATCCGAAGCTGTGCCCGCCCGGCGGGACCCCGAGACGAGGACGTCCCGGCACCGGGACCTATCCCGCCACCGTCCGACCGTCTTCGATCCGCACGACCCGGTCGACGGTGCCCACCGGCGGCGCGAAATGCGAGATCAGCAGCACCGACTGCTCCCCCGCGGCCTGCAGCAGATCCCGCAGCAGCGCATCGGATGCATCCGGATCGACCCCCGCCGTCGGCTCGTCGAGCACCAGCACGGGGAAGCCTCTGAGCAGCGCCCGCGCCAGGGCAAGCCGCTGAGCCTGACCGCCGGAGACGAGACCGCCGCGATCGCCGACCCTGGCATCCAGACCACCGCGTTCGCGCACCCAGGCACCGAGACCGACCCGGTCGAGCACGGCGAGCAGGTCGTCGTCGGTGGCACTGTCCCTGGCGAAGAGGAGGTTCTGCCGAATGTCCTCGTCGAACAGCTGCGGACTCTGCTCGCACAGGCCGATCGTGCGGCGCAGCGCCGCCCCCGACAGCAGGGCGGCATCCCGCCCGCCGACCGAGTACTCCCCCTCGACCCGCAGGAATCCCACCAGCGCAGCCGCGAGAGAGCTCTTGCCGGCACCGCTCGGTCCCGAGACGAGCACCCGTTCGCCGGGACGCAGATCGAGGTCGATTCCGCGCAGCGCGGGTGACCCGCCGGGCCACCACGCCCGCACCCCGCGCAGGCGCAGCTCGGGCACACCGACGATCTCGGCATCCTCCCCGTCGTCCGTTCGCAGCTCGGCGGGAACGTCCGAGGGCAGGACATCGACGATCCGCTCGGCGCTCGACCGCACGCTCCGCCAGGATGCCGCGGCGATCGGCACCGCCCCGAACACCTCGAAGACGACCATCGGCACGAGCACCGCGACGGCGAGCCAGGGGCCGTCGATCGCCCCGGTCTGCAGTCCGGGAGCGGCGACGGCGAGCGCCCACACCGATGCGGCACCGGCGACAGCCGAGACGACGCCGGCGGCGACGGCCTGCGCGAGGGAGGCCGTGCCCACCGCGCGGCGCAGCTCGGCATCCGCGTTCCGCACCCGCTCGCGCGCCTGCGGCTCTGCGCCGTAGGCGAGCAGCACATCCAGTGCGCCGAAATAATCGGTCAGCGCCGCCGACAGATCGCCGCGCCGACGCGAGACCGCGGCTTCCGCGCGCGACCCGAACAGCCAGCCGAGGCCCACGGCCGCGGCGGCAGCGATCAGCAGACACAGGGCGAGGGTGAGTGCGGCCGGCACCGACACGAACGCCAGGAACCCGACCGCGCCGAGCGCGACCAGCCCGGCGACCGCGAGCGGCTGCACGACGCGCAGTGGAAGGTTCTGCAGGTTCTCGACGTCGTCGACGAGCGCCGAGAGGACACGGCCATGGTCAGTACGGCCGAGACCTGCCGGAGAGAGCGGCGTCAGCCGCCGCACCATGTCGGCGCGGGTCGAGGCGAGCTGACGCAGCGCCGCATCGTGTCCGCTGAGCCGTTCCAGATACCTGGTCACCGCGCGCGACACCGCGAAGAACCGCACGCCGACCACCGCGATCGACAGGGGCACGAGGGAATCGACGATCGACGCGCTCACGATCAGCCAGCCGCTGACCGCGAGCAGGCTCACCGCGGCACCCGCCGACAGGAACCCCCAGATCAGGCCGGGGAGGAAGCGACGGATCGGCGGCTGCGCCAGACGCAGGATGCCACGCACCCGGGCGGAGTCCGCGCTCATGCGATCACCCCCAGCTCGACGACCCGGTCGGCGATGGCCCGGGCCGAGCGGCGGTGCGACACGAGGAGGATCGTCGCCCCGGCATCCGCTCGTGCCCGCAGCGACTGCCAGAGCCGTTCCTCGGTGTCGGGGTCGAGGGCGCTGGACGGCTCATCGAGGGCCAGCACCACGTCCGGTCGAGCGGAATGGCGGTAGAGCGCGCGGGCGACCGCGACGCGTTGCGCCTGCCCTCCGGAGAGTCCGCTGCCCTGCACGCCGAGCTCGAGCCCTGGATCGAGGTCGGACGCGCACGCGTCATCGAGGGCACGACGGATGCGGCCGGCATCGGGGTCGTCGTCGCCGAGCGCGACGTTGGCCGCGATCGTGCCGCGGCTCAGCTGCGGCCGCTGCCCACTCCAGGCCAGCCACTCGGAGGGAGCGAGAGCCCGCACATCGACGCCGCCGACCGTCGCCGCGCCCTCGAACTCGACCGCCCCGCGCAGAGCCCCGAGCAGACTCGACTTGCCCGCACCGCTCGGGCCCTCGATCAGGGTGATGGTTCCGGGCGTCGCGGTGAACGAGACGGGCGGCAGATCACGCACCCGCAGGTCGGCGACAGCCAGGTCTCGCGCGCTGGCCGTTCGCAACTCAGCATGAGAATCACGCTGACCGGCTGTCAGCCCACCTGATACCCGCGCTCCGACATCTCGTGCTGAATCGTGAACAGCCTCCGCCCGAGCCCCCACCCGAGCCCCCGCCCGAGCCTCCGCCCGAGCCTCCGCCGCATCGAGCACCTCGAACACGTCCTCGGTCGCCGCGACCCCCTCCGCGGCGGCATGGAACTGCACGCCGACCTGCCGGATCGGCAGGAACGTCTCGGGCGCGAGCAGCAGCACGAACAGCCCGACCTCGAGCGAGAGGTCGCCAGACAGCAGCCGGAATCCGACCGCCACGGCGATCAGCGCCACGGCAAGTGAGGCCAACAGCTCCATCGCGAACCCCGACAGGAACGAGAACCGCAGCACCTTCATCGTCTCGCGGCGGTACTCGTCCGCCGTGTGCTCGATCTGCGCGGCGGCCCGGCGCTCGCGCCCGAACAGGCGCAGCGTCGAGAGCCCCTGCACGGTGTCGGCGAACCGTGCCGCCAACCGCTGCAGAGTCTGCCACTGCGTGCGCTGCACCGTCCGGGTCGCGATGCCGATGAGGATCAGGAAGAGCGGGATCAGCGGCAGCGTGATGAGCGCCGTCAGTCCACTCGGCCAGTCCTGCCACCACATGACCGCGAGCAGCACCGGCGTCGCGATGACCGTGAGCACGAGCTGCGGGATGTACCGGGCGAAGTACGCGTCGAGAGCCTCGAGCCCGTGCCCGGCGGTGACGGCGAGTCCAGCCTGATTGCGCTGCGCGAGCCAGCCTGGTCCGAGTCGACCGACGGCGGCGATCAGCGCGGCCCGCAGCTGCATCCCGGTCTTGGCGGCGGCGCGGGTTCCGGCGGCATCCGAGGCCGCGATCAGCACACCCCGCAGGGCAGCGAGTCCGAGCAGCCAGAACAGGGATGCCGCGACATCGCGCCCCGCGAGCGCGCCGGTGACGGCATCCGTCAGCATCCAGGCGAACGCGATCGTCACGGCGGTCTGCACGACCCCGATCGCGCCGGAGAGCAGCAGGAATCCTCGCGCCGCGCTCGCGTAGCGCAGCAGCCGGATGTCGACGGGCTTCATTCGTCGACCTCACCATGGTCACGGTGCACACGATGCCCCGGTCTGCACAGGGAATCGGTGAGAACCTGTGCAGGCCGCGGCGAGGTGTGCGAAGTGGGCCCTCTCACGCGTGCGCCGGAGCCCCCTCGATCGACGTGCGGGTGACGCGCTTGCGGAAGATCCAGTACGTCCACGTCTGGTACGCGAGCACCAGCGGAAGGGCGATCAGCGCGGTCCAGCTCATGATCGTCAGCGTATACGGCGTGCTCGAGGCGTTCTCGATCGTGAGGCTGAAGGCCGGGTCGATCGTCGACGGCATCACGTACGGGAACAGCGCCGCGAACAGCATCACGACGGCGGATGCCACGGTGACGGCGCCCGCCGTGAAGGCCCGCCCGTCGCGACCGCGCAGCGAGAAGAGCACCGACGCGATCAGGGCGAGGGCGGCGACAAGCCCGCATCCGATGACCATGAGCGTCAGCGGAGACTCGCGATCCCAGGCGATGCCGATGGTCCAGAGCACGGTGCCCGCGGCGGCGAGCACCGTCGGTCCGGCGGCGAGCTTGACCAGGCGACGAGCGTCCGTGTGCACCTGCCCGTCGGTCTTGAGCGAGACGAACAGCACGCCGTGCAGGAAGAAGAGCAGCAGCGTCGTGATGCCGACGAGCAGCGAGTACGGGTTCAGCAGCGCGAAGAATCCGCCCACATAGATGTGGTTCTCGTCGATGGCGACACCCTGCACGATGTTGCCGAACGCGACACCCCACAGCAGTGCCGGCACGGCCGAGCCGATCACGATCATCCGGTCGAAGCCTCGCTTCCACTGCGCTCCCTCACGCTGGTGCCGGTACTCGAACGACACCCCTCGCAGGATCAGCGCGAGCAGGATCAGCAGCAGCGGCAGGTAGAACCCGCTGAACAGCGTCGCGTACCACTCGGGGAACGACGCGAACAGGCAGGCGCCGGCGACGATGACCCAGGTCTCGTTGAGATCCCAGATGGGGCCGATCGTGTTGATGACCTGCCGACGCGAGACGTCGTTCTTGCCGAGGAACGGCAGCGACATGCCCACGCCGAAGTCGAACCCGTCGAGCACGAAGTAGCCGACGAAGAGGAAGGCGACGATCCAGAACCACATGTATTCCATGACTGTTCCCTTTCTCAGTACACGACGGACGGCAGCTGGGCCGTCTCCTCGTGGGGCTGTTCTTCGGTGTCAGGACCCTTCTGGGCCGCGCGGATGATGAGGCGGATCTCGACCACCGCTAGTGCGGCGTAGATCGCGGTGAAGGCGATCAGCGAGATGAGCACCTCGACCCCGCTGACTCCCGGCGAGACACCGTCCTGCGTGGTCATCAGGCCGAAGACGATCCAGGGCTGCCTGCCCATCTCGGTGAAGACCCAGCCCATGATGTTGGCGACGAGCGCGAGCGGGAACGACCAGATCGCGAGCTTCCACATCCACGGCGCCGGCGGGTTCTTGGCGCTCTTGCGGGTGACCCAGAGGCCGACGACAGCGACGAGGGCGGCGGCCATGCCGAGGCCGATCATCCAGCGGAACGCCCAGTACGTGACCCAGAGGATCGGGGCGAACTCGGTCAGGCCGGTGTCGGCGAAGGTCGACGCGTACTCGGCGTTGAGGTCATTGATGCCGTGCACGCAGGCGTCGAACGTGTGCGTCGACAACAGCGACAGGAGGTACGGCACGCGGATCGAGAACAGCTCGGAGCTGCCGTCGGGGGTGCCGAGCGTGAAGAGGCTGAAGGAGGCATCCGGCCCGCAGACGGTGTTGAAGGTCGCCTCTGCGGCCGCCATCTTCATGGGCTGTGCGGCGTACATCGCCAGGCCCAGCTGGTCACCGGTGAGCACGACGCCGGCGGTGGAGAAGATCATCGCCCAGAGTCCGAACTTGAGCGAGATGCGCATCGTGTCGAAATGCTGTCCGCGTGCCAGGTGCCAGGCCGAGACCGAGATGACGACACCGGCGGCGAACATCAGCGCGCCGAAGATGGTGTGCGGGAACGCGGCGAGCGCCACCGGGTTCGTCAGCAGCGCCCAGAAGTCGACCAGCTCGGCCCGGTTCGTGACGGGGTTGTACTCGTAGCCGACCGGATTCTGCATGAAGGCGTTCGCCGCGATGATGAAGTACGCCGACAGGATGCTGCCGATCGAGACGCACCAGATCGTGGCGAGATGCAGCTTCTGCGGGAGTTTGTCCCAGCCGAAGATCCAGAGACCGATGAACGTCGCCTCGAAGAAGAACGCCAGCAGCCCTTCGAAGGCGAGCGGGGCTCCGAACACATCGCCGACGAAGCGCGAGTAGTCCGACCAGTTCATCCCGAACTGGAACTCCTGCACGATGCCGGTGACGACGCCCATGGCGAAGTTGATCAGGAAGATCTTGCCGAAGAACCGGGTGAGGTGGAGGTACTGCACCTTGCCGGTGCGCACCCATGCGGTCTGGAAGATCGCCGCGACCAGCGCCATGCCGATCGTCAGAGGCACGAAGAGGTAGTGATAGACGGTCGTGAGACCGAACTGCCATCGCGACAGGACCAGCGGGTCGAGCCATTCCATGAGCCACTCCTTCTTCCGTGCTCTGGTTCTTCAGCGCCTGGATGCACGCTGACCACGGGCCGGACGCCCCCGCGGGGCCGCCGACCGTGAATAAGTCAGATGGTCGCCTAGGCGGCGGTCATCTCCGTCAGACGCAGCTGCACCACGCAGTCCGCAGGCACAGCGCAGCCCGCCGCCAGGGCGGGGGTGCGCACGGCCTCGGCGGCGAGCGGTCCACCGGCTTCGGTGAGCACCCCCTGCATGAGGCCGAGGTGCACGGAGCACAGCATCGGACGGTCTTCGGCGCGACCCGCGGCGTGCGGGCACGGGCTGAGATCGACGGTGAGCTGCTCGTCGTCGACGACGGGCTCGAAGCCGCTCTCCTCCAAGTGCTCGATCAGGGCATCCAGCTGGTAGGTCGCCTCGCGACCGAGGGCGGATGCGGAGGTGGGGATGACGCGGCGCAGCAGGTCTCCGCGCTCCGCTGCCGCCTTCGCCTTGTTGCGGGCGATGGGACTGGAGGCGTCGGCCGTGCCGGTGGCGGCGCTGTAGAGGGTGCGCGGGCGGCCGCGGGTGGTGCGGTGCTCACTGGCCTGGATGACGTAGCCGCCCTCGATCAGGCGCTGCAGGTGCTCGCGAACGGTGTTGGGATGCAGGCCGGTAGCCTCGCAGAGCTCGCCGATCGTGCGCTCCGCACGACTCTGCACGAGGTGCAGGATGCGCACCCGTGAGAACGTGGAGATCGGCCCGCAGACGGGCCCGCCGTTGGCCATGAATCCAGTATCCCGCCGCCCTCTCGCGCGGTGGGGTCGTTCGGCCGTGAATAATGCCCGGGGTGATAGGGATGTCTGATCCCGGCGATAGCCTGGCTGCATGGCCACCCGCAAACCCGCTCCTCCCGCGTACGTGTGCACCGAATGCGGATGGACCACGGCGAAGTGGGTCGGTCGATGCGCGGAGTGCCAGCAGTGGGGCACGGTGCAGGAGCAGGGGGTGCAGACCGGCATCCTCAGCCGCATCACACCCCTCGCGCCCACGGCCGCGAAGGCGGCGCGCCCGATCACCGAGATCACGACCGAAGACGCTCCGCGGCGGACCAGCGGTGTCGGAGAGTTCGACCGGGTCCTCGGCGGGGGCATCGTGCCCGGTGCGGCGATCCTGCTCAGCGGTGAGCCCGGCGTCGGCAAGTCGACGCTGCTGCTCGAGGTCGCAGCCCAGGCCGCCCGATCGGGGCGCCGGGTCCTGTATGCCAGCGCCGAGGAATCTCCCGCGCAGGTGCGGCTCCGCGCCGAGCGCACCGGCGCACTCCACGACGAGCTGTATCTCGCCAGCGAGACCGACCTCGCCACGATCCTGGGTCATATCGACGAGGTGGCACCGCAGCTCGTGATCGTCGACTCCGTGCAGACGGTCTCGTCGTCGCTCATCGACGGCGCCGCCGGGCAGCCGAGCCAGGTGCGCGAGGTCGCAGCGACCCTCATCCGGGTCGCGAAAGACCGCAGTCTGCCGATCATCATCGTCGGGCACGTCACGAAGGACGGCACGGTCGCCGGTCCTCGCGTGCTTGAGCATCTGGTCGACGTGGTGTGCCACTTCGAGGGCGACCGTCAGACGTCGCTGCGCTTCATCCGGGCGCTGAAGAACCGTTTCGGCCCGACGGACGAGGTCGGATGCTTCGAGATGACCGGCGGCGGGATCGCCGAGGTCCCCGATCCGTCCGGACTGTTCCTGTCGCAGGGCGACACCGAGCCCGGCACCTGCGTCGCCATCTCGCTCGAGGGGCGGCGCGCCCTGCCCGTCGAGGTGCAGGCGCTCACGATCAACACCACCGCCCCGAACCCCCGTCGCGTGGTGCACGGGCTCGACTCGTCGCGCGTGGCCATGGTGCTGGCGATCCTCGAGCGACGGGCCGGGATCAAGACGAGCACCCTCGACGTCTACGTCTCGACCGTCGGGGGTGTGCGCTTCACCGAGCCGGCCGCCGACCTCGCGATCGCCATCGCGGTCGCCGGCTCCATCCAGCAGATCTCGGTGCCCCGCACGGTCGCGGCCGTCGGCGAGCTCAGCCTCGCCGGCGAGATCCGCCCGGTCACCCAATCCGCTCAGCGGCGGTCCGAGGCCTCGCGTCTCGGCTACGACCAGGTCGTCGACGATCGGTCGAAGACCCTGCGCGCCGCACTGAACGACGTCCGCGCGCGCAACACCACGCGGCGGAACGAAGCCGACATCCCGCCGTTCTGAGTCGACCGCGACGAGCGCCTGTCCCGCGCTCAGCCGGGTCGAACACCGTCAAGCGGGGCCACTTTCGCACCGCACCACAAGCGGGGCCACTTCCGCACCGCACCGTCAAGCGGGGCCACTTCCGCACCCGACGCGGGGCCAGTTCCGCACCGCACCGTCATGCGGGGCCACTTCCGCACCCGAAACGGGTAATTCGGATGCGGAAATGACCCCGCATCGGCCACGCAGCGATTCCGCATCCTCTCCGAAACCCGATCGGGGTCGAGAATGCGCCCGAACGCTCGCATCCGGTGCGCTTTCAACCCCACCGAGCGCACACTCTCCCCGCACCGTCAAGCGGGGCCACTTCCGCACCGCACCACAAGCGGGGCCACTTCCGCACCGGAAACGGGCGATCGGGATGCGAAACTGACCCCGCAGAGATCATCCAATGCGAAACTGACCCCGCACAGATCATCGGATGCGAAACTGACCCGGCACAGATCATCCGATGCGAAAGTGACCCGGCACGGGCCATGGGACCTGCGCCGGTCGCGTGGGCGAGCGGGTCCGCCCCCGCGCCTCAGGCGTCGAGCGCCTTGAGGATCTCGTCCGGCGACGCCTGCATCGGATGCGGTCCTGCGATGTCGAGGAACACGGTGGTGATCGGATGCGCGGCCAGGAACTTCCGCAGCCAGTCCGCCGTGTAGATGCCCACTCCCGGCGGCAGGTTCGCGGGCTTGTTCTTCGCGTCGCTGAAGAGCAGCAGCGCGAGATCGCCGGTCTTCGGGTCGCGGTATGTCCACACCTCGCCGCTGTCGAGCGGGTTGTCCCGCGCTCCCGGCTTCACGAGCGGGACGACCGTGGTGCCGTGCCGAAGCGCCAGCGCCACGGCGGCGATGTCCTGCTTCTCGAGCGCATGGGCGAGCGCATCCGACCGGAAGTCCTCGGGCGCGGGCTTGCTCTTCGCGGACTTCGCCTTCTTCGATGCCATGAGTCCAGCATATTCAGCCGCGCAGCTGTCGAACGCGGCAGGGACGAACGCGGCAGGGACGAACGCGGCCCGAACGAACGCGGCCGGGCCGGG
Source organism: Microbacterium hydrocarbonoxydans (assembly GCF_900105205.1). Lineage (NCBI taxonomy): Bacteria > Bacillati > Actinomycetota > Actinomycetes > Micrococcales > Microbacteriaceae > Microbacterium > Microbacterium hydrocarbonoxydans. The sequence continues at coordinate 799,191 of NZ_FNSQ01000005.1, read as the reverse complement.
CCGAGCCAGGCCGGGAGAAGATTGGGGCCCTCTCGAGTCCTCCATTGGGGACTGGGGTACTCGAGAGGGCCCTCAGACCCTCGGGCGGCAGTGTCGAAGCGCTGGGGACGCTGTGCTCGACGCCACTGGGGATGGCATGCGCCGCAAGTCTGCGAGGGTCACCTCAATGGTATCCCAAAGAGCTTGTCATGTCAGCACCGAAACTGAGTGCAGGACTGTATTCAAGACCTTTGGCCAGATGACTCTGCCCGCAGGTCAGATCTGCGTCGGATCGCGGTCAGTAGAGCAGGATCTGTTTCGTCGTCGCACCCTTGAAACCGCCGATCTCCACGGAGACGTGATACGAAGAGCCTCCACCAGGAGCGCGGGAACGGTTCTCCTGCTCGCACGTCTCGACACTCGATCGGGTGCGGTCCCAGACCACCGGCACCTTGCTCGTGACGGTCGCGCCGGCGGCGAGGGTGGCGATCATGCTGCTCGGGTTCTCCTGGCAGTCGGTCGAGCGCCACCACACGTCCGAGCCGCTCGAGACCGTGAACACCTGGGTGGTCGAGCCGACGTCGATCGCGCAGTCGGCCGCCCCCCTGTTCGTCAGCGAGATCGACAGCTTCGGAAGCACCCCGGACTGGTACGAGTCCGCGTCGGTGACCGCGGAGACCTCGACGTCGCGGGCCTCGCACGCCACGATGCCGGGGGTCTCCTGTCCCGTCGGTTCGGGCGAGGGCGACTCTCCCGCCGTCGGATCCGGCGTCGACGAAGGAGTCGGAGCGCCCGACTCCGAGGCGGTCGGCGAAGGGGCAGGCTCCGCCGCACTCGCCCAAGGGCGGGCGACGAGCAGCCACACGGAGATGCCGATCGCCGCGAGGAACAGGATGAGGGCGACCAGCAGCACCAGCCTCCGACGGCGATAGACGGCGGCGGAGTGGCGGGGCATGTCTCCAGGTTAGTTGAGGCTCTTCAGCATCCTGGTGTTGCCGAGCGTGTTCGGCTTGACGTGGGCGAGGTCGAGGAACTCCTCGACACCCGCGTCACCGCTGCGCAGCAGCTGCGAATAGACATCGGGATCGACGACCTGTTCGCCGATCGTCGTGTATCCGCGGCGTCCGAAGAACTCCACCTCGAACGTCAGGCAGAAGAGTCGGCTCAGACCGAGTTCGCGCGCCTGCTCCTCCAGGCGTCCGACGATCGCGCCGCCGACGCCGTGGTGCAGCCAGTCGTCCCGCACCATCAGGGTGCGCACCTCGCCGAGGTCCTCCCAGAACACGTGCAGCGCCCCGCATCCGATCAGCTCGCCGTCGGCCTCGGCGACGACGAACTCCTGCACCGCGCCATAGAGCACGGCGAGGTCCTTGCCGAGGAGGATGCGCTGCTCGACCATCGGCTGCAGAAGGCTCCGGATGCCGACGATGTCGGCGCTGCGCGCCGGCCGGACGATGTAGTCGCTCACAGCATCCAGCCTAGAACCCGTCACCTCCCGGGATGCTGAGCCGGCCCGGTGGCCCCTCGATCCGACCCCCGGATGCACGGGATGCACGGCATGCACGGGATGCACGGGATGCGCGGACACAGCTTCGGACCACCCGGCCCCACACGCCGCATCCGTCGCGCCGAACCCGGCGTGTCACGCCCACACTCCGAAGCTGTGCCCGGGAAAGGGGCAGGGGGAGGGGGCAGGGGGAAAGGGGCAGACACACAGAAGGGGCGGATGCCGCAGCATCCGCCCCTTCAGTGATCAGGTCACTCCCCGCTGGCGACCGCCAGGTCGGGGGTGCCGGAGATCGCTCCGCCGGTGGCGACACCGACCGCGACCTTCTCGCCGCGCGGGCCGTGCTCGAAGAGGAACTCGCCGTCCTTCGCGTCGACCTTCACGTGGTCGCCGGGGTTCAGCTCGCCGTGCAGGATCTTCTCCGAGAGACGGTCCTCGACCTCGTGCTGCATCGCGCGACGCAGCGGGCGGGCACCGAGCGCCGGGTCGAACCCGATCTCGATGAGACGCTCCTTGGCGGCCTGCGACAGCTCGATCGTCATGTCCCGGTCGAGCAGACGCTCGCCGAGGCGCTTCGTGAACAGATCCACGATCTGCACCAGCTCCGGCTTCGACAGCTGCGGGAACACGATGATGTCGTCGACACGGTTGAGGAACTCGGGCTTGAAGTTGCGCTTGAGCTCTTCGTTGACCTTGCCCTTCATCCGCTCGTAGGTCGTGGCGTTGACGCCCTCGATCTGGAAGCCGACCGGACCACCGGCGATATCACGAGCACCGAGGTTGGTGGTCATGATGATGACGGTGTTCTTGAAGTCGATCACGCGACCCTGACCGTCGGTCAGGCGACCCTCTTCGAGGATCTGCAGGAGCGAGTTGAAGATGTCGGGGTGCGCCTTCTCGATCTCGTCGAACAGCACGACGCTGAACGGCTTGCGGCGCACCTTCTCGGTGAGCTGGCCGCCCTCTTCGAATCCGACGAATCCGGGAGGGGCACCGAACAGACGAGAGACGGTGTGCTTCTCACCGAACTCGCTCATGTCGAGCGAGATCAGCGCGGCCTCATCGTCGAACAGGAACTCGGCGAGCGCCTTGGCGAGCTCGGTCTTTCCGACACCCGTGGGGCCGGCGAAGATGAACGAGCCCGAGGGACGCTTCGGGTCCTTGAGTCCGGCACGCTGACGACGGATCGTCTTGGACAGGGCGGCGATGGCCTCTTCCTGACCGATGACGCGCTGGTGCAGCGCCTTCTCCATGAAGACGAGTCGCGAGGACTCCTCCTCCGTCAGCTTGAAGACCGGGATGCCGGTGGCCTGTGCGAGCACCTCGGCGATCAGCCCCTCGTCGACGACCGCGGCGGTCGCGACGTCACCGGAACGCCACTGCTTCTCGAGGCGCAGACGCTCGGCGAGGAGGCTCTTCTCCTCGTCGCGCAGCGATGCGGCCTTCTCGAAGTCCTGATCCTCCGACGCCTGCTCCTTCTGCTCGCGGACGGCGGCGATCTTCTCGTCGAACTCCCGCAGCTCGGGCGGCGACGACAGGATGCTGAGGCGCAGGCGTGCGCCGGCCTCGTCGATCAGGTCGATGGCCTTGTCTGGCAGGAAGCGGTCCGAGACGTAGCGGTCGGCCAGGTTGGCCGCCGCGACGATCGCGCCGTCGGTGATCTGCACCTTGTGGTGAGCCTCGTAGCGATCGCGCAGCCCCTTGAGGATGTTGATCGCGTGCGGCAGGCTCGGCTCGTTCACCTGGATCGGCTGGAAGCGGCGCTCGAGCGCAGCATCCTTCTCGAAGTGCTTGCGGTACTCGTCGAGCGTGGTGGCGCCGATGGTCTGGAGCTCGCCACGCGCGAGGAGCGGCTTGAGGATGCTGGCCGCATCGATCGCGCCCTCGGCAGCACCGGCACCCACGAGGGTGTGGATCTCGTCGATGAAGACGATGATGTCGCCGCGGGTACGGATCTCCTTGGTGACCTTCTTCAGGCGCTCCTCGAAGTCACCGCGGTAGCGGGAACCGGCGATGAGCGAGCCGAGGTCGAGCGAGTAGAGCTGCTTGTCCTTCAGCGTCTCGGGCACATCGCCCTTGACGATGGCCTGCGCGAGGCCCTCGACGACAGCGGTCTTGCCGACGCCGGGCTCACCGATCAGGACGGGGTTGTTCTTGGAGCGGCGAGACAGGATCTGCATGACCCGCTCGATCTCCTTCTCGCGACCGATCACCGGGTCGAGCTTGTTGTCTCGAGCGGCCTGGGTGAGGTTGCGACCGAACTGGTCGAGCACCTGCGAGCCGCCCTGGGCGCTCGGGGTGTCGTTGGACTGCGCGCCGACGGCTGCCGGCTCGCGGCCCGGTGCACCGGACAGCAGCTGGATGACCTGCTGACGCACCTTGTTGAGGTCGGCGCCCAGCTTCACGAGGACCTGGGCGGCGACGCCCTCGCCCTCGCGGATGAGCCCGAGCAGGATGTGCTCGGTGCCGATGTAGTTGTGGCCGAGCTGGAGAGCCTCGCGGAGGCTCAGCTCGAGGACCTTCTTGGCGCGCGGCGTGAACGGGATGTGGCCGGTCGGCTGCTGCTGACCCTGGCCGATGATGTCCTGTACCTGCTCGCGGACGGCGTCAAGCGAGATGCCGAGGCTTTCGAGCGCCTTGGCTGCGACACCCTCACCCTCGTGGATGAGGCCGAGCAGGATGTGCTCGGTGCCGATGTAGTTGTGGTTGAGCATCTTCGCCTCTTCTTGGGCGAGGACGACCACTCGACGGGCTCGGTCCGTGAATCTCTCGAACATGCTGTGACTCCTTATTCGCACGGGGCGAAGACGCGTGAAGCGCTTGTACATCGAGAGTAACCACCGTGCGGATGCTGTATGCCCGTGTTCGCCGTCGGCATAGCGCCGTGACTGTCGGCGACGGGAGTGCTCGGCAGACGGGGGTTGACGGTCATATCGACAGTCGATATGTTAACGATTATCGGTAATAACGAAGATCGATAAGGAGTGGATGATGACCTCGACGAAGAACCGCACGCTGTCCCGGGCAGATGCGGGAGCGATGATCGGCTTCTGCATCTCGGGAGCTCTGATCGCCGCCTACATCACGGTGATGTCGGTCATCCGCATCGTCGAACTCGCCCGCGGCGTCGACGTGCCGGTGCTGGTGGAGTTCGTCCCCTCCACCACCGGCATCGATCTCCCGCTCTCCCGCGGCGGCAGCATCGCTGCGGGCCTCGACAGCGCCACGATCACCGCCCCGGAGCTGCCTGCCATCGCCGCGGTACCCGGCATCATCGGGCAGGTGCTGCAGATCATCACGATCGTCGTGGTGATCGGATGCCTGATCCTGCTCTCGCGGAGCGTGCTCACCGGGCGCGTCTTCAGCCGCCGCAACACCGCCCTCGTCTCGACGGCAGGCATCACCGGTCTGGTGGGCTTCGCCGGCGTGCGGTTCTTCGACAACATGCTCGCGAACGCGACGGTCGCCCGGATCACCGACAACGGCGTCGACAACGCGATCATCAGCGTCGAGCCGTTCGCCTTCATCCTCGCCGCGTTCGTGATCGCACTGATCAGCACGGTCTTCTCCATCGGCGACCGCCTGCAGCGCGACACCGAGGGCCTGGTCTGATGATCACCTTCGGCTCGAACTCGGTCTGGGACTCCCTGCGGCTCATCGGCATCTCACTCGCCGTCGTCGCGGTCGTGATCGGGCTGGTCGTCTGGATCGGACGCCGCCGCGGCAGCCGGACTCGAGGCCTCGTATGAGCCCGGCGGAGAACGACGACGAGTTCACGGGCATCCACTGCCGACTCGACGAGCTGCTCGCGGAGCGCGGGATGACCCTGACCGAGCTGAGCTCCCGCGTCGGGGTGAGCATCGTGAACCTGTCGGTGCTCAAGAACGACCGGGCGCGGGCGATCCGGTACTCGACGCTGCGCGCGATCTGCGACGCCCTCGACTGCGAGGTCGGGGATCTGCTGGTGCTCGCCTAGCCCGGATCCGCGATTCCGGCCGTCTTCGGACCCGAGGCGGCGCGGTCGTGGGGATTTCTGCCCATGCGCGGTGCGCTATGAATCCACTGTGAGCCGATAGCGTCGGAGACATGAAGCTCAACGACCGGAACCTGCGCACCCCTTCCCGCCTCCTCATGGCGCTGCCTATCGCGGCACTCGCCTTCTCGCTCGCCGCCTGCGGTGGCGCCGCTGTCGAACGGCCCTCCGCCGAGGAGGTCTCCGACGGCCTCCAGAAGGTCCTCGAAGACCAGGGCATGGGCGACGCCCTCACCGAGCCCGTCATCCTCTGCCTCTCCGAGGCACTCGTCGACTCGAAGGTGTCGAACGAATCGCTCGACGCGATCGCCAAGGGGGACTCGAGCGCGCAGACCGACGAGGACGAGGGCGCCCTGGTCCAGAAGACCATCACCGACGCCGCAGCCGACTGCGCCACCGCCGAGTGATCTGAGCTGCCCTCGAAGGATGGCGGATGCCGCGGCATCCGTCATCCTTCGTCATCTCCGCCTCCGGACTCCCGCGCCGCTCCTAGCGTGGACGGATAGCGCGCACAGGGCGCGCACCGATCCTGGAGTCCCCGATCCAATGAGCACCACCGTCCGCGCCACCAAGGCGCCAGACACCCGCGGTCCCGTCCGGAAGCTGCTGACCTCGTTCGGCTTCCAGATCCTCGCGGCCCTCGTCCTCGGCATCGCCGCCGGCCTCGTCGCGCGCCAGCTCGGCGCCACAGGCGACAGCCCGAACGGCCTCTCGGCCACTCTCGACACGATCGGCAGCTCATACGTCACGCTGCTGCGCGCCGCGGTCGTGCCGCTGATCTTCACGGCCATCGTCGCGAGCATCTCGAACCTGCGCCGCGTGCAGAACGCCGCCCGCCTCGCGGGCCAGACGCTGCTGTGGTTCGCGGTCACCGCGTTCATCGCGGTGGTCATCGGCATCACCCTCGGCCTCGTGCTGCAGCCGGGCAACCGCGCCGGCGAAGGCCTCGAGCCCGGTGAGCCGTACACGGTCGGCACGTGGTGGAACTTCCTGCTGGGGCTGATCCCGCAGAACTTCCTGGGCCTGAGCGTCAGCACGAACCCGGGGGCGACGGACGGCACGTTCTCGTCGAGCGTCAACTTCAACATCCTGCAGGTCATCGTGATCGCGGTCGCGGTCGGCATCGCCGCGCTCAAGGCGGGCAAGAAGGCTGAGCCGTTCCTCGCCTTCACCGAATCGCTGCTCAAGGTCATCCAGCGGGTGCTGTGGTGGATCATCCGCATCGCCCCGCTCGGCACGTTCGGCCTCATCGGCGCCGCGGTCGTCGAGTACGGCTGGGAGAAGCTCGCCTCGCTCGGCTGGTTCGCGCTCGCCGTCTACATCGGGCTCGCACTGGTGCTGTTCGTCGTCTACCCGGTCCTGGTCAAGACGCACGGACTCTCGATCGGGCAGTACTTCTCGGGCGTCTGGCCGGCCGTGCAGCTGGCGTTCGTCAGCCGCTCGTCGATCGGCACGCTGCCCCTCACCGAGCGGGTGACCGAGCGCAACCTCGGCGTGCCGCGCTCCTACGCCTCGTTCGCCGTGCCGTTCGGCGCGACCACGAAGATGGACGGCTGTGCCGCCATCTACCCGGCCATCGCCGCGATCTTCGTCGCCCAGTTCTTCGGCATCGAACTGAACCTCGTGCAGTACCTGCTGATCGTCGTCGTGTCGGTCGTCGGGTCGGCGGCCACCGCCGGCACCACGGGAGCGACCGTCATGCTGACGCTGACGCTGTCGACCCTGGGACTGCCGCTCGAGGGCGTCGGACTCCTGCTCGCGATCGACCCGATCCTCGACATGGGACGCACCGCGGTCAACGTCGCAGGGCAGGCGCTCGTGCCGACCATCGTCGCGAAGCGCGAGGGCATCCTCGACGAGGACCTCTACAACGCGCCGCGCGAAGGACTCCCCTTCGCCGACGACTCGGGAGACGACGACGCACCCGAGGCGGATGCCACGGCATCCGAGAGCGAGCCCGCCAGCACCCGCTGACCCGATCCGCATCGATCGAACGCCTCGCCCCACTCTCGGGGCGGGGCGTTCGTCGTCGCTGCGCTACGCGCGGCCCGGCTGCCGCGTGGCACCGCGGGTGTCGAGCGCCAGCTCCTCGGCATCCATCGCCGTCATCAGCTCGCGCATGACCTCCTCGTCGAGGTTGCCGGCGTCGCGTTCTGCGAGCAGGATGTCGCGGCGCACCTGCAACCAGCCCCGAGACAGTGCGACCAGGTCGTCGTAGGACGGCCTGGCTGCGGCATCCTCGACCTGCTGCGCCTCGTCGGTGTCTCTCTCGACCCTGGTCATTCGCTTGGTGAAGGCGTCGAAGACGCTGAGGTCGGCCTCGCCGTACTTCGCCTCCCACTCGACGCGCTTCTCGGCGAGGAACGCCTTGCCCGCCTCGCGGCTCTTGGCCTTGACGTCGGCGATCGCCCGCTCGTCCTCTTCCTCATCGACGTCGCTCGCGATGCCCAGTCGGCGGATGAGCAGCGGAAGGGTGAGTCCCTGCAGCAGCAGAGTGCCGACGGTCACGACGAACGCGACGACGACGATCGCGTGCGAGGGCTCCGTGTCGAGTGCTGCGAGGTCGGCGGCGGCGAGCGCCGTCGCCAACGTGACGACGCCGCGCATCCCCGCCCAGGAGATGACGGCGTTGTCCTTCCAGGTGAGCTGCAGACCGGCCATCCGATCTCGCACGATCTTCGACCTCAGCTCCTCGGCGCTGTACTGCTTCCAGCGCCTCGAGTCGCGCCGCCGCTCGTCGAAGGCACCCGATTCGACGGTGCGATCCCACCGCTGCAGCCGTCTGCGGTCCTGGAAGTTGGCCCAGAGGTTCGCGGGGTACACGTAGAGCGGGCGCACGACGAGGACGACCACCAGGACGGCGGCCGACAGCAACAGGATGCGGCCGACCTCCTCTCCCCCGAGGTCGCTGAGCACACGCGGGAACTGCAGACCGATGTACGCGAAGACGAAGCTCTCGAGCAGCAGATCGGCCGAGAGCCACAGCGGGGCCTCCTGCTGTCGGGTCGTGTAGTCGGTGCGCGGGGAGTTGTAGCCGACGTAGAGGCCCATCGCCACGACGGCGAGCACGCCCGATCCGAGCAGGTGCTCGGCGATCGCGTATGCGCCGAACGGAGCGAGCAGCCCGAACGTGCCGATCACGACGGGGTCGCTGATGCGCATGCGCAGCTGGTGCAGCACGATGCCGAACACGAGTCCGACCGCGACGCCCACGCCGACGGCGAGGAGGAATTGGCCGATGCCGTTCCACACGGTAAGAGTCGCCCCGGCGATGATGGCGGCGAAGACGCGGTAGAGCGTGAGCGACGTCGCGTCGTTGATCAGGCTCTCCCCCGACAGCACCGTCATGATGCGTCGGGGCAGCCTGAGCTTGCGGCCGATCGCTGCGGCCGACACGGCGTCGGGCGGGGCGACGATGGCGCCGAGCAGCAGTGCGCCGGGGAGGGTGAGCGAAGGCAGGATCCACCAAGCGACGAGCCCCACGGCGAGCGCGGTGAGCAGCACGAGTGTGATGCCCAGGCGTCGGATCTGCGGCAGGCTGCGCTTGAAACCGACGAACGACACGTCCAGCGCCGCCGAGTACAGCAGCGGCGGCAGCACGAGGTTCAGCAGCAGGTGGCCGTCGATCTCCACATCGGGCACGAACGGCAGGAAGGATGCCGCGAGCGCGACCACCGTGACGAGCAGAGGCGCGGGCCAGCCGCGCCAGCGGGCGATCGCCGCCACCACGACAGCACCGACGAGCACGTAGAAGATCTCGGCATCCATGCCCCTAAAGGTACTGCGCCCGGTCCGTGGCCGATGCGCAGCGCCTCGCGGACTAGGACCGTCCGTCGGCGAGCTCGTCGCGGAGGCCGGCGTTCTCGTCCTCCAGGTCGAGGACGCGGCGGATGCCGACGATGTTGATCCCCTCGACGCGCAGACCTGTCACGCGGCGGATGCGCTCGAGGTCGTCGTCGCTGTAGCGGCGCGTGCCGCCGTCGCTGCGGGCAGGGGTGACGAGCCCCTTCGCCTCGAAGAGTCTCAGACTGGCCTCTGGCACACCGCTCAGCTGTGCGGCGACGGCGATGCCGTACACCGGCATGCTCGGATCGCGTTCGGACATCGACACCTCCTTCTCGACGCACTTGCATTCTATCTGGACTTGATCTATAACAAATCTATAGCAACGGTTGCAGATAATCTGCACCTTCATCGCCCCGACTGGGCCACACGAAAGGAGACACTCATGGCCATGTCATTCGATCCGTTCAGTCAGCTCGACCGCTTCGCCGCGAGCGTGCTGGACTCCGTCCGCGCACCGCGTCTCATGCCGGTGGACCTCTTCCGCGACGGCGACAGGTACGTCCTGCACGCCGACCTCCCCGGCATCGATCCGGGTTCGATCGACGTCGACCTGGACGGCGGACAGCTCACGATCCGCGCCCAGCGTACCGCCGACAGTCGCGAGGGCGTGCGCTGGCTCGCTCGCGAACGCGGCGCCGGGTCGTTCCTGCGCCAGTTCTCGCTCGGCGACGGCGTCGACCTCGACGCGATCAGCGCCTCGTACGAGAGCGGCGTGCTCTCGGTGATCATCCCGGTCAGCGAGCGCGCGAAGCCCCGCAAGATCGAGGTCGAGTCGAGCGACAACCGGCAGTCGATCACGGCCTGACCCCTCGGTGGGCCGGGGCGCGCACCCCGGCCCACCCCGCTCTCCCTTCGGAAAGGACGATCCCATGCACACGACCCCTGCTCTCGACCGTTTCCTCCGCGGTATGGAGTACCCGGCCACCCGCGACGATCTGCTCAGGGAAGCGGCCCGCGACGGCCTCGGATCCGACGATCGCGCCGTGCTCGCGCAGCTCCCCGACCAGAGCTTCAGCGCGGCGTGGCACATCCGCTATCACCTCACACGCCGGGCGCTGGCCGAGGAGTTCTCCCCCGCGGCATCCGCAGCGCTGGCCGCAGCCTGACGTGGCGCGCCGACGGAGCGGGCGGGAATGCTCCGCCCGCTCCTGCCGTTGCATTCGAGGATGACTTCCACCGCGCTCTCCGTCCTCGACCTCATCCCGGTGCGAACCGGCCAGACCAGTGCCGAGGCCATCGCCTCCTCCCTCGATCTCGCCGCCACCGCCGACCGGCTCGGCTACCGCCGCTACTGGTTCGCGGAGCACCACAACATGCCGGCCGTGGCATCCACCACTCCCCGGTGCTGATCGCCGCCGCCGCGATGCGCACGTCGAGGATCCGCCTGGGTTCCGGGGGCGTCATGCTCCCCAACCACGCGCCGCTCATCGTCGCCGAGCAGTTCGCCGCCCTCGAGGCCATCGCTCCGGGGCGCATCGACCTCGGACTCGGCCGCGCGCCCGGCAGCGACCCGGTCATCACTCAGCTGCTGCGCGGATCGGGCACGACGAGCGACGTCGAGCAGTTCCCCCGCAACGTGCAGGACATCGCCGCGCTCATCTCGGGTGAGGGCGCGACCGTGCGCTTCACCTCCGGCGGCGAGTACACCGTGCATGCGACCCCGTCCGCCACCGGGAGTCCCGAGGTCTGGCTGCTCGGGTCCAGCGACTACTCGGCGCAGCTCGCGGCATCCCATGGCCTGCCGTACGTCTTCGCCAACCACTTCTCGGGGCAGGGTCTCGAGCGGGCGCTCGACCTCTACCGCACCGGCTATCAGCCGAGCGAGGAGCACCCCGAGCCGCGGACGTTCCTGACCGTCAATGTCGTCGCCTCCCCCACGCAGGAGGAGGCCGAGGCGCGCGCCCTCCCTCAGCTGCGGATGATGTCGCGCCTGCGACTGAACAAGCCGCTCATCGCACTCGAGACGGTCGAAGAGGCGCTGGCCGCCGAATCGGATGCCGCGACCGACCAGGTCGTCGAAGCCGCGCGTTCGCGGTGGTTCGTCGGCACCGGGGAATCCGTCGCCGACGAGGTGCGGGCCTTCGCCGAGAAGTACGGCGTCGACGAGGTCATGCTGTCGCCGGTCGCCGGAGCGTACGAAGCCGAGCCGCGGGATGCCGCCGCCGGCCGCGCTCAGACGCTCGAGCTCATCGCCGCCGCACTGTAGCCGCGCCTGGCGCCGCGCGCGCTCCCGCGTGGTGCGCTCTCGCGTGGCGCGCTCGTGCGTGGCGCGCTCGTGCACTGCGGGGTCGATTCCGCATCCGAAAAGCCGTTTGGGGATGCACAAGTGGCCCCGCCCATGTGGGCGGATGCATAAGTGGCCCCGCCCGCGCCCCCGGCTGCACTCACCGCGAACTCGGTCCACAAGCGCGACTTATGCACATCTCCCGGGTTTCCGGCACCCGTCGCGCGGTTCGACGCGTCCGATCAGCGATCGTGATCGGATGCGCCATCGGATAGTTCTGCCCGACGATCTCGACCGCCACTTCTCGGTGCGGCAGGCCGCAGCCGCGGGTATAGGCCGGGGTCGCGCATCTGCGCGCGATCTCGACCGTCCCTTTCGCGGAGTGCGCTCGATCACGCCCGCGGAAACACCGTTCGAGCGAGTCGCCGCCCTCGTGCCCCGCCTGCACGGCGGTCAGCTCATCGGCGGGGAGACGGCGATGCGCGTGTGGGGGTATCCACACCCCGGCATCTGGAGCGTCGAGGCACCGATCATCGTGGTCGTGGCCACGGGTTCGGCCCGTGCCCGCAACCGCGGCGTCACCGGACGGCGCCTGGCCGAGGGACGAGCACATCCCTGGCGAATCGGCGGAATCCCGATCGTCGATCCGGTGGCGGCACTGTTCATGTGCGCGGCGACGCTGACAGACGATCAGATGGTCATCGCCCTCGACGCGCTCATCAGCACGTCCGACAACTATCCCGGGCTGCGGCCGGGGCGTCCGACATACACCGCGACCGACATCACTCAGCGCCTTGAGGCCTGGGGTCGCTTTCCCGGCTCGCGACGAGTCCGTGATGCGCTGTCCCGCGCCCGCGCAGGAGTGGAATCGCCGAAGGAGACCGAGACGAGGATGCTCCTCGTGGCTGGAGGTCTTCCCGAACCCGTCGTGCAGTACGAGATCCACCGCAACAGCATCCTCATCGCGCGGAGCGACATGGCATATCCCGCTTTCAAGATCGCAATCGAGTACGAAGGCGACGGACACCGCACGAGCCGTGATCAGTGGCGGCGCGACGTCCGACGTCAGCGCGAACTCGAGGACGACGGATGGATCGTCATCCGCGTCACGCAGCTCGATCTGAACGATGAACGACCGCTACTGGACCGCATCCGTCGCGCGATGGCATCCCGCCGCTGAGCCGCGCTCCCCCTATCCGCGTTCCCCCGCTCGCCGCCCCCGTCCAGGTGGGGCCACTTCCCCAGGCCAGCACCCAGGCGGGGCCACTTCCGCATCCGAATCACCCCTTTACGGTGCAGAAGTGACCCCGCACAGGCGCGCGATGCGGAACTGGCCCCGCACCCAGGGGGCGCACCGGCCGAGAACCCGCGGCGTCAAGGGCTGGTATTCCGATGCGCCGGGGCGTAGCGTCACCACCAACGGAAGGGGTTCGATGATGAGCACGACCAAGACCCTGGCCCTCTGGGTGGCGTACGGCACGAACGGAGTCGTCGGCAGCATCCGACACGATGACGAGGGCTACACCGTCGTCATGGCGGGATCGGATGCCGCGACCGGCACCTATCCGACGCTGGAATCGGCGAAGGGCGCCCTGCACTCCCACATGCTGCCGGGCAGCGGGTGGCCGATGTTCCGCGAGCACTGACTTCCGAGCACGGATCCGGGCACGGACTCGCACGCACTCACGCGCGGGCCGCTCACGTCCCGGCACTGACTTTCGAGCGGGGAAACAAGGGGCAGAGGGGCGACGCGGTCGCGGGAATCATCCCGCGACCGCCGTGCGCTGCACCGCCACCGCACCACCGCCGTACGGCTCGGCCGTGACCGGCGACGCCTGGGGGACTGTCTGCTGCGGCCGTCAGTCTTCGGGTTCGCCGCTGAGGATGCCGCGCAGCCAGTCGCGCGCCTCGACGAACACGTCGTCGGAGTAGCGCTCGGGGTACTGCACGATCTGCCGGTCGGCCCGAGGATACGAGCCGAGGAAGACCACGCGGGGGCTGAAGCGGCGGATGCCGAGCAGCGCATCGGCCATCCGCTCGTGCTCGATATGACCGTCGGCGTCGATCACGAATCGGTAGCGGCCGAGCTCGTCGCCGATCGGACGCGACTGGATCAGCGAGAGATTGATGCCGCGGGTCGAGAACTGCTCGAGCATCTCGAGCAGCGATCCGGGATGATCGTTCGGCAGCTCGACGATCAGCGAGGTCTTGTCGGCGCCGGTGGGAGCGGGTGCCGTGGTGGTGCGGGTGACGAGCACGAAGCGCGTGACCGCCTGCGCGTTGTCGCCGATGTCCTCGGCGAGCACGTCGACATCGAGGTGCTTGACGACGCCGGGAGCGGCGATGGCCGCCTGCGCGGGAAGACCGCCGTCGAGCATGCCGACCGCCGAGGCGACGTTGCTCGCCGCCGGTACGTGCGAGTGCGTCGGCAGATGCTCACCGAGCCAGCCGTGGCACTGCGCATAGGCGACGGGATGCGCGGCGATGACCTGCACATCATTGAGCGTCGTACCCCGAGGAGCCACGAGCACGAAGTTCACCGGTACCAGGTACTCGCCGATGATCCGCAGTCCCGGCAGCGTCGCCAGAGCATCCTGAGTCGTCGAGACACCGCCCTCGATCGAGTTCTCGATCGCGATCATCGCGGCGTCGCTGCGACCCTCCAGGACGTCGGCGAGCGCCTCGCCCACGTTGTGCACCGCGCGCCAGTCCTGACCGCGCGCCTCGGCGACCTGTTCGAGAGCCGCTTCGGTGAACGTGCCGGCAGGGCCGAGATAGCTGTAGGTGCGGCGTTCAGTCACGCGTTTCACCTTAGGGCACCGGCGCGGGCCCAGAAGATGCGCGGATGCCGAGATGGGGGCAGACTGTCTGCATGACGAGCCGCGCCGGCCTCCCTGCCGAGGAATCAGACCTGATCGATGTCGACGAGCTGATCGCCGCGTACTACGACCGCGTCCCCGACCCCGGCGTCGCCGCCGAGCGAGTCGCGTTCGGCACGAGCGGTCACCGAGGGTCGTCACTGACGAACAGCTTCAACGAGAACCACATCCTCGCCACCACCCAGGCGATCGTCGACTATCGCGCGGGCCAGGGCATCACCGGTCCGCTCTTCCTCGGTCGGGACACGCACGCGCTCTCGCTGCCGGCCGAACGCAGCGCCATCGAGGTGCTGGTGGCCAACGGCGTCGACGTGCGCGTCGACTCGCGCGACGCCTGGGTGCCGACGCCCGCACTCAGCCACGCGATCCTCACCTTCAACCGCGACCTCGCACCGGATGCCGCCGGCCGCGCCGACGGCATCGTGGTCACCCCGTCGCACAACCCGCCCCGCGACGGCGGCTTCAAGTACAACCCTCCGCACGGCGGACCCGCCGACACCGACGCGACCGGATGGATCGCGGATCGCGCGAACGAGCTGATCGCCGGCGGTCTGGTCGACGTCAAGCGCGAGCGGTTCGCCGACATCGACTGGGATGCCCTGCCCGGCTACGACTTCCGCGACGCATACGTGCGGGATCTCGCGACGATCATCGACCTCGACGCGATCCGCAAGGCGGGTGTGCGCATCGGCGCCGACCCGCTCGGCGGGGCCTCGGTGGAGTACTGGGCGCTGATCAAGGAGGTGCATGACCTCGACCTCACCGTGGTGAACCCCGAGGTCGACCCGACCTGGAGCTTCATGACGCTCGACTGGGACGAGAAGATCCGCATGGATCCGTCATCTCCCTCTGCGATGGCGTCGCTCGTGGCCAAGAAGGGCGACTTCGACGTCCTGACCGGCAACGACGCGGATGCCGACCGCCACGGCATCGTCACCCCCGACGCCGGGCTCATGAACCCGAACCACTATCTCGCCGTGGCGATCGACTACCTGTTCTCGCACCGCGCCGAGTGGCCGCGCGACGCCGCGATCGGCAAGACCCTCGTCTCGTCGATGATCATCGACCGCGTCGCCGAGTCGCTCGGACGCCGTCTGCTCGAGGTGCCCGTCGGCTTCAAGTGGTTCGTGCCGGGCCTGCTCGACGGCTCGGTGGCCTTCGGCGGCGAGGAGTCGGCCGGAGCATCCTTCCTCCGCAAGGACGGATCGGTGTGGTCGACGGACAAGGACGGCATCCTGCTGTGCCTGCTGGCGGCCGAGATCATCGCGGTGACGGGCAAGACCCCGTCGGAGCGGTATGCCGAGCTGGAGGCCGCTTTCGGTTCCTCCGCCTACCAGCGCGTGGACGCGCCCGCGACGCCCGCGCAGAAAGCCACGCTCGGCAAGCTCGCACCGGATGCCGTGTCGGCGACGACCCTCGCCGGTGAGGAGATCACCGCCAAGCTGTCGCACGCGCCGGGCAACGGCGCGGCGATCGGCGGCCTCAAGGTGCAGACCGAGCATGCGTGGTTCGCGGCCCGCCCCTCCGGCACCGAAGACGTCTACAAGCTGTATGCCGAGAGCCTGCGCGGACCCGAGCACCTCGCCGAGGTGCAGGCCGAAGCTCGCGCCGTCGTGTCGGCCGCCCTCGGCGGCTGATCGCCACTCGCGTCCGCGTTCCGCCCGCACGTCACCCGTGCGGGGTCAACGTCCCAACGGGCGGGGTCAATAGCGCATCCGAATCGGCCCGTTTCGATGCGGAAGTGACCCCGCAGCGGGAGTCCGATGCGAAACTGACCCCGCCCGGGGATCCCGATGCCAAAGTGACCCCGCCCGGGGGGGCATACCCCGCCGGGGCGGCCTCCCACTTACCCGCCCTACCGCCACCTGTGTCCGTGCCGTGTTCAATGACGCAAGCGGGGTCAATAGCGCATCCGAATCGGCCCGTTCCGATGCGAAGGTGACCCCGCAGCGCGACTCCGATGCCCAAGTGACCCCGCAGCGCGACTCCGATACGAAAGTGACCCCGCAGCGCGACCACGATGCGAAACTGACCCCGCCCGGCGAGCAGCCAGCACGCAAGGACACCTGTCGCACGCGGCGGCGCGTCAGACCGACCGCGCGAGCAGCGCCCCGGCCTCGCGCAACCAGCGTTCGGGGTCGGCAAGCGCGGCATCCGACGATCCGGCGAGAGTGGTCAGAGACGCGGATGCCGCGAACAGCGCCGTGTCGGAATCGGCCGCGATGCGTCCGGCCGCGAGCAGCGCGGTCGCCCTCGAAGCGGTCGCGAGGCCGGCGATGTACGAGGGCACCTTGCCGTCGCCGGACTGACCGTCGAACGATCCTTCGCCCGTGATGACGACGTCGGCCTCCGCGATGGCATCCGCGAGTCCGATCAGCTCGGCGACCTCGGCAGCGCCCGGGGCGAGCGTCGCCCCCCAGGCGACCAGCGCACCGCCCGTGCCACCGGCCGCTCCCGCACCCGGCAGCTCCGGGTCGAGGCCGAGCAGACCGGCGAGTCGGAGGAGCGCAGCATCCACGTGCCCGATCTCGTCGCCGGCGAGCCCCTTCTGCGGACCGAACACGGCGGCGGCCCCCCGGGGTCCTGCGAGCGGATTCGTGACATCCGTGAGCACACGCACCTGCGGCGCCGTGCGCAGCCCGCTCAGGTCGACGGCGGCGATGTCGACGAGACCGCGGGCTCCTCGCGCGACCGCCGCGCCAGACGAGTCGAGGAATCGCGCGCCGAGGGCAGTCAGCATCCCGGTGCCGCCGTCGTTGGACGCGCTCGACCCGATGCCGAGCACCAGGCGGGAGACGCCGTGCTCGAGGGCCGCGACGATCGCCTGACCGAACCCGGTGGTGTCCGCATCCCACGGACGCAGGGCGTCGAGGAGCTCGATACCCGAGGTCGAGGCGAGGTCGATGACCGCGATGCCACCCGGTGCGTCGGCGGTTGGCGGCAGAAGCAGCCAATGGGCGGAGACCGGTACGCCGGCCGGCCCGTCGACGACCACCGGCATCCGCTCGGCATCCGGCACCGCGGCAGCGAACGCGGCCATGGTGCCTTCGCCGCCGTCGGCCATGGGTCGATGCACGAACTCCGCGGACGGATCGATAGACGCCCACCCCTCTGCGAGCGCTGCGGCGGCATCTGCTGCCGTGATCGTGCCCTTGAAGCTGTCGGGCGCCAGCACCACCCTCATCATCCGGCGATGCCGGGGGTGCTCGCTCGGACGATGACCTCAAGAGGCAGCGCGGCCTGCTGCCAGTCGGCGTCGACCGTCGCGCGGAACGCCTGATAGCCGACCTCGCTCAGCGGCACGCGCACGGTCGTGAGCGCCGGGGTCACGTCGCTGCTCGAGGGGACGTCGTCGAAGCCGCAGACTGCGATGTCGGCGCCGACCTCGCGCCCCGCTTCGCGGATCGCAGCCATGGCCCCGATCGCGACCACGTCGCTCATCGCGAAGACGAGCGTGCCGGGCTCGACGCCCTCGGCGAGCGCCGCAGACATCGTCTGCGCACCGGATTCCCGACGGAAGTCGCCGCGGAGCACCCGATCGATCGAGCCGCCCTCCGCCTGGAAGCCCGCGCGGAACCCGGCGAGTCGTTCGTCGGAGGTCAGCACCCCTTCGGCGGCGGCGATCGCGATGGCGGAGCGATAGCCGAGCGCCGCCATCCGACGCCCGAGGGCTTCGGCGCCGGCGCGGTTGTCGATCTCGACGTGACGGTTCTCGGCGCTGCCGGCTCCGAATGTCACGACGCGTCCTCCGAAACGGGCGTACTCCGCGAGTTCGCGCGCGGTGTCGGAGTCGGTCGGCTCAGCGGTGCGGGATGCCGCCAGGATGAGCCCCTGCGGTCGCTGACCGCGCAGCGCCCTGACGATGCGCGCCTCGCGTGCGGGGTCGCGCTCGGTGATGGCGATGGTGACGACGAGCCCCTGCTCGTCCGCGCCGCGCGCGACGCCCGCGGCGATGAGGCCGAAATACGGGTCGGCGATGTCGGCGACGAGCAGCGCGATCACGGGCGACGATCCGCGTGCGGTCGCCTGGGCCGACACGTTCGCGGTGTAGCCGAGCTCAGCGGCGGCCTGCTCGACCCGCTCACGGAAGGACTCGGCGACCTTGCGCTCGGATCCGTTGAGCACGCGGGATGCCGTCGCGAGCGACACCCCCGCCTCCCGTGCCACGTCGTGCAGCGTCGGAGCCGCCCCTCGGGAATGACGCGGCTGACGCACCCGGGAAGGGCTTTCCTGACTCATGCCCTGAGCATACTGCGCGGCAGCGGTCGAAGCCGGTAGTGCGGGACGTGCCCGGTGCGGCATCGACCTCATCCTCTTCCTCCCGCCGATGACCGTTCCACCTCCGCGCCGGCCTCCATTCCAGGATCAGCGCAGGTGCGGCGAGATCGCGGCGCCGAAGGCGTCGGCCGTCCGCCGCACGACGTTCTCTGGAGCATCCGCCCAGATGTCGGCATGGAAGATCTCGACCTCGATGTCGCGGTCGTAGCCCGTCTCGATCACGGCGCGGGTGAGCGAGCCGAAGTCGATCACCCCGTCGCCGGGATAGTGCCGCGACAGCAGCACATCGGCGGCGAGGGGCGTCTTCCAGTCGCACACCTGATAGGTCGCGATGCGTCCCTCGCGGCCCGCGCGCGCGATCTGGTCGAGGACCTGCGGATCCCACCAGATGTGGAAGGTGTCGACCGCCGCGCCCACGACCTCGGCATCGAAGTCGGCCGCGATGTCGAGCGCCTGCCCGAGCGTCGAGACGACCGTCCGATCGGATGCGTACATCGGATGCAGCGGCTCGATCGCCAGTGTCACGCCCGCCGCCTTCGCGTCGGGCGCGAGCACGCCGATCGCGTCGCGCACACGCTCGCGGGCACCGATCAGATCGCGGGAACCGGTGGGGATGCCGCCGGCGACGAGCACGAGCACCGCCGTCGATCCGTCGGCACCCGCGGCAGCGAGCGTCGCTGTCTCCTCGATCGCGCGGCGGTTGTCGTCGAGTGCCGCAACCCGCTCGGGCCCGTCGGGGAGGGTGAAGAATCCGCCCCGGCAGTGCGTCGTGAACCGCAGGCCCGAGTCCGCGAGCATCCGGGCAGCGCTGTCCAGCCCGACCTCGTTCACGGGTTCACGCCACAGACCGATCGCCTGGATGCCGGCATCCGCCGTGACGCGCAGAGCGGTCGCGAGATCGGCATGCTTGATCGTCGCCTGGTTGATCGACAGCCGCGGGTCGACGCTCACAGCGCCACCCCGTTCAGCCTGAGCATCCCGTGCCAGCGCTCTCGCGCGAGCTCGGGATCTTCGAGGGCGAGCGAGTCGTTCGCCAGCTCGACGATGCGGCTGAGGTGCGGCAGGCTGCGCGCCGAGTGCAACCCGCCGACCATCTGGAACGCGGGCTGGTGCCCGTTGAGCCAGGCGAGGAAGGCGACGCCGGTCTTGTAATAGAAGGTCGGTGCGGCGAAGACCTGCCGGCTTAGCTCTTCGGTCGGGCCGAGGATCTCGAGGTAGCGCGCGGGATCTCCAGCATCCAGCGCCTGGATCGCCGCCGACGCCACCGGCGTGATCGCCGCGAACGCGCCGAGCAGCGCATCGGAATGCCCGTCGCCCTGCCCCACGGTGTCGCCGCCGATCAGGCCGACGTAGTTGAAGTCGTCACCCGTGAACATCCGTACGCCCTGCGGCAGACGCTCGCGCACCGAGATCTCCGACTCCGCGTTCAGCAGGCTCATCTTCACGCCGGCGACCTTGTCGGGACTCTCGGCGATCACGTCGAGCAGCACAGCGGATGCCGTCTGCCAGTCATCCGCTCCGAAATATCCGGCGAGCTCGGGGTCGAAGGCCGTGCCGAGCCAGTGCAGGACGACCGGCACCGTGGCGGATCCGAGCACCTCGCGATAGACGCGACGGTAGTCGTCGGCATCCGCCGCCACCCGCGCGAGGTGGCGGGAGGCCATGAGCACCGGACCCGCGCCCTGCTCCTCGGTGAAGTGCAGCTGCTCTTTGTAGGCGTCGATCACCTGGTCGAGCGAGATGTGCTGCTCGGCGACGTGATCGGTGTTGACGCCGACCACGACCGAGCCGCCCTCCTCGCGCGCGACCTCGGCGCTGCGCGAGATGAGCTCACGCGTCGCCGCAGCATCCAGCCCCATGTTCCGCTGTGCGGTGTCCATGGCATCGGCGACGCCGAGGCCCCACGAGTAGACGTTGCGGCGGAACGCGAGCGTCGAATCCCAGTCGATGTCCGCCGGCTGCCCCGGGGTGTTGTCGGCGTGCACCTTCGGCACGACGTGGGCCGCGGCGTAGGCGACGCGGCTCTGCAGCGCGCCGGCGGGTCGCGTGTATCCGCCGCCTTCGCGCAGCTCGGCATCCGTCACTGCGCCTGCGGCGTCGAGAAGTCGCAGAGTGCTCATGCTCAGCCCAGCGTCAGCGGGGTGAGCGCGACCTTGCGACCCTCGGCGCTGGAGGTCAGCCCCGCCTCGGCGAACTGCACGCCGCGCGCGCCGGACAGCAGGTCGAAGGGGTACTTGGTGCCCTCGACGAACGACACCAGATACTCCTCCCACTGCTGGCGGAAGCCGTTGAGGAAGACGTCGTTCGTGGGGACCTGCTGCCAGTCGGCGTCGTAGTCGTGGCTGTCTTCGAGGTCGGGGTTCCAGACCGGCTTGGGCGTGGCGTTGCGCGGCTGGATCTTGGCGCCGAAGAGTCCGACCACGGCGGATCCGTGAGTGCCGTCGACCTGGAACTCGACGAGCTCGTCGCGGTTGACGCGCACGGTCCAGCTGGAGTTGATCTCGGCGATGATGCCGCCCTCGATCTCGAAGATGCCGTAGGCGGCATCCTCGGCCGTGGCCGTGTAGTGCTCGCCGTTCTCGTCCCAGCGGTCGGCGATGTGCACGGCCGCCTGCGCGTAGACGCTCGTGACCTCGCCGAACAGGTTCTCGAGCACGTAGTTCCAGTGCGGGAACATGTCGACGATGATGCCGCCGCCGTCTTCGGTGCGGTAGTTCCAGCTCGGCCGCTGCGCGGGCTGCCAGTCACCCTCGAACACCCAGTAGCCGAACTCGCCCCGCACCGAGAGGATGCGGCCGAAGAACCCCGAGTCGATCAGGCGCTTGAGCTTCTGCAGGCCCGGCAGGTAGAGCTTGTCGTGCACGACGCCGGTCTTGACGCCTGCCGCGTCGGCGAGCCGGGCCAGTTCGAGCGCCTCGTCGAGCGACTCGGCGGTGGGCTTCTCTGTGTAGATCGCCTTGCCGGCCGCGATCGCCTTGCGGAGGGCCGAGGCGCGGGCCTTGGTCACGAGGAAATCGGCGTAGATCTCCCACTTCGGATCGGCGAGGGCGGCGTCGAGATCGGTCGTGTAGTCGTCGATGCCGTGCTTCGCCGCGAGCTCGGCGAGCTTCGCCTCGTTGCGGCCGACCAGCAGCGGCTTCACCGTGATGCGGGACCCGTCGGGCAGCTCGACGCCGCCCGCGTCGCGGATCGCGAGGATCGAGCGCACGAGGTGCTGCCGGTAGCCCATGCGCCCGGAGACGCCGTTCATGATGATCCCGATCTCGCGGGTCGTCGCCTGTGACATTGCTGGTCCGTTCTCTGGGAAGCTGTTGCGCTCGGTTGTCGGTCGGTAAGCGCTTTCCGATAGCATGCCATGGCCGGCGCGGCCATGCAAGCCGTCGCGGGAAATCGCTATCCCTGAGGCACCGGGGCTTCCCGGTGCAAAGGTGTCCCTTTCCGACCAGGAGAACTGCACTCCTCGCCTGCGGCGGGGTCGGTACCGCATCCGAACCGACCGTCTGCGGCGCACTACTGACCCCGCACCTGGCGGCGGATGCGGAACTGACCCCGCACCCGCGAAGCCCGCCGACGCCCGGCACCACCGACCCCCGCCCCCCAATCCCGACCCCCGACTCCCTCCGGCGCTCGGCACCACCGCCCACCATGAACCAGCCGAGGCCAATTGTGCATCCCCGAGGGCCGTTAGCCGTGCGCAACTGACCCCGCACCTGGCGGGCCATGCGCAACTGACCCCGCACCCGGCGGGCCATGCGCAACTGACCCCGCACCCGGTGACGCGTGCGCAACTGACCCCGCACCCCGACTTCCACCGGCGCCCACCGAGGCGGGCAGCGCACCCCGCAGCGGGCGACTTGTCAGCGAGTGCTGGAGCGATCGACCAGAAGCGTCGGCACCACGACAGCGGATGCCGATTCCTCGGCCCGCCCCTCGATGTCGGCGACGAGCAGTCCGACCGCCCGGTGGGCGAGGGTCGCGAAGTCCTGGCGGATCGTCGTCAGCGGCGGGCGGTAGTTCGCAGCATCCGGGACGTCGTCGAAGCCGACCACGCTGACATCTTCGGGAACCCGCCGCCCCGATTCGGCGAGCGCGCGCAGCAGTCCGAGCGCCATCTGGTCGTTGGCGCAGAAGACGGCGGATGCTGCGGCGAGCGACCCGCCTGCGGCGTACCCCGCCTCTGCGGACCAGTCCCCCCGCACAACTTCGGGAGCCTCAAGGCCGGCCTCTACGAGGGTGTCTCGCCAGCCGCGCTCCCGCTCCGCCGCCGCGAAGGAGCCGGCCGGTCCGGCCAGATGGTGGACGTTCTCGTGCCCGAGGCTCAGCAGGTGCGCGGTTGCTGCGGCTGCGCCGCCGACGTGATCACTGTGCACGACCGTGAGTCCCGCCGCGGTCGACGCGTCGACGACCACCAGTCGCAGCCCGGCGGGACGGTCGGCAGCCGGAAGCAGCGCCGACGCCTCGTTCAGCACGATAGCGCCGTCGACCTCCTGCTCGGCGAGGCGCTCGAACGCCTCGGCCACGCTGTCCCCCGCTGTGACGAGCGTCAGGGCGTAGCCGCGTTCGGCGGCAGCCTCGGCGGTGGCCTGCAGCATCCGCGAGTTGCCCACCGTGGCGAGGGTGGTGACGACGAGTCCGATGGTGTGCGAGCGGCCGGTGCGCAGAGCACGGGCGGCGCGGTGGGGTCGATAGCCGAGCTCGGCCATCGCGGCCTCGACGCGCTGGCGGGTCGCAGGGTCGACGCGGGGACTGTCGTTGACGACGCGCGAGACCGTCTGGCCCGAGACGCCGGCACGGGATGCGACCATCGCCATCGAGACACGGCCGGACGGGGCCCGACGGCGGCGCGGGCGCGCGGTGCCGCGAAGCAGGTCATCGCCGCGGCGCAGGTCGTCGTCCACGGACACCCTCCCTTCGCGTTCACAACTCCGGAGTGTTGACGTTACCACGGCGCTGTGCGTACCATGTTTACGTGAACACGCCCGAATCTCCTGAGTTGCGAACCGAGACCCTCTCCGCCGGCATCGTCAAGCGCGCGACGACCCTCGCCGACGGCCGTGAACTCTTCTACTTCGACGACCCCGACACCACGCTCGGCCCCGACCGCGCCGTCGACAGCCGCACGCTCGACGCCCGCGGTGAGACCGCGACGATGCGCCTCGACGTGCTCACGGGCGACTGGATCACCGTGGCCGCGAACCGCCAGAACCGGGTGATGATGCCCAGCGCCGACGCGGATCCGCTGGCGCCCCAGACTCCGACCAACCCCTCCGAGGTGCCGTCGCTGTACGACGTCGCGGTGTTCGAGAACCGTTCGCCGGCGTTCGGCCCGGCCCTGGCCGAAGCCATCGGCACGGCGCCCGAGGCGAGCAACCCGCCGCGCGGCCTCGACGATCTCGCAGCCCTCGGTCTCGGCCGCACCCGCACCTCGGTCGGACGCTGCGAAGTCGTCTGCTTCAGCCCCGAGCACACCGGATCGTTCGGCACCCAGTCCGTCACCCGAGCGCGCACCGTGATCGAGGCCTGGGCCGACCGCACCGCCGCACTCTCGCAGCTGCCTGGAATCGAGCAGATCTTCCCATTCGAGAACCGCGGTGAGGCGATCGGGGTCACACTCCCCCACCCGCACGGCCAGATCTACGCCTACCCCTACGTGACGCCGCGCACCACGCGGGTTCTGGAGTCGATCGACCGCACCGCTCCCGAGCTCTTCCAGCACATCCTCGAGTCGGAGCAGGCGTCCGAGCGAGTCGTGTTCCGCGGCGAGCACTGGACCGCGTTCGTGCCCTTCGCCGCACGCTGGCCGCTCGAGGTGCACCTCATGCCACACCGCCACGTCCCCGACTTCGCCGAGACGACGGATGCCGAGCGCGACGAGCTCGCCCCGCTGTATCTGCGGCTGCTGCGCGGCGTCGACGCGCTGTACGACACCCCGACTCCGTACATCGCCGCCTGGCACCAGGCTCCGGTGCATGTCGGCCGCGACAGCGTCCGCCTGCACCTGCAGCTGACCAGCCCGCGCCGTGCCGCCGACAAGCTCAAGTTCCTCGCCGGTTCCGAGGCGGCGATGTGGGCGTGGGCGGCGGAGGTCACCCCCGAGCAGGGTGCAGCCCGCATCCGCGAGGCCATCGCGAAGGCGGACGCCGCACAACCGGTGGACATCGCCCAGCCGGCGGACGCCGCGGCACCGCAGAACGCCGCATCCACCGCATCCACCCGGACCGCGACCGACAGCGCACCCGCGCGCGAAGACGAGGCGATCTCATGACCCCGACCCAGAACGCCGCCCGCGAGCTCTTCACCGAGCTGACCCGCCACGCCCCCGAGGGCATCTGGTCCGCGCCGGGCCGGGTGAATCTCATCGGCGAGCACACCGACTACAACGACGGCTTCGTGCTGCCGTTCGCGATTCCGCACCGCACGGTCGCCGCCGTCGGGCGTCGCGAGGACCACCGCATCCGTGTCGCCTCGACCTTCGCCGACGAGCCGGTGGAGGTCGAGCTCGACGACCTCGATCGCCTGTTCCCGACGCCCACCGGCAGCACCCCTCAGGTACCGGAGTGGGCCGCCTACCCGCTGGGTGTGGCGTGGGCGCTGCGCCAGGCCGACGGCATCGCCGCTTCGGCCGCGGTCGGATCGGGGCTCGACATCGCGATCGCCTCCGACGTCCCCGTGGGCGCCGGACTCTCCTCCTCTGCGGCGATCGAGGGCGCCACGGCATCCGCACTCAACGATCTCTGGGCTGCCGGGCTCGACCGCCCCGCTCTGGCCCGGGTCGGGCGCCGGGCCGAGAACGAGGCCGTCGGAGCGCCGACGGGCATCATGGACCAGATGGCTTCGATGCTCGGCGAGCCGGATGCCGCGATCTTCCTCGACTGCCGCACGCTGGACGCGAACCTCGTGCAGGTCGGGATCGCCGAGGCAGGCCTTGCCATCCTCGTGATGGACACCCGCGTGAAGCATGCGCATTCGACAGGCGGCTACGGCGAGCGTCGCGCCGCGTGCGAGCGCGGGGCGGAGATCATGGGCGTGCCGAGCCTGCGCGACGTCTCGGTCGACGACCTCCCGCGCGCGCAGGAGCTGATGGATGACGTGACGTTCCGCCGCGTGCGCCATGTCGTGACCGAGAATCAGCGCGTGCTCGACACCGTGCGGGTCCTGCGTGAGGGGAGCGCGCGCGACATCGGCGACCTCCTCGTGGCCTCGCACGCGTCGATGCGCGACGACTTCGAGATCTCGGTGCCCGAGCTCGACACGGCTGTCGAGGCGGCCCTCGCGGCGGGAGCCGTCGGCGCGCGGATGACCGGCGGCGGATTCGGCGGAGCGGCCATCGCCCTCGTCGAGCAGGACGCCGTTGATCGAGTGACGGATGCCGTGAACGCGGCGTTCGCAGCATCCGGCTTCGCGGCCCCCGTGCTCTTCACCGTCACTCCCTCGGCCGGGGCGCACCGCGACGCCTGACCCCCGTCCCGTCCGTTCCCGTCCCGTTCCCGTCCCGTCCGTCCCGTCCGTTCCCGTCCGTTCCCGTCCGTTCCCGTCCGTCCCGTCACTTCCCGTCCCACCCGACCTGTCCCGATCTGCACAGCCGGTCCCGATCTGCACACCGATCCGGCAGATTCGTCCGCAGACCGGGGCAACCTCCGCGAAACGGGACAGGACCGAGGGACGAGGAACGGACTGGACGGGTCAACACGGGACGGACACGGACACGGACACGGACACGGGACACGGGACACGGACACGGACACGGACGGAGCCGACCACTCACACCTCGCCCTGAGATACTGAACCTTCACCACCTGAGGAGCACAATGTCCTGGATCGTGACCGGCGGCGCCGGCTACATCGGCTCGCACGTCGTCCGCGCACTCTCGGAAGCGGGGCTCGCACCCGTCATCCTCGATGACCTCTCCAGCGGCGTGGCGTCGTTCGCCCCCGAGGGCGTCCCCTTCGTCACAGGCTCGATCCTCGACCGCGAGCTCGTGGAGCGGACTCTCCGGGAGCACGACGCCGAGGGCGTCATCCATGTGGCCGGATACAAGTACGCGGGCGTCTCGGTCCAGCGGCCGCTGCACACGTACGCGCAGAACGTCGAGGGGACGCGCGTGATCCTCGAGGCGATGCAGGCCAGCGGGGTCGCGAACATCGTGTTCTCCTCATCCGCCGCCGTGTTCGGGACGCCCGACGTCGCGCTGGTCGTCGAAGACACGGCCAAGCGCCCCGCAAGCCCCTACGGCGAATCCAAGCTCATCGGCGAATGGCTCCTGCGCGACCAGGCCATCGCCACGGCTGACTCCGCCGTCCCGCTCCGCCACACCTCGCTGCGCTACTTCAACGTGGTCGGCTCCGCCGATCCGACCGTCTACGACGTCAGCCCGCACAACCTGTTCCCGATCGTCTTCGAGGCGCTCATCGAGGGGCGCACCCCGAAGATCTTCGGCGACGACTACGCCACCGAAGACGGCACGAACGTCCGCGACTACGTGCACGTCGGCGACATCGCAGCCGCGCACGTCGCTGCGGCGAAGCGCCTCGCCGCCGGCGACTCCATCGAGCCCGCCTACAACCTCGGCTCGGGTGACGGCCTGAGCGTGAAGCAGATCATGGATGCCGTCGCCCGCGTGACCGGCATCGACTTCACCCCGGAGATCGGCCCGCGCCGACCCGGTGATCCGGATCGCATCGTCGCGACCGGCGAGCTCGCCGCCCGCGACCTCGACTGGAAGATGCGGTACACCGTCGACGAGATGGTGCGGACGGGCTGGGAGGCGCGGCGCCGGGCGTGAGCTCAGGCTCCGGGATCGTCTGTTCCGGCGGCCGACGGTGTCAGAGGTCGCGAGTGCGGATCGGGTAGAGCCAGAAGCAGAGCCACGCGAGGGCGGCGAAGACGAGCGGGACGACCGCGACCATCAGCCGGATGCCGCCGTCGACCGCCTCGGGCTGGGCGTCGCCGAGCGACGCGTCGAAACCGGATGCGGTGAGCACCGCTGCGGCGACCACGGCCTGCAGCACGACCGAACCGCGCACCACGAAGCCGTTGACGCCGAAGTAGGCACCCTCGCGGCGGTGGCCGGTGCGAGTGGCATCCTCATCGATGATCTGCGCGAGCACCACCTCGAGGAGCTGAAGAAGGCCTCCGACCCCGACACCGACGGCGATGCCGACCAGGGCGGCGGCGAGCACGGTCGAGGTCGCCAGGTACCCGAGCACGGCCAAGCCGAAGACCGCGACGCTCGCGAGCAGTGCGGTGCGGGGGGAGGTGCGCCGCACGACGGCACTCCACAGCACGATCGACGGGATGGCCGTCACGAAGATCGCCCCGAGCAGGATGCTCCCCTCCCCTCGGCCGCACCCAGCGAGTAGCGCACGTAGAACGGGAGGGCGGCGAGGATGACCGCGATCGAGGTCTGGATGAAGAGCGAGCCGAGGACGTAGGGGACGAACGCGCGGTTCGCGAAGGTGTACTTCAGCTGGTCTCCCCAGCGCATGGCTTCGGATGCGGCCTCGGGGACCCGCCGTTCGATCATCCCTCCGGCGAACGACCAGACCAGCAGCACCAGGCAGACCGTCGAGAGGACGATCGCCATTCCCGGCCATCCGATCCCGTCGTACAGGGCCGGCGCCCCCGCGGTGCCGAGCACGATGCCGAGGATCGCGAAGATCTGCCGCGGCACATTGCCCCTGGCGCGCTCGTCCGTCGTGCGGAAGATCTCGGGGAAGAGCGCCGAGATGTTCAGCACCACGACCACGAAGGCGATGTCGTACACCGCGACGACGACCAGGAACCAGACGATCAGTCCGGCGGCCGGCAGCTCCGGCGGCATCCAGATCAGGGCGAAGGCGACCACCAGCGGCACGATCCCGAGGCCGATCCACGGTATGCGGCGCCCCCACGGCGTGCGGATGCGATCGGAGAGCGCGCCGACGACCGGGTTCAGCACGGCGTTCAGGATGCCGTGGGCGATCATCGCCGCCGCCACCCAGGTCGGTTCCACCCCCAGGTGCGTGACGTAGAAGTACACGACGAAGGCCGAGAACGTCTGCGCCATGAGCTGGGTGGGGAACCCGGATGCCCCGAAGGCGACGGCCTGCGCGCGGGTGGGCGCGGCATCCAGTCTGCGATCGCGCAGTCCTCTCAACGCGCTCATGCCCGCTCTCCGCGCTGCAGGTCGCGCATGTCCCGCCAGCCGATCCGGACGAGTCCTTCGTCGGCGATCGCCTGCAGGACCTCGGGGTCGGAGAGCAGCCGCAGCTCGTGTCCGCGCTTCTCGGCTCCGAAATCGACCGTCGCCCGCAGCTCGTCATCGTCGACCATCGGATGCAGGTAGATCTCCGTCACCCCGGCGGGGACTGCGCGGAGCAGCGCGATGAAGCCGTCCCGCACCTGCTCGTACGACTCGTCGGGGGCGGCTTCGAACGGATGGCTCCACAGCCGGTCGATGATCTCGACCCCGAACGCATCCGCCGCCGCCGCGGCTCGAGTGAGCTGGGCCTGGAGGGCTGCGTCGTTGCCCGTCCCCTCCATACTGCGCGGCAGTCGGAACGGCAGTCCGTGGCGCGCGGCCAGCTCGAGCACCTGTCCGAGGAAGTCCCGGCCGGTGAGCAGCCCGTAGACCGAGCCCATGTGGTTGTCGAGGTGGGTCACGTCGACTCCGGCATCCAGTGCCGTCTGCAGCTGCGCCTCGATCTCTGCCGCGACATCGTCGCCCGACGCGTTCCGTTCGACCGAGAGCACGTCGCGGGGGAACCATCCGCCCTCGTCGACGAGGCTCGTCCTCGTCCCGGTGAGCGGACGCCACCGGTAGTCCGCCCATTCGCTGGTGAGCACGAGGTGCACCCCGACGTCGAGGTCGGTGCGGGATGCCGCGAATGCCAACGCCTCCGGCGCCCACGCGCAGGGAACCATGAGCGTCGTCGAGTCGATGTGCCCGGCCTGGAGCAGGTCGATGATCGCCGTGTTCGCCGCATGGCACATGCCGAAGTCATCCGCGTTGATGATCAGCGCCCGGGCGCCGGCGGGGAGTCCGAGACGGGTCGCGAGGTCGGGGCTCATCTCCGGCTCCTGTCCGCACCGGGGACCGCGTGCGAGAACACTGTCGCGCGCAGTGCGGCGGCGGCCTCCCCGACGGCGCCGACGAGCGGCGCCTCGGGCCCGAACGACGAGACCAGCAGCCGGATCGGCAGCTGCGCGGCGAGCTCCTCGGCGGTGGCGAGGGCGGCCTCGAACAGCGCCGGATGCGCAGCGGTTCCGCCGAGGATGAAGGCTTCGGGGTCGAGCACGAGTGCGACGCTGCCCGCGACGAGCGTGAGGCGGCGCCCCATCTCGGCGGCCATGGCCCGCGCGGCCTCGTCGCCCGCCGATGCGGCGTCGAGGTGCTGGTCGATCGTGGCGTCGGGGTCGCGGCCGTGCGCGAGCGCGAGGTCGCGCACGACCTCGTCGCCGAGCACCGGCGCCCCGATCGGCAGCGGCGATTGCGGCAGGTACATGACCTCGCCGGCCACCCCCGAGAATCCGCGGTGCAGGATGCCGTCGAGCACGATGCCGGCACCGAGCCCGTCGTCCAGCAGCAGCAGCGCGAAGCTGGCGAGGTCGGCGCCCGTCCCCTCGGTGAGCTCGGCGAGCGCCGCCAGGTTGACGTCGTTCTCGACGCGCACCGGGCATCCGAGTCGAGCAGACAGTGCGGCACGGAAGGCCCCGCCATCGGGTCCCTGGTCGTCGCGGATGCCGCCGTCGGCCGTGACGATTCCGGGGATGCCGACCACGACCAGGTGCAGCGGACCGTTGAGCGCGCGCCGGCAGCCCTCGACAAGGGCGGCGATGTGCTCCACCCGGTCGGCGCGTGGCGGGAAGGGGGCGTGCTGCTCGGCGCGCACGGCACCGGTCGGGTCGACGAGGGCGACGTGAGCGGCGTGGTTGTCGACATGCACGGCGGCGGCGAAGCCGAGCTGCGGGTGGAGGGCGACGCGTCCGGCCGCCGGTCCGCGAGTCTCGCGGTCGACGCCGGCCGGAACGACGGCCGCGGAGTTCTCGAGCATCCGCAGCACCTGGGTCACCGCGGTGCGTGAGAGCCCCGTCTCGGCGACCAGCTCGGCCCTCGTGAGCGGACCCCGACGGGCCAGCGTCTCGAGGATCGCGCGTCCGTTGAGTGTGCGCAGCAGGCTCTGCGGACCGGCCAGCGGTCGTGCCATGAGGATCCCCCCGGATTCGACGTGCGCCCAGCCTGACACATCGCGTCATACGTGTCGAGTGACGCGACCGCCGGCCACAACTCCGGAGATCGGGGGCCGAAGGCGCGGCACCGCTGAAGTTCGCGACCGGAGCGGCCGGATCTCCGGAGTCGTGGACCTGGAACCGGGTCAGTCGAGCGCCGACATCACGTGCTTGATGCGCGTGTAGTCGTCGAAGCCGTACTGCGAGAGGTCCTTGCCGTAACCGGAGTGCTTGAAGCCGCCGTGCGGCATGTCGGACACGAACGGGATGTGCGTGTTGATCCAGACACAGCCGAAGTCGAGGTCGCGGGAGAAGCGCATCGCGCGCGCGTGATCGGTCGTCCACACCGACGAGGCGAGCGCGTAGGGCACGTCGTTCGCGAGCTCGAGCGCCTCCTCCTCGGTCTCGAACGACTGCACCGTGAGCACGGGACCGAAGATCTCGCCCTGCACGGCCTCGTCATCCTGCTTCAGGCCCGACACGATCGTGGCCTCGAAGAAGTAGCCCGTGTCACCCTGACGTGATCCGCCGGTCTCGATCGTGGCGTGCGCGGGCAGGCGGTCGACGAACCCCTGCACCTGGGCGAGCTGAGCGGCGCTGCTGAGCGGACCGTAGAGCACACCCTCTTCGAGCGGGCCACCTGTGCGCGCCTCGGCCTTCGCCTTCTCGACGAGCGTCGCGACGAAGGCGTCGTGCACCGAGGCGTGCACGAGCACGCGGGTCGCAGCGGTGCAGTCCTGTCCGGCATTGAAGAACGCGCCGGTGACGATGCCGGATGCCGCCTTGTCGAGGTTCGCATCGGGGAAGACGATCGCGGGCGCCTTGCCGCCGAGCTCGAGGTGCACGCGCTTGACGTCGTTCGCCGCCGAACGGGCGACCGCCATCCCTGCACGCACGGATCCGGTGATCGCGACCATCTGCGGGGTCGGGTGCTCGACCAGCGCCACGCCGGTGTCACGGTCGCCGAGCACCACGTTGAGCGTGCCTGCAGGCGTGTGCAGCGCGACGATCTCGGCGAGCAGCAGCGTCGTCAGCGGTGTCGATTCGGCAGGCTTGAGCACGACCGTGTTGCCGGCGGCGAGCGCGGGCGCGATCTTCCACACCGCCATGTTGAGGGGGTAGTTCCAGGGCGTGACCTGACCGATCACGCCGATCGGCTCGCGGCGCACGAACGACGTGTGACCGGCGAGGTACTCCCCTGCGGCGCGCCCTTCGAGGCTGCGCGCGGCGCCGGCGAAGAAGCGCAGCTGGTCGATCGACTGCAGGATCTCGTCCGCCACCAGGCTCGCCCGCGGCTTGCCGGTGTCCTTCGACTCGAGGTCGGCGAACTCCTCGGCCCGCGCCTGCATCTCGTCGGCGATGCGGAACAGCGCGAGCTGGCGGTCGGCGGGGGTGGTGTCGCGCCACACCGGGAAGGCGGCGGCCGCTGCGGCGTAGGCGGCGTCGACATCCGAGCCATCCGAGACGGGCAGCTCGCCGTAGGTCTCCTCCGTCGCCGGATCGATGAGAGGCATCCGCCCCTGTCCGTTCACGGGAACGCGCTGCCCGCCGATGAAGTTCTGGAGGAGTTCTGTGGCCATGTCGCCATGCTAGCGATCGGATTGCGAATACAGAAGACTCAATCGTTCTGAACGATGGAATCAGTTGCGCACGATGCCTCGTGCTGTCAATATCGACACATGACCCCCACGCCGAAGCAGCCCGTGCTGGACGACATCTCGAAGCGGATCGTCGAGCTGCTCCAAGAGGATGGGCGCCGACCCTATGCCGAGATCGGCCGCGAGGTCGGACTCAGCGAGGCTGCAGCCCGGCAGCGGGTGCAGCGGATGACCGAGGCGGGCGTCATCCAGATCGTCGCCGTCACCGATCCCATGCAGCTGGGGTTCAACCGGATGTCGATGATCGGCATCCGCGTCACCGGCGACCCGCGCCTCATCGCCGAGGAGCTGACGAAGATCACCGAGCTCGCCTACGTCGTGGTCACGCTCGGCACCTTCGACATCCTCGTCGAGGCGGTGTGCGAGAGCGACGCGCACCTGCTCGACCTGATCGCCACCCGCATCCGCACCATCCCGGGCGTCGCCCACACCGAGAGCCTGCTCTACGCCGGCCTCTACAAGGACCTCTACAACTGGGGCACGCGCTGAAGCGCGGCCCCTGGAACAGGACTGAATCATGGGAACCACGGTCTTCGAACGCCGACGCCCTGCGGATGCCGTCATCGATGCCTCACTCCGCGACACGGCCTTCAGCGTGTTCTGGCTCGATGACGTCGAGCGCGTCGAGCATCCCCCGCTCTCCGGGAGCATCTCGGCCGATCTGGCGATCGTCGGCGGCGGGTACGCGGGCCTCTGGACCGCCGTCCGTGCGAAGGAGCGCGACCCAGAGCGACGCGTCGTGCTGCTGGAGGCCTCGCGCATCGCTTGGGCGGCGTCCGGCCGCAACGGCGGCTTCTGCGAGTCGAGCCTCACGCACGGACACGAGAACGGCCTCACCCGCTGGCCCGAGGAGATCGATCGCCTGGAGGAGCTGGGGCACGAGAACCTCGACGGCATCGAGGCGACCGTGAAGAAGTACAGCATGGATGTCGACTTCGAGCGCACCGGCCAACTGGCCGTGGCCGTCGAGCCGCACCAGGTGGAGTGGCTGCGCGAGGAGGAGGGATTCCTCGACCGGGATGCCGTGCAGGCAGAGGTCCACTCGGACACCTTCCTCGCCGGCGCCTGGGAACGTGACGGCTGCGCGCTCGTGCATCCGGCCAAGCTCGGCCTGGAGCTCGCCCGCGTGGCCGTCGAGCTCGGCGTCGAGATCTACGAGCAGTCCCTCGTGCGCGAGGTCTCCGGCGACGGCTCCGGTCCCGTCACCCTCATCACCCGGGACGACGGACGCGTCACCGCGGATGCCGTGGCGCTGGCGACGAACGTCTTCCCCTCGCTGCTCAAGCGCAACCGACTGATGACCGTGCCCGTGTACGACTACGTACTGATGACCGAGCCGCTGACCGATGCGCAGCTGGCCTCGATCGGCTGGTCGAACCGGCAGGGTCTCGCCGACAGCGCCAACCAGTTCCACTACTACCGACTCACCGCCGACAACCGCATCCTGTTCGGCGGATACGACGCGGTCTACCACTTCGGCGGCAAGGTGCGTCCCGAGTACGAGGACCGCGCCGAGAGCCACCGCAAGCTGTCATCGCACTTCTTCACCACGTTCCCTCAGCTCGAGGGCCTGCGGTTCACGCACCGCTGGGCAGGCGCGATCGACTCGTCGAGCCGGTTCTGCGCGTTCTTCGGCACCGCCCGCAAGGGCCGGGTGGCCTACGCGACCGGGTTCACCGGCCTGGGCGTGGGTGCGGCGCGCTTCGCCGCCGACGTGATGCTCGACAAGCTGTCCGGCGAGCCGACGGAGCGCACCGAGCTCGCGATGGTGCGCGAGAAGCCGATCCCGTTCCCCCCGGAGCCCGTCGCCTCGATCGGCGTCAACCTCGTGCGCGCTGCGATGAACCGGGCGGATCACAACGAGGGCAAGCGCAACCTGTTCCTCAAGACGCTGGATGCCGTCGGCATGGGCTTCGACTCATGAGCGAACTCGTGCCGGGCGAGCTCGCGCCGGGAACCGGAGCGGATGCCGCGGCGCTGCCGCTCGTGCACGAGCCGCTTCCGACGGAGGACCTGATCATCGGCACTCCGACGTCCGCCACCCACGCCCTCGCGACGATCGGCGAGGTCGAGGTCGGTCTCTGGGAGATGACGCCGGGCACGGCATCCGACACCGAGGTCGACGAGGTGTTCGTCGTGCTGACCGGTCGGGCGCGGATCGAGTTCGTCGATCCGCCGCTCCCCGCGATCGAGGTCGGCCCCGGGTCGGTCGTGCGGTTGGCCGAGGGGCAGCGCACCGCCTGGACGGTCACCGAGACGCTGCGCAAGCTCTACGTCGCCTGAGGCGAGGTGGATAGAAAGAATCAGCCCGCGCCGTGAGGCAACGGGCTGATCATGTCCGCGTCGACGCCTAGAGTCGCTGCATGAGGATTCGGGCCGTCGCCGTTGTGATCGATGGCGACGAGGTTCTTGTCATCCACCGGATGAAGGGCGGCGAAGAGTATTACGTGCTCCCCGGAGGCGGGATCGAGGGCGGCGAATCGCCCGAACAGGCGTGTCTTCGAGAGCTCCGCGAAGAGACAGGATTAGACGGGACGGTCGTGAGGCAGCTCTTGCCGAAGCCGGAGGGCCTCGAAGCGGAAGCGGTCTACTTCGAGGTCTCGGTTCACTCGCGGCAACTGCACCTCGGCGGTCCCGAAGCACTCAGGAACGGACCGCTCAACAGCTACACCCCAACCTGGGTCGATCTACGACAACTGACGGGGCTGGTGCCATCGACCGCCCGCCAGGCTGTGCAGATTGTCCGAGCCGGCCGGTAGGCGCTCATCGACCACCACCTCGCCGCGACGGCGTCGGCCGACGACGCTGTTCAGGCGATCGGAACGGGCACCGAGTCGATCAGCAGACGGGTGTACTCGTGCTGTGGATCGTTCAGCAGCTGCTCGGTCGGCCCCGCTTCGACGATCTCTCCGCGGCGCATCACGATCGTGTCGGCGCAGACCCGCCGTACGACCGCCAGATCGTGGCTGATGAACAGCACGGTGAGTCCCTGCTCCCGGCGGATGCGGGCGACGAGGTCGAGCACCTGCGCCTGCACCGAGACGTCGAGCGCACTCGTGGCCTCGTCCATGACGAGCAGCTCCGGCTCGACGGCCAGCGCCCTGGCGATCGCGACGCGCTGACGCTGACCGCCGGACAGGGTGCGCGGACGAGCCGTCAGATGCTCAGCGCCCAGGCCCACCGCCGTGATGAGTTCGAGCACCCGCTCGGCGGCCGCGCTCCCGGAGCGGCCGCTGTGCAGTCTCAGCACGTCCTCGATCGCGCGACCGACCGGGATCCGGGGGTCGAGTGAGAGATACGGGTCCTGGAAGACCATCTGCACGCTCTTCGCGCGCTGGAGCCGCTCGGCGCGTGTGCGCGGGATGCCCGACATCGATCGGCCGCCGATCGTGATGGTCCCTCCATCGGGCGCCTCGAGTCCGACGATCATCCTCGCAAGGGTCGACTTGCCCGATCCCGACTCGCCCACGACCGCGACGGAGCCGCCCCGCGGGATGACCAGATCGGCGTCGACCACCGCGGAGACGGGTTCCGCCCCGCGCCGCCGATAGATCTTGCCGACCCCCGCGACGACGAGCTGGGACCCGGATGCCGACCCCACGTCCGGCGATGCGAGGTCTCCCGAGATGCGCGGGGTGGCATCGACCAGCCGTCGCGTGTACTCCGCGGTCGGAGCCACGAGCACCTCTCTGGCCGTTCCCTGCTCGACGACGGCTCCGTCCTTCATGACGACGAGCCGGTCGCAGAGCGAACCCGCGAGGGTGAGGTCATGGGTGATGAACAGCATCCCCATCCCGCTCTGCTCGCAGAGATCGCGCAGCACCTGGACGATCCCGGCCTGTGTCGTGACGTCGAGTGCCGTCGTCGGCTCGTCGCACACGAGCAGGCCCGGCGAGGCGCTCAGAGCGCCGGCGATCATGACGCGCTGCAGCATGCCTCCGGACAGCTCATGCGGGTGCTGCGACAGATGCTCCCCGGGGGCGGGCAGCCGGACGGAGGTCAGCAGCTCGATCGCACGAGCTCGTGCCGCATCCTTCGCCCAGCCCTCACAGAGCCGCAGCGCCTCGGTGACGTGATCGCCGATCGTCCGCATGGGGTTGATGCCCGCGCGGGGATCCTGGAACACCATGGCGGCCTCGTGGCGGCGGATCTCCTGCCGCCCCGCAGCGCCCGCCAGTGGAGACCGGCCGTTCACCTCGACGACGCCGCCGACGATGGCCCGATCCGGCAGCAGCCCCAGCACAGCACGGGCCGTGAGCGATTTTCCGGATCCGGATTCCCCGACGAGTCCCACCGTCTCTCCCGGTGCGACCTGCAGGGAGATGCCGTGCAGCAGCCGGGTGCCGTCCGCAAGGTCGAGCGTCAGGTCCCGGATGTCGAGAAGAGCGGTCATGCGGGGATCCCTCCGCCGATTCGGTCGGAGAGTTCCTCACCGACGATGTTCACGCACACGACGACGATCACGACCGCGACCGCCGGGGCGATCGCCGGCAGGAAGTGACCTGCCGCGACCCCCGACTGCGCCTCGTTGATCATCGCGCCCCAGTCGGCGGTCGGCGCCTGCACCCCTAGGCCGAGGAACGACAGGCCTGCGAGTTCGGCGAGCACGTACCCGAAGTTCAGGGTCGACTGCGCACCGACGATCGGCGTGACGTTCGGCAGCACGCGCCGCAGCGCGATCCAGCCGCCGCCGAAACCCTGCACCCGGTAGGCCGAGACATACGGCCGCGCCCGCTCCGCGGTGACGAGCGACCTCGTGAGTCGTGCGACGAACGGCGCGTAGGCGATGCTCATGGCGATGACCGGGGCGACCAGCCCCTTGCCGAACAGTGCGACCGCCATGATCGCGATCAGCAGCGAGGGGAAGGCGAAGAGCACGTCGAAGATCCGGCTGAGCGCGGCATCGATCCAGCCTCCGCGCCACCCCGCCCACAGCCCCAGCAGGATGCCGATGACGGTGGAGAAGACGACGACGAGCAGCGGACCGATGAGCGCGGTGCGCCCGCCGAAGATGAGGCGGCTCAGCAGGTCACGGCCGAGCGAGTCGGTGCCGAGCCAGTGGGCCGCGGACGGCGGGGCGAGGAAGGACGTGAAGTCCACGGCATCCGGGTCGTACGGAGCCACGAAGGGCGCGAAGATCGCCGCCAGGACGATCGCGCCGAGCACGACGAGACTGGCCAGATAGAGGATGCGCGGCCGGCGCCGACGGGGCGCGCGCAGCACCCGCATCGCGAGGGTGGGAGTCGAGGAGGTCATCGGGCACCAGCTCCTGCGGCGGATCGCGGGTCGATCCAGGGTTCGAGGACGTCGACGATCGCGTTCATGACGACGAACGCGCACACGACGAGAAGGACGATCGCCTGCACGACGGGGAAGTCGAGCCGGTCCACGGACTGCACGAGGAGCGATCCGATCCCCGACAGCCCGAACGCCGCCTCGACGATCGAGCTCGCGACGATGAGTCCGGCGACGAGCACGCCGCTCACGGTGAGGATCGGGCCGAGGGCGTTGCGCAGCACGTGCCGACGCACGACGACCGACCGGCGCACGCCCCGACTCGTCGACACCTCGACGTGCTCGCGGCTCAGCTGATCGACCATCGCCGACCTGGTCACCTTGCCCACGAGGACGATGAACACGAGCGCCAGAGCGATCGACGGCAGGATCAGGTGGTAGACCATGTCGACGAAGCCGTCGCCGGAGCCGAACGAGGGGAACCAGCCCAACTGCACGGAGAACAGTGCGATGAGCACGATCGCCCCGACGAACGAGGGGATCGCGCCCAGCACCGTGAGGCCGATCAGCACGAACCTGTCGAGCGCCCTGCCGCGGTTCAGCGCGGCGACGGCCCCGAGCGCGACGCCGGCGGCCAGCACGATCGCGCCGGCCATCGTGACGAGCAGGAGGGTGACGGGGAGCCTGTCCCCGATCACCACGGTGACGTCCTGCCGGTACTGCAGCGACCGCCCGAGATCCCCCTGCAGAAGCCCGAGCACCCAGCGGAGGTACTGCTCCCACGGAGGCAGATCCAGCCCGTACTGCACGGTCACCTGCGCCACCGCCTCCTGGCTCGGCTTGCGGCCGCGGAGCAGGAAGCTCACCGGATCGCCCGGCACCAGGAAGCGCGAGAAGAACACGAGCAGCGACGCCAGGAACAGCGTCAGCAGCAGTCCGCCGAGCTTTCCCGCGACGCGTCGAGCGGCTGTCACCGGGCACCGATCGTGGCGGCCCAGGGGTAGTACATGAAGGCGATCGACGGCTGGACGCCGGTGATCCTCTCGCCGAGGTACAGCGAGATCGGCGCCTCGTACAGCGGCAGCCACGGCAGTTCCGCGTTCGCGATCCGCTGCGCCTGGGCGGTGAGCTCGCTGCGGGCGGCTGGGTCGTCGATCGCGACGGCCTCCTGCAGGATCGCGTCGAACTCGGGGTTCGACCAGCCGCCGTAGTTGCTGAAGTCTCCGGTGCGCAGCACCGAGTACATCTCCAGGGCATCCGGACTCGAGAGGTACCAGCTGGTGTAGAACAGGTCGACGCCTTCTCGGGCGGTGGGATCCGAGAACAGCGCGGTGTACGCGTTCGGGGTGACGGTCTCGACGTTCACCTTCAGGCCGATCGACTGGGCGGCTGCCACCGTCGCCTGCGAGATGACGGAGAAGTCGTTGCTGATCGGAGCCGTGACATAGGTCAGCTCGGCCCCTTCCGCCCCCGCCTCGGCGATGAGCGCCTTCGCCTCCTCCACGTTCTGCTCGTACGAGGTGACGTCGTCGAAGGCCGCCGTGCGCGCGGACTCATCGGCGTCCTGCCAGACCGACTCGGTGGTCATCACGTCGGTCGTCTCGCCGACGCCCCGGTAGGCGGCCTGCAGGATGCCGTCGCGGTCCATCGCGAGCAGCAGCGCTCTGCGTACGCGGACATCACCCAGAGGTCCATCGAGGTTGCTCACGACGATGTTGCCCACCGCCGTGCTCGTGCCGAAGAGCACGTCTCCCTTGCCCGCATCCCGCAGCGAGGAGACGGCCTCCATCGGCACCATCCACGAGCCGTCCACACTCCCGGACTTCAGGGCGTTGATGCGCGCGGTGGGGTCGGTCATGAAGACGAACCGGACCTCGCCGGAGTGCGCCGTGAGGTCTTCGTCCCAGTAGTCGTCGTAGCGGGTCATCGTGATCGACTCCCCGGACTCCCACGAGGTCAGCTCGAACGGGCCGGTGCAGTTCACGCCGCCGGTCGAGTTGCCGTACTCGTCGCCCTTCTCGGCCAGGGTCGCCGCCGACTCGATGACACCGGCGGAGCCGCCCATGCCGAGGTTGAACTGCGAATCCGGTCCGGTCATGGTGACCGTCACCTCTCGATCGCCGGTCTGCTCGATCGTCTTCACGTTCTGGTAGACGGAGTACCAGAACGATCCGACCGCGGGGTCGAGGTGCCGGTTCATCGACGCCACCGCGTCAGCCGCCGTCAGCGGAGTGCCGTCGTGGAAGGTGACGCCCTCGCGGATCGTGTACACCCAGGTGTCGGGCGTGGGGTGGTCGAACGACTCGGCGAGACCGGCGCTCAGCGAGTAGTCGGGGTTGAGCCGCAGCAGCGACTCGCAGGTGTTGGCGAGGATCGAGTTGTCGGCGTAGTCGAACGCGTACGCGTAGTCGAGCGAGTAGGGCTCGGCGTAGGTCGCGAAGGTGAACGAGTCGATGTCACCGCTCGGGGCCGCGGTCGTCTCGGTCAGCTTCCAGTCGATCGGCTCCTCCGATCCGGCACCGCCGGTGGCGGCCGGTCCGCAGGCGGTGAGCGCGG
Organism: Microbacterium hydrocarbonoxydans; assembly: GCF_900105205.1. NCBI lineage: Bacteria > Bacillati > Actinomycetota > Actinomycetes > Micrococcales > Microbacteriaceae > Microbacterium > Microbacterium hydrocarbonoxydans. The sequence goes on along the minus strand of NZ_FNSQ01000005.1, from coordinate 758,788 downwards.
CGACCGCGAGGACGCCGACGAGCACGGCGGCACCGCGACGGGCGAGGGGACGGGACAGCGACGTGCGGTTCATCGGGACTCCGTGCGGTGGGTGTCGGACGCGGTGGTGACGGATGCCGTGGCGGATGCGGTGGCGGGCTCCGCCGTGTGGACGCGGCGTCCCTCGATCCACGTCGAGGTCACGCGCGCCCGATGCAGCTCGTCGATCGGCAGGCGGAACGGGTTCGGTTCGATCACGACGAGGTTGGCGAGGTACCCCTCGCGGATGCTGCCCGTGTCGTCGTCCCGTCGGTTCACGTACGCGGATCCCGAGGTGTAGGCGGCGAACGCGGTCTCGAGGTCGATCCGCTGATGTGCACCGCCGAGCGGCGGTCGCTCGGATCCCGGATACGCGCGGTTCACGGCGACGTGGATGGCGGCGAGCGGGTCAGCGGTCGATACGGGCCAGTCGCTGCCGGCGGCCAGACGAGCGCGGGCGCGCACGAGGTCGCCGAACGGGTACTGACGGTCGACCTGTCCGTCCTGCAGGAAGGGCAGGGTCAGGTCGTCGAGTTGATCCTCGTGCGTCGCCCAGAGCGCCTGGATGTTGGCGATCGCTCCGAGCGGCGCGAAGCGAGCGGTGTCGTCCGGCGCCACGACCTGCAGATGGGCGAGATGGTGGCGACCGTCGGTGTCGCCGTTCTCGTCTCGTGCGACCTGCAGGGCGTCGAGGGCCTCTCGCACGGCGCGGTCGCCGAGCGCGTGCATGTGCACCTGCTGGCCCGCGGCATCCAGTGCCGTCACGTACTCGCGGAGCATCGCGGGATCGATGAAGCTCAGGCCGTGGTTGCAGGTGTCGTGGCCGGAGGCATCACGGTAGGGCGTGAGCATCGCCGCCGTCTGGTTCTCTGCGACCCCGTCGACCATGATCTTGGTGGTGCCCAGGTCGATCCGACGGTCGGGATGCGCGGCGGCGGCCTGCTCGCGGCGTTCGGTCATGCGCGCCACCTGCTCGATGCCGCCGTCACGCAGCCACCACTGGGCGCCGACGACGTGCACGAGCAGTCGTCCGTCGGCTGCGGCACGTTCGTAGGCGGCCAGAGGATCGGAGATGCCCCCGGAGTCCGCACCGACCATGGCGTCCTGCCAGCCCGTGATGCCGAGGGCGATGAGTTCCTCCTGGGCACGCAGGAGCCCCTGGTAGGCGAGGTCGGGGGAGGTCGCGGGGCGCACGGACGCGAACAGGTCCCCCGCGCCTTCGTGGAAGGTGCCGGCCGGGAAGCCGTCCGCCTCGCGGACGATCCGTCCGTCGTCGGGATCCGGCGTCTCCGCCGAGATGCCGGCGCGCTCGATCGCCGCCGTGCTCGCCCAGGTGCTGTGGTGGTCCCGGCTCTGCAGGAGCACCGGGCGCCCACCCGTCGCCTCGTCGAGGAGCCCGCGCGGCGGGTTGCCTCCGGGGAAGTGGTCCATGCTCCAGCCGCCGCCGAGGATCCATTCCTGCTCCGGATTCGCCTGAGCGTAGGAGCGGATGAGCTCGACCGCCTCGTCGGCGCTCTCCGCATCCGAGAGGTTGCACTGCAGCAGCTCGATGCCCCCGCCCACCGGATGGATGTGCGCGTCCTGGAAGCCGGGACTGAGCAGCGCGCCGTCGAGGTGGATGCGGTTCGCGTCGGGGAACGCCTCGAGGTCGAGTTCCGTTTCCGGGAGAACGGCCGCGATGCGGCCGTCCCTCACGACTACTGCGTGGGCCTCGAGCGGTGCCCCGCTGCCGGTGAACACGAGACCTCCGTAGAAGACGAACTCGCTCGCCATAGTGGACCTTCCCTCATCGTCGATGCTGCTGGAATGCGCTAAACGTATCCGCGGTCATCTATGCTGTCAACACTGTTGTCATTGGCGATGCGAATCCGTTGCGAAGCGAGCGGACCTGTGCGGGCGCATGGCACGATGGATCAAGGAAGACCGGAGACACGATGGCGAACAAGGCATCCACTCGCGTGCGGCTCGACAGGGCGTCGATCATCGACGCCGGGATGGAGCTCGCCGAGACCGGCGTGGCATCCATCTCGGTGCGGGAGCTCGGCACGCACCTCGGAGCGGACCCCACCGCGATCTATCGTCACTTCGCGAGCAAGGACGCACTGATGAGCGCGCTCCTCGACGAGCTCAACGGGCAGGCCGCTGCTCGCGTCGATCTCCCCGCCGAGGACTGGGCCGGTCGCCTGCGGATGCTCAGCGAGGCGACCCTCGCATCGTTCACGCGGTATCCGGCGATCGGCGCCGAGGCGACGAGCCTGACCACGCACGGTCCCGGCGAGCTCGCGGCGATCGAGCTGATGCTCGACGCGTTCCACCGGGCAGGACTGCGCGGTCAGGAGCTGGTGCGCCACTACGCTCTGCTCGCCTCTCATGTGCTCGCCGGGGCGGCGGGGATCGCACGGGCGCGAGCCGATCGCCGCAGCGACGACGAGGACAGCCCCTGGATCGACTCGCCGCTGCTCGCCGATCCACGCCAGTTCCCCCTGATCGCAGAGAACAGCACGCTGCTGTCCGAGCTGCAGGACCGCGAGCTCTTCCTCCTGGGCGTCGACGTGATCATCGAAGCTGCGCGCACTGCGGCCGCCCGCTGACAGGCCGCCGCCGGGGACGGAGGCGATCGCCTCTTGCGCTGAATATGGTTTTGTGACAAAACTATATTCAGCAGCGGCTCACCTGAGCCGCGCACAGGGAGCGATCAATGAAGATCATCATCATCGGTGCGGGGATCGGCGGGCTCGCAGCCGCGATCAGTCTGCACGAGGCCGGGCTGCGCGACGTCACGGTGTACGAGCGCAGCGCCGCGATCCGTGGGCTCGGCGTCGGCATCAACCTGCTGCCGCACGCGCTGCGTGAGCTCACCGAGCTCGGAGTCGCCGACGCCATCGCCGAGCTGGGGGTCGAGCCGCGCACGCTCGCCTACTACAACCGGTTCGGGCAGCCGATCTGGAGCGAGCCGCGCGGACGCGACGCGGGATACCGCTGGCCCCAGCTGTCGGTGCACCGCGGACGCCTCCAGCTCGCGCTGCGCGACCTCGCCGAGGCCCGTCTTGCCGAGCCCATCCGACTCGGACATCGACTCACGGGGGTCACGACGAACGTCGACGGCACCGAGACCGCCCGGTTCGCGACCGACGCCGGCCCGATCGAGGCCACGGCCGACGTGATCATCGGCGCTGACGGCATCCACTCCGCGATGCGGGCGCTGCGCTACCCCGCCGAGGGCGCACCACCGTGGAGCGGCCTCACCCTGTGGCGCGGGGTGACCCGGATCCCGACGTTCCTCGACAGGCGCACCATGATCATGGCCGGCGACGGCGAGCAGAAGTTCGTCGCGTACCCGCTTGCACCAGCGGACGCCGACGGTCGGATGCCGGTGAACTTCATCGCCGAGCGCCGCGTCGGCGGCACCGGCGAGGCCGATTGGAACCGCGCCGTCGACCCCGGGCCGATCGCCGAGATGTTCGACGAGTGGCGCTTCGACTGGCTCGACGTCCCCGCCGCGATCGCCGCCGCGGACGAGATCCTCGAGTACCCCATGGTCGACCGCGACGCCCTCCCGCAGTGGACGTTCGGCCGCACGACGCTGCTCGGCGACGCCGCGCACGCGATGTATCCGAACGGGTCCAACGGCGGCTCTCAGGCGATCATCGATGCCCGCACCCTCGCCTTCCACCTGGCGACGTCCGAGAGCATCGATGCGGGACTCGCCGCATACGAGCAGGCTCGCCGTCCCGCGATGACGGCTCTGCTCGCCGGCACCCGCGCGACGGGTCCCGAGCGCGTGATGCAGCTCGCCAGGGAACGCGCACCGCAGGGCTTCGCCGACATCGACGAGGTCATCCCGTACGCCGAGCGGGTGCAGATCGCCGCCGACTACAAGACGGCTGCGGGATTCCTGCCCGAGGTGCTCAACGAGCGCCCCTCGCTCACCCCTCCCTCGGCGGTCGCCCGATGAGCGGCGACCTCGACGCCGCGCGACTCGCCGCCGTCATCTCTCCCCTCCGGCGTGCGCTGCTCGCCGCGACGCGGGCCGAGGCCCGCCTGCCCGAGCTGTCGGACTCGCAGATCGACGTGATCCGCGCCCTGCCACGAGGGACGTCGCGAGGTCCGGCCGAGATCGCGAGCCGTCTGCGGCTGAGCCGACCGACCGTCAGCAACCTGCTCGGTGCGATGGAGAGCGAGGGCCTCGTCGAGCGCACCCCTGCCGCCTCCGACGGTCGACGCATCGTCGTGCGCGCATCAGCCAGGGCGCTCGACCTGTTCGACCGGTTTGACGCGGCGAACTCCGCCCTCGTCGCAGAGGCGACCGCGCGGCTTGGAGAGGATGAGCGGGCCGCCCTCGCCGCCGCCGTCCCTGCACTGGAACGGCTCTGCGACGTGCTCGGCGGCGCGGATCCGCGGGCGACCGAGACGACCGGCGCGAGCACCGCCGACCGGGAGGAGACCCGATGACCGCGCACGACGCACTGCCCGTCCCCGGCCTCGAGTTCGCCTTCGACGTCACCGTCGACCTGGGTCCGCTCGAAGACCACGGCAGCACGAGCGTCGGCCACCGCCGCGTCGTGCCGATCCTCGGTGGACACGTCACGGGCGCCGTCGAGGCCGAGATCCTCCCCGGTGGCGCCGACTGGCAGATCGTGCGGCCGGACGGGACGATCGAGATCGACGGCCGCTACTCGGCGCGGACCGCAGGTGGCGACCTGCTGCTGCTGCACGCGAAGGGGCTGCGCACCGGAACGCCCGATGTGCTCGAGCAGCTGCGACGAGGGGAGGACGTCGACCCCGGCTCCTACTACTTCCGCACGACCGTGCAGATCGAGACGGCAGCGCCGGCACTCGCCCACCTGCAGCGGGCCCTGTTCCTCTCGGCGGCCCAGCGCCAGGCGGATGCCGTGCGCTACCGCGCCTACCGGGTGGGCTGAGCGCCCGGAGCTACGCCCCGCCGTGCGTGACCTCGGCGTGCGGCATCCGCTCGGTCATGACGCGCACCGCCTCGGGGTTGTCGTCGACGAGCACGGCCTCCCGCCCGAGCGCCGAGGCGACGGCGCCGGTCGTGCCGCTGCCGGCGAAGAGGTCGAGCACCCGGTCGCCGGGCCGGCTGGACGCCCGGACGATGCGGCGCAGGATCCCCTCTGGCTTCTGCGTCGGGTATCCGGTCTTCTCCCGCCCGGTCGTCGGCACGATCGTGTGCCACCAGACGTCGGTGGGCAGCTTCCCTCGGGCGGCCTTCTCGGCGGTCACGAGCCCAGGAGCCATGTACGGCTCGCGGTCGATGTCGTCGGAGTTGAACACGTACTCCCGCGGATTCTTCACGTAGACGAGGATCGTGTCGTGCTTGGTCGGCCACCGGCGCCGCGACTTCGCCCCGTAGTCGTAGGCCCAGATCAGCTCGTTCAGGAAGCAGTCGCGGCCGAACACGGCATCGAGCATCACCTTCGCGTAGTGCGCCTCGCGGTAGTCCAAGTGCAGATAGAGGGTGCCGTCGTCGGCGAGCAGGCGCCAGGCCTCCTCGAGCCGCGGCATCAGGAAGGCCCCGTAGTCGTCGAAACGGTCGTCGTAGGTGCGCAGCATCCCGCGCACGCGCTCGTAAGCGTGGCCGTGGAACCCGTGCCGCACCTCGGTCGGCGTCGCGGCCGGTTCAGGACTCAGCACGGTCGGCGGGACCGCCGCATCGGAACCCTGCGATTCCGGGAGCGCCACTCCCGCCGCGTCGGATTCGTGCTGAGTTGTGAACGAGCGGCGGGCGGTGACCACCCGGCGTTCCTGCACCCGGCCGGTGTTGAAGGGCGGATCCAGGTACACGAGGGTGAAGGAGGCCGAGGGCAGGGTCGCGGCAACCGCGAGATTGTCGCCCTGGATGATCGAGACGGCTCCCCGGGCGACGGGCTCGGAGCTGTCGGTCACGGAACCCTGTGCAGCCACGCGTCGGTGGCGAACTTCGACTCCACCAGCGCTTCGGCGTCGGCGTACTCCTCGGCGCTGATCGACCCGTCCTCCGCCGAGGTCAGCGAGCGGAACGTGTCCTTGAAGCGCTCGATGATCTCAGCCCTGGCGAGCCCGGTCTGACTGCGCAGCGGGTCGACGCGCTTCGCGGCGGAGGTCGTGCCCTTGTCGCTGAGCTTCTCGCGCCCGATGCGCAGCACCTCGGTCATCATCTGGCCGTCGATGTCGTACGACAGGGTCGCGTGATGCAGCACTCCGCCGTTCGCGAGGCGCTTCTGCGCCGCCCCGCCGATCTTGCCCGACGAGCTGGCGATGTCGTTGAGGGGCTGGTAGATCGCGTCGATCCCGAGCGAGCGCAGCGCCTGCAGCACCCAGTCGTCGAGGAAGGCGTAGGAGTCGGCGAACGTCATCCCCTGCACGAGGGATGCCGGTACGTACAGCGAGTACGTGATGATCTGCCCCGCGGCCATGAGCATCGCTCCCCCGCCGGAGATGCGTCGGACGACGTCGAATCCGTGGCGCGCCGCCCCCTCGGGGTCGACCTCGTTGCGGTACGACTGGAAGGATCCGATGACGACGGCCGACTGGTCCCACTCCCAGATGCGCAGGGTCGGGCGGCGGCGCCCTTCGCCCACCCGCGAGGTGAGCACCTCGTCGAGCGCGAGGTTCATGCGCGGCGAGACCGCCTTCTCGTGCACGATCTCCCAGTCGAAGTCGCCCCACCCAGGAGCCGTGACGAGAGCCCGGCGCACCGCGGTGCCGACCGCCTCCGGCGTGAAGCCGAGCAGCTGGGCGCCTTCGGGCAGGGCGCCGCGCACGGCAGCGGCGATCGCCGTGGCATCCGACTCCACCGGCAGACCCGTGACGGCTGCATCGATGTCGGCGAGCGCCGTATCCGGCTCGAGGAAGAAGTCGCCGGCGAGGTGGAATCGCGCGATCCTGCCGTCCTCGACCTCGAGGTCGACGACGACGAGCTTTCCTCCGGGGACCTTGTATTCACCGTGCACGGTTACAGCTTAAGGCGCGACCGCCGCCGCGGCGCGGATCGAGGCCGTCAGCGCCCGAGCACGACGGCCCGCTCCCCGGCCCTGATCGGCGCCGAGTAGCGATTCCCGGTGGGCGGCAGCGGGCAGACGAACTGGTCGGAGAAGGCGCACGGCGGCAGATAGGCGCGGTTGAAGTCGATGACCGCTGAGCCGTCGGCGGCCGGCTCTTCGATGGGAAGGAAGCGGAACCGATAGGTCTCGGTGCCGTTCGTCCCGTCGCCGAAGACCGCGCTCAGCCCGCCCTGCTCGGAGCGCGTCACGGCCAGCGCCAAGGCGGCACCGTCGAGGGTGAAGTGCAGCCGCCCGGCGAGCTCCGTCTCGTGGGTCCGTCCGTCGATCGTGATGATCGCGACGGTCTCGCCGGGCGTCGCCTCGAAACGCGCGGAGATCCGCCACCCCTCCCTGGGCGGATACGCGTCGATCGCGCTGAAGCGCTCCCGCTCCAGGCGGCGCGGGTTGAACACCCGCAGTGCCAGCTCTCCCCGTCGATCGAACACGCGCAGTTCCCGGCGGCCGATCCGAAGCGTCTCTCTGCCACGCAGGGTGACCACCGAGCCGGTCGCGCCGAGGTCCGTGCCGCGGATGCCGCCGTCTCCGGTCAGCGCCCAGAGGCCCGAGACGCCGTCGACGGCGGCGGGTTCGGTGATGAGCCAGTTCGTGGACTCGAGGGCGGCGGGTCCGTACTCGGCCCCGGCGTATCGCTCCCGCGATGCATGCCATGCACGCCACTCGTCCACGAAACCCACGGCGCACCTCCCTCTCGCCGCGAATCTATGCCGCCGCCGGGGCCTCGCGCTCGCGCGCCGTCACGCGGATTCACCCGCTGTAACGCACCTTCATCGCGCGTAACACGCGGACGCCGAGGAGGGTCCTGGCTCAGCGAGCCGGTATGCGCGCGTCCAGCCACGACAGCAGGTCGGCCCTGACCTCGGCCTGCTGCAGCTCGTTGAAGATCTCGTGGCGTGCATCGGGGTAGACCAGCGTCGTGACGTCGGTGAAACCGGACCTGCGCCGGTACTCGTCGGCGAGCATGTGCACGCTGCGTGGTCCGCCGACCGGGTCGTCGCGACCGACGAGAAGCAGCAGCGGGATGTCGCGGCCGAGGTCCTTGCGGGGCCGCCCGTACAGCTTGGCGGCCTCGATCGGACCGAACAGCTTCAGCAGCGGGACGTCGGTGGTGAGCGGGTCGTCGCCGAAGGCGGTCCCCACCTCGGGGTCGCGGCTGAGCCACTCGTAGCCGGTCGCATCCGCGGCGGCCCAGCGGGCGTTCAGTGGGGCGGCGTTCAGGGTCCCCGGCGTCCGCAGCGCCGAGCCCGAGAGGATGACCGCGTCCCAGGCGTCCGGGTGGTCGTTGACGAGCATCTGCGCGAGGAACGACCCCCACGAATGGCCGAGCAGCACGAGCGGAAGGTCCGGATGCTCGTCCTTGATGATCCCGGTGAGCTGCCAGATCGCGGCCTCGGCCGCCCGCAGACCGCCCTTTCCGAGCCGGCCGAGCTTCGCGGGGCCTCCGTGCTGACGGATGCCGGTGCGCCCGTGTCCCCGGTGGTCGTCGGCGTACACCCAGAAGCCGGCCTCGGTGAGGGCGGCGATCAGAGCGCCGTAACGGCCGGCATGCTCGCCGACCCCGTGCAGCAGCTGCACGACTCCCCTGGCCTCACCCGCCGCCTGGTGCACGTCGTAGACGATGGCGATGCCGTGGGCATCCGTGAACTCGCGCGTATCCGTCACGCCCCCACCCTACTGACGCAAGGCGCCGCCCGTCAGACCGAGACGGCGGCGACGATGCCTCGGGCGATCTCCAGATCGGTGACCTCGTACCCGCCGACGCCGTCGGAGGCGGACCCCATCCGCACGCCGCCGTGCTCGTGCACGGTGCGCTTGGCGGAGAAGTGCAGCGCGTCGACGCCGGCTGCTGCCAGAGCCGCCGCGCTGGCCGCATCCACTCCGCTCCCCGCCATGACCTCGATCGCGCCCCCGGCCTCGACGACGAGCGCTCGGAGGGTCTCGATGCCCTCGATCGCGACCGACGCGCCCCCGGAGGTGAGCACGCGGCGGAGTCCGAGGTCGCGGGCCGCGCGCAGTGTCGCGACCGGATCCGCGGTGACGTCGATGGCACGGTGCAGCGTGACGGATGCTCCCCCGCGGCGTCGCGGAGTCGGGCCATCGCCGCGAGGTCGAGGGCGCCGTCGGCATCCAGCGCCCCGATCACGACGCCGTCGGCGCCGGCCTCGATCGCGCGACGGACGTCGCGCTCGGTCACCGCGATCTCATCGGCGTCGTAGTGGAAACCGCCGGCGCGCGGGCGGATCAGCACGTGCACCTTGACGCCCACCGAGCGGGCGGCCTCGACGGCGAGCTCGACCGTCGCCGGCGACGGCGTGAGCCCGCCGAGCGGCAGGGCCTGAGCCAGTTCGACGCGAGCGGCGCCCACGGCTCCGGCGATGCGGACGCCTGCGGGGTCCTGGACTGCGATCTCGATGGCGGGGGTTCGGGTCATCCGACCATTCTGGCCTGAGCGCGGAGGACTCGACCGCTGCGACTTCCGATCTCGATCGAAATTGCTTAGACTGTCTAAGTAATGTCTGCGACCGATGAATCCCTCCACCTCACCGCGACAGACCTGCGCATGGCGACGTTCCGGCTCGCACGGCGCCTTCGATCCGTCCGCGCCGTCGACGCCATGAGCGATGCGCAGCTGGCGGTGCTGGCGACGCTGCGCATGCACGGGCAGCGCACGATCACCTCGCTCGCCGAACGCGAGCGCGTCACCGCACCGTCGATGACCAACATGATCAACGGCCTCGAGGAGCAGGGGTACGTGATCCGCACGCCGGATGCCGAAGACCGCCGCCGCGTGCAGGTCGACATCACGGAGTCCGGCACCGAGATCGTCGCGCAGACCATCCGGCGCCGCGACGAGCTGCTGGCCGACATGCTCGGCGAGCTGGACTTCACGGAGGACGAATTGGCGACGCTGCGTGCGGCGAGCGCCCTGATGCGGAAGGTGGTCGACCGATGAGCGCGATGTTCCGTTCGTTCGCGAACATCAACTACCGCATCTGGTTCGCCGGAGCGCTGGTGTCGAACATCGGCGGATGGATGCAGGCGACCGCCCAGGACTGGGTCGTCCTCACCGAACTCACCGACAACGACGCCGCAGCCATGGGGTTCACCATGGCGCTGCAGTTCGGTCCGCCGCTCGTGCTGGTGAGCGTGACCGGCTGGGTGGCCGACCGCTTCGAGCGGCGGCGCATCCTGCTGGCGACCCAGACCGCGCTGCTGATGCTCGCGATCGCCGTGGGCGTGCTGCTGCTGAACGACGTCATGACGCTGCCGATGATGTTCGGGTTCGCCGCGGCCTTCGGCGTCGTGAACGCCTTCGACGCCCCCGCTCGCCAGGCTTTCGTCTCCGACATGGTGTCGGCCGGCGACACCTCGAACGCCGTCGCCCTCAACTCGGCCTCCTTCAACCTGGCCCGCATGATCGGCCCGGCCGTCGGTGGCCTGCTGATCGTCGCGATCGGGTCGGGCTGGGTGTTCATCGCGAACGCCGTGACATTCCTTGCCATGCTCGTCGCCCTGCTGATGCTGCGCACCGGCCAGCTCGCACCACGGCTCAAGAACCGTCGTCCTGGCGGTCTCGCCGAGGGATTCCGCTACGTCTGGGGTCGCAGCGACCTGCGAGTGGTGTTCGTGACGGTGTTCCTCATCGGCGCGTTCGGCATGAACTTCCCGATCTTCGCCTCGACCATGGCGCTGGAGTTCGGGGCGGGCGCCGACGGATACGGCGTACTGAGCTCGGTGCTCGCGATCGGCTCGCTGGCCGGGGCGCTGCTCGCCGCCCGTCGTGACCGTGCCAGGGTGCGCGTCGTGATCTTCGCGGCCGGCGGCTTCGGCGTGGCCGCCTTCGTGTCGGCGGCGATGCCGACCTACATCTCCTACGCGGTGACGCTGACGTTCACCGGGTTCACGATCGTGACGCTCCTGACCACGGCGAACGGCTACGTGCAGATGACGACCGCCCCGGCGCTGCGCGGGCGCGTGCTGGCGCTCTACATGGCCGTGATCATGGGCTCGACCCCGATCGGCGCCCCGATCGCCGGGTGGGTGGCCGACACGTTCGGTCCGCGCAGCGCGATCATGCTGGGCGGCACCGCCGGCTTCGTGGCCTGTGCGATCGGAGCGATCTGGGTGTTCACCTCGGGGCGCCTGCATCGCTCCGAGGGGAGCCGGTTCCTGATGACGCTCGACGAGACCCGGCCGCTCAGCATCGTGGATCGCGACCAGTTGCGCGAGAAGGCAGACCCGGTGGAGTTCAGCGACGAAGCCGCCGCGACCTCGCCGATCCGCACGGCACCCCGGGACTGAACCGGTCCTGACCGGGCCCACGGGGTTTGTCAATGCCCTCCCCGGTCGACAGGACCGGACGTACCGTCGCGACATGGACCAGAACACAGGACGCACCCCGCACCCCGAGCAGCCCGCCGAGGGCTCCCCGAGCAGATCCCCGAGCACAACACCGCTCCGGACGGACAGTCGTCCGCGGATGCCGGACAGTCGTCTGCGGATGCCGGACGCCGGCCCGACGAGCTCGACGGCAACGCCCAGGGCTCGACGCAGGGCGGTGCCATCCAGGGCGACAGCTCGCACGGAGACGCCGCTCGCGGTGCGATCCAGGGCGACGCCCAGGAGGAGAACGCTCAGGGGGCGGCCCAGGGCGGCGCGATCCAGGGTGACAGCTCGCACGGCGAATCGCCGCGTGGCGCCATCCAGGGCAACGCGAGCCCCGACCGCGATGCGGCCCTCGGTGGCGACGAGAACACCGAGGACCAGCTCGAGGCCGACAACGAGGTCGAGCAGGACACCCTGCGCACCCTCGACCCGAACGACACCCCCGCCTGAGCGAGGGCCGACGGGGTTCGACAGGACGCGGACTAGGCCCCGAGCACCAGCTTCAGCTGCTCGACGGCCCAGTCCAGCTCCGTCGCTCGGATCACGAGCGGCGGGGCGATGCGGATGGTCTGCCCGTGCGTGTCCTTGACGAGCACGCCGCGATCGAGGAGCTTCTCGGCGATCTCGCGACCCGTGCCCCTGGCGGGGTCGATGTCGACGCCCGCCCACAACCCGGCGATGCGCACCTCGGTGACGCCGTGGCCGATCAGCGGCTCGAGCGCAGCGCCGAGGTGGGCACCCAGAGCGCGGGCGCGCTCCTGGAACTCGCCCGACTCGAGCATCTCGACCACGCGCAGCCCGACGGCTGCGGCGAGCGGGTTGCCGCCGAACGTCGAGCCGTGCTCGCCGGGGCGGATGACTCCCAGCACGTCGGCATCGCCGACGACGGCGGAGACGGGAAGGATGCCGCCGCCGAGCGCCTTGCCGAGCAGGTACAGGTCGGGCACGACGCCCTCCCGGTCGCAGGCGAAGGTCTCGCCCACGCGGCCGAGACCCGACTGGATCTCGTCGGCGATGAACAGCACGTTCTTCTCGTCGCAGATCTCGCGGATGCGGCGGAGATAGCCCTCGGGCGGGATCACCACTCCACCCTCGCCCTGGATGGGCTCGATGAGGACGGCCGCGGTGTCGTCGGTGATGGCCGCGGCGACGGCATCCGCATCCCCGTAGGGCACGGTGTCGAATCCGGGCGTGTACGGTCCGAAGTCGGCCCGCGCCTCCTCGTCGTCACTGAAGCTGACGATGGTGGTCGTGCGGCCGTGGAAGTTGCCGGCGGCGACGATGATGCGCGCCCGCCCGTCGGCGATGCCCTTGACGCGGTAGCCCCAGGCACGGGCGACCTTGATGCCCGTCTCGACCGCTTCGGCGCCGGTGTTCATCGGCAGGACCATCTCCTTGCCGGCGAGCGCGGCGAGCGCGGCCGCGAACGGCTCGAGGCGGTCGCTCATGAACGCGCGGCTGGTGAGGGTGACCCGACCGAGCTGCTCGGTCAGGGCTGCCACGAGAGCCGGATGCCGGTGGCCGAAGTTCACCGCCGAGTAGGCGGCGAGCAGGTCGAGGTAGCGCTTGCCCTCGACATCCGTCACCCAGGCACCCTCGCCGCGGGCGATGTTGACCGGCAGCGGGTGGTAGTTGTGCGCGACGTGCGGCTCGGCCGCGACCTCTGCCGCGACGCCGGGCTCGACGGCGGTCATGCCTGACCGCGCAGCTCGAGCGTGCAGCACTTGATGCCGCCGCCGCCGAGCAGCAGCTCGGACAGGTCGATCATGATCGGGTTGTAGCCGCGCTCGCGCAGCTGCGTCTCGAAGCCCTTCGCCCGCGGCGAGATGATGACGTTGTAGCCGTCGCTCGCGGAGTTGAGACCGAACACGGAGCCGTCTTCGTCGGACACGAGGATCGCGTCGGGGAAGCGCTCTTCGAGGATCGCGCGGCTCTCGTCGTCGAACGCTCCGGGGAGGTACGCGATGTTCGCGCGCTCGGGCCGCCGTTCTCCGTGCCCTGCACCGGATCGAGCACGGCGATCGCGGTGTCGAGGTGGTAGAAGCGCGGGTCGACGAGGTTGAGCGACACGACCTCGCGGCCGAAGACCTCGCCCACCTCGCGGTGGCTGTCGCCGGTCGAGCGGAAGCCGGTGCCGGCGAGGATCACGTCGCCGACGAGCAGGAAGTCGCCCTCGCCCTCGTTGACCTCTTCGGGGATGACGGTGTCGTAGCCGGCGGCGCGGAACCAGTCGGCGAAGGCCGGAGCCTCACCCTGACGTTCGACGAAGCGGAACTTCGGCACGTAGGCGCGGTTGTCGATCAGGAATCCGCCGTTGGCGGTGTAGACCATGTCGGGGTATCCGGCGAGCGGCTCGATGAGCTCGACCTCGTGGCCGAGCTCGAGGTAGAGGTCGTGCAGCTTCTGCCACTGCTCGACGGCCCTGGCCGTGTCGGTCGGCTTGGCCGGCTCCATCCACGGGTTGATCGAGTAGTTCACCGTGAAGTGCGACGGCTTGCACATCAGGTAGTGACGGTGGTGTGCGGTGCGGACCGGAGTGGCGGTCTCGGACGTCGACGCAGTGGTTTCGACAGACATGGGGCTCCTCGAACGGATGCGGCGGACGCTGTCCAGGGGCCCGGCGGTCCTTCGACCCGCGCCGCTCGGTCAGAGTCGGCGCCCGGGGAAGATGCGACTCGGGCACGCCAGCATCTATTCTGTCATCCGCCCCTGAACGCCGCCAGAGCGCGGACGCTTCTCGCTCAGGCTCCTCGCACGACCACCTTGCCCACCGTGTGCCCCGCCTCGACGTGCGCGAGGGCGGCGGCCCCCTCCTCGAACGGGTACTCCCGCTCGATGACGGGCGTGAGGCGTCCTTCGGAGACGAGTTCGAGGAGCTTGGCGAGGATCTCGGGGCGCGGACTGGCTGCGCATGGGCGGATGCGACGGCTCGATCCGATCGAGAGCAGTGCTGCTTTCAGCATCCGCGGGATCGGCCCGAGAACCGGACCGCCGTCCCCGGTCACCAGCACCACCGTGCCGCCGGGCGCCACGAGATTCTGCAGCTCACGCAGCCCCACGCCGCCCGCGATGTCGATCACGGCATCGAAGTGGGCGGCCGGGAGCTCGGCGAGCGGAGAGCGACGATGATCGAGCGTGCGCACGGCGCCGAGGTGCTCGACGAGACGCGCATTGCGTTCACCGCACGTCGCCCACACCTCCGCTCCTCGCAGCGCGGCGAGCTGCACGGCGAACGTGCCGACGCCACCGGAGGCCCCGAGGATCAGTACCCGCTGGACGCGCGCGGCATCCCGGACAGCGCCGGCGGACGCAGTGCCCGAGCGATGCCCGGGAGTGCCGTCCGAACGGCGATCCGGAACACGATCCGGGGAGCGGTCCGAGCGGCGGTCGGAGCGGCGGTCGGAGCGGATGCCGATGCCGGCGAGGTCGAGCGCCTGCCACGCCGTGCCACCGGCGACGGGCAGACAGGCCGCGGCCTCGGCGGTGACGTCCGGACGGATCGGCACCAGCCGCGACGCCGGCACCGCGACATGCGAGGCGAGGCCGCCCCCACCGACGAGTTCGCCGACGACCCGCTCTCCGAGCTCCGCGCCGATCGCCTGCGGCCCGACGGCGACGACGGTGCCGACGACCTCCATCCCGCGCACCGGATGCTTCGGCTTGGTAAGGCCGTAGATCGGCCGCACCAGCAGCGGATCGCCGAGCATGAGCCGCACGTCCCCCGCGTTGAGGGAGGTGGCCTCGACCCGAAGCACCACTTCGCCGCGGCGCGGCACCGGCACGGGGATCTGCTCGAGTCGGAACCCGTCGGCGGGTCCATAGGTCTCTCGGCGCCATGCCGGCATCATCGGGGTCGTCGTCGTCTCGGTCATGTCACACCTCCGTCGTGCGGGGTTCCGGGTACTGGAACAGGTCGTCGAGCCCGACGCCGAATGCGCGGGCGATCTGGAATGCGAGTTCGAGCGACGGCGAGTACTTCTCCTGCTCGATCGCGATGAGCGTCTGCCTCGTCACACCGATGCGGCGGGCGAGTTCGGCCTGGGTGAATCCGGCGGCCTCCCGGTGCGCGCGGATGCGGTTGGAGACGAGTGTCGGCTTGACCATCAGACGAGTCCGCGCCGGTAGGCGACGACCCGCGCGATCCCACCCACGATGCTGGCGACCGCGAAGCCCGCGAACATGGTGTGCGCGATCCAGAAGACGTCGGCGTTCAGAGCGCAGAGCAGGATCACCCCGGTGCCCGCGAGGGCGACGAACGCCTGCTCGACGCGGCTGCCCATGCGGCCGATGTCGCGATCGCGAATGTCGGACTTCCCCACGCCGTCGGGGTCGCGCGCGCCGGCGATCAGGCCCCAGGCGATGCTGATCGCGATGGTGACGACGATGCCGCCGCCGATCATCCACAGCATCAGCGGAGGCCAGTCGACCTCGGTCACCGGTCGGCCCGCCGCCTGCTGCAGCACCGCGACGACGTACGCCGTGATCGCGATCAGGCTGACGACGAGACCCGTCCAGACGTTGCGCTCCTCGTAGACCATGACGCCCTCCCGTGTAAAAGATTCTTGACACGACAGTACGCTCGCGGCATCCCTCGTGTCAAGAATTCTTTACACGATTCTGGTGCTCGGTCGGCCGGGGCCACTTCCGCATCCGCCCGCGCATCCGCCCCCGCAGTCGGGGCCACTTCCGCATCCGCCCCTGCAGTCGGGGCCAATTCCGCATCCGTCCCGGCTGGCGGGGCCACTTCCGCATCCGAATCGACTCGTTCGGGTGCGCTATTGGCCCCGCCTGGCGGTGCGGGGCAGCCGCTGTGAGGCGGGGCCACTTCCGCATCCGCCCCGGCAGCCGCCCGCGCAGCCGGGGCCACTTCCGCATCCGCCCCCCATCCGCCCCTGGGGGCGGGTCCACTTCCGCATCCCCTCTTCCAGCCGGGGCCACTTCCGCATCCGAATCGACTCGTTCGGGTGCGCTATTGACCCCGCCTGGCGATGCGGGCAGCCCCTGTGAGGCGGGGCCACTTCCGCCCCGGCAGTCGGGGCCACTTCCGCACCCGCCCCCGGTTGGCGGGACCGCTTCCGCATCCGCCCCCGGCAAGCGGGGCCACTTCCGCACCCGAATCGACTCATTCGGATGCGCTATTGACCCCGCACAGCGGGCCGCGATCGATCCGAACCGGATTCCGGGCCCCTGGCCTGTAGGGACGAGGCATCCCCGTCGTCGGCGGGATGGGCGAAAGCGGGATGGGCGGAAGGGGGCTGCGAAGAGCGGAAGAGATGGCGGAGCGCGACCTGTCAGATGACGGAGGCGCTCCAGTCGTCGGGGTTGCCGTAGCGGTGCGCCGTGATCGCGATCGCCTGCTCGTGCACGAACGGAAGCAGCTCGATGCGACCCGCGGAGGTCACCTCGCCGTCGTACACCGCGAGGTCGGGATCGCCGTCGACCGCCGCCGCGAGGGCGCTGTGCAGCGCGGCGACGGACGCACGCGGGCCCACGAGACGCACGCGACTCGGATGCGGTTCCGCCGCGGCATCCGCCGGGGCGCCATCCGGGGTCTGTCCGCGCCGCCGCATCCGCTCGATCCACTCGTCATCGGTCTCGACGTGCACGACGGCACCGAGGTCGCCGAGTGCCCGCCGCACGCCCGCGGGCAGTCCGACCGGGGTCGACAGCACGAATCCGGCGCCGGCGCGCACCGCGGCTACGACGACTCGCAGCAGCTCCTGCCGTCCGGCGTCCGCTGTGGCCCTGATCGCCACGGCGACCGGGCGATAGCGGAACAGGTTGCGCTCGACGCCGAGGTGCGACACGTCGCGCACCTGCCCGAACTCGCGGTCCCAGGCGAGCGCATCCGACAGCGCCGAGCGGCGCAGCCACTCGAACGCCTCGTAGTCCAGCGACGGCTGCGCGGACTCGATCAACTCGGTGATGCGCGAGTCCAGCCCGCGCAGGTGCAGGGTGCTGGAGACGGGCCCCGACCCGCTCGACCGCCACGACCCGAGCCCGATCAGGTAGTTCGGGCCGCCGGCCTTCGCACCGGGGCCCACCGATGAGCGCTTCCAGCCCCCGAACGGCTGCCGCTGCACGATGGCACCGGTGATGCCGCGATTGACGTACAGGTTGCCCGCCTGCACCCGCTCGAGCCACAGGCCGAGCTCGGCGGGGTTCTGGGTGTGCAGCCCGGCAGTCAGCCCGTACGCGACCGCGTTCTGCAGTTCGATCGCGCGCTCCAGCGTCGGCGCGTGCATGACCCCGAGCACCGGCCCGAAGAACTCCTCGGTGTGGAATCGCGAACCGGGCTGCACGCCCACGCGGATGCCGGGTCGCCACAGCCGCCCGCTGTCGTCGTCGGTCGAGACCGTCGGCTCGATGAGCCACTGCTCCTCGCCCTCGAGCTCGGTGAGCGCCCAGGCCAGCTTGCCCTGCGGACGCTCGATCACCGGTCCGACCTCGGCGAGCGGATCCGTAGGCCACCCGACGTGCAGTGAACGAGTGGCATCCGCCAGCTGGCGGGCGAACCTCTTCGACCGGCCGACCGGTCCCACGAGGATCGCGAGCGATGCGGCAGAGCACTTCTGCCCCGCATGGCCGAACGCGCTGCGCACGAGATCGGCGACCGCGAGGTCGAGGTCGGCCGACGGGGTCACGATGATCGCGTTCTTCCCGCTCGTCTCGGCGAGCAGCGGCAGGTCCGGCCGCCACGACCGGAAGAGCGCGGCCGTCTCCCAGGAGCCGGTGAGGATGACGCGGTCCACCGCCTCGTGGCTGATCAGGGCACGACCGAGGTCGCCCTCCTCGATGTCGACCAGCGCGAGCACGTCGCGCGGCACACCGACCTCCCAAAGCGCCTCGGCGATGACGGCGGCGCAGCGTCGCGACTGCGGAGCCGGCTTGAACACGACACCCGACCCTGCGGCGAGCGCGGCCAGCACTCCTCCGGCGGGGATCGCGAGGGGGAAGTTCCACGGCGGGGTGACGACGGTCACGCGGGCCGGTTCGAAGGCGGCGCCGGCGACGGCATCCAGCTCCCGTGCCTTCGCGGCGTAGTACCGGGCGAAGTCGACCGCCTCGCTGACCTCGATGTCGGCTTCGGCGAGGACCTTGCCCGTCTCGGACGCGGCGACCTCGATGAGCTCTGCGCGGCGGCCTTCGAGCGCCGCGGCGGCGCGCAGCAGGACCTCGGCGCGCTCGACCGCCGGGCGCGCGCCCCACCGAGCGCCCGCGTCCCGGACACCGGAGAGGGTGCTCTCGAGCACGGCGGCGTCGTCGATCCGGGCGGCCTCGATGGTCGAGACGCCCCGTGTCGAGTCGGCGATGCGGGCGTGGATCTCCCGCGCCCAGTCGCGATTGGCGGGCAGGGAGGGGTCGCTGTCCGGCGTGTTCTCGAAGCCGGGGGCGCCGCCCGTCTCCTCCTCGAGCTCGCGATGCGCGTACACCGCCGTCTCGAGGAACGGCCCGTCGGAGTCGTCCGACCCGCGCGAGATGCCGAGCACCGCCTGAGTGAGGCCCTCTTCGGCGACCGGAGTCGCGGGCACCGGGCGCACCGATTCGTGCACGGGCGCCGTGCGATCCTGCGCGCGGCGCGGTCCGACCCTCAGCGTCGGAGACGTCGACAGCTCGAGCGCGTCGAGGAAGCGGTCCCGCTCCCGGAGGAAGAGCGACTCGTCGTCGGCGAGGTGGAACGCGGCCGAGAGGAAGTTGTCGGACGAGGCGTTCTCCTCGAGTCGGCGCACGAGGTAGCTGATCGCGACGTCGAACTCGTCCGGCCGGACGACGGGGACGTAGAGCAGCACCTCGCCGACCTCGCGGGAGACGGCCTGCACCTGTCCCTGCGCCATGCCGAGCAGCATCTCGAACTCGATCGGCGGCTGGCCCGTGCCGCGCGAGGGCGCAGCAGCGCCTGCAGCGCCGGCAGCACCAGCGCCACCAGCGCCAGCGCCACCGACCAGCCCGCGCTCCCCCGCGAGCAGCCATGCGTAGGCGATGCCGAACAGGTTGTGCCCGGCGATGCCGAGGTGCACCGCCTCGATGTTCTCCGCCCGCAGCGCCCAGTCGAGGCACCGCAGATAGTTCGCGTCGGTCTCGGCCTTCGTGTCGTACGGGGCCTGCGGCCAGCCGTGCATCCGGGCCTCGACGCGTTCCATCGCGAGGTTGGCACCCTTGACGAGCCTGACCTTGATCGGGGCTCCGCCGTGGTCGACTCGTTCGCGCGCCCACGCCGTCAGCTCCTGCAGCGCCGGCAGGGCGTCGGGCAGGTAGGCCTGCAGCACGATCCCCGCCTCGAGGCCGGCCAGGCGCGGGTCCTCGAGGATGCGCGTGAACACCGCGATGGTCAGGTCGAGGTCGCGGTACTCCTCCATGTCGAGGTTGATGAACGTGCGGTCGGACGCCGCGGCCAGGTACAGCGGGAGCAGCCGCTCGACCACCGCGTCGACGACCTCGTCGAACGCCCACATCGAGATGTGGCTCATGATCGCCGACACCTTGACCGACACGTAGTCGACGTCGGGGCGGCGGACCAGCTCGTGGATGCCGTCGAAGCGCCGCTGCGCCTCGGCATCCCCGAGCACGGCCTCCCCGAGCAGATTGAGGTTCAGCCGCGCGCCGGACTCCCGGATCCGGGCGATCGCCGGACCGAGCTTCGCAGGGCGGGCGTCGACGACGAGGTGGCCGACCATCTCACGCAGCACCCGGCGGGCGATGGGCACGACGGGTGTCGGCAGGAGCTCGGCGACCCCGCCGCCCAGCCGCACCGCGGAGCGCAGATACCAGGGCAGGAAGTCGGGCACGATCGGCGCGATCCGATGCAGCTGGGATGCGGCCGCGCTGAGGCTCTCCGGACGCATGACGCCGTCGACGAATCCGAGCGTGAACGGCAGGCCGTTCGCATCCTGCAGCACGCCGGCGAGCCGCTCGGCGGCCGGGTCGACATCGGCCGCCGCCGCCTCGATCACCCAGCGCCTGGCGAGCTCGATGGCGCGGTCCGCGAGAGAGGCGGATCCGGTGTCCGGAAGGGGTGTCGAGTCGGCCATGACCTCAGCCTAGGACTGCGATGTCGCCTACCCCGGGAGGAGCGGTCGCGTCGGACGGTTCCCGTCGGTATCGGGTCGTCGTGCCGCTAGAGCGCCGCGATCATCTCGTCGTACCCGGCCCGGAACGTCGGGTACTCGAGGTCGCCGAGGAACTCGTGCAGCAGGCTGCCGTCGAGCACCGTTCCTCCGCCGACCTCCGGATCGAGGTGCGGCGGCGGCTCGGCTCCCAGGCGCGAGGCGATGTGCGTGACCACCTCGCCGAGCAGCACGGGTTCGCGATCGACCGCGTGGATCACCGGCGGCGCGGAATCCGCGCGCAGCATCGCCTCGAGCAGTCGGACGAGGTCGGTCTCATGGATGCGGTTGGTGCGGCGCGTGTGATCGACCGGCGCTCCCTCGCGCACGCGACGGATCAGGAAGTCCCTGCCGGGTCCGTAGATGCCGGCCGGACGCACGATCCGCGCGCCGAGGAGCTCCATCGCCAGCTGCTCGCCCTCGACGAGGTCCCCGCCGCGCTCACTCGAGACCTCCGGCGCGTCACGCTCGGTCAACGGCCTCTCCCCCGGGCGCCCCTCGAAGACGCGAGTCGATGACACGAACACCACCCGCGAGGGCAGCGAGGGCAGCGCCTCGGCGAGTCCATACAGCGCCGTCGGATAGACCGATGGACCTTCGGTGCTCGGGGGCAGAGTGATCACGACCGAGTCGACCGCGGGCAGCGGGCGTTCGAGCGGATGCCGCAGATCGACCTGGATCGTGGCGATCGGCCCTGTCTCGGCGCTCCGACGGATCGCCGTCACCGCGGCTCCCTGGGCGAGCAGCCGCTCGCCCAGCCGCGCCCCGAGCTTGCCGTATCCCACCAGCAGCACGGACCCCGGCGCGCGCGTTCCGAGTCCCCACGGGTCGGTCACGGCGTCAGTTCCACACGCTCGGCGCCGGGGTGCGCACGGGGGGCAGAGCGGATGCCGCGGCCCAGTCGTGCACCCATGAGTCGATCTCGGGCACGCCCTCGGGCTTGCCGACGGCGGCGAACAGCTCCTCGTTGCTGACGGTGCCGCCGGTGCGGCGCAGCATCCGCGAGCGCACGATGACCCGTGCGTAGATCTCGCCGCCGACGACGGCTCGGTGCTCGAGGAACACGGCCTTGTCGTCGTGTCCGATGAACCGGGACTGCACCTCGAAGCGCTGCCAGAGCTGCAGGGACTTGCGGAACGTCACCGTCTCGCTCGACACCACCGCGTACCAGCCGCGCTCGTTCATCGCGTCGAACAGTCCCGTGCGGATCAGCAGGTCCCAGCGGCCGAGGTCGAACAGCGACAGGTACCGACCGTTGTTCATGTGGCGCAGGATGTCGATGTCGGTGGGGAGCGTCGTCAGCGTGATGCTGCTGACGGAGCCCGCGTCGAGGGTTCTGCCTCGGCGCACCCGGCGCCGGGCGGAGAGGATCACGAGGAGGGTGCGCCAGATCACGTTCACGAGGATCGATCGTAGCCAGCGACGCACGGATCTCGAACATCGTTGTGTGAAACCTCCATCGAGGCCCGGGGCCTCCGCACCCGCATCCGCTCGATTTCCTGTTCCCGGAGGCCGCGCGTAGAGTCACGCTATGAGCGCCGAAGCCCAGCCTGAAGTCATCGTCCGTCCGGTCCGTGATGTGGATGCGGAAGCTCTGGGTCGCGTGCATGCGCAGTGCTGGCACGAGACCTACGACCACCTGATCAGCAAGGCCGCCCTCGAGAAGGTGTCGCCGCGCCGCATGGCCGAGCTGTGGACGCACTGGGCCGCTCAGGGCCCCGAGTTCACGATGCGTGCGGCACTCGTCGACGGGGAGATCGTCGGATTCGTCGGTTCCGGCCCCGCCCGCGATAAGGACGCCCCGGCATTCCGCGAGCTGTACTTCATCTACCTGCTCGACGCGTACCACTCCACGGGCATCGGCCAGAAGCTGTTCGACGCCGCGGTCGAGAAGGACGAGCCCCTCTACCTCTGGGTGGCGGAGGACAACCCCCGCGCCCACCGCTTCTACACGCGCAACGGCTTCACGCTCGACGGCGCCAGCCACACCGAGCCGTTCCTCGGTGAGACGTTGACCGAGGTCCGCTTCGTGCGCTGAGTCCGGCGCTTTCGTGGACCTCGCGTTCACGATTCAGCATGAACGGCCCCCTGCCTGAGGCAGGGGGCCGTTTCTGTACGTCAGAGTGCGGTCGGTGCTGAGTCGTGAACGGGTCAGCGCCCGGAGACGCTGCCGAACAGCTTGGCGATCGGCGCGATGACCAGCGGGCGGGCGGCGACCCACCCGACGGCGATGACCACCATCGACGCCACGAAGACCCAGAACCCGGTCCAGCTGACGGCGTCGGACGACGCGTACATGTGGTTGAGGTTGCGCAGGAACCCGGTGAGGAACACCAGCGCGACGTGCGCGATGATGAACGCGACGAAGTACAGCATGATCGGGAAGTGCAACGCGCGAGCCCACTCGATCGGATAGGCCTTCGACAGACGTTCCGCCCGCTTCGGCCACATGCCCGACATGCGAAACCCCGTCGCCGCGGCCAAGGGAGCCGCGATGAACACGGTCACGAAGTACGCGAGCTGCTGCAGGCTGTTGTAGTTGACCCAGCCATGCTCGGTCGGCCAGTCGAACGAGACGTACTGCAGCGCGGCCGACAGCGCGTTGGGGAAGACCTCCCAGCTGGTCGGCACGATGCGCGCCCAGTGTCCGGTGACGAACAGCAGCACGACGAAGATCACGCCGTTCACGAGCCACAGGATGTCGAGCGCCTGATGGAACCAGATCGTCAGACTGACCTTGCCCTTGGGGTCGCCGCGCGGAGTCCAGAATGCTGTCGGCCGCTTCTCGGTGCGGATGCGCAGACCCGAGCGGATGATCAGCACCATCAGGAACACGTTGAAGAAGTGCGCCCAGTTGACCCAGGGCGCGAACCCCGGCTCGACCGCGACGGCCGGGTCGTACTCGCCGGGGAAGGCGGCGAGGAAGTCCTGCATGAACGGGAAGCTGAGCAGCGCACGCACGAACGCCACGGCGGCGCCGGCCAGGATACCCAGCGCAGCGGCCCCGAGCAGACCGGCGATCGCCTGCGTCCACGGCGGACGAGGGCGGCCGGATGCCGGAGCGGAGGCCGTGATGTGCCGGGGCGCGCTGCCGTTCCAGACCGTGCGCGGTGTCGGAAGCGGGACGGACGGGTCGCCGAGGGCGGTTGCCGTGTGCGCGGGAGTGGGGACGAGTGCGGTGGACTCGGCGGTGGGGTCGGATGGCAGGGATGTCGCGACGACGGACTC
Source organism: Microbacterium hydrocarbonoxydans (assembly GCF_900105205.1). NCBI lineage: Bacteria > Bacillati > Actinomycetota > Actinomycetes > Micrococcales > Microbacteriaceae > Microbacterium > Microbacterium hydrocarbonoxydans. Next base: position 734,994 of record NZ_FNSQ01000005.1, on the reverse strand, counting down.
CATGTCTTCAGACGCCGCGGCGGCGGGCGCAGCAGTGACTGGCGCGACGGACGCCGCGGGCACGGTGGTGCCAGCGGCCTCGTTCGCGCCCACGCCTGCGGGTGTGGCCGCCGATTCGGCTGCGCCTGAGGCTGCCGTCGCGGGGACGGTGTCGGCCGGGGGCCACGGCTCTCCTCCGACGACGCGCGGGAGTCCTCGGCGGACGGCGTTCGCGGTGCCGCCCGATCCTCCGGCCGCGGCAGCGGCGGCGGGACCGGAGGACGGAGCCTCTGCTGCGGCCCGCGATGCGGCGCTGTTCGCGGGAGCACCAGTGCTCGCCGGGGCGGCGGAGTCCGAGAGGACACCGGCGCTCGAGGGGACGGTGGATCCCGCCGGAACAGCGGCGGTCGCAGGAACAGCGGCGCTCGCAGGAACAGCGGCGCTCGAGGGGCTGGCGGATCCCGCCGCAGACGCGGCCGCGCCGAGACCCGTCGCGACCGCCTGAGAGTCACTAGCGGTCGCGGTCGTTCCGGTGGGGCGCGCGTCGGCCGGCGGCCAGGGGTCCCCTCCGGGAGTGCGAGGGAGACCACGGCGCAGCGCCGCGGGGGCGGGGGCGGCGGCAGCGGGAGCGGAGCCGGCGGCAGCGATCGGTGCAGACGGCGTCTCCTGCGGCGCCGACGCACCGGAGGAAGGATCACCGGGCGCAGAATCGGCGCTGCCGTGTTCGACCGACTCTCCCTTGGCGGGCGTCGAGTCGAGACCGGCAGCAGCCGCATCGCCCCCGACAGGCACGACCTCAGCCCGAGCACCAGCAGCGACTCCAGTCTGAGCACCAGCCTCAGCCGCAGCCGCAGCCGCAGCCGCAGCAATCGAACCGGCATCCGATTCGTCGACCTCGACGGTCACATCTCCGGGAGGCCACGGCTCACCGCCGGGCACGCGCGGCAGCCCGCGCCTGAGCATCCGTGTCGCCACGACTACTTCTTCCGCGCCTCGAGGCCCGCGATCACCTGCGGGACGATCGTGAACAGGTCGCCGACGATGCCGAAGTCCGCGACGTCGAAGATCGGGGCTTCGGCATCCTTGTTGATCGCGACGATGTTCTTCGCGGTCTGCATGCCGGCGCGGTGCTGGATCGCACCCGAGATGCCGAGGGCGACATACAGCTGCGGCGACACCGACACTCCGGTCTGGCCGACCTGGTGCGACTGGGGGATGTATCCGGCGTCGACCGCCGCGCGGGAGGCGCCGACCGCCGCGCCCAGGGCGTCGGCGAGCTCCTCGACGAGCACGAACTTCTCCTTCGAGGCGAGTCCTCGGCCGCCAGAGACGACCCGGGTCGCACCGCGCAGCTCCGGCCGGGACGACGCGACCTCGACGGCCTCGACGGGGCCGACCGTGGCCGCCGGCTGACCGGATGCCGAGACGTCCAGCGCCTCGACGGTGGGCGACGCGACCGCTTCGGCGCGCGCGTCGACCGCGCCCTGGCGCACCGTGACGACCAGGGCGCCGTAGGTGGGCGCCGCGTCGACGAGGTAGGCCCCGCCGTAGACGGAGTGGTGGGCGATGATCCCCTCGTCGTCGCGCGAGACGCCGACCGCGTCGACAGCCAGTGCGCTGCGCGTGCGGACCGCGAAGCGCCCGGCGACATCCCGACCGCTGATCGAGTTCGATACGAGCACGGCATCCGGCCGCACCTGCGCGAACGCCGTCTGCAGCGCGTCGGCGGTCGGCACGGTCAGTGCGGTCTCGTCCGCCTCGGCGGTGAGCACGACGGATGCTCCGAGGGCGGCGACCTGCTGTGCGGCATCCGCGGATCCGCCGACGACCAGCGCGACGGGTGCGCCGACGGTCGATGCGGCGCCGATGAGCGCAGCTGTGCTGCTCGCGGGGGCACCGGCCGGGTCGAGGTCGACGAGCACCAGGATCGGGTTCTCGGGGTAGGTCATGTCACACCAGCCTGTTCTGCACGAGGTACTCCACCAGCTTCTCGGCCGCATCGCCGTCGTCGACGATCTTCACCCCGGCCGCGCGCGGCGGCTTCTCGGCCACCGCGGTCATGATCGTGCGGGGGGCAGTCGAGGGATCGGCGGAGACCCCGAGGTCGTCGAGCGTCAGCACCTCGAGCGGCTTCTTCTTGGCCGCCATGATGCCCTTGAAGTTCGGGAAGCGGGCGTCCGGCAGCGCCTCGGTGATCGAGATCACGGCGGGCAGCGGCGCCGAGACCGGCTGCGAACCCGCATCCGCCCCTCGGGTGCCGCTGATGCCGTCGGGGGTGATCTCGACCGAGGTCAGCGCGGTCGCCTGCGGCCAGCCGAGGTGCTCGGCGAGCATGGCCGCCATCACTCCGCCCGAGCCGTCGGTCGACAGGTTGCCGGTGATGACCAGGTCGGGCTCTCCCCGGCGGATCGCTGCGGCCAGCGTCTCGGCGGTCAGACCGAGATCCGCTCCGGCGAGCTGCTCGTCGGCGATGTGCACGGCAGAACCTGCACCGATCGCGAGAGCGCGGCGCACGGATGCTGTGGACCCTGCCGGAGCCATCGCGAGCGCGACCACCTCGGTGCCCTCGTTCTTGTCGGCGTGGCTCAGCGCGACCTCGAGCGCCCGCTCGGTGATCTCGTCGAGCACCAGGTCTCCGGCGCCGCGTTCGGCGAGACCGGTCTCGAGGTTCAGCTTGCGATCGCCATAGGTGTCAGGCACCTCTTTGACCAGGACGAAGATCTTCATCGATTGCTCCTCACGACTGCCTCGATTCTAGTCCCTTGATACTGAGTTCCACCCATGGAGCGACTGAGGACCACGCAACGACCGGCCGGTCGACGGTGCCCCTCGGCCGTCATCCGATGCCCTAGCGTAGAACCGTGGTCCGACCCCGCCCGTTGCCCGTCGATCCGCTCGCCGAGGCGAAGCGGCAATGGCTGGCGCACGGCTGGTCCGACGCCGCCGAGGGCATGACCGTTGTCACTTCCGTGATGCGGGCGCAGCAGCTCCTGCTGGCCAGGGTGGATGCGACGCTGAAGCCCTTCGCGCTCAGCTTCGCCCGCTACGAGATGCTGCGACTGCTGGCGTTCAGCCGCGCCGGTCGACTGCCGCTGTCCAGCGTCGTCGCGCGCCTGCAGGTGCACGCCACGACGGTGACGAGCACGGCCGAACGGCTCGTGCGCGACGGACTGATCGTCCGCGAACCGCATCCGCATGACGGGCGCGCCGCTCTCCTCGCGCTCACCGATGACGGCCGGGAGCTCGTCGACCGCGCCACGGCCGCCCTGAACGCCGACGTCTTCGCCGACCCGGGATCAGCAGCGCTGACGCCGCAGAACTCGTGGCGATCGTGGCGCGCATGCGCAAGGCCGCCGGCGACTTCAGCGACCCGAGACCGCAGCCCGAGCCCCTCTGACATGGCCGAGTTCGTGCTCGAGAGACTGATCCGCGCACCGCGCGAGACGGTGTTCGCGGTCGCACTCGACCCCGGACTGCACCTGCGGTCGATGGCCCGATACAGCGAGACCATGGTGGAGGCGCCCGCGGACGGGGTGTTCGGCGAGGGGGCGACCGTCACCTGGCGGGCGCGGCATTTCGGCATCCCGTTCCGCCTGCGCTCGATCGTGTACGACATCGACCCGCCGCGGGGGTTCCGGGACCGGCAGATCGCCGGGCCATTCGGGTCGTTCCTGCATGAGCACGTGTTCGAGGAGCATCCGGAGGGGACGATCATGCGCGACACGATCGTCTTCCACTCCCCGCTCGGCCCGCTCGGGCGGCTCGTCGATCGGGTGATCCTGCGCGAGTACATGCGGCGGCTCATCGAGGAGCGCAACGAGCATCTGGCCGCCGAGGCGGAGGCCGCTGCCGGGGCAGGCGGGCCCGGGCGTACACTGCCCGCATGAGCGAACTGCGCCTGCGCACGACCGTCGAGGGGCGCGGCCCTGCCGCCGCGATCATCCTCACCGACGAGCAGGTCGCCTCGTTCGGTGCCGGCAAGACCTTCCCGGTCGCCGTGACGATCGCCGACCGCACAGCCCGACTGCGACTCGCCCGCATGGGCGGGGCCAACATGATCGGCTTCAGCAAGGCCGTGCGCACCGACCTCGGGCTGGAGATCGGCCAGGAGGTCGACGCGGTCATCCGTCTCGACGCCGCCGAACGCGCGGTCGAGGTGCCGTCGGCGCTGGCCGACGCCCTCGACGCCGACCCGGCGCTCCGCGCGACCTTCGACGCCCTGTCGTACTCGGCCCGCAAGGAGCACGCCCGCTCGGTCGCCGACGCGAAGCAGGAGACGACCCGCGAGCGTCGCGTCGAGAAGGTCGTCGAGGCGCTGCGCGCCTGAGGTCTCGGCTCCGCGCCGTTCACGACTCAGCAGGAACCACGGCGCTGCGCTCCGAATCACCGCCGACGCCCGAGTTCTGCGGCATCTGTGCTGAGTTGTGAACGGCGGCTCGGCGGGACCTGCTCCAGAACTCCGGAGATCCGGTGGGTCAGCGCACGTCAGAGCCCCCGGGGCGGCCAGCCGGGGCCGACTTTCCGGAGTTGTGGAGCGGAACTCAGCGGTTCTGGAAGTCGGGCGCACGCTTCTCCCGGAAGGCCGACATGCCTTCCTTCTGGTCTTCGGTGTCGAACAGCGCCGCGAACGCCCGCTTCTCGTGCGCGAGCCCGTCGGCCAGTGTCGTCTCCATCGCGGCGTCGAGCGCCGCCTTCGCGGCGTACACCGACGGGAGCGACTTCGACGCGATCGTCTCGGCCAGCGTCGTGGCCTCGGCGAGCAGGTCGGATGCCGGGACGACCCGTGACACGAGCCCGGCCCGTTCCGCCTCCTCCGCTCCCATGAACCGACCGGACAGCACGAGCTCGGCCGCCTTGTAGTAACCGACCGCCCGGATCAGGCGCTGCGTCCCACCCATGCCCGGGATCACGCCGAGGTTGATCTCGGGCTGCCCGAACTTCGCGGAGTCGGCGGCGAGGATGATGTCGCACATCATCGCGAGCTCGCATCCGCCCCGAGTGCGAAACCCGAGACGGCGGCGATCACTGGTGTGCGCACGGAGGCGAACTCGTGCCAGACGCCGAAGTGGTCGGTGTCGAGCATCTCGGCGGCGGTCATCCCCTCCATCTCCTTGATGTCGGCACCGGCGGCGAATGCCTTCTCGGATCCGGTGACCACGATCGCGCCCACGCCGTCATCTCCGTCGAAGGCGACGGCCGCCGCGGTGACCTCTTCGGCGAGGCGGCTGTTCAAGGCGTTCAGCGCCTCGGGCCGGTGCAGGGTGATCCATCCGACGCGTCCGCGCTGCTCGACCAGGATCGTCTCGTATTCCGTCATCGTGAAAGCCTCTCCGTCGTGGTCATCTCAGTATGTCGCCGGTGTCCGGCATCCGCCCGCTGTCCCGTTCTGCACACATCGCCCCGTTCTGCGGACGAATCCCGAGGAAGTGTCCGCAGATCGGGGCACAGTGTGCAGAACGGGACGATGAGGGGGACCGGGGGTCACACACGTCCGTCGCGGATGTCCGTGATGATGCCGGAGAAGTCTCGCGTCGCGCCCTCACCGTCGGCGTAGGCCGCGTACAGCTGCTGCGCGAGTCGCCCCATCCGGGCATCCGTCGAGGTCTGCTCGATCGCCTGCAGCGCGAGGCCCAGGTCCTTCGCCATCAGCGACCCCGCGAATCCGGGCTGGTAGTCGCGGTTCGCGGGACTCGTGGGCACCGGGCCGGGCACGGGGCAGTTCGTCGTGATCGACCAGCACTGACCGGATGCCTGCGAGACGACGTCGAACAGCGCCTGATGCTCGAGCCCGAGCCGCTCACCGAGCACGAACGCCTCCGCGACCGCGATCTGCGAGACGGCGAGCACCATGTTGTTGCACACCTTGGCGGCCTGCCCGAGGCCGGGACCACCGCAGTGCACGATCCGCTTTCCCATGACCTCGAGCACCGGCAGGGCGGCAGCGAAATCCTCGTCGGACCCGCCGACCATGAACGCGAGCGTGCCGTTCTCGGCACCCACGACTCCGCCCGACACCGGGGCGTCGATGTTGCGGTGCCCCGCGGCGAGCGCGAGCGCGTGGGCGGCGCGAGCCTCGTCGACCGCGATCGTCGACGACTCGATGAACAGCGTGCCAGGGCGCGCGGCGGCGAGCAGCTCGGTGCGGTACGCGTCGATCACGTGCCGCCCGGCGGGGAACATCGTGATGACGACATCGGCGTCGGCGACGGCATCCGCTCCGCTGGCCGCGACCGGGATGCCGGCGGCCTGCGCCGCCTCGATCGCGGCGGGCATCAGGTCGAAGCCGTGCACCTCGTGCCCCGCGGCGACGAGGTTCTGCGCCATCGGCAACCCCATGTGGCCGAGGCCCAGGAACGCGATCCGCATGGTCGACGCCTCGGTCATGACGCACTCCGCATCGAGGCCGACCCCGCCGGTCGCAGCATCTCGCGTCCGACGATCAGTCGCATGATCTCGTTCGTGCCCTCGAGGATCTGATGCACCCGCAGATCGCGGACGACCTTCTCGATCCCGTAGTCCTGCAGATACCCGTAGCCGCCGTGCAGCTGCAGGGCGCGGTTGGCGACGTCGAACGCGGCATCCGTCGCGAAGCGCTTGGCCATCGCGCAGCGCATCGTGGCGTCCGGAGCGTGCTCGTCGACCGCCAGGGCCCCGTCGCGGACCATCAGCCGAGCGGCCTGCAGGTCGGTGCGCATGTCGGCGATCGCGAAGAGGATCGACTGCTTCTCGGCCAGGGGCTCGCCGAACGCCACCCGCTCGTGCACGTACTGCACGGCGCGATCCAGCGCCCACTGGGCGCCGCCGAGGGAGCAGGCGGCGATGTTCAGCCGACCGCCGTTGAGCGCCGACATCGCGATCGCGAAGCCGCGCCCCTCCTCACCCAGCATCGCGGATGCCGGCACGCGCACCCCGTCGAGGATGACCTGCCGGGTGGGCTGCGCATGCCAGCCCATCTTCTTCTCCGGCACTCCGAAGCTGAGTCCCTCGGCGTCACCGGGAACGAGGAATGCGCTGATGCCGCGGGCTCCCGGCTCTCCGGTGCGCGCCATCACGACGTAGACCGCAGCCTCCCCCGCCCCGGAGATGAACTGCTTCACGCCGGTGAGCACGTAGTCGTCGCCGTCGCGCACGGCGCTGGTGGCGACGTTCGCGGCATCGGACCCGACGCCCGGCTCGGTCAGGCAGTAGCCGCCGAACTCCTGCATCGCGGTCAGGGCGGGCAGCCACCGGCCCCGCTGCGCGTCGTCGCCGTAGGTGTCGATCATCCAGACGACCATGTTGTGGATCGAGATGTACGCGGCGACCGCGGTGTCCCCCTGGGCGAGCTCCTCGAAGATCGCCACGGTGTCGGATCGGCTGAGCCCGGTGCCCCCGAAGTCCTCGCGCACATAGATGCCGCCGAGGCCGAGCTCCCCGGCTTTGCCTAGGGACTCGCGGGGGAAGATGTGCTTCTCGTCGCGCTCGGCCGAGAACGGCGCGAGCTCGGTCTCGGCGAAGTCGCGCACGGCGTCGAGAATGGCCTCGCGCTCTTCGGCGGTGGTGGTGACGGTGATCATGGTCATGTCGATTCCTTGTGGGCGTCGAGGTCAGTGCATGGTCGGGATGACGAAGCTGGCACCGTCGCGGATGCCGGCCGCCGGCCAGCGGCTCGTGACCGTCTTGGTCTTCGTGTAGAAGCGGAAGGCGTCGGCACCGTGCTGGTTGAGGTCGCCGAACCCGCTGCGCTTCCAGCCGCCGAACGTGTAGTACGCGATCGGCACGGGGATCGGCACGTTCACGCCGACCATGCCGACCTCGACGCGGGCGGCGAAGTCGCGGGCGGCATCGCCGTCGCGGGTGAAGATCGCGACGCCGTTGCCGTATTCGTGCTCGGAGGCCATGCGCAGCGCCTCCTCGTAGTCCGCGGCTCGGGCGATCACGAGCACCGGGCCGAAGATCTCCTCGCGGTAGATCGCCATCTCGGTGGTGACGTGGTCGAAGAGCGTCGGGCCGAGGTAGAAGCCCTGCTCGTGCCCCTCGACCGTGAACCCGCGGCCGTCGGCGAGGAGGGTCGCGCCCTCGTCGACGCCCTGCTGGATGTACCCCTCCACCCGTTCGACGGCCGCCCGCGTGACGAGCGGTCCGTAGTCGACGTCGGCGGCCAGCGACGGGCCGATCCGCAACTGCGCCACGCGTTCGGTGAGCTTGGCGGCGAGCGCATCCGCCGTCTCCTGCCCGACCGGCACCGCGACGGAGATGGCCATGCACCGCTCCCCCGCCGAGCCGTAGCCCGACCCGATCAGGGCATCGACGGCCTGATCGAGGTCGGCATCCGGCATCACGATCATGTGGTTCTTCGCGCCGCCGAAGCACTGCGCGCGCTTGCCGTGCGCTGCGGCGGTCGAGTAGATGTACTCGGCGATGGGGGTCGAGCCGACGAAGCCGACGGCACGGATGCGGTCATCGGTCAGCAGCGCGTCGACGGCCTCCTTGTCTCCGTGCACGACGTTGAGGACACCGGCGGGCAGCCCCGCCTCGAGGAACAGCTCGGCGATGCGCACCGGCACCGAGGGGTCGCGCTCGCTGGGCTTGAGCACGACGGCATTGCCGGCCGCGAGCGCGGGGCCCGCCTTCCAGAGCGGGATCATCGCGGGGAAGTTGAACGGGGTGATCGCGGCGACGACCCCGAGCGGCTGGCGCATGGAGTACACGTCGATCCCGGTGCCTGCACCTGTGGAGTACTCGCCCTTGAGCAGATGCGGGGCACCTGCGGAGAACTCGATGACCTCGAGGCCCCGCTGGATGTCGCCCTTGGCGTCGTCGACCGTCTTGCCGTGCTCGCTCGCGAGGAGTTCGGCGAGCTCGGTCATCTCGCGCTGCACGAGGTCGAGGAAGCGCAGCAGCACTCTGGCGCGCTTCTGGGGGTTGGTCGCCGCCCATTCGACCTGGGCGGCTTCGGCGTTCGCGATCACGTCGGCGACCTCGGCCGCGGAGGCCAGTGGCACGCGTGCCTGGATGCGTCCGGAGCTCGGATCGAACACGTCGGCGAAGCGTCCACCCTCGGGGGTGAGGTGCTTTCCGCCTACGAAGTGGGGAATGGTACGAGTCATTGTGCGATGTCCCTTCGCGCCGTCGTTGGCACTATGTCGATGGTACTTCGGCACCCGTCGATTTACTAGGGTGTCCTTGCAGTTGCGGAAGCACGCCGAACGACTGTGCTGGAAAGCGCTTCCCCGCTAGGGTCGAGAGAGCAGGCCGAACACCCGACCCAGGAGACTCATGCACTACGGCGCCGACTACAACCCCGAGCAGTGGCCGCGGGAGGTGTGGCCGGACGACGTCCGGCTGATGCGCGAGGCCGGCGTGACGCTCGTGAGCCTGGGGATCTTCTCGTGGTCGCGCATCCAGCCGGCCGAGGGCGAGTTCGACTGGGAGTGGCTCGACGAGATCATCGGGCTGCTGCACGAGGGCGGCATCCAGGTCGACCTCGCCACCGCCACCGCATCCCCGCCGCCGTGGGCCTCGACCGCCTACCCCGAGATGCTGCCGCAGGATGCCGACGGCTCGACGTTCTGGCCCGGCAGCCGCCAGGCCTTCGCGCCCTCCTCTCCCGTCTACCGTCGCCTCGCGGCCGAACTCGTCACCGCTCTCGCGGAGCGCTACGCGCAGCATCCTGCCGTCGTGCTGTGGCACGTCAACAACGAGTACGGATGCCATCTGCACTACGACTACTCCGACGCCGCGCGCGACGCGTTCCGCGCATGGTTGCAGCGCAGGTACGCGACGATCGACGCCCTCAACCACGCCTGGGGCACGGACTTCTGGTCGCAGCGCTACACCGCCTTCGATCAGATCGTGCCGCCGCGCAAGGCGCCGTACAGCATCAACCCGACCAGCGTGCTGGACTTCAAGCGGTTCACCTCCGACACCCTGCTCGAGCTGTACGTGATGGAGCGCGACATCATCCGCGCCGCGGGGGCGACCCAGCCGATCACGACCAACTTCATGGGCGCGTTCCCGCCGGCCGACTACTGGAAGTGGGCGGCCGAGGTCGACGTGATCAGCGACGACAACTACCCCGATCCCAACGACCCCCAGTCGTTCCGCGGGGCCGCGTTCGCGCGCGAGCTGATGCGCGGCCTCAAGCCCGGGGTGCCCTGGATCCTCACGGAGCAGTCCACCAATGCCCTGAACTGGCGTCCCACCAACGCCCCGAAAGCACCCGGCCAGATGGCGGCGATCAGCGCGCAGGCGGTGGGCCGAGGCGCCGACGGGATCATGTTCTTCCAGTGGCGGCAGTCGCGCCGCGGCAGCGAGAAGTTCCACTCGGCGATGGTGCCGCAGGCCGGGCTCGACACCCGGACCTGGCGGGAGGTCGTCGAGCTGGGCGGACAGCTCGCGCAGCTCCCCGAGATGCCGGACGTCTCGTCGGGGGCGAAGATCGCTCTCGTCTTCGACTGGGAGAACTGGTGGGCGATCGACGGGCGCGACCACCCGATCGTGCTCGACTACCTGACGCTCTCGCACCGCTGGCATGCGGCGCTGCATCGGCAGAACCTCGCGGTCGACATCGTGAACACGACGAGCGATCTCCGCGGCTATTCACTCGTGGTCGCGCCTCAGCAGTATCTGCTGAGCGATGAGGGCGCCGCGAATCTCACGGCGTATGTCGCGCAGGGCGGCGACCTGTTCGTCTCGGCGTTCAGTGATGTCGTCGACCAGGACGACGCGTTCCGCGAGGGCGGCTTCATCGTCTCGCTGCGGGACGCGCTCGGCGTCGCGCTCGAGGACTTCGGGGCGCTGGTGCCGCCCGAGTCGGTGCGATCGGCCGACTCGGCCGGAGAAGTCGCGAGCCACGCGGTGCCCGACGGGCCGGGCCAGTCGGAGGCGCCAGTGGACGGCCCCGCGGGGACGATCGTCGGCCAGTACTTCGCGGAAGAGCTCCTCGTGCAGGATGCCGAGGTGCTGGGTCGCTTCACCGAGGGTCGCACCGCCGGGCGAGCGGCGTTCACCCGCAAGGCCTTCGGGGACGGCAACGGCTACTACCTCGCGACGATCCCGGACGACGCCGGCATGGCAGCCGTGCTGCGCTGGCTCGCCGCCGAGGCGGGAGTGACCGCCGAGATCGAGGGCCTTCCCGAGCACGTCGAGATCGCACGCAGAGGCGGCATCCTCACCGTCATCAACCACAGTGCAGAGCCGTTCGCGGTCGATGTGCCCGGCCGCGACGTGCTCACGGGGTCGACCGAGGCGCGCCGCGAGCTCGGTGCGTACGGCTGGGCGTTCATCGACACGAGCGGGGCCGACGCGCGGGACTGATCACGCGAGGACGGCCGCGGTCGCGCGGGTCGAGGGGTGCGGCGCGCGGCCGCACCCCTCGCCTCGACCTCAGTAGACGATCACCGGGAGGCTGCGCGTGCTGCGGGAGTCCTGCCACGGCTCCGTACCGTCGAAGCGGACCGTGAGCAGGTGCACCCCACGGCTCAGCTTCGGCACCGACACGGTGACCCTGCCCTTGTCGGAGGGAGCCAGCTCGACCGTGGCGACGACCTTGCCGCGGTCGTGCACCGTCACCGTGCCCACCGGCGCGCTGCCGTCGTCGGCCGCCACGGTGACCTTCACGGTGGCGCTCTTGCCCGACTTCACCAGCAGGTCGGAGGAGGCGCGCACCCGCGTATCGATCGGCTGCACCTGGTCGTCGACCAGCACGGCGACCGACCGGGCGGGGATCGTCACGGTGCCGGTCGCGGCGTCCCAGGTCGTGGTCTTGACCACGGCATCCGCTCCGTTCGCCTGAGCCGGGGTCAGCGCGAACGAACGCCCGGCCAGGCCGGCGACGGTCTGCGTGACCGGCGCAGGAGAGGAGTTGAACGCGACGAGCGCACCGTCGAGATCGGCGTCGGCGTCGGGACCCGTCAGGTCGTCGATCTGCATCAGGATCACGCCCGGAGCCGCCCCCGCCCCACCGTTCGGGAACGTGACCTTCTGCTGGATCAGCTCGGCCGAGCCGAGCCGCAGCAGATCGACCTCGTCGCGGATGCGCAGCAGATCGAGAGCGGATGCCTCTGCGGCCGCCATGTCGGCCGCGGCCGGCTTGAGCGCAGGATCGGCGAGCAGCGGCGCCATGATCGGCCACTTCTCCTCGTTGTCCGCCGCGGTCGGCAGCCCCGAGCCGAACGTCGACTCCTGACCGGTCCAGTCGATGCGGTTGAACCAGTCACCGGAGTTGTAGCTGTTGCGATCGAGGGACTTCGACCGCAACAGCTCGGTGCCTGCATGCCAGAACGACGGCGACTGCGAGAGCGTCACAGTCGCGAGCTCCAGCGTGTTCATCCGCACGCGGTCGGCCATCGTCGTGTCGACCGGGAGCTTGAGCACCGAGAGGTCGTAGAGCGTCTCGTTGTCGTGCGCATCGACGTAGTTGATCGTCTCGTCCGGCTGATCGGCATAGCCCGCCGCGGAGCCGCGATAGTCGATCGCCTCTCCCGCCGTCACCGAGCCGTCGCTCGTCGTGAACTCGAAGTCGCGCAGATTGCCCGCCAGCCCGAGCTTGACGAGATCGGTCTCGTGGCCGAGGTCGGCGAGCGCCTGCTCGACCGTGCCGTTGATCGGATCGCCGTTCGGGTCGGTGCCGAGACCGGTGCCGAAGCCCTGACGGAACGTCGACGACGAGTCGACCGGGCTGCCGCCGTGCACGGCGTCGCGCAGGCGGTCGTTGAACGTGCCGATGCCGGTGCCTCCCAGCTGCCCCTGGGTGGCCTGCTCGAACAGCGCATCGTCCGCCACCTCGCCGAAGTTCCAGCCCTCGCCATACAGATGGATCGCCGAACCGTCGACGCCGTCCTTCGCGAGGGTCAGGGCGTCGAGCGCGTCGCGGATCGCCTGCATGTTCGTCGTCGAGTGGTGGCCCATGAGGTCGAAGCGGAAGCCGTCGACCTTGTAGTCGCGCGCCCAGGTCACGATCGAGTCGACCATGAGCTTCTGCGCGGCGAGGTGCTCGGTCGCGACGTTCTGGCAGCACGTCGAGGTCTCGACGCCGCCGGCCGCGTTCAGCCGGTGGTAGTAGCCGGGCACGACCTGATCGAGCACCGACTTCTCGGCCTGACCGGATGCCGCCGTGTGGTTGAACACCTCATCGAGCACGACCTGCAGGTCCATGTCGTGGAGAGCGCCGACCATCGACCGGAACTCGCTGACCCTGGCGCCGCCGTCGGCGTCGACCGCGTACGAGCCCTCGGGCGTCGAGTAGTGGTACGGGTCGTAGCCCCAGTTGAAGCCGTCGGCATCCGCGACCGCCTGGATGCACGCCTGCTGTGCCGCGTCGGCCGGGCCGAACGAGGCGAGGTCGCAGTCGGGCACCGCCTGCGCTGCGCGGTCCTCCTCGATCGAGGCGATGTCGAAGGAGGGCAGCAGGTGCACGGTGTTGATTCCGGCATCCGCGAGCTGCTTCAGCTGATCGGTGCCCGCGCTGTCGCGGGTGAACGCCAGGTACGTGCCGCGCTCGTCGGCCGGAACCGTCTCGTCGCTGATCGAGAAGTCGCGGATGTGCAGCTCGTAGATCGCCCGGTCGACCGCGCGCTCGACGACCGGCGCTTCGGCCTTCTGCCACTGCTTCGGCTGCCAGGCCTTGTCGTCGAGGTCGATGGCGACCGAACGCCGCGAGTTCAGAGTGAGCGCCGTCGAGTAGGGATCGGTGACCCGGTTCGTCTCGATCGCACCGGCCGTCGGCGCATAGACCACGACCTCCCACAGGAACTCGTCGCCCTTGAGATCCTTGGCGCCCGCGACCGACCAGACGCCGGACGCCGCATCCCACGCGGCCTCGTGCCGAGCGGGGTCGCCCTCGGCGCCCTCGTCCCAGGTGAGAAGGGTCGCGCTCTGCGCCGTCGGCGCCCACAGCCGGAACGTCGGCTTCTTGCCCGAGAACGTCACGCCCAGGTCGACGTCGTCGAGGGCTGCGGCATAGAGATCGTCGAGAACCCCGGCGATCTGCACGCCGGTGAATGCGGAGGGCGCACCCGTCTCGTCACGTTGGACGACCGCGAGCTGCGCTCGCAGCAGTGCCGCCGCATCGGCATCCGTCACCCGCAGGGCGAGGTATCCGTCGAGCGCGGGGAACCGGGCGAGCTGCTCGTCCGTCAGGCCGCCCTCGATCACCTCGAGCGCGATCGACTCGCCACCCGCGATGTCGCCGTCTGCCACCGCGAGCGAGGCGTCCGCCGAGGAGTACAGCTGATAGGCGGCCTTGTCGACAGACCCGAGAGTCGCCGGCCAGGCGATCGTCTCGGCGTCGACCCACTGTGCGCGCTGCTCTCCGGTGCCGGGGAGCTGCGGGTCCGCGCTCACGACCTCGAGGACGTGCGTCGCCAGCGTGTAGCGGAACGACGTCACGCTGCCCTCGGCCGCGCTGAACGAGATGTTCGCGCCGCCCGGCACTCCGTCGGCGCCGTAGTTCTCAGCCCAACTCAGGCCGTGCGCCACCTTGAGCTCGTAGGCTCCGGTGGGGAGGTCGGCGGTCGAGAACTCGTAGACGCCGTCGCGGTCGCCGTCGGCCATGAGGGTGCCGAGGCAGTCGGGAGACCAGTCCGCCGCGCAGCCGAGCTCGTCCTGCAGAGAGCCCGGCAGCGTCACGATGGGTCCGTCGGCCGAGGACTGCACGATGTTCGTGCGCGGGTCGAAGTAGAAGGTGATCGGCCCGCCCGCGTGGGTGAGCGTGACGTTCGAGCCGTCCGGCACACCGTTCGCACCGTAGTTGACGGCCCAGCTGCCGTTGATCGCGGCCTTGTACTCGTAGTCGCCGGCCGGCAGATCGAAAGCCCCCTCCCATACGCCGTCGGCGCGCAGGGTCAGCTTCGCCTTCTCGCAGGCAGGGTCCCAGTCGCCCGCACAGCCCATCTCGGAGTTGAGACTGCCGGGCACGGTCACCATGTCGATCGGAGACTCGGGCTCCTCGCCGGCCGTCAGCGTCACGGCGTTGCCGACCGACGCGTACGTCGAGGCTGCGGCGTGGTTGCCCGCGGCATCCGTCGTCACGGCCCGGTATTCGACGAGCGTGCCGTTCGCGAGATCGCGGATGTCGTGGAAGACGCGGGGGTCGGTGTCCTCCGCGGTGCCGAGCGCGTGCCACTCCTCGGAGCCGACGACGCGCCAGGCGAAGCTCGTCTGCGCCCACTGATCGGCGATGTCGGCCTGCACGGCGGACTGTCCGGTGACACCGGCTCCGGCGGCGGGCACGACGACCTCGACGGATGCCGCCTCGGACGGCGCCGTGACGGTCGAGTCGGCTTTCCAGACCACCGCCGACAGAGCCGGCACCGTGATCGAGGCGGCCGCACCGGCATCCGTGGCGAGGGACGCGGCGTCACCGTAGAGCACCTCGTACGAGGCGTCGGCGGTCAGCGTGGTGAGGTCGACCGTCTGCGCGGTGGCGGCGTTGTTCACGGCCACCAGGTATTCGACCTTGTCGTCGGCATCCACGCGGGAGAACGCGTACACACCAGCACCGGACGCCGCGTACCGCTCGATCTGCGCGCCCTCGCTGAGCGCCGGGTTCGACTCCCGGAGCTCTGACAGCGCGGCGATGTGCTCGTAGAGCGCGGCATCCGTCGCATAGCGGTCGACCGAGCCGGCCTGCTCGCCGGTGATGAGGTTCTGATTCGCGTAGTCGGCGACCTGGGTGGCGAAGAGCGACTGCCGGGCGTCCTTGTCGCCGCCGGGGCCGGCGAAGCCCTGCTCGTCGCCGTAGTAGACGACCGGCTGACCCCGGGTGAGGAACATGAGCTCGTGCGCCAGCTCGTCGCGCTCGAGCGGAGCATCCGTCGTCTGGAGGAAGGATCCGACCCTGCCCATGTCGTGGTTGCCGAGGAACGTGGGCAGTGCCGTCGCCGACGAGTCGGGTGTCGTGTAGCGATCGTCGCCCGCGAACAGGGACTGCAGGCCCTTGGCCGAATTGCCCGACGCGTAGCTGACGGCGGAGGACTGGAACGTGAAGTCGAGGATCGAGTTCATGTCGGTGTCTCGCACGTACGGTGCGAGCTTCACCGGGTCGGCGTCGTAGACCTCGCCGAACATGAAGAAGTCGTCGTTGCCCTTCTCGTGCGCGTAGTCGAGGACGTCGGCCGTCCATTTCTCCCAGAACTCGAAGTTCACATGCTTGACGGTGTCGATGCGGAAACCGTCGATGCCGAGGTCGATCCACTTGTCGTAGACCTCGACGAAGCCGTTGACCACCGTCGGGTGCTCGGTCATCAGGTCGTCGAGTCCGCTGAAGTCGCCGTATGTGACCGACTCCCCTGACCAGGTCGAGTCTCCGCGGTTGTGATAGAGCGACGGGTCGTTCAGCCAGGCCGGCACCTTGACGTCGGCCTCGCTGTCGTCGATCACCGGCGTGTAGGGGAAGCTCGTCGCCAGGTCGAGTTCGGGGAACCCGTCGGTGCCCGCGTGGTCGGCCGGGTCGAACGCCGTGCCCGCGGCATCCGTGTAGGGACTCGTCGCCTGGTCGATGTAGGAGTACTGCCCCTCGGCGTAGTCGATGACGTCGGCGGTGTGGTTGGTGATGATGTCGAAGTACACCTTGATGTCGCGGGCGTGCGCGTCGGCGATCAGCGCCTGCAGCTCCTCATTGGTGCCGAGGTGCGGGTCGATGCGGGTGAAGTCGGTGATCCAGTAGCCGTGATAGCCGGCCGAGGCGTTGGCGCCCTCACCCTGCACCGGCTTGTTGGCGAAGCTCGGCGTCAGCCAGATCGCCGATGTGCCGAGCCCCTCGATGTAGTCGAGGTTCTCGCGGATTCCGGCGATGTCGCCGCCCTGATAGAAGCCCTTGTCCGTGGGGTCGAAACCGGTGGTGAGCCGGTCGCCCTCGAGACCGCCGGTGTCGTTGGCCGTGTCGCCGTTCGCGAAGCGGTCGGTCATCACGAAGTAGAACTGCTCGCCGGCACCCGCCTGTCGGGCCGGGCTCGCGATGAGCGCCTCATCGTCGGAGGTGAAGCCGCCACGCAGGTCGGTGGACTCGAGCCCGACGCGCTTGAGCGTGTCGTCGAACGTGAAGCGGAGGGTTGTCGGGCCGGCCACCGTCAGAGGGATGTCGTCGGCCCCGCCGTCGAGCCCGTACGCCTCGTCCCAGCTGTCGTTCACCGCGACCTTGTACTGCCACGTGCCCGCAGGGACCTCGAACTCGGCCGAGTAGATGCCCTCGGCGCCCGTGGGCTCGAGCTCGGTCTCGGTGCAGTCGGGCGCCCAGTCCGCCGCGCAGCCGAGCTCGGACTGCAGCGAGCCCACGAGAGCCACGGTGCGATCGGCCGCCGCGGCGGATGAGCCGCCGAGAGTGCCGGCCGCGCCGAAGCCCGAGACGACGAGCGCGGTGGCGGCGAGTAGAGCGAGCGGACGTGAAGCGGTCGTCTTCGACCGAGCCGACTTGAACAAACGATGCTCCCTGATGGCGGCGGACACGACGACGTGTCCGGAGGCTTGCGAGTGAAGCTAGCAGGGCGGGGTCTATGACTGCAAGCGCTTGCAGTAGTGTTCTGGCGAAAAGTCAGGGGTGTGAATGTTGCTGATGGCCTTAAGTCGCAAACGCTTCCAGGATCGCGAATCCCGGGTGAGGAGGATTTCTCGCCGCGTTCACCGTCCGGACACCTTCGCCGACTACAACTGCAGATGCGCGGACACAGACTCAGACCGGATCGGGTAGTCACGTCATCCGCGCATACGGTGAGCGTCTGCTCCCGAAGAGACCCCCGCCGAATCGGGTCGGCGGGGGTCTTCTCTGTCTTGTCCGGCGAACATCGACCCGGCAGGGGCACAGCGGGTGCCGGACGCCGGATGCCGGATGCCGGATGCCGGATTACAGCCGCTCGATGATCGTGGCGTTCGCCATGCCACCGCCCTCGCACATGGTCTGCAGTCCGAAGCGGCCGCCGACCGCGTCGAGGTGGTCGATCAGGGTGCCGAGCAGGCGGGTGCCCGACGAGCCCAGCGCGTGCCCGAGGGCGATCGCACCTCCGCGCGGGTTGAGCTTGGCGGCATCCGCCCCGAGTTCCGCGGCCCAGGCGAGGGGCACCGACGCGAAGGCCTCATTGACCTCGTAGGCGTCGAGGTCATCGATCGTGAGTCCGGTGCGTTCGAGAATGCGCCGCGTCGCGGGGATCGGACCGGTCAGCATCATGAGCGGATCGTCGCCGACCACCGTGAACGCGTGGAACCTCGCCCGCGGCGTGAGTCCCAGCTGTTCGGCACGCTCGGCGCTCATCACGAGCGCAGCGGATGCTCCGTCGGTCAGCGGCGAGGAGTTCCCGGGGGTGATCCGCCAGTCGACGTCGGGGAAGCGGGCGGCGAGCGCATCCGTGCGGAATGCCGGATGCAGCCCTGCCAGGCCCTCCGCGGTCGTGCCCGCGCGGACGGTCTCGTCGACGACGGCATCCGGAGCCTCGGCGACCGGGATCACCGTGCGTCCGAAGAAGCCCTCGTGCCATGCCGCAGCCGCGCGGCGGTGCGACTCGGCCGCGTAGGCGTCGAGTGCGGCGCGGTCGAGACCCCACCGCTGCGCGATCAGCTCGGCGGAGACACCCTGGTTCACGAGCCCGTCGGGGTAGCGCTCGCGCAGGCGCGGCGACATCAAGCTGCCCCCAGTGGCCGAGGAGCCGAGCGGCACCCTGCTCATCGACTCGACACCGCCGACGATCACCGCGTCGTAGGCTCCGGCGATGATTCCCTGGGCGGCGAAGTGCACGGCCTGCTGACTCGACCCGCACTGCCGGTCGATCGTCGTCGCCGGGATGGTCTCGTCGAAGCCCGCGGCGAGCACCGCCTGCCTGGCGATGTTCGAGGACTGGTCGCCGACCTGACTGACGCAGCCGAGGAGCACGTCGTCGATCTGACGCGACTCGAGCCCGCTGCGCTGCAAGATCGCGGCGAGCGCACCCGCCGCGAGATCGACGGGATGAACGCCCGACAGCGCTCCGCCCGGCTTGCCGCGCCCGACGGGCGTGCGGACGACATCGATCAGGACGGCTTCGCTGCGCGTGCTCATGGGTCCTATTCTCACCCCGGGAGCGAGGGACGGATGCCGCTGCGGTGCGGTGCGGTGCGGTGCCCTGCCGTGCGGTGCGGTGCGGTGCGCTGCGGTGCGCCAGCAACGGCCATGGGCGCCCCCTGAGGCCGAATTCCCCGCATCCGGCCTTCGCAGGCGCATTCGGCCTTCCCGAGCGCACGGCATCCGGCATCCGATATCCGGGCATCCGGCATCCGGGCTGTGGCATCCGACATCCGGGCATCCGGCATTCGGGCTCCGGCATCCGGGCTCCGGCGTCCGGCACCCGGCATCCGTCCTCATGCGCGCCGTCTGAACCTCGGATGCGGTCTTCGCGTGCGGCGAAAACGGACGGCGACCCCCGGCATCCGAAATACAATCGATCACGCGCCCGCACCCCGGCGCATCCCCCATCGTCGAGGCGCCCGCGATCCGGGCCCACCGCTTTTCTGAGGACCGCCATGTCCAGCGAACCCATCACCGTCTCCATCCGCCGCGAGGTCGACCCCGAGCATGTGGCCGCCGCCACCGCCTGGGTGCAGACCGGCGTGAATCTCGCCCACCGGTATCCGGGCTTCCTGGGCTCAGGATGGGTGCGCGACGGCGAGGACTCGCACGTCTGGCACATGCTCTACCGGTTCTCGGACGAGAAGTCGCTGATCGCCTGGGAGCAGTCCGGCGAGCGCGAGTGGTGGAAGTCGACCGGCGAGCAGTTCGTGCGCAGCGAGCGCGTGCGCCGCCGCACGGGCATCGAGGGCTGGTTCGACGAGCCGACCACCGACACGATCACCCTCCCCCGCGCGGACGGGTCCACGACCACGGTCGCGATGGTCAGCTCTCCGCCCCGGTGGAAGCAGGCCGTGTCGATCTGGCTCGGGTTCTTCCCACTGAACCTCGCGTTCACCTATGCCCTAAGCCCGGTGCCGGGGTGGAACGAGCTGCCGATCTGGCTGCGAGTGCTGGCCACGACGGTGGTGCTCACGCCGATCATGACCTACTGGGTGCTGCCTTGGGTCACCCGGACGCTGCGCCACTGGCTGAACCGCTGAGACCTCGCGGGCGGTCGCGGCCGGCCCCGCCCTCGCGCCGGGGCCGGCGCGAGAGTGCCGTCGCGCCCGTGCCGTCGCGCCCGTGCCGTCGCGCCCGTGCCGTCGCGCCCGTGCCGTCGCGCATCTGTCGCCCCTGCATCCGAGAGCCCCTGCATCCGTGGGTGGTCAGTTTCGCACCGCAAGCACACGTTTCGGATGCGCTTTTGACCACGCACCGAACGACGGATGCACTATTGACCTCGCACCCGATGAGGGATGCGACAGCAACCCCGCATGGAACGCCGGATGCGACACTGCCCCGCAGCGAGTTCCCGGGCGTCCTCAAGATCCCCATGTATCTCGGTGCGTGGTCGATTTCGCACCGCACACGCACGTTTCGGATGCGCTTTTGACCACGCACCGCGTGAACGCTGCACTTCTGACCACGCACCGCGTGGGCTATGCGAAATCGGGCTCGCACCGGAAGACGGATGAGACATCGACCTCGCACCGGAAGACGGATGAGACATCGACCCCGCACCGGAAGACGGATGAGACATCGACCCCGCACCGGGCGAGAACGCCTCAGCCATGACCGTCAGAGGTCGGCGACGGCGGCGCGCAGCGCCTTCTCCACGGCCGCGACCCCGTCGGACAAGGGCCCCGGTCGCCGCACGAGGTACAGCGTGTTGATCGGCGGATCCTCAGTCGGTCGCAGGTCGACGAGTCTGCCATCGGCGAGTTCGTCGGCGATCAGATAGGTCGGCAGGGCGGTGACGCCCGCCCCCGCAACCGCAGCGGTCGCGAGCGCGCGCAGGTCGGGGAAGACGAGTGCCGGTTCCCGGTCGAGACGAATGCCGAACACGTGGCGCCAGTACCGTCGGATGATCGGCACGTCGCGGTCGTATGCCAGCAGAGGCACGTGCGTGAGCGCAGCCGGCGAGAGGTCCGGTGACGGATCGAGCCGCAGCGACGGGGAGGCCACGAGAGCGAACTCCTCGTCGAACAGCGGCATACTCGGCAGCGTGCGTCCGCGAGGGCGCACGGCTGAGATCACCAGGTCCAGGCTGCCGACTCTCAGCTGTTCGAGCAGATCGTCGGCCAGGCCCGCGGTCACCGCGAGCCGCAGTCCGCCGGCCACAGCGCTCGCGAGGGCCGGGGCCGCTACAGCGGCCAGGAACTCCCCTGCCCCGCCCAGGCGCACGACCGGCGGTTCGAGGTCCGGTCGGGTGCCCAGAGCATCCGCCAACGCGTCGAGCGGGCCCGCGAGCCGCGCAGCGAGCTCGTCGGCTCTCGGCGTCGGGCGGATGCCGCGGGCATGACGGACGAACAGCGGCTCGCCGATGCTCGCCTCCAGCGCCTGCAACTGCGTCGTCACCGACGACTGCGCGAGTCCGAGCGTGCGCGCCGCCGCCGACACCGAGCCCGATCGGTGCGCGACGAGGAAGGTGCGCCACAGCCCCAGGTCCTGCAATCCATCGCCATTCCGATTGCTCATATCGGCAATCTATCGGAATCGTTCGTCATGGCGGGCCGTTGTCCTGAATATCGCATCCGCACGGCATCCGTCGTCCGAACCTTGGGAGCATCCATGTCATCTGTCCTCTTCGTCGTCACCAGCGCCCGCACCTGGACCCTGTCCGACGGCACCGAGCACCCCACCGGCTACTGGGCCGAAGAGCTGCTCGCCCCCTATCGTCTGCTCACCGCCGCCGGGCACGATGTGGTGTTCGCGACACCGGGCGGCGTCGAGCCGGTCGCCGATGTATCGAGCCTCGGCGATGGGGATGCCGCGGCGCTCGCGCAGATCCCGGGACTCAGCACTCCTCAGGTGCTCGCCGACGTCGATGTCGCCGACTACGCGGCGGTCTACTACCCAGGCGGCCACGGCCCGATGCAGGATCTCGCCGTGAATGCCGACTCGGCGGCGCTCATCTCGGCGACCGTCTCGGCGGGACGTCCACTGGCTGCGGTGTGCCACGGCCTCGCGGCTCTGCTGCCCGCACGCGACGCAGCGGGCCAGCCGCTCGTCGCCGGACGGCGCATCACCGGGTTCTCCGACGAGGAGGAACGGATCGGCGGCCTTGCGGACCGTGCGCCGTTCCTGCTCGAGACCTCCCTGCGCGAGCTCGGCGCTGACATCGAGGTGACCACCCCGTGGAGCGATCACACGATCATCGACGGGCTGCTCATCACCGGCCAGAACCCGCAGTCATCCGCTTCCGCAGCCCAGGCCGTGATCGCGGCGCTCTCCTGAGTGAAGGGGGCGCGGTGCGTCGCGGGAGCGGTCGCGGTCGCTATGCGCGCCCGTCCCCCGACCCGCCCCTCCCTCGGTGCGGGGTCAATTTCGCACCGGTAACGCACGTTTCGGATGCGCTTTTGACCCCGCACCGCTCGCCCGATGCGAAACTGACCCCGCAGGGAGCCAGCGCCCGCGACGAGCGAAGCTCAGACGGCGGAGATCAGCCAGGATGCGGCGTGCGCCGCTCCGGGGGCGAGCACGACGACATCCGTCCCCGAGTTGAACGCATCCGGCGGGCAGGTCATCGGCTCGACCGCGAGTCCGATGCGATGGATCGCGTCGATGCCCGGATTGTCGGCGGTGTGCACCTGCACCCACGGGCAGCGCT
The DNA here is from genome assembly GCF_900105205.1 of Microbacterium hydrocarbonoxydans. Taxonomy (NCBI): domain Bacteria; kingdom Bacillati; phylum Actinomycetota; class Actinomycetes; order Micrococcales; family Microbacteriaceae; genus Microbacterium; species Microbacterium hydrocarbonoxydans. The sequence continues at coordinate 712,351 of NZ_FNSQ01000005.1, read as the reverse complement.
CGTCGAACCTCATCGTGACGCCGGTCCCGGCATCCGACACGACCCGCACCTCCGCGACCCCGTCCTCGCGCGCGAGACCAGTGAACGCGTGATCGATGAACACGTCGCCGATCCGGCGCGCGGCCTGGAAGTCCCACTCCGGATGCTCCGACACGCCCTCGAGCGCGACGGGGCTCAGCCGGTCGGGCGTCACGGTCAGCACCTCGGATGCCGGTAGGGTCAGCGTCCAGTCATCCACTCCTCCCGCCCCGGCGACCAGATACGGGTGCGGACCGGTGCCCCAGGGCGCGGCATCCGTCCCGAGGTTGTGCGCGGTCACGGTCTGACGCAGGCCGTCGGCGTCGAGCCGGTACTCGGTCTCGACCTCCACCCGGAAGGGGTAGCCGGTCTGCGGCTCGATCACGGCGGCGAGCACGACCCGGTCGTCGAGGATCAGCCGGTCGGAGAACTCAGCCCACGCGAGGAGGCCGTGCAGCGCCTGCCCCCGTGCGGGTTCGGTGAGGGCCAGCCGATGCTCGATCCCGCCGAACCGATACCGCCCGTCGACGATGCGATTCGGCCACGGGGCCAGCGTCGTACCGCGGTATCCCGGTCGCACCTCGTCGGCGTCGAACGGCACGACGAGGTCGCGCCCCTCGAAGGTGAGCGTGCGCAGCGACGCGCCGACACTCGCGATCACCGCCTCGTACCCGTGCCCGGCGATGCGCAGCTGCCGTCCGGACCGCGGCTGCACCGCGTGGGTCATCACAGTCCCTGAGCGAGTCGGTAGTACGCCTGGTTCCAGCGCACCTGCTTCTGGAACTCGGGCAGCGTGGTGCTGTCGTCGATCACGAGCAGCTCGACCTCGGCCATCTCGGCGAAGTCGCGGAAGGCATCGAGGCCGACGGCGGTCGACATCACCGTGTGGTGCGCAGCACCGGCGGTCAGCCAGGCGGCGGCCGAGGTGGTGAAGTCGGGCTGCGGCTTCCACACGGCGCGGCCGACCGGCAGCTTCGGCAGCGACTGCCGCGGCGGCACGTTCTCGACCACATTGGCGGTGAGGCGGAACCGGTCGCGCATGTCGCTCAGAGCGACGACGATCGCGGGCCCGGGATCGGCGGTGAAGACCAGGCGCACCGGATCGTCCTTGCCGCCGATGCCGAGCGGGTGGATCTCGAGCGTCGGCTTCGCGGTCGTCAGCGAGGGCGAGACCTCGAGCATGTGCGCCCCGAGGATCAGCTCGTCGCCCGGAGTCATGTCGTAGGTGTAGTCCTCCATGAGGCTCGCCCCACCGGGCAGTCCAGCGCCCATCACGTTCGCGACCCGCACGAGGATCGCGGTCTTCCAGTCGCCCTCGGCACCGAAGCCGTACCCCTCGGCCATGAGGCGCTGCACCGCGAGACCCGGGAGCTGCTTCAGCGCGCCGAGGTCTTCGAACGAGGTCGTGAAGGCGCCGAATCCGCCCTCCTCGAGGAATGAGCGCAGGCCGATCTCGATCGCCGCACCGTCACGCAGCGACTGGTGGCGGTCGCCACCCCGGCGGAGTTCGGGCACCACCTCGTACAGCTCCTCGTACTCGGCCACGAGAGCGTCGATCTCGGAGTCGGATGCCGCGGCGACCGCATCCGCCAGGTCGTTCACGCCCCACGTGTTGACCTGCACGCCGAAGCGGAGCTCGGCCTCGGTCTTGTCGCCCTCGGTGACCGCGACGTAGCGCATGTTGTCGCCGAAGCGGGCGAGCTTGAGCGAGCGGGATGCCGCGAGACCGGCCGCCGCGCGCTGCCACGTCGCGACCTCCTGGCGCACCCGCGGGTCGCTCGCGTGGCCGACGATCGTCTTGCGGGGCACGCCGAGACGCGTCTGGATGTAGCCGAACTCGCGGTCGCCGTGCGCCGCCTGGTTGAGGTTCATGAAGTCGAAGTCGATGTCGGCCCAGGGCAGCTCGACGTTCGCCTGCGTGTGCAGGTGCGCGAGCGGCTTCTGGAGCGCGTCGAGACCGGCGATCCACATCTTCGCGGGGCTGAACGTGTGCATCCACGCGATCAGTCCGATGACCCGGTCGTCGGCGTTCGCCTCGAGCGCCGTGCGCTTGATGGCGGCGGCATCCGTCAGCACCGGCTTCCAGACGACCTTCACCGGCACCTCGCCGGCCTCGTCGAGGATGCGCGCGATCTCCTGCGACTGTTCGGCGACCTGCGCGAGCGTCTCGGGGCCGTACAGGTGCTGGCTGCCGGTGAGGAACCAGACCTCGTAGCCGTCGAGCGAGGTGGAGAGCGGGGTGCGGGTCATGAGGGGTCCTTGGGTGTTCCGGTGTCGACGTGGAGAGTTCGCGTGGGAGGTCAGAGGGCGGTGGTCGCGGCGGCTTCGATGGCGAGGCCTGCGCGGTAGCGGTCGAGGTACGCGGCGAAGCCGGCGACGTCGGCGGGGTCGGGCTCGGCGACGGCGAGGGATGCCGAGGCGAAGACCTGTTCATCGAGATAGGTGCCGAGCGAGACCGTGTCGGCGTGCGCCAGGTACGACGCGAGCACCGCGATCCCCCACGCCCCGCCCTCGGAGGCGAGTTCGCCGACCGCGACGGGAGCGCCGAGCGCTCCGGCCAGGAAGCGCTGCGCGACCCCGGCGGTGCGGAACATGCCACCGTGTGCGAACATCCGGTCGAGTTCGACGCCCTCGGCGGTGAGCACCTGCATCCCGAGCGCGAGGGTGCCGAACACGCCGTAGAGCTGCGAGCGCATGAAGTTCGCGAGCGTGAAGGCGCTGTCGGGGGTGCGCACGAACAGCGGGCGTCCTGTGGTGAGACCCGCGATGGGCTCGCCGGCGAGATGGTTGTAGGCCAGCAGGCCGCCGGCATCCGCTTCGCCGTCCAGAGCCTCGCGGAAGAGCGCATCGAACACGGCGTCGTCGCTCAGCGGCTGCCCTGCGGCGGCGGAGAACCGCGTGAACAGGCCAGCCCAAGCGGCGAGCTCGCTCGCGCCGTTGTTGCAGTGCACCATCGCCACGGCGTCGCCCGCCGGGGTGGTCACGAGGTCGAGCTCGTGGTGCACCTCGGCGAGCTGGCGCTCGAGCACGACCATCGCGAAGATGCTGGTTCCTGCCGAGACGTTGCCGGTGCGGGGCGACACCGAGTTCGTCGCGACCATGCCGGTGCCCGCATCGCCCTCGGGAGGGCAGAGCGGGATGCCGGGGGTCAGCTCGCCCGACGGATCGAGCAGGGCCGCGCCCTCGGCCGTGAGCGTTCCGGCGGCGGAGCCTGCGGGCAGGACGGTCGGGAGCAGTGCGCGGGCCGACGCGGGAAGGCGGTCGGCGGCGAGGGCGTCGTAGGCCTGCAGCATCCGCTCGTCATAGTCGCCGGTGGCAGAATCGATCGGGAACATCCCGGAGGCATCGCCGACTCCGAGCACGCGCTCGCCCGTCAGCCGCGTGTGGACGTAGCCCGCGAGGGTGGTGACGAAGTCGAGCTGCTGGACATGCGGCTCGCCGTCGAGCACCGCCTGGTGCAGGTGCGCGATCGACCAGCGCAGCGGGATGTTGACCCCCAGCAGGCCGGTCAGCTCGGATGCTGCGGCGCCCGTGTTCGTGTTGCGCCAGGTGCGGAACGGCGTGAGCAGCTCGCCCTGCGCGTCGAAGGCGAGATAGCCGTGCATCATCGCCGAGATGCCGATCGCCGCGAAGGTCTCAGGGCGGACGCCATGACGCTCGTGCGCGTCGGCGACGAGGGCGGCGTAAGCCGACTGCAGGCCCGACCAGACCTCGTCGATCGAGTAGGTCCAGAGGCCGTCTTCGAGGCGGTTCTCCCACGCGAACGATCCCGTGGCGAGCACCTCGGTGGCATCCGATCCGATCAGACAGGCCTTGATGCGGGTGGAGCCGAGCTCGATCCCCAGGCTCGCGCGGCCGGCGAGGAGGTCGTCGCGGGCGGTGCTGCCGGTGCTGGTCGTGGTCGTGTCAGTGCGGGTCGTGTCGCTCATCGTCGGGCGTCCGAGTTCTGTCCGTAGACGTTCTGGTAGCGGTCGAAGAGGCTGTCGATCGCCTCCTGCGGGATCGGGATCAGCGGGCCGGCCTCTCGGGCGTGGTGCACGGTGCGGGCGACGTCCTCGACCATGACGGCGGCCTTCACGGCATCCTTCGCGTCGACTCCGATCGTGAAGGGCCCGTGGTTCTGCATCAGCACAGCGCGGCTGCGGTGGCCGGTGAGCGTCTGCACGATGCCGCGGCCGATCGAGTCGTCGCCGATGATCGCGAAGGGGCCGATCGGGATCGGGCCGCCGAATTCGTCGGCCATCGCCGTGATGACGCAGGGGATCTCCTCGCCACGTGCGGCCCAGGCGACAGCGAACGTCGAGTGGGTGTGTACCACCCCGCCGACGTGCGGCATGTGGCGGTAGACGTAGGCGTGTGCGGCGGTGTCGCTCGAGGGCGAGCGATCGCTGCCGGGAGTGCCGGGGATCACGGCGCCGTCGAGGTCGCAGAGGATCATGTTCTCGGGGGCCAGGTCGTCGTAGCTCACGCCGGACGGCTTGATCACGAACAGATCCGCTCCGGGGACCCGGCCGGATACATTGCCGCCGGTCCAGACGACCAGTCCGTAGCGGACGAGTTCGCCGTGCAGGCGGGCGACGTCCTCGCGGACGGCCTGGATGGAGGCGGCGATCTCGTCGGAGAAGGCGGGGGCTTCGTTGCTCACGGGTACCTCAGGGTCGGCGGTGGTCACTGTGACCGGTCACAGCAGTGTGTCATGGGGGTATGGGGGCGGTCAAGGGATCGGTGCCGAGAGGCGGGCGTTCACAACTCAGCACGAGCCGAGCGCCGGCCCGACCGCGGCCGCGGAACCACGCGAGCCCTGCGGCAGGGTGGAGCCGTTCATGCTGAGCTGTGAACGCGACCCGCTCCACAACTCCGGAGCAACGGCACCGCGCGCGCGGCGGCGTCACGGGAGCACACCGATGTCAGCTCGGCACGGTGGCGCATCTCCGGAGTTGTGGAGCGGCACGGCGTCGCGCGGCGCGGCACGGCGCGGCGGGTCGACGCCGCACGGCGCGGCGCGGCGGGTCCGAGACGCACCGGCGCCCTAGCGGGGAGGGGCGACCGAGTCGCGCGCCACGAGCACTGGCGCCACGGGAGGAAGGTCGGACGCCGCAGCCCCGGCGCCGCGTGCCAGCACCGCCGCCACCGCGCGGCGTGCCGACTCCGCGAAGTCCTGTCGGACGGTGGTGAGCCTCGGCCAGTAGAACGCGGCATCGGGGATGTCGTCGAAGCCGACCACGCTGATGTCGCCCGGCACCGACAGCCCCGCCTCGTGCAGGCCGCCGAGCAGCCCCAGCGCCATCTGGTCGTTGGCGGCGAAGACCGCGGTGACGCCGGATTCCCGCACTGCCTCGACCGCGGCGTAGCCCGAACCCGCCGTCCAGTCCCCCTCGATGACGGGGCCGGCGAAGAGTCCGCGCGAGGCGATCTCGGCGGCGAATCCCTCAGCGCGCGACTCCGCCTCCAGCCAGTCGGCGGGACCGGCCAGGTGCGCGATGCGGGTGTGGCCGGCGTCGGCGAGCGCCGCCACGGCGAGCCTGGCCCCTGCGGCCTGGTCGACGGACAGCCCCCTGGCCCCCCGGTCGGCCGCGTGCAGTGTCACGATCGGGACGCCGATGCGCAGCGCGTCGAGGGCCTCGAGGGTGCGGGCGTGCGGCGCGACGACGACGATCCCCTCGACACCCTGCACGACGAGATGGTCGACGGCGGCGACGACTGCCGCGGCGTCACCGGCATCGGCGAAGGCGGCGCTGAGCCAGTAGCCCGCTTCTCGCGACGAGGCCTCGAGTGCGGCGATGCTCCGTGACGGCCCGTACTGCAGGGCATCCGAGGCGAGCACCCCGAGGATCCGGGAGCGCCGCGTCCCCAGCGCCCGCGCGGCGTTGTTCATGCGGTAGCCGAGCTCGGCCATCGCGGCGATGACACGTTCTCGAGTCTCGGCGGCGACCTCCGGGTGATCGTTCAGCACCCGCGAGACTGTCTGCCGGGAGACCCCGGCTCGGGCGGCGACCTCACGCACGCCGACGGTGCGTCGCTGGTCGCTGCTCGTGTCACTCACGCCGACGAGTGTATGCCGAGCGGCCCACCCCGCCCGCCTTCGTGCCACTCTGGACACATGCGCATCGCACTCACCGGATCATCGGGCAAGCTCGGCAGCGTCGTCGCGCGGGAGCTCCGCGCGAACGGCTACGAGGTCATCGGCATGGACGTCGCAGGGCAGCGCGGCCCCGACTTCGTGCAGGTCGATCTGACGGATTACGGCCAGGTCGTCGACGCCCTGACCGCGGTCGGCGACCGCCACGACGGGGTCGACGCCGTCGTGCACCTGGGCGCCATCCCCGCGCCGGGCATCCGCAGCGATGTGGCGACGTTCCACAACAACATGCCCGCCACGTTCAACGTGTTCTGGGCGGCGGTGCGCCTCGGCATCAACCGCATCGTCTACGCGTCGAGCGAGACCGTGCTGGGTCTGCCGTTCGACGTCCCGCCGCCCTACGTCCCCGTCGACGAGGACTATCCGGCCCGGCCCGAATCCGTGTACTCACTGGTCAAGACGCTCGAGGAGCAGCTGGCGACCGAGCTGGTGCGCTGGCACCCCGATCTGTCGATCACCGCGCTGCGATTCTCGAACGTCATGAACCCGGAGGACTACGCGGAGTTCCCGGACTTCGACGGCGATGCACTGCGCCGCAAGTGGAACGTGTGGGGCTACATCGATGCACGAGACGGCGCCCAGGCCGTGCAGCGGGCGCTCGAGGTCGCGGCTCCCGGGTTCGACCGGTTCATCATCGCAGCGGCGGACACGGTCATGTCCCGCCCGAACGCCGAGCTGCTCGCCGAGGTGTTCCCCGACGTCCCGGTCGCCCGCGAGTTCGGTCCGAACGAGACGCTGCTGTCGATCGACAGGGCGCGCCGCATCCTGGGGTTCGACCCGCAGCATTCCTGGCGCGACCACGTCTGACCGGCATCGACGCCGCGCTGATCCCGTACCACGACTGGGATCGCCGCGGCCCGTCGACCATGCGGGTCTGGATCCCGACGGTGTGACCTCCGCTCCCGACTCACCGCGAACGGCCCCCTCTCCGATCGAGAGGGGGCCGTTCGTCGCTGCGGTGCGAAACCCGCGCGCTACTCGCGTCTGCGGGTCACCGCCCGCTGCAGCAGCACGAACACGAGCAGGATGCCGCCGGTGATGATCGTCGTCATCTCCGGCGGGATGCCGCCGTCACGCGTGATGAGCACGTTCATCAGCCCGAGCACCAGCGCCCCGATGACGGACCCCAGCACGTAGCCGTAGGCGCCGGTGAGCACGGTGCCTCCGATCACGGCGGCCGCGATCGCGTCGAGCTCCCAGCCGATGCCCGTGATGTTCTGGGCCGTGCCGAGCCGCGCGGTGTAGAGCACCGCCGCGAGGCCTGCGAGGGCGCCGCTGATCACGTAGACGAGCACCTTGGTGCGCTGCACCGACAGCCCCATCAGCAGTGCCGAGCTCTCCGAGCCGCCGATCGCGTAGACCGTGCGTCCGGTGCGGGTGCGGTGCAGCACGAAGAAGGCGGCCGCCACGACGATCACGGCGACGAGCACCGCGGGGGTGATCACGAGATCGTTCACCTTCGGTCCGTCGATGATCTTCAGCTGCGTCCCGATCCAGCGGATGGGCGAGTCCTCGCCGAGTCGCTCGGGCTTGGTGCTGAGCAGCGAGGCGAGCCCGCGCCCGAGGAACATCATCGCGAGGGTCGCGATGAACGGTTGCACGTTGAAGTACCTGATCAGGATTCCCGACACCAGCCCGAAGAGCATGCCGATGCCGATCATCGCGACGATCACGGCGAACGCGTTCCATCCGGCGTTCGAGAGCATCACCCCCGCGACCGACGACACGGCGATGATCGAGCCGACCGAGAGGTCGATTCCTCCCGTGAGGATCACGAAGGTCAGGGCGACGGCGAGCACGATGAGGTGCGCGTTGTTGATGAGCAGGTTCGACAGCGTGTTGAACTGCACGATGCGCCCGTAGGCGATCTCGCCGAACACGACCATGCCGACGAAGATCACGACCGAGGCGATCGTCGGCAGCACCGACGGGTTCGCCGTGATCATGCGTCGCACTCGGTCGACGACGGTCTCCGTCGCCTGCGGTGCGGGGGTCGCGGTCATGGTGCTCATGCGGCCACCTCTTCCTTCACCACGGTCGGTTCGACCGGTCGGGCCTTGCGTCGGGTACGGAACCAGCTGCGCACGCGCTGCGACTGCAGCAGGCACAGCGCGACGATCACCAGCGCCTTGAATGCGGGAGTCGCCGACGAGGAGATGCCGAGGTACAGCACCGTCTTGTCGAGCGTCGCGATGAGAAGCGCTCCGACGAAGGCCCCGCTGAGCGAGAACTTGCCACCGGCCAGTGACGCGCCGCCGATGACGACGGCGAGGATCGCGTCGAGCTCCAGCTGATAACCGGTGCGCGAGATGTCGACCGTCATCACGCTGCCGACCGACATGACGCCCGCGATACCCGCGAGGATGCCGCTGAGGATGTAGGTCGTGAGCAGCAGCCCCT